>NZ_JAMBPR010000032.1 GCF_024206475.1 Paraburkholderia sp. CNPSo 3274
AACGACAACCTTCGAAGCAAACGTGGCTTGCGGCAGGTTCGCCAGCGCGGCGAGCATCTGGCCGGTCTGGTTCGAATCGTCGTCAATGGCCTGCTTGCCGAGGATGACCAGTTGCGGCTGTTCCTTGTCGACCAGCGCCTTCAGGAGCTTGGCGACGGCCAGCGGCTGCAGGTCTTCGTTCGACTCGATGAGGATCGCGCGATCCGCGCCGATGGCCAGCGCCGTGCGCAGCGTTTCCTGCGCCTGCGTGACGCCCGCCGACACCGCGATGACTTCCGTCGCCACGCCCGCTTCCTTCAGACGCACCGCTTCTTCCACGGCGATTTCGTCGAACGGGTTCATCGACATCTTCACGTTGGCGATGTCGACGCCCGTGCCATCCGACTTCACACGAACCTTCACGTTGTAATCGACAACGCGTTTGACTGGCACAAGAATTTTCACAGCATGCCTCCATCCATAGTTAACTAGATAACGCCTTTGTTCTTTAACTCAGCCAGCTTCTCCGCCGAATAGCCGAGCATCGACTGCAAGACCTCCTGCGTGCCTTCGCCCAGTTGCGGAGGCGCGTGCCGCACGGGCATGCGTTCGCCGTCGAAGCGCCACGGCGGCGCGAGCACCGGCGTCGTGCCGCTTTCGGTATGCGGATGCGGCTGCTGCGTGACGAGCCCGCCAAGCGTTGCGCGCGGCGAAAGCAGCGCCTCGCGCAAGCCCGCCACTTCGCCGCACGGAATGCCAGCGCTCGCCAGCCGTTCGAGCAGCAGTTTGCGCGGGCGGCTGCCCAGTTCGCGCGTGAGTTCCGGCACGAGCGTTTCGCGGTTCTGCCCGCGCAGGATGTTGGTCTTGTAGCGCGCGTCGTCGGCGAGGTCGGCGCGCTCGATCACCTCGCGGCAAAAACGCTCGAACTGCGCGTTGTTGCCCACGGTGATGACGAGCGGACCGTCGGCCGCATCGAACACGCCATACGGCACGATCGACGGGTGCGCGTTGCCATAACGCGGCGGGTCCTCGCCGATCAGCAGCGCTTCGAGGCCGTAGTAAGCGGTAATCATGAGGCCGCAGTCGAACAGCGCCATCTCGATGTGGCGCCCGCGACCCGTGCGCTCGCGCTCGTAGAGCGCGGCGAGCATCGCCTGTGCGGAATACATACCCGTGAAAAGATCCACGGCTGCCACACCGAATTTGAGCGGCGGCTGGTGAGCTTCGCCGTTCATCGCCATGAGACCCGTTTCACCCTGCACGACGAGGTCGTAGCCGGGGCGTTTCGCTTCGGGTCCCGTGCGGTCGTAGCCCGAAATCGAGCAATAGATGAGACGCGGATTCTCCGCGCTCAACGGCTCATAGCCGAGCCCGAGCTTTTCCGCGCCGCCGAACTTGAAGTTCTGAATGACGATGTCACTGGTTTTCGCCAGCTCGCGCACGATCTGCTGGCCTTCGGGCGTTTGCAGATCGAGCGTGATCGAACGCTTGTTGCGATTCACGCTGTTGAAATACGCAGTCTCCGTCTTGCCGACTCGCACGCCCCAGTCGCGCGTGTCGTCGCCGCGGTCGGGATGCTCGATCTTGATGACTTCCGCGCCGAGGTCGCCGAGCACCATCGCGCTCCACGGCCCGGCCAGCACGCGCGAAAGATCCAGCACGCGCACGCCCGATAGAGGCAAGCTGTTTTTGTCCGTCTGCATCAACAGGTACTCCTGGTTCGTTGTCGGGGCAACTGTACGCAGTCGCCCCACCTCGTGGCTCACGCCGCCTCACGCCCCAATGCGATGTAGCGCGCGAGATGATGATCCTCGTCGCCGAGTTGATGATCGATCATCACGAGCCGCTTTGCATAGTGCGCGAGCGGCAATTCCCACGTCATGCCAATGCCGCCATGCAGCTGGATCGCTTCTTCGGCCACGCGCGCGCCGATGCGCCCGATCGTATACTTGGCGGCCGAAAGCGCACGTTCGCGCGGCGCGCGCGGCGCGTCGATCGCCGCTGCCGCGTTGATGACCGCCGAGCGCGCCTGCTCGATTTCGAGCAGCACGTCCGCCATGCGATGCTGCAGCGCCTGGAAGCTGCCGATGGGCGCACCGAACTGCTTGCGCGTGCGCAGGTATTCGAGCGTGAAGTCGCGCGCGATATCCATCGCGCCCACGGCCTCCGATGCGAGCGCGACGATGCCGTATCCGCGTCCATGTTCGAGCGTCGCGAAGCCGCTGCCGAGCGCGCCGACGAGCGCATCGGCATTCACCTTCACGTTGTCGAGCGCCACTTCCGCTGCGCGGCCGCCGTCGATCTTGCGGTAGCCACGCAAGCTCACGCCCGCTGCATTGCGCGGCACGAGGAAGAGGGAGATGCCTGCTTCGGCGAATTCATCACCGGAGGTACGCGCCGAAACGAGCAGCACATCGGCTTGTTCGGCATGCTGTACGACGCCTTTCGCGCCTTGCAGTACCCAGCCATCACCGCTTTTCTCCGCGCGCGTCGCAACGCGTGCGTCCTCGTAGTGCGAACCCGGCTCGTCGTGGGCGAGCGCGGCGATTTGTGAGCCGTCGATGAACGATGCAATGCGAGCGCGCTGCGACTCGCTGCCCGCGTGGGCGAGCGCACGGCCAACGATCAGCGTATCGAGGAACGGCTCGACCACGAGTCCGCGCCCGAGCGCTTCGAACACCACGGCGACATCGAAGCCCGCGCCGCCAAAGCCGCCTTCGGCCTCGTCGAACAGCGCGCCGATCACGCCGAGTTCGGCGAAGCGCTGCCACATGTCCGCGCTAAAGCCTTCGTTGGAGCGCGCGATTGTATCGCGCGTATTGAAACTGTATTGCTCCGTGACGAAGCGATTGAGCGTATCCGCAAGCATGCGGCGGTCTTCAGTATGCTGGAAGTCCATGGCGTGCCTCTCAAAGCCCGAGAATCATCTTGGAGATGATGTTCTTCTGAATTTCGTTGGAGCCGCCGAAAATCGACAGCTTGCGGTTGTTGAAGTATTGCGCGGCGGCGCTGGCGGCCCCGTCGGGGCCGATTGCCTCGCCCGCATCACCTGCTTCGAGCGCTTCTTCGACGAACGGCGCGGCATACGGTCCCATCGCGCGGCGCAGCAGCGAGGCGATCTCCTGGCGGATCTCGGTGCCGCGAATCTTGAGCATCGAGCTTTCCGCACCGGGTACCCCGCCGCCCGCCACGGCAGCGATCACGCGCAGGTTCGTCGTCTTCATGTTCTCCAGATCGATTTCGACCTTTGCAACGCGCGCCGCAAATTGCCGATCTTCTGCGAGCGGCTTGCCGTTGCGCGTGATTGTCTGCGCGGCGCGCTTCAGGCGCGCGAGCGCCGCCACCGAAAAGCCCACGCCCGCGATATTCGTGCGCTCATACGTGAGCAGATATTTCGCGTAGGTCCAGCCCCTGTTTTCTTCGCCAACCATGTTCGCCACCGGCACGCGCACGTCGGTGAAGAACACTTCGTTCACCTCATGTTCGCCGTCGAGCGTGATGATAGGGCGAACCTCGATGCCCGGCGTGTTCATGTCGATCAGCAGGAAGCTGATACCTTCCTGCTTGCGCACGTCGGTGGCGGTGCGCACGAGGCAGAAAATCATGTTCGCGTAGTGGCCGAGCGTGGTCCACGTTTTCTGGCCGTTCACCACGTAGTGGTCGCCCTCACGAATGGCAGTCGTGCGCACCGAGGCGAGGTCCGAGCCCGCCCCCGGTTCCGAATAGCCCTGGCACCACCAGTCCGAGCCGTCGAGAATGCGCGGCAGCCAGTAGCGCTTTTGCGCCTCGCTGCCGTACTTGATGAGCACGGGCCCGAGCATGTTCACGCCGAACGGCACGATGCGCGGCGCGCCTGCAATCGCGCATTCGTTCTCGAAGATGAACTTCTGCACGGCGGTCCAGCCGGGACCGCCGTATTCCTGCGGCCAGTGATTCGCGAGCCAGCCTTTTTCGTGGAGGATGGCGTGCCATTGCGCCATGTCGTCGCGCGTGAGGTGCCGGCCGTTGCTCACCTTGCTGGCAAGGCGCTGTGGCAGACGGTCATGCAGGAACGCGAGCACTTCGCTGCGAAACGCTTCTTCTTCGGCGGTGAATTTGAGGTCCATGTGTGAAAAGCTCCTTCAGGCCGATTGATTGAGGCTCGCGAAATTCTCGCCGCGCTCGACCAGTTCGACGAGCAGCGGCGAAGGACGCCAGAACAGCGGATCTTCCTTCGCATACTCGCGGATATCGGCGAGCACGTTGGCGAGGCCCACGGTATCGGCGTACGCCATCGGGCCGCCGCGATAGCGCGGGAAGCCGTAGCCGTAGAGCAGCGTGACATCCACATCGAGCGGGCGCAGTGCGATCTTTTCATGCACGACGTTCGCGCCTTCGTTGATCATCGCAGCCATGTAGCGGCGCATGATCGCTTCGTCGCTGAAGCTGCGCGGCTCGATGCCGGCGCGCTCGCGCTCGGTGCGGATGATGGCCTCGACTTCGGGGTCGGGCGTGCCCGTGCGTGCGCCTTCCGGGTAGAGATAGAAGCCGCGGCCCGTCTTCTGGCCGAACCAGCCGCGCTCGCAAATGCGGTCGGCGATCTGCACGTAGCGCGCCTTCGGGTCGCGCGTGGCGGCGCGGCGCTTGCGCGTGGCCCAGCCGATGTCGCCGCCCGCGAGATCGACCACCTGGTACGGGCCCATTGGGAAGCCGAAGTCGCGCACCGCCTTGTCGATCTGGTACGGCGAAGCGCCGTCTTCCATCAGATGATCCGCAGCGGTGCGGAACACCGCGAGAATGCGGTTGCCGATGAAGCCGTCGCATACGCCGGCGCGCACGGGCACCTTGCGCAGCTTCTTCGCCAGCTCGAACGCCGTGGCGACCACGTCGGCGCTCACCTGCTTCGGCACCACGATTTCGAGCAGCTTCATGATGTTGGCGGGCGAGAAGAAGTGCAGGCCCACTACGTCCTGCGGGCGTTTGATGCTGGCGGCAATGACGTCGATGTCGAGATACGAGGTATTGGTCGCGAGCACGGCGCCGGGCTTGCACACGCGGTCGAGTTCGGCGAACACGGCCTGTTTCACGGCCATGTCCTCGAACACGGCTTCGATGACGAGATCGGTGTTCGCGAGCGCATCGTACGAGGTGCTGCCGCTGAAGCGCGCGAGGATCTGTGCTTTCGCTTCGGGCTTCATGCGGCCCTTGGCGATGAGGCCGTCGTAGACCTTTTCCACATGTGCACGGCCGCGCGCAAGCGAGGCGTCGTCGCGCTCGATCATCGTCACCGGCAGGCCCGCGTCGAGCACGGCCACGGCAATGCCCGCGCCCATCGTGCCGCCGCCGATCACGCCGACGGTTTCGATCGCGCGCGGCTTCGCGCTCTTCGTTTCAGGGGCCTTCTGCACTTCGCGCTCAGCGAAGAATGCGTGCACGAGACCCGCGCGCTGCGGGCTTTCGAGGCATTCGAGGAACTGCTTGCGCTCGAAGCGCAAGCCTTCGTCGAACGAAAGATCGAGCGCGGCCTGCACGCAATCGACGATCTTCAGCGGCGAAAAGAGGCCACGCGACTTCTTCGCGGTGTCGGCGCGCGCGGCGTCGATCGCGGCTTGCGCTTGAGCGCGGTCGGCGAGCGCCTGGGCGTCGCGCGTGCGTCGCACCGGCGTATGGCCCGCGAGCATTTCCTGCGCGTAGGCGAGCCCTTCGGCGAGAATGTCGTCGCTCGCGCCCACCCGGTCGAAGAGGCCGAGCTTGTGTGCTTCCTGCGCGCTCGCGTGACGGCCGCTCAGCATGAGCGAGAGCGACGCTTCGGCGCCGATTAGGCGCGGCGTGCGTTGCGTGCCGCCTGCGCCGGGCAGCAGGCCCAGTTGCACTTCGGGCAGGCCGAGTTTCGCGCCCGCCACGGCGAGCCTGTAGTGCGCCGCGAGTGCCACTTCGAGGCCGCCGCCGAGCGCCGCGCCATGAATGGCGGCGATCACCGGCTTGTGGCAGGCCTCGATGCGGTTGCACACGTCGGGCAGCGCGGGCGGCTGCGGTGGCTTGCCGAACTCGCGGATGTCCGCGCCGGCTATGAAATTGCGCCCCGCGCCGACGATCAGCACGGCCTGCACGGCATCGTTCGCCTCGGCATGCTCGATGGCGGCCGCGAGGCCGCGGCGCACGTCCACGCCCAGCGCGTTGACGGGCGGATTGTCCACGGTGACGAGCAGCACCTTGCCGCGCAGTTCGTGAGTGACGGGGGAGGCGTTCACGGGATCGGATGCCATGGCGATGCTGTCTCCATAATGAGGGCTGGACTGGCGGACCAGACGGTAATCTTTCATGTTCGCGTCGATTCTCGGCGCGTCAGGAGTAATTGACAATCCCATCGCTCGTTGACAGACTGTCAAAATATCTTTGACAGTGGATGTGCCATGGACGTCAATGCGCTGACCCTGCTCGTCGAGATTCTCGACGCGGGCAACCTGAGCGAGGCGGCGCGCCGGCTCAAGATGAGCCGCGCGAACGTCAGCTACCACCTCAACCACCTGGAGAAGTCGATCGGCCTGCAGCTCGTGCGCCGCACCACGCGCCGTGTCGAACCGACCGAAATCGGCCTGAAGCTCTACGAGCACGGCCGCGCGATCCAGAACGCGCTGCTCGCCGCGCGCGAATCGGTCTCCACCCTCGGCCAGAGCTTGCAGGGGCGCGTGCGGCTTTCGGTGCCGAGCGGCTACGGGCAGCTCGTGATGTCGGACTGGCTCATCCAGTTCAAGCGGATGTACCCCGGCATCGTGCTCGACGTGATGTTCGAAAATCGCGTCGAAGACCTGCTGCGCGACGAAGTCGATATTGCCGTGCGCGTGATGCACGAGCCGCCGCAGAATCTCGTGGCGCGCGATATGGGGCCGGTGAAGTACATCGCGTGTGCGTGCACGGAATGGGCTGAAAAGCACGGCATGCCGCAAACGCTGGAAGATCTGGCGCGCGCGCCCGTCATCACGGCAACGGTGGTGGGGCGGCAATTGCGCCTTGCGGGCTATCTGAACGAGGACCGGCACGAGGTGTTGCTCGAGCCCTCGATTATTTCGGAAAACTTTCTATTTTTGCGCCAGTCGATTCTCGCGGGACTCGGCGTGGGCATCGTGCCCGACTACGTGATGCACGACGACATTCGCCAGGGCGCTGCCGTGACGTCGCTCGACGCGTGGCGCTTGAGTATTTTCGGCACACATATGTACATGCTCTATATGCCGAACCGCCACCACACGCGGGCGGCGTCTACCTTCATCGATTACGTGCTGGGCGAGGCCCGCAAGACCGGGCGCGGCGCGGCCGCGTGAGAGGCGCCGCTAGCGCGCCTTCACTCGTCCGTATTGTTCGCGAGGTTGAAGGGGGCCGACTGCGCGAAGATTCGCGCCGATATTCAAGAATCCTGTGCGGCATTGTTGTCCGGGTTCGCGTCTTGCGCACGCTCGCCGCTTGCACTGGCGCCGGCGGCGTCCGGCCGTCCGCGTGTGACGGACGAAACGGCTACGCGTTGCTGGATCCCGGCCTTCGCGAGCATATGCGCGCTGATGGGCGCGGTGAGAAACAGGAACGCCGGAATCAGTACTTCGTGCAGGCTCGCGAAATTGTTGTGCGCACTGAAGTACACGACGGAGGCGAGCACGACGCCGCCTACGCCGAGTGTGGTCGATTTGGTCGGTCCGTGCAGGCGCATGTAGAAGTCGGGCAGGCGTGCAAGGCCTAGAGCGCCGATCAGCGTGAACGCGCTGCCAAGCAGGAGCAGCACGCAGACAATCACTTCGATGACGATTTGCATAGCGGACTCGCCCTAGTTCAGTTCGATGATGTCGCCGCGCTGCAGGTACTTCGTGAACGCGACGGTCGCCACGAACCCCATGACCGCGATGAGCAGCGCAATTTCGAAGAAGACCGTCGAGCGCAGCATGATGCCGTAGACGACGATCAGCGCGATCGCGTTGATATTGAGCGTGTCGAGCGCAACGAGCCGGTCTGGCAGCGAAGGCCCGCGCACGAGGCGCACTAGCGTGAGCAGGAACGCGAGCCCGAGGATCGCGAACGACACCGGAATGACGATGGCTAGCATGCGAAGATCTCCATGAGCGGGGCTTCGTAACGGGACTTGATCAAGGCGACGAGCGCGGCTTCGTCTTCGAGATCGAGCACGTGCACGACGAGCCGCCTGCGGTCGTCGGAGAGCTCGGCGCACAGCGTGCCGGGGCTCAGCGAGACGATGCTGATGAGCGCCGAAAGCGCGATTTCGTGGGTGCTGTCGAGCGGCACGTCGATGAAGGTGGGGCGCAGGCGCTTCGTCGGGCCAAGCACGAGCAACGCGACTTCGAGATTCGCCACGAGGATGTCGTAGAGCACATGCCCTAAGAGCCGCACGAGCAGCCACGGTTTGCCGAAGCGTACGGGCGTAAGCCACAGCCCTTCGCCCACGCGGTAGGCGATGGCGGTCCCGAGCACGAGTCCAAGGAGCAGGTTGCCCGGCGACACGTCGTTCATCAGCAATACCCAGCATACGAGCAGCACGACGGTGAGCCAGGGGTGCGGAAAGAGCCTCTTGAGCATGTCAGCTTCCTCCGCTCTGTGACGTTTGCGGTGCCTGCGCGGGCAGGATCGCGTGAACGTAGGCTTCGCGGTCGAGCAACTGTGCGGCGGTGGCGTCGAGGTACTGCTTGAGCGGGCCAGCAAACACCGTGGCAGCCACCACGCCCGCGAGGAGCAGCGCACACGCGGCGAGCTTGGCGCGGCTGCCGCTCGGCGCGGCGGCTGGTGCGCCATCGTAGGCGCGTGCAGCGGGAATCGCCCACAGCAGGCGCGTGCCCGTGCGGCTGAGCGCGACGATCGATAGCAGGCCCGAGAGCAGCACGACGGGCCAGAGCACGACGGCCTGCGAAAGCGGCGTGGCGGCTAGCACCATGGCCTTGCCCAGAAAGCCCGAGAGCGGCGGCAGGCCGACTGCGCCAACCGCTGCCGCGAGATAGAGTACGCCGGCGATGTTCGAGGGCCAGGGCGCGGGCGTTTTTTCAGGGTCCGCTGCCTTGGGAGGCGTTGCGATGGGCTCGCCGTCCGCCTCGGGCGTGATGGCGGGCGCGGTGGCGTCGTCGAGCGATTCGAGCGAGGCGGCCTCGCGTGTTTCCGGTGCAGCGGGCACGACCGCAGGTTCGCTTGCTTCGGACTCCAGCGTATCGGCGAGCATGAACAGCGCGCCCGTGCATAGCGTCGTGCTGATGAGGTAGTACAGCAGCGCGCTCCACGCGAGCACGGTTTGCATCGTGACGGCCGCAATCAGCAGGCCGACCGAGACCAGCACGAGAAATCCGGTCGTGGTCTTGAGGCTCGATACCGCGAGCGCGCCGAGCGCGCCGTAGACGATCGTCGCAATGGCGAGCCACCACGCCCATTGATGCAGGAACGCGTCGAGCACGCCCCCGGCCGCGCCGAACACGAGCGCGTCGCAGCGAAGCATCGCATAGATGCCCACCTTGGTCATGATCGCGAACAGCGCGGCTACGGGCCCGATCGCGCTTCGATACGCCTGTGGCAACCAGAACGACATGGGGAACACGGCGGCCTTGAGGCCAAATACGAGCATGAGCGTCGCGCCGGCGAACTGCGCGAGGGGCAGCGACGCGGCGTCCAGATGTGCGAGCCGCTCGCCCATGTCGGCCATGTTGAGTGTGCCCGTGAGGCCGTATAGCACGCCCAGCGCGATCAGGAAGAACGACGAGCCCACGAGGTTCAACAGCATGTAGTGCAAGCCGTTGCGCACGCGGCGGCGGCCGCCTCCATGCAGCAGCAGCGCGTAAGAGGCGATCAACAGCAGTTCGAAGAAGACGAACAGATTGAAGAGGTCGCCGGCGAGAAACGCGCCGTTCAGGCCCATCAGTTCGAACTGCACGAGCGCGCGATAGTAGCGTCCGCGCCGGACGTCGGCGCTCGTGGTGCCGAGCAGGCAGCAGCACGCGAGCAGCGCGGTCAGCAGGAGCATGAGCGCGCCAAGCCGGTCGATCTGCAACACGATGCCGAACGGCGCGGGCCACGCGCCGAGCGCATAGCTGGCAACCTGTCCTTGCGCCGCGAATTCGGCGAGCGCCACCGCGATGGGCAGCAGCGCGAGCGTGGCAACTACGTTGATCGCGCGCTGCAAGCGCTTCGCGCGTAGCGGTAGCGCTACGATCGCGCCGGCCGCGAAAAGCGGAATCAGGATGGGGAGGATGAGAGCGTGATTCATTCGCCGCGCATCTCCTTGCCAATCCGCTGCGGGTTGTCACCGTCCACATGATCGGTGCCGTCGATCGCGAGCGCGCGCAGCGCGAGCACGACCGTGAAGGCCGTCATGGCGAAGCCGATCACGATCGCGGTGAGCACGAGCGCCTGCGGCACGGGGTCCGCATAGTGCGCGCCCGGCGCGATCACGGGCGGCTTGCCGGTGGAGAGCCGGCCCATGCCGAGCAGGAACAAGTTGATCGCGTACGAGAACAGCGTGATGCCGAGGATCACCGGCAGCACGCGTGCGCACAGCAGCAGGTAGATGCCGCTCGCGCAGAGCACGCCGAGCGTAATGGCGAAGGCGGCTTCCATCAGCTTTTCTCCACGGATTGCATGTCCTTGTCGCGCACGCCGAGGTGCGAGACGATCGTGAGCGTCGTTCCGACCACGGCGCCCAGCACGCCGAGGTCGAACAGCATGGCCGTGCTCAGTTCGATTTCGCCGATCAGCGGCACATGCAAATGGCCGAACGCGCTGGTGAGGAAGGGCCGGCCGAGCACGATCGCGCCCACGCCCGTTGCGGCCGCAACGAGAATGCCGAGGCCCGCGAGCGCGCGGTAGTTGATGCGGATGCGCGACTCGGTCCACAGCACGCCGCTCGCCACGTATTGCAGCAGGAGCGCAATCGAGATCACGAGCGAGGCGATAAAGCCGCCGCCCGGCAGATTGTGGCCGCGCAGAAAGATGAACACGGCAACCAGCAGGGTGAGCGGCAGCATGAGGCGCGCGAGAATGGCGAGCAGCAGCGGGTGCGACTGCGACGACCACGGCAGGCCGCCCGGGCCCGTGTCGGGCGATTTCAGGCGCAGGCCGCGCAGCAGCGCCTTCACGGCGAGCCCCGCCACCACCAGCACGCTGATCTCGACCATCGTGTCGAAGCCGCGGAAATCGACGAGGATCACGTTCACGACGTTGTGGCCGCCGCTGCCCGGCAGCGCGTTCGCGAGAAAGAACTGGCCGACGCCATCGATGGGTGCGCGCGTCATCACCGCATATGCCACGCCGCCGATCAGCGCGCCGCCCGCGATTGCGAGCACCACGTTGCGGGCACGCGCGGCTGGAGGCTCTTGCGCGCGCTGCGCGACAGGCAGAAAGTAGATGGCGAGCACGAGCAGCAACACCGTGACCACTTCCACGGAGATCTGCGTGAGCGCGAGGTCCGGCGCGGAGAAACGCACGAACGCCAGCGTGACGAGCAGCCCGCAGGTGCTCAGCACCACGAGTGCATAGAGCGTATTGGCGCGCACGAGCACGACACCCACTGCCATCAGCGCCATCAGCACGAGGCCGACGAGCGTCATCGCATCGAGCGGCGCCGAGCGGTACGCGCCGTCCAGCGACGCAAGTCCGAGCAGCGCGGCGCCTGGCACGATCAGCATTGCCGCGATCATCCACGCGAGATACGACGGCAGCGAGCGCGTTTCGAAGAGATTCACCACGAAGCCCGCGGCTTTTTCGAGCTGCTGCACGAAGCGGTCGAAGCCTTCGCTCGCGTTCATTTCGGAGAGTAGCGAACGATGATGGCGGAACGCGTCGCGGCGATAGAAGAACAGCAGCGCGCCGCCCACGAACGACACGCAGCTCATCACGAGCGGCAGATTGATGCCGTGCCACAAGCTCAGGCTGTAGGTGGGCACGACGCCGCCCAGCGCGAACCACGCCGCGGACTCGAGCATCTTGCCAATGGTTTGCTCCGGCACGAGGCCCACGAGCAGACAGATGACGACGAGAATCTCGACGGGCAGCTTCATGAAACGCGGGGGTTCGTGCGGCGGGTAGTGGGGAAGGTCGTGCGGCGTCTCGCCGTCGAAGAACACGCCCCACACGAAGCGCAGCGAGTACGCGACCGAGAGCCCCGCCGCAATGACGGCGAGCGCGGGAATGATCCAGTTGAAGTCGCCGAGGAGTCCTTGTGCAAGCGTTTCGCCGAAGAACATCTCCTTCGAGAGGAAGCCGTTGAGCAGCGGCACGCCTGCCATGGCGAGCGATGCCACGGCGGCTAGCGCGGCGGTATGCGGCATGAAGCGACGCAGGCCACGCAAGCGGCCCAGGTCGCGCGTGCCCGTTTCATGGTCGATGATGCCCGCCGCCATGAAGAGCGAGGCCTTGAATACCGCGTGATTGAAGGTGTGAAAGAGCGCGGCGACGGTGGAGAGCTGCGTGTCGAGGCCGAACAGCAGCACGATGAGCCCGAGATGGCTGATGGTGGAATACGCGAGCAGCCCCTTGAGATCGCGCTGCACGAGTGCCATGAGCGCTCCGCCCGTGAGCGTGACGAGGCCGATCAGGCTCGTCACGTAGAAGAACCAGTCGGTGCCTTCGAGCACGGGGTAAAAACGCGCGATAAGGAAGATGCCCGCCTTCACCATGGTCGCCGAATGCAGGTACGCGGAAACGGGCGTGGGCGCCGACATCGCATGCGGCAGCCAGAAGTGGAACGGGAACTGCGCCGACTTCGTGCAGGCCGCGAAAAGAACGAGCAGGAGAATCGCGGGATACAGCGGATTGCGTTGCACCTGGCCCGCATGCGCGAGCACGACGTCGAGGTCGTAGCTGCCGCACACGTGGCCAAGCAGCAGCACGGCGGCCAGCAGCGCGAGGCCGCCCGCGCCCGTGATGGTGAGCGCCATGCGCGCGCCGCGCCGCGCTTCGGGGCGCGAAGGCCAGAAGCCGATCAGCAGGAACGACACGATGCTCGTGAGTTCCCAGAAGATCACGAGCAGCAGCAGGTTGTCCGACAGCACCACGCCGAGCATCGCGCCCATGAAGAGCAGAAGCAGCGCGTAAAGGCGCGGCAGCGACTCGCTGCCCGCGAGGTAGTAGCGCGCGTAGATAAAGACGAGCAGGCCGATCGCGAGCACGAGCAGCGCGAACATGAACGAAAGACCGTCCAGACGCAGCGCGAAAGAGAGGCCGAGCTGCGGGATCCAGTCGGCTTGCCAGTGCAGCACACCATGGGTGGCCATGCCCACGCGTTCGCTGCCCAGCAGTCCCAGGCCGAAGAGCGGGGCCGCGAATGCGACCCACGTGCCGAAGGCGGGCGCCCAGCGTCCAGGGAGCGGCCTCGCGAACGCGACGAGCGCCGCGGCGACGAACGGTAATACGACGAGCCACCCCATTGCCATTCGACACTCCCCGTGAATCCGGCTGGGCGCCGAGCCGCCGCGCCGCAGTTCACGATCATAGCCGCAAACGGGGACGGAGTTCATTCATGTGGCATCAAGGCGGCCACGGGGTGTCATACGAAAGAAACGTGCGTCAGGTCCTCTGGCCTGGGGGCTCGTCGATGATCTTCACATCGGCCAGACGAAGGTTTCGTGAGCGCGTGTCGTTTTGCCAATCCTTTCCGCACGCACGCGCGGACCGTTCATGCTCGTTTCGCGTTGTGACCGCGACTACGCCATCACTGCGGAATCATGCCGGTGAGCACATAAGCTTGAATCAGCGTCACCACGCCCACGACAGCCGCGAAGAACAGGCTATGACGCAGGGTGAAGCGGAACAGCGATGACTCCTTGCCGACGAGCCCGGTTGCCGCGCAGGCCACCGCGATCGACTGCGGCGAAATCATCTTGCCGCTCACGCCGCCCGAGGTATTGGCCGCGACGAGCAGCGTGTCCGACACGTTGATCTGGTGCGCCGTGGTGTGCTGCAGCGAGCAGAACAGCGCGTTCGACGACGTATCGGAGCCTGTGAGGAACACGCCGAGCCAGCCGAGGAACGGCGAGAAGAACGGGAAGGCGGCGCCGGTGCCCGCAAGCGCGAGGGCGAGCGTGGACGACATGCCCGAGTAGTTCGCGACGAACGCGAAGGCGAGCACGAGACCGATGGAAAGCACGGGGCGGCGCAGTTCGCCGAGCGTCTCGAAGAACGCGGCCACGGCGGCGCGGGGCTTCATGCGCAGCAGGAGCGCGGAGAGGATCGCGGTGATCATGATCGCGGTGCCCACGGCGGAGAGCCAGTCGAGCTTGAACACGGCCTCATAGGCCTTGGGTGTTGCGACGATCGGCGCCGTGCGCACCACGAGCTGATCGAGACCCGGTACGTGGAGGCTCAGAATCGTGCCCGCGAGCGGCCCCTTCGCTGCGAAGAGCGCCTTGAACGGCTTGACGCTCCACACGGTCACGATGGCCGTGAGCAGAATGAACGGCGCCCACGCGCGCACGGTTTGCGCGATGCTGTACGGCGACGCCTTGCGGCTCGAAGCCGCCGCACGCGAACCGCCCTTGTTCCCGCCTATGCCGCCGAAGCCGCCCAGCACAGCTGCACCGCCACTCACCTTCACGCTCGTGCCTTGGGTTGCCCGACGCGGCTGCCACACATTGAGGAACGCGGCGAGCGCGACGAGGCTCACGAGCGCCGAGGTGATGTCCGGCAACTCGGGCCCGATGTGGTTCGACGTGAAGTACTGCGTCACAGCGAAGCTGCCGCCGGCCACGAGCGCGGCGGGCCACGTTTCCTTTACGCCGCGCTTGCCGTCCATGATGAAGACGAGCCAGAAGGGCACGAAGAGCGACAGCAGCGGCAATTGACGGCCCGCCATCGCGCCGATCAGGAACGGATCGATGCCCGTCACCTGGCCCGCGACGATGATGGGAATACCCATCGCGCCGAACGCAACCGGAGCGGTATTGGCGATGAGGCACAGGCCCGCGGCGTAGAGCGGCTCGAAACCGAGGCCGACGAGCAGCGCCGAGGTGATCGCCACCGGCGCGCCGAAGCCCGCCGCGCCTTCGAGGAACGCGCCGAACGAGAAGCCGATCAGCAGCAGTTGCAGGCGCTGGTCATCGGTGATCGAGAGCACCGAGGCGCGGATGATCTCGAACTGTCCCGTCTTCACGACGATCTTGTAGAGGAACACCGCGGTGACGATGATCCACGCGATCGGCCAGATGCCGTAGGCAAAGCCGAAACCCGCGGAAACGAGCGCCTGGCGCACGGGCATGCCGTATTCGAAGATCGCCACGGCGAGCGCGAGCAGCAGGGTGATCGCCGCGGCGACATGGCCCTTCATGCGCAGGCCGGCGAGCGCGACGAAGAAGAACAGAATGGGAATGGCGGCCACGAGCGCGGATAGCCACAGACTGCCGAGCGGTGTATAGATCTGATACCAGGGTTGCACTACGGTCTCCTCCGATGATGCGGGTAGAAAATTTATGTAAGGCCGCCAGGCTTGCTTTGAGTGTTATTTCGCATGCCTGACGACATGAACGCTATTGCGGCTGGTCGCGCTCGCGCAGCAGGTCGTGCAGGCTGCGCGGCGCGGGCTTGAGCGGCGTGCGGTGCTGCGTCCAGCCCATTTGCTGCGAGGGCGCGAGGCCGCGCAAACGCGTCACGGCCCAGCGCAGCGCACGGTAGGCGCGCGGATGCGCGAACGCGCCACTCCAGAAGCGCCAGATGAACTGCTCGCTCCTGCTGTGATTCGCGCCCTGGCCGCGCAACGGATGCGCGACGCTTTCCTCGGGGTCGCGGTTCGCTTCGGTGCGCAGGCGCACGAGTAGTTGCGGGATCGGAATGCGCACCGGGCAGACTTCGCCGCACGCGCCGCACAGGCTCGAAGCGGTGGGCAGCTCGGCGGTCGCGTCGAGCCCGAGCAGATGCGGCGAAATGATCTTGCCGATTGGCCCCGGGTACGTCGTGCCGTACGCATGGCCGCCGATGCGCGTGTATACCGGGCAGTGGTTCATGCACGCGCCGCAGCGGATGCATTGCAGCGTGGCGCGCAATTGCTCGTCGGCGTAGGCCTGGCTGCGGCCGTTGTCGAGCAGTACGAGATGCAACTCGCGCGGGCCGTCTTTCTCGCCTTCGCGGCGCGGGCTGCTGATCAGGTTGAAATACGTCGTGATCGGCTGGCCCGTGGCCGAGCGCGTGAGCAGGCTCGAAAGCGGCACGATGTGCTCGAGCTTTGCCACCACCTTTTCCATGCCCATGATCGCGATATGCACGTCGGGCACCGTGGTGGAAAGGCGCCCATTGCCTTCGTTTTCCACGAGCCAGAGCGTGCCCGTGTCGGCGGCGGCGAAGTTCACGCCGGAGAGGCCGATCTGCGCATCCACGAAGGCGCGGCGCAGCGCGCGGCGGCCCGTTTGAATGAGCGTGTCCACGTCCTCCGTAAAGGGCGTATCGGGAATGTGCTCTTCGAACAAGTGCCCGATGTCGCCCTTCGTCTTGTGAATGGCGGGCATCACGATGTGCGAGGGCTTCTCGCCCGCGAGCTGCACGATGTACTCGCCCATGTCCGATTCGATGCAGTCGACGCCGCGCGCCGCGAGGTAATGGTTGAGCTCGATCTCCTCGCTCGCCATCGACTTGCCCTTGATCACGCGCGTGGCCGCGTGACGCTGCGCGATGGCGTGGACGATGCGGTTCGCCTCAATGGCGGTCTCGGCCCAATGCACCTGAATGCCGTTCGCGCGCAGCTTCGTTTCCAGTTGCTCGAGTAGTTCAGGCAGGCGCGCGAGCGCATGCTGGCGTATCGCTTCGCCGAGATCGCGCAGGGCTTCGAGTTCGTCCGCTTCGGGGAACTGCGCGGCGCGCTTGCCTTGCAGGAAGTCCATCGCGCCGCGAAAGCTCTTGCGCAACTGCGGATCGTCGAGCGCCGTGCGTGCACGCTGGCGGAATTCCGCGGTCGGGACGAAATGGAGCGTGTTTTCCTGAGATGTCTGCGGTGTCGTGCTCATTCGGCGGCTCCGCGCTGGACACTCGTTTCGCGATCTTCATCGGTCACGACGACGACCCACAGAGCGCGGGGACCATGCGCGCCATAGGCGGTGGTCTGCTGGATATCCGAGGTCTTCGAAGGGCCTGAGATCATCACGAGATTGGTGGGCATGCCGTCACGCCAACGCTCCGAGGCCACGGCGGCGTGCAGGTCCGGGTGCAGCGTGCTCGCGTGGATCAGCGCGACGTGCAGCGGCGGGACGAGCGAGACCGTGCGCGGCGCGTTCGCGTCGGGCACGACCACGAGCGTGCCCGTCGCCGCGAGACCCGAGCGCGCGACCGTGAAGCCGGCGTCGATGGTGTCGAAGAGTTCGGCCTTCCACTGCTCGATCGGCTGGGCGTAACTGCGTGCCTGCACGGCGGCCGGGAGCGCTGCCTCGAGCGCCATGCCTTCGGCGCAGGCGGTGTCGAGCAGCACGCTGCGCACGCCTGCCGCTGCGAAGCGCTCAGCGAGATCGCCGGCCCAGGTTGCGGCGCTCGCGCAGATCACCTCGGCGTGGGCGGCTTCGAGCATGCGCTGGAACTGCGCGATGCGTTCGTTCAGCGCAAGCGGGGCGAGCGCCCGGCGTTCGGTGAAATGCGCGTCGATGCGCGCGTCGAGCGCTTCGAGCGTCGTGGAGGGCGCGGCGGGTGCATGGCCGCGCAGGCGTTGCAGCATGCGCGCACGCGCGCTCATCGTATCGACGTTCATGCAGCCTCCCCGCCGGTGCGGCGCCAGAGGAACGAGGCGAGGTGCTCCACGGCGAGCGGCGCGCCCTTGTGCGCCGCCGCGTGGCCGATGTTGAGCAGGCACCCGCAGTCGGCGGAAACGAGTCGCTCGCAGCCAGTGGCGCAGGCGGAGGCGATCTTGTCTGCGACCATCGCGCCGGAAATGTCCGGGTGCTTGAGCGAGAACGTGCCGCCGAAGCCGCAGCATTCCGATTCGCGTTCGTGCTCGATGCGCGTGACGCCCGGCAGCGCATCGACGACTTCGACGCCGTGCACGCGCGTGCCCATCTCGCGCCGCGCGCCGCATGAGGTGTGCAGCACGACGCGCTCTTCGGGCTGCTGGACGGAACCCTTCGCGCCATACGCGTTGAAATCGACGTTCAGCACGCGCACCAGGAATTCCGTGAGTTCGTACACGCGCTCCGAAAGTCCCTCGGCGCGCGCGGCGTTTGCGGCGTCGTCATCGAACAGCGCGGGCCAGTGGTGACGCATCATGCCCGCGCACGAACCCGAAGGCACGATCACGGGCCATGGCTTTTCGAAGAGTCCGAGTTGCGCGAGCGCGACCTCGCGCGCCTGGCGCGGGTTGCCGCTGCTGTACGCAGGCTGGCCGCAGCAACTCTGGCTGCGCGGGAAATGGACCGTGAGGCCTTCGCGTTCGAGCAGCTTCACCGCGTCGAGGCCGGCTTGCGGCACGAACAGGTCGACGAGGCAGGTCGCGAACAGATAGACGTGGATGGGGCGCTCGGTGGGGTATTGCCGTGGCTTCATGTCTCGCTCGGTGTCTTTGCGCGCTTTCGTGCTCCTTCCCCGCGGGCCCGGGGCCGGGCAGCTTGGGGACGAGCGCTGGTTTGGGCGCATAATCCCCGCTTCGGGCGAACGGTTCAAACTGGTTGGACCACTTATCGCAAGCTAGAACGAGACTCGGGTATGATAATGAGGGACAGGGCAGGCTTGCGCGGGCGCGTGGAAACCGTGATGCGTCAGATGGAGACGTCGCTGCTCGACGGCACCTGGCGCGCGGGAGCGAAGCTGCCTTCCGAGCGCTTGCTTGCGCTGGAATACGACGTGGCGCGCAATACGGTGCGCGAGGCGATCCAGCGCCTGGCCGCGCGCGGCCTCGTGCAGAGCCGGCCGGGCGCGGGCGTGTTCGTCACCGACCAGCTGCGCACGGGCTTTGCGTCGCCTTGGGGGCAACTCGTGGCCGATCATCCGGCCTTGCGCGATGACATCCTCGAATTTCGCCGGGTGCTGGAAGGCGCGACTGCGTATTTCGCGGCGCTGCGCGCGAGCGACGACGATCTCGCGCGCATTCGCGCGCTGATGCAGGAACTGGAGCGTACGCGCGAAGTGGACGACAAGGCCGCCGAAGCCGACACCGACGCGAAGCTGCATGAAGTGATCGCGCAGGCCTCGCACAACGCGATGTTCCTGCATCTGCACACCAGCGTGCTGGGCGTGCTGCGCGAGCACATCACGATCAACGGCACGGGGCTGCGCGTGCAGAACGAAGACGCGCCTGACCAGTTGCTGCAGCAGCACCGAACGCTTTGCGACGCGATCGTCGCGCGGCGTCCCGAGGAGGCGCGCACGGCGATGCAGACGCACATCGACTTCGTGCGCACGCGGGTGGGAGAGGAGATCGGCTGGCCGGAAAGTGGTCCAACCAGTGGCGATGCGCAGCGCGCCGCGCCAGCGGCCGCGCAGGCGGGTAAGACGGCGCGCAAAACGCCGCGCAAGGCGCCGGGCAGCGCAGAGGAAAGACCAGCGGCCCGCTCTGGGCGTGCGAACGCTGCTAAAGTCGACTGATCGGGCCGTTGGCCTCATTCCAGGCCGCACGCAGTACATAGCCGCGTGAGCAGGAGGAAAATATGAACGAGCGCGCCGCGCAAATCGTAGCGTTGAGCGCCGTGACGCTGACCGTCAGCGATATCGCGCGGTCGGTGCCCTTTTACGAGGCGCTCGGCTTCGTGCAGAAAGCCGGGCCGGCGGCGTCGGGCTTCGCGTCGTTCGAACTGGGCGGCGCGGCCGGCGTCTGCTATCTGAACCTGCTGGAGGGGCCGCACGGCGCGGTGAACGGCTGGGGCCGCGTGATCCTCTACGTCGCCGACGTGGACGCGTTCTACGCCCACGCACTGGCGGCCGGCGCCAAGCCCGGGTTCGCGCCGTGCGACGCGCCGTGGGGCGAGCGTTATTTCCATCTCGTCGATCCGGACGGCCACGAACTGAGCTTTGCAATGCCGCTCACTTGAGCTGCCGCAATGCATTTGAAATATTCGTGACACTCGCTACGCCGATAGTGGCGCGAGTTGCCAGCATATCGACCAAGGAGAGAGTCGCCATGAATGAATTGGACCGCACGATGGACGCCGAACAACGCGATGCGCAACTGCAGGAAGCCGAACTGCATCGCCGCCGGCGTCTGGATGAAGAGCTCATCGACGCCTACGACGAAGAGCTCGAAATGGAGGTCGACGACCGGCTGCAGGAAAGCGGCCTGCATATCAGCGACGAGGCACGTGCGCTTCGCCGCGTCTATTTCCGCGAGTTAATCCGTTTGCAAGGCGAACTCGTGAAGATGCAGGACTGGATCGTGAGCACGGGGCACCGGCTCGTCGTGATCTTCGAGGGACGCGACGCGGCGGGCAAGGGCGGTGTCATCAAGCGCATCACGCAGCGCCTGAACCCGCGCATGTGCCGCGTGGCCGCGCTGCCTGCGCCAAACAACCGCGAGCGCACGCAGTGGTATTTCCAGCGCTATGTGCAGCATCTGCCGGCGGGCGGCGAAATGGTGCTGTTCGATCGCAGCTGGTACAACCGCGCGGGCGTGGAGCGCGTGATGAACTTCTGCACCGATGACGAATACGAAGAGTTCTTCCGCTCGGTGCCCGAGTTCGAAAAGATGCTCGTGAGGAGCGGCGTCCAGATCGTCAAGTACTGGTTCTCGATCACCGACGACGAGCAGGAAGTGCGCTTCCAGAGCCGCATCGACGATCCGCTCAAGCAGTGGAAGCTCTCGCCGATGGACCTCGAAAGCCGCCGCCGCTGGGAGGCCTACACGCACGTGAAGGAAGTGATGCTGCAGCGCTCGCACATTCCCGAGGCGCCATGGTGGGTCGTGCAGGGCGTGGACAAGAAGCGCGCGCGCCTGAACTGCATTCACCATTTGCTGAGCCAGGTGCCGTATCACGAGATCGAGCACCCGCAAGTCAATCTGCCGGGGCGCGTGCATCATCCCGACTACATTCGCCAGCCGGTGCCGCAGGACATGATCATTCCGGAGATTTATTGAGGGGTTGTCCCGTTCGCAGCATTCAATTAAAAAGCCGCGCCCCTCAAAGGGAGCGGCTTTTTTCTGGCCGTTCGTGCTCAGAACACGTGCTTGAACACCCAATAAAGCGCCCCCGCCAGCACGATCGAAGCGGGCAGCGTGAGCACCCACGCCATCACGAGGCTGCGCACCGTATTCCATTGCAGGCCCGAACCGTTCGCGGCCATCGTGCCCGCCACGCCCGAGGAGAGCACGTGCGTGGTCGAGACCGGCAGGCCGTACACGTCCGCCGCGCCGATCGTCACCATCGCCACGACCTCCGCGCAGCCGCCCTGGCCGTAGGTCAGGTGCTGCTTGCCGATGCGCTCGCCCACCGTCACCACGATGCGCTTCCAGCCCACCATCGTGCCGAGTCCCAGTGCGATCGCCACGGCCACCTTCACCCACGTCGGGATGAATTTCGTCGCGTGGTCGATCTGGCTGCGGAAGTTGTTGATGGTCTTCGCGTCGTCGGCTGAGAAGGCCACGGCCTTCTGCTTGTCGAGCAGGCGGATCGCTTCGGAAATCACGTACATGTTGTTGCGCACGTTATCGACGACCGATTGCGGCACCGCCGCGAGCGAGCCGTAGCCGTGCACCTGGTTGGCCACCTGGTTCGAAAGCGCGGCGAGCGCGGGCACCGTCGTGCTCGACATCGTGCGGCTGCCGATGAAGCGTTCCACTTCGGCGCGCGGATCGGCGGGCGCGGCCACGCCGTTCGTGTAGCGCTCGAGCGCGCGCGTGGCGTCGTGCGCGACGGCGATGAAGGTCTGCGTCTGCTCGGCCGTCACGGCGCGGTTCAGCGCATAGGCCGTGGGCACTGTGCCGATCAGGATCAGCATGATGAGGCCCATGCCCTTCTGGCCATCGTTGGAGCCGTGAGCGAACGACACACCCGTGCAGGTGAGGATGAGCAGCGAGCGGATCCAGAACGGCGGCGGCTCCTTGCCCTTCGGCTCCGAGTAGAGCGCGGGCACGCGCACGACGGCCTTGAGTATGAGCAGCAGCAGGCCGGCCAGCAAAAAGCCGACGATCGGCGAAAAGAGCAGCGACTTGCCCACGCCGAGCGCCTGGCTCCAGTCGACGCCGCTCGTGCCGTTCGCGCCGTGCATGAGCTGGTTCATGAGGCCCACGCCGATGATCGAGCCGATCAGCGTATGCGAGCTCGACGAAGGCAGGCCGAAGTACCACGTGCCCAGGTTCCAGATGATCGCGGCAATGAGCAGTGCGAACACCATGGCGAAGCCCGCGCTGCTGCCCACCTGCAGGATCAGTTCCACAGGCAGCAGTTGCAGGATGCCGAAGGCAACCGCGCCGGTGGACGTGAGCACGCCGAGGAAATTCCAGGCGCCCGACCACATCACGGCGATATTGGGCGAAAGCGAGTGCGTATAGATGACGGTCGCGACCGCATTCGCGGTATCGTGGAAGCCGTTTACGAACTCGAAGCCGAGGGCGATCAGGAGCGCGATGCCGAGCAGGATCCAGGGCATCGCCGAGCTTTCGCGCACCGACGAGAGGTCGTCGGCGAGATGCATCCCCACGTACACGGCGCCTGCGGCGATGACGATGAGGAAGGCGAGCAGGCTGGCGTTGCGCCCGCGCGCGGGGGCGGTGCCCGGTTGCGGTGACAGGGAAAATTCTGGCATGGCAGGCGGGCTCCTGGGGGAGGCAGTGGGCAGAGGTTTCGCCTTCGATGCTGAACCGCCCGGGTGTCCGTTTGATGACGGATTCGTGCCAGCCATGCCCGATGCATGCCCGACAGATAGATCGGCGCCCCATCGATTCGCGCCGTCAGCAATAGGATTGCGCAGATGCCAAAACGGGTTCTTTCGCTGCGTCTTCTGGTGCGCCGCTGGGCCATCGCGCGGGCTAAGGCGGCGACCGGCCTGATCGCCAACTATCCCTTTTTCGCGGGGCTCTCCGGCACGCTCGTCGCGACGGTGATGGCGATCCTGACCTACGCGGCGCTCTACGAGGGCCGGGCCGAAGAGTTGCGTCATGCGCAGGAGAACTCGCGCAACCTCGTGCAGCTCATCAGCAACGATATTGCCCGCAACGTCGAGATTTACGACCTGTCCCTGCAGGCCGTGGTCATGGCGGCGCAGCAGCCGCAGACCTGGCACATGCCCGAGGCGCTGCGCCAGCGCATGCTGTTCGACCGCGCAACGGCGGCATCGAGGCTCGGCGGGGCCTATGTGATCGACGCCACGGGCCACGTGAAAGCGTCGCGGAGCAACACCCTGGAGGCTTTAACCGCCAGCGTTTCGTTCGCCGACCGCGATTACTTCATCGCGCAGCAGCGCGACCCGCATCCAGGCCTCTTCTTTTCGAAGCCGTTCCATTCTCGCCTGCGCGGCGGCGCGTTCACGATTGGCCTCACGCGCCGCATCAACGCGCCCGACGGCACGTTCGCCGGCGTCGCGCTGCTCGGGGTGCGCCTCGACTATTTTCAGCAACAGCTCGAGCGCATCGACCTGGGCCCAGGCGGCCACCTTTTCATTCTGATGCGCGACGGCACGTTGCTCGCGAGCAAGCCGTCCTCGATGCGCGGCGCCGGCTCGAACTACGCGGACCTGCCGAATTTCGCGTTCTTTTCGCGGCGCGACGCCGGCACCTATACGTCGCATTCGGCGCTCGACGGGGTTGAGCGCATCTACACCTTTGCGCATGTGGGCAACTGGCCGTTCATCGTCGTCGTGGCGCCCGCCGTGGAGGACGTGCTCGCCGGCTGGCGGCGGCGCAGCTATATTGCGCTGGCGATGACCACGCTGTTCGGCGGCGCGTGGGTCGTGGTGTCCTGGATGCTCGCATTCGCGCTGCGCGACAAGGTGGTGGCCGAGGGCAAGCTCGCGCGCCTCGCCGTCACCGACCCGCTCACGGGTCTCGCGAACCGCCGCGCGCTCGACAGCCGTCTCGCGCAGGAATGGCATCACGCGGTGCGCGAACGCACGCCGCTTTCCGTGCTGTTTTTCGACATCGACCACTTCAAGCTCTTCAACGACACCTACGGGCACGCCACCGGCGACGAGGTGCTGGTGTTCGTGGCCGGGCGCATCGCTGCGGGATCGCGGCGCGCAACGGATCTCGCCGCACGCTTTGGCGGCGAAGAGTTCGCGATGGTGCTGCCGGGCACGGCGCTCGACGCCGCGACGCGCATGGCGGAGAAGATCCGCAAACGCATCGAGTCGGACAATCTCACGCTGAGTGGTACGCACCATGGGCGCGTGACGGTGAGCGCGGGGTGTGCGAGCTGCAATCCGCCGGTGGGCGGCAGCGGCGCCAAACTGCTGGCCGCCGCCGATCGCCTGCTCTACGAGGCGAAGGAAGCGGGCCGCAATCAGGTCCGGTCGCAGCAATGGACGGGCGAGGGGGCGCAGCCACTGGTGGATTCCGAAGCCGGAAGCCGAGGCCGCGATGCGCCCGCAACCCGGGGCTGAGGCGCGCCGCCTTTCGTGCGGCGCGCGACGCCCTCCATGCCGTTCAGCGCGCCGATTTCGACAGCCGGTGGCCGAGGCCGAGGTTCGAGACGATCTGCCAGGTATAGACGCGCGAATAGTGCACGCCGAACTGTCGGCCGATCAGCTCGCGCACGCGGCTGTTGGTCCACGCATCGCTCGGAAAGCCGTGGTCGCGCGCGGAGCCGTGCAGGGCGCTCGCGATCCAGCCTAGCGCGGCCTGATCGAGCACCGAAGGCCGCCCGCCCACGCTCATCTGCTGGAGCGCTGCAAGACCGCCGTCCTCGACGATGGACTTGTAGCGCCTCACCGTCTGGGCGGAAAGGTGGAGTGAGTCGGCGACGCTATTCACGGTCGCGCCTTCCATCAACATCTGGCCGGCGGCCATTCTTCTCGCGACGCTCGGCAGGTTCTCGGTTCGGGTAAGCATGTGTTCACTCGTCGACGAAAGATTCCGGACACGCGGCATTGCGGATGTGCCGCTCCTGTAACCCTTCCTGCAAGCGGGTCTTGTCGCTTGCCATGGACCTGGCGCCGGTGCGGTGACGCGAGAGCCATGACGGACGGCGAAATCGACGCCCGGTGAAGGGCGCTTGTTGCGAAACGCCTCGGTGTTCCGCAGCGGATATTAATAATTGTTTTTGTAGGGAATGTGTATAGCTAGCGGAAAAATAGTCTGCTTGACTTGTGGATAATCCTGAACTAATGGAAAAAACAACCGACTCGCGTTGGTCACAATGGACGCTGCCATTTCGCGTCGATCCCGCAATGCGAAGTTTGCTCCAATTGCAGCCGAATAACCTGACTTAATTGCTCAAACATTGGAAAGCAACACTCTGCATTGTTTTGTATGACTAATTCAGTATTCAGCATATATTGAGTTGGATCGATCTTATCCAATATGGATTAAATGGTGGTGGTTGCACCTTTAGATGTTTGTTAGCGTTTTCGGCGCTCTGCGCGGTAAAAATTGGCGTGGCTCCGCGTGGCTGGCGAGGGCTATGGAGCATTTTCAGAGAGTGATTTGATTTTTTTGTGCAGAATGTTTTTCGCAAACATTTCGAATCGATTCGAATGCGGATTGGATTCGAATGAGCGAATGCAGAATGCCGGATTCGCCGCGCAGCGTATCGCGTAGCGAAACGGGTCCCTGAATCCTGCCGGGCCGCCAAATGCGTCCGCGCTTTTCGTCAAACGACGCGCGGCATGGGCGGCGGCCCGCTTTCTGGCCGCTGCGGATGAATCAAGAACTCGATGAAAAGGTAGGTCGTTTGCTGCGCCGCGCTGCGAGCCGGCGCTCGCTCGTGCCGTACGGTGCGTTTCATGCGCTGTTCGCAGGCGACGTGCCGTTGCGGGTGCGTTACGAAAAGCTCGAGGCGGCCGCGGCCGCGTTGTGCGAGCTGCACGAGGCCGACTATGCCTCGTTGCTCTCGACCGATTCGGGCTTGCCCGGCCCGGACTTCTATACGCGTTTCAAGCGCTTGCATACCGAGCGCTACTACGAAACGCTCGGCGCGGACCGGCATCGGATGCTGCGGCTTGCCGAAAAGCGTCAGCTCGCGAGCGAGGAACGCGAGCGTGTCTATGCGCATTACCTGCGCTGTGCGGCCGAAGACGCCTGCATGAACAGCGCTTGATGCGTGGGGGCGGCGCCATGCCGCTCTTTTGCCATTTACGATCTACACAAGGAGGCTACATGTCCACGCGCTATCGTTCTTCCACGCCGCTGCTCGGCGCCATACTCGTGCTTGCCCTCGGCGTGTCGCCGCACGTGCCGCTGCTTGCGCAGACGGCGTCCGATGCCGCGCCTGAAAGTGCGCCTAATGCCGCGCTGCAGATCGGCGAGGTGCAGACCACGGCGACGGTCGTGAGCATCGACGCGGCGACCAATTCGGTCACGCTGCGCGGCGCGCGACGCAACCTGGTGACGGTCGCGGTCGATCCCGCGGTCGGCGACGTGAGCAAACTCAAGCCCGGCGATCATGTGAACATCCTCTACAAGGAGGCGTTGCTGCTGCGTGCCGAAAAGGTGGCCACGAGGGGCATACGCTCGCGCGTGGATACGGTCGCTACCATGCCCGCTTCCGGTGGCGTGACGGCGACGGCGCGTAGCGTGCAGGTGATTGCGACGGTGGAGAAGATCGACCGCAAGAGCCGCAAGGTCGCATTGCGCGGACCGAACCGCACGGTCGTGGTGGTGGCGCCGCCCGATGTGCCGCTAGAATCGATCAAGGTGGGCGACAGCATTCGCGCCGACTACGTGGGCGCGACGGCCATACAGGTCACGCGCGGCGGTCAGAACTTGCAGTGAGGCAGCGGCAGTGACGGCGTGGCGGCGTGCGCTAGTCGGCGCGATTGCGGTCGCGCACGAGGATCGACACGTAGATCGCCGTGCAGACGATGATGACTGCCACGCCGGTAATCACCTTCTGGTGGTCGAAGTTGATGAGGCCGACCACCGCGATGGCGATGCCGGCGGCCGAGCCGAGCGTGCCCATTGCGGCCACGAAAATGCGCAGCTTGCTCCAGACGCGATGGCGCCGCTCGGGACCTGCGCCTTCGATAAACCGATGCAGTCGATCAAACATGGCGGCTCTTCCGGGTTGGGTAGAAGTCGGTCATACGGGCTCGAATGAATGAGCGGCCTGGACCAGATCAAGTATAGCCAGCCCATTATCACGCGTTCTTTCATTTGCCTGCGCGCTATCGCTCCGGAATTCCCGATCGTTTTTTGCGCGCGTTTAAGTTTGTCTTAATTTTCGCTCGCCATGATGGAGCGGTCGGGTCGATTCGATAGTTCGATTCGCGGTTGTTCTTCACGTCCCCTGTTGGCCGCCGATTCGTTCGGCGGCCTTTTTTTTGTCTGTCGTCGACGTTTGCTAGCGTCGAGCCGTGCGTATTCCCGCCTTATTTGTGATTCGTCGCGAGGGCGCCCGCGCTGTTTGCGCCGCCAAAGAGCTGTGTCAGATATTGCTGGTTGTTGTTCATGATCGACATGAGGTTATTGAGCGCGGTGAACTGCCGGTTGAATTTCGCGGTGAGCTGGGTTGCGCGCACATCGAGCATCGACGACTGCTTTTTGATGTCGTCGAGCTCCTTGTTGATGGCAGTGCTGCGCCGCTCGATGATGCCGCTCGACTGCACGTAGGGCGTGATGGCGCTGTTGAGTTTTGCGGTCATGCCGCCGCTGCCGAAGAGCGCCGCAATCGCACTGTTGCCCGGTTGCAGCGCCTTCTTGAACGTATCGTCGTCGATCTCCAGCTTCCCGCTCTTGTCGAGCTTGATGCCGATCTCGCCCAGCGAATGGGTCACGCCGTCGCTGCCCTTCACGCCCGCCGAAACGACCGCCGGCAAACTCGCCGCGAGTGTGCGCGCGATCGAGTCGCCGAGCAGCGCGCCCGCTTGCGCGCTCGTCGAACCGGTCGCGGCCGTGTAGGAGGTCAGCCCGTTCAGGGCAACCACGTAGCTGTTGTACGCCTTCACGAAGTCGCGGATGAATGTGCCCGTCGCTTCGGTGTCGCGAGCGATGGTGAGCGTTTGCTTCGTGCCCACCGAGGCGCTTTCGAGTTTGATCGTGATGTCGCTCACCACGCCTTCGACCGTGTTGCTTGCGCTCGTGACGCGCGTGCCGTCTATGCGCAGCTCGGCGTCGCCGGCTGCCTCGACTTCGCGCATCTGTGAGGAAGCGAGGCGCGTATCGACGCCCGGGCCCGCCTGCACGTCGATCGCGTGGGCCGCGCCGGTCTTGTTCGCGGTCAGCACGAGGTGCTGACCGTCGGCGCCGTTGACGATCGAAGCCGTGACGCCGGGATTGTCCTTCGCCCGGTTGATCGCCGCGACGACGTCGGTGAGCTTGTTGCTGCCCGCGGCGATCGTCAGATGCATGGACTTGTCGCCCATCGAGATGTCGAGGCTGCCTTCCCCGAGGGTCTCGCCGGTGTCGAAGCTGTCCGTGGCGAGCTTGTGCGCCGTCGCCAGGTGATCGACTTCGACCGTGAAGCTGCTCGCCACGGCGTTCTTGCCGGGCACTGCGCTCAAGCCTTTGTCCTTCTCGCTGGTCGTGGCGGTGAAGCGTTGCAGCGCGGCGCCGTCCTTGAATGGCTCGAGTGCGGTTTGGAGCGAAGCGAGCGCCGACTTCAGCGTGCCGAGCGCCGATAGCGTCGTGTTGCTGGCGGTCTGCTTCGCGCTGAGGATGGCGCTTGGCCCCGCGATCTTTGCGTTGACGAGCGCCTTGACGAGCTGGTTGACGTCGAGCGAGGAGTTGGTCGCGCCGCTGATGATCGACTGGGCGGCGTCGCTCAGCGCGCTGTTCGCGCTGGCGGTCGTGGTGTTCGTGATCGTGCTTGCCATGAAAGAAGTCCGTTCGTTCTGGTGCGTCGAGTCGACGGAGCGCGCGAATGCGCGGCCTTGCTTTCATTACGGCAAGCTTTCATGAAACTTTATGAAAGAAATGAAAAGATTTTGAAAAGTGCGCGACTTGCACTGCCCAGGCAGCCGGCTGCCCGCTTCAGACGTGCTCAGGGAAGCCCGAGCGGCCTTGCGTGAGGTCGGTCAGCGTGTTGCGCGCGGCGTCCACGGCGGTGGCGGGCAACTGGATCGTGAGGCGCACCGTCATCGCGTACTGGCTCGCCACGAGCGTGAACTGCTCCTGGTCGATCCAGTGGCGCACGCGAGTTTCGTCGGGATAGCCGAGTTCGACCGTGAGGCGCGCCTGCGCGATGCGCTCGACGCGCTCGGCCCCATGCAAGGCGCTGGCAATGGCGTCGGTATAGGCGCGCACGAGGCCACCCGCGCCGAGCTTCACACCGCCGTAGTAGCGCACCACGGCTGCGAGCACGCCATCGAGGTCGTGATGGCGCAGCACTTCGAGGATCGGGCGCCCGGCGGTGCCGGAGGGTTCGCCGTCGTCGGCCATGCCGGACTGGCCGCCCGCGAGCAGCGCCCAGCAAACGTGCGTGGCGGTGGGATGTTCGTCGCGCAGACGGCGGATTTCAGCCATGGCCGCTTCGCGGTCGGCAACAGGAATGGCGTGCGCGATGAAGCGGCTCTTGCGGATCTCGAGTTCCGCGGTGACGGGATGGGCGAGCGTGAAAGTTGGCACAAGCGGGTGGGCACTGCAGGCGAAACCACCATGTTAACCGATGCGTACGGGTCGGCTTTCGACGTCCGCCCCCATATCTTGCCAGTTTGCGTAATGGTTCTTTGCGCTAGATGCTAGTGACGCCCCGGCCTTCAGCCCGGATAATGCACGGCATGACGGATCTAGCTCTGGCTGGAGCGAAGCCGAACTCCTCATTCGGTGATCCGTCATAGTTCTTTCTCTCGCGGCGCCATTCCGGCAGACGCGATTCTCCAAAAGCACAGAAGCCCAAAAAAAGCCCCGGTCGGACTGTGTCACGACCGGGGGTCACAAGGCTCGCCTGTTCTCAAGAGGCAATCCCACCTTACGTGCGCAAAATTGCGTCCGCAATCGGAAAAAAAACCTGGTGCGCCTGCGCCCGAAGGGCGCTAGCGTTCTCATCAGCGCGCAAAAAAAATCCCGGCCATCTCTGGCCGGGCAATGAGAATACACCGTGCGCTCCGGGGAACGAAACGCCCATCAACGTTACCCGCCGGGCGTGCGGCGGGCAACACTTCCGCATTACCTGCAATTACTGACGTATGCCTTTCTGGCTGCGCCCGGCGCGCGGCATGGCAGTCCGGATCCGCCGTGTGGCGGCCATTGCGGTCATATTGATTCGCATGCCGAATAATATCGATACGAACGCGCGCGCATGGCGAAGTAAGGAGCCGAAATGCGCCGAGGCCGGTCTCCCTGGGGGAGACCGGCCTCGGTGTGCCGCTTCAGGCGCCTCCAGAGAAGGTGGCCCCTGAATCACGCGTGCGTCGTGCGGATCAGTAACGCGGCGGGGGCGGCGGACGATGGTCGTCGTCACGGTAGTGCGAGGGACCCGGATCGTGCGGGTGATGGTGCATCCACTCGTCGTGCTCCCAATAGCGGTGGCCGTCGTAGTAACGGTTGTCGTGCCAGCCGATCGAGACGCGCGCGTCCACCGGCATCATGTGCGGTTGACCGTATTGCGGCGCCGATTCGGCACGCAGCCCATACGGTGCGGATTGAGCGAAGGCGCTCGATGCGCCCATCAATGCGCCGCCGGCGATCAGTGCTGCGGCGATGGCGCGGGCGGGGGTCTTCCAGCTCTTCGTATTCATGAGTTACCTCCTCTTTGGTTGCGTCGTCAGTCACGCGGCATCGGGATGCCTTTGTGTTGCGACCACGGTTCAAAGCTTATCGGCCCGAAGCGGAGGAAAACGTGACCACTTGTAAGCTTTCGTTTCATACGATTGTTCGCGCGAAAAAGGCCGATCTGACAATTGGCCCTTGATGCAGAAAGGTTTAAGCGCCATACCTGACAATTGGGAACAAACCAGAGGGGGTCGGGTTGTCAACTGACGTTACATTCGGGCGGCGCTGGCCACCCGAATGCGTCACCTGTACCGGCCAGAAGGTCCCGATGTCGTTCTTACCGGGGTGTTTTCGGCGCGAGTGGTGCGCCAGCCACGTCGATTGCGCTTTGCGAACCTAGTTGCGCGCGCAACTCATATTTCTGGATCTTGCCCGTGGCCGTGCGCGGCAGTTCACCGAACCGCACGGCGCGCGGCACCTTGAAGTGCGCGAGAAAGAGACGGCAGTGCGCGATGATTTCCTCGGCCGTGGCGCTCGCGCCGGGCCGCAGTTCGACGAACGCGCAAGGCACTTCGCCCCACTTCGGGTCGGGCATCGCCACGACGGCGGCGAGCGCGACGGCCGGATGGCGATACAGCGTGTCTTCCACCTCGATGCTCGAAATGTTCTCTCCGCCCGAGATGATGATGTCCTTGCTGCGGTCGGTAATGCGCACGTAGCCGTCGGGCGTCATCACGCCGAGGTCGCCCGTGTGGAACCAGCCGCCGCGGAACGCCTCTTCGGTCGCGCGCTCGTTCTTCAAATAGCCCTTCATGCAGATGTTGCCGCGGAACATGATCTCGCCGAGCGTTTCGCCGTCGGCGGGCACGGGTTCCATCGTCAGCGCATTGCGCACGCTCACGCCGCTTTGCAGGTGATAGCGCACGCCCTGACGTGCGGTGAGGCGCGCCTGTTCCTCGTCGGGCAGCGTCTGCCAGCGCTCCTGCACCGCACACACAGCAGCGGGGCCGTACACCTCGGTCAGGCCATAGACATGCGTGAGTTCGATGCCGATCGCCTTCATCTTCGCGATCACGGCCGGCGCGGGCGGCGCGCCGGCCACCATCGTGCGCACCGTGTGAGCGATGCCTTCGCGATACTCAGCGGGGGCGTCGGCGAGCGCGCCCTGAACGATGGGGGCGCCGCAATAGTGCGTGACGCGCTCGCTGCGAATGAGGTCGAACACGAGCTTCGCGTCGAACTTGCGCAGGCACACGTTCACGCCCGCGCGCGCGGCGACGGTCCACGCAAAGCACCAGCCGTTGCAGTGAAAGAGCGGCAGCGTCCAGAGATACACGGCATGCTTGGGCATGTCCCATTCGAGGATGTTGCTCACGGCGTTGAGGTATGCGCCGCGATGGTGATAGACCACGCCCTTGGGGTCGCCCGTCGTGCCGGAGGTGTAGTTCAGCGCAATGGCGTCCCATTCGTCGCGCGGCGGCTCCCAGGCGAACTCGGGATCGCCTTGTTCGATGAACGCCTCGTAGTCGGTTGCGCGCGGGAAAAACTCGGGGTCGGCGGCCGCGATGTCGGCCACGCTGATGATCTTCAGGTTGGGGAATTCGAGCGCCGCGCGCTGCGCGAGCGCTGCATATTCGGTATCGACGATCAACGCCTTCGCTTCGCCATGGCGCAGCATGAACAGCATGGTTGCGACATCGAGTCGCGTGTTGAGCGTGTTGAGCACCGCGCCGAGCATGGGCACGCCGAAGTGCGCCTCGACCATCGCGGGGATGTTGGGCAGCAGCGCCGCCACCGTGTCGCCGCGGCCGATGCCCGCCTGCGCGAGCGCGCTCGCGAGCCGCCGCGTGCGCGCATAGGTTTCGCGCCAGTTGCGGCGGACGTCGCCGTGGACGACGGCCAGGCGGTCGCCATAGACTTCGGCGGCGCGGGCGATGAAATCGATCGGCGTGAGCGGCACATAATTGGCTTCGCGTTGCGCGAGCCCTTCTTCGTGCGGATGCAACATGGCGGTGTCTCCGGTGTCGATCGCCGATGCCGGCCTCAAGCCGTGCCGCGGTCAGTCGTAGGTTTGTAGGTATGATTCGCGCTACCGTAGCAGGGCCGCGCACGCCAGTCTGTCGCCGGCGCGACAGAGCGGGCCGCGACGCACGATCCGCTCGACAAGATCGACCCAAAGATTGACCTAACCCCAGGAAAGCGCGATGTCGCAATCCATTATGCCCCCGGACGGGACACCGCCCGCCCGCGATTCATGGCGCGAAGGCGAGCGCATCGACGCAGCAAACACCGCGCGCCTCGCCGCACTGTTCGAGCGCTGCGTGTGGTTCCGCGCGCTTGCGCCCGAGCATCGCGAGTGGGTGTTGGCGTCCTCGCATGCGCAGGGCTATGCCGCGGGCGCGATCGTCGCCGCGCGCGAAGCGCCCTCCGACTGGTGGCTCGGCGTGAGTGCCGGTCTCGTGAAGCTGGCGATCTTCAATGCATCGGGGCGCGGCTGCACGTTTTCGGGCGTGCCGCATGGCGGCTGGTTCGGCGAGGGGAGCGTGATCAAGCGCGAGCCGCGCAAGTACGACGTGATCGCGCTGCAGCCGTCGCTCGTCATGGCCGTCGCCACCGATACGTTCCACCGGCTCATGGACTGCAGCCTGCCGTTCAACCGCTTCGTGATCCATCAGCTCAACAACCGCATGGGCGAGTTCATCGCGTTGATCCAGAACAGCCGCTTGCTCGACGTGGATGCGCGCGTCGCGCAGTCGCTCGCGCAGATGTTCAATCCCGATCTTTACCCCGAGACGGGGCGTGCGCTCGACATCTCACAGGAGGAGATCGGCATGCTGGCGGGCGCGTCGCGTCAACGGATCAACCAGGCCCTGCAGATGCTCGAGCGCCAGGGGCTCGTCGCGCTCTCGTATAACCGCGTGGACGTGCTCGATCTCGACGGGCTGCGCGCATTTGGCCGCGACCAGATCTGAGGATTGCAGAACTCCTTATCAATCTTGCGAGGAATAGAAGACTCTCTCTCCCGCGAGCCGGTTTTTATGTGTGGCCGCGCTGCGTAGACTTTGCTCATCGAGTTCATACGGAGAGCATGGTGAAAAACGCAATACTACGCGCGGCGCTGGTTTCGATGATGGCGATCGTTCCGGCGGTGTCGTTTGCCCAATCCACTGGCACGCAAAACGGCCCGGTGACGCGCGCCCAGGTACTGCAGGAATTGGCCGATCTGGAGTCGGTGGGCTACAACCCGGCTTCGGCGAACGACGTCACGTACCCGGAAGATGTGCAGAGAGCCATGCGCCGGCTTACCGAAAAGCGCGCCAACGAAGCGCGTTTGGCGCAGGCGCAGGTCGCACAGTCGGGTTACGGCGCACCGCCTGCGCAGAACGGTGAAGCGGGCGCGCCTGCCGCCGTGTCCGGCAGTGAGCCGCCCGCTTATCGCCACCATTGATGGCGGCGCTAACCGCGCCCTGAGCCGACCTTGGTGCCGTTCGCACCCCTGGCACTCTCGGGCCCGGCCGCGACATCGGGCGGCACGCCGAGCAACTGGAGCGTGCCGGCCGTCACACCCGAGAACACCGGCCCTGCGACCGTGCCGCCGTAGAACGCCTTGCCCGCCGGATCGTCGATCATGACCGCGACGATCACGCGCGGCGCGCTCATCGGCGCCATGCCGACGAACAGCGCCCGATAGCGGTTCGTCGCGTAGCCCGCGCCGACCTGCTTGCGCGCGGTGCCGGTCTTGCCGCCCACCCGATAGCCTTCCACATTGGCGGCGCGCCCCGTGCCGCCATCGCTCGTCGCCATTTCCAGCATCCTGCGCATGGAGGCGGCCGTGGTCGGTGTCGTGACCGCGCGCTCCGCCGACGCGGATGCACTGCCCCCACCTGGCGCATCGCGCAGCAGCGTGGCCGGATGCAGCGTGCCGTTACCGGCGTAGGCCGTGTAGATCTGCGCCATCTGCAGGAGCGAAGTGGAAAGGCCGTAGCCGTATGCCATCGTCGCCTGTTCGATGGGGCGCCAGCGCGCCCACGGCCGCACGCGGCCAGGCGCCACGCCCGGGAACGTGACGGCGGGCTTCTGCCCGAGTCCGTACTCCTGATACTTGTCCCAGATCGTTTGCGCAGGAAGATTCAGCGCGAGCTTGGCGAGAGCGATGTTGCTCGACTTCTGGATCGCCTCCGCCACGGTCATGCGGCCGTGATTCGAGGTGTCGTGGATCGTCGCGGGACCAATGCGGTACGTGCCCGGCGAGGTGTCGATGATCGTGTTCTCGTTGACCTTGCGCAGGTCCATGGCCAGCGAAACGAGCACGGGCTTGATGGTCGAGCCGGGTTCGAACGTGTCGACCACGGCGCGGTTGCGCAACTGCTTGCCCGTGAGCCTCGTGCGGTCGTTCGGGTCGAACGACGGCCAGTTCGCGAGCGCGAGGATTTCGCCGTTCTGGGCGTCGAGCACGACGACGCTGCCCGCTTCTGCATGATTCTTCGCGACGGCGACCTTGAGCTGCGTGTACGCGAGCTGCTGCACGCGGCGGTCGATGGTGAGCTGCACGGTGTCGCCGTTGCGCGGCTGCACGCGCTCGCTCGGCTCCGAAACGACGCGCCCGAGCCGGTCGCGGATCACCTCGCGCTGGCCCGGCGTGCCGCGCAGCCGCGCGTTCGCGGCAAGCTCCACGCCTTCCTGGCCGGCGTCTTCGATGTCGGTGAAGCCCACCACATGCGCGGCCGATTCGCCTTCGGGGTAATAGCGCTTCGAGTCGGCGATCAGGGTGATGCTGCCCATGCCCATCTCCTCGATATGCTCGGCGGTGTTGGCGTCCACCTGGCGCTTGAGCAGCACGAAGGAGCGGTCGCCGGCAACGCGCCGGTCCAGTTCCGCGAGCGGCATGTCGAGCAGGCGCGCGAGCGGCGCGTGGGCGGCGGCGTCGAGGAGCCTCGGATTCACCCAGACTTCGAAGGTCGCGAGGCTCACCGCCAGCAGCGCACCGTTGCGGTCGACGATGCGCCCGCGCATGGCGTCGAGCTCCAGCGTGCGCTGGTAGCGCTTTTGGCCCTGCTTCACGTAAAAGCCGTGATTGGCGATTTGAATCCAGAACGCACGCCCGGCCAGCGCAGCAAAGGCCGCGAAGGTGACGAAGACGATGAACTTCGAGCGCCACGCAGGCAGGCGCGGCGCAAGCATCGGGTGACGGGTCGCGGCTGCGTGCGGGTCGCGCGGCGGTTTCCTGGAACGGATCATCGGCAAGGCGGGGTGGGAGGCAGAATTACATTGTAAACATGATGTAATTTAATTGAAATGATGCGTGCGCACGGCCGCAAGACAATTGGGCGCGCGTTGCGAGCCGTCGTGCGGCGCGAGCGCTAGAGGGGAGCGGGAGAGGCGCAAAGCGAACCGGGCCGCGAATGCGGCCCGGCGGGAAGACAAGCGAACCGGCGCCGAGCCGGTGTGGCGACAGCGTTACGCGTGCGCGGGCAAGCGGAAGCTCGCGATCGACTCGCGCAGCATGCTCACCTGATCCTTGAGCGAATGGGCGGCGGCGGCGGCCTCTTCAACGAGCGCCGCGTTCTGCTGCGTCACCTGATCCATCTCGCCCACGGCGCGGTTGACCTGCTCGATGCCGGCGCTCTGCTCGCGCGAAGCGTTGCTGATCTCTTCGAGGATCTCGTGCACGCGTCGCACCGACTGCACGATCTCGGTCATCGTCGAGCCTGCGTTGGTCACGAGATGCTGGCCTTCGGTCACGGTGCCGGTCGACTTTTCGATCAGCGCCTTGATCTCCTTGGCGGCGGTGGCGGAGCGCTGCGCGAGGCTGCGCACTTCGGCGGCCACCACCGCGAAGCCGCGTCCCTGTTCACCCGCGCGCGCCGCTTCCACGGCCGCGTTCAAGGCGAGGATATTGGTCTGGAACGCAATGCCGTCGATCACGCCGATGATGTCGCCGATCTGTTGCGAACTCGTCGTGATGTCGCCCATGGTGCGCACCACGTCGTCGACTACGGCGCTGCCGCGCGTCGCGACGTCGGCGGCCTGGCTCGCGAGCGACGCCGCATGCTGGGCGCTATCCGCGTTCTGGCGCACGTTCGCCGTCATCTGATCCATGCTCGACGCGGTCTGCACGAGCGCCGCCGCCTGTTCCTCGGTGCGTTGCGAGAGATCCGTGTTGCCCGCCGCAATCTCGTTCGCACCCACGTTGATGTTTTCCGCGCCGCTGCGCACGCGCGAGACGGTTTGCACGAGCGCCGTCTGCATCGTTGCGAGCGCGCGCATCAGGCTGGTCTCGTTCGTGCCCTGCACCTGCAGGCGCAAGGTGAGATCGCCCTGGGCGATGCGATTGGCCGCATCCACCGCGCCTTCCAGTTCGCCGCCGATGCTGCTGCGCACGCTGCGCACCACGAGCACCATCACGGCGGTGGCGGCGCCGCCCAGCAGGAAGGTCACGCCGAGCCAGCGCAGCAGGCTGTCGTAGAACTCGGCGCGCACGTCGTCCATGTACATGCCCGTCACGATCACCCAGTCCCACGGCACAAAGCGGTGGCCGAAACTCAGCTTGGGAACGGGGTCGCTGTGGCCCGGCTTGGCCCAGAGGTAGTCGAGGAAGCCGCCGTTCGGGCCGTTCGCGACCCTGACGAGCTCGCTGAACACGTGGGTGCCGGCGGGATCGGTGAAATCGGCGAGCATTTTGCCGTCGAGCTCGGGCTTGATCGGATGCATCAGCATGACCGACTGCGAGTTGTTGATGCTCAGGTAGCCATCGGTGCCATAACGGATCGAGCCGATCACGGTGAGCGCCTGCTTCTGGGCGTCCGCTTCGGGCATGACGTTGCGTTGCGAGAGGCCGTAGTAGTAGTTGGCGATGCTCGTCGCTTCGTCGACGAGCGTGGTGAGCTGCGCGCGCCGCTCGCGGATCATCGCTTCGCGGCTTTGCCAGGCGCCAAAGGCGACGATCAACAGCAATCCGATCCAGAGGATCGCGATCATCGAGCGGAGCTTCTTGTTGAGGGTCATGTTCTGCATGGTCGGTCGGGTATTTCAGGGCAGGAGCGGGACGACTGGCGATACGTTGCCGCCAGAGTGTGTTTACGGCCCACGCAAACGTGCGCGAGACCCAGGGGGAACCCTGCTTAGGCAGATTTTCTTCATACAAAACAAAGATCTTTGATCTGGCTCATATGACGCGACGCTGAAACACCTGCGAACGCGCCGACAAAAGCCACAAATTTCACTGTAACTCCATGATTTGCCACTCTCTGCGGTGATCGACTGCGGATAGGAATCATTTCCGTTATAGTCGCGACTTTGCCCCCGGCCGGCCGGACTTCGAGGCCCGCGATGACGCCGGGATGAAGGACCTTTCCCAACGATGCGACGCACACGGCGCAGCCCCCGCTGCCGCCGTCATGACGTCCACTGGAGTAACAAGAATGAACGCACGCGAACCCCTGGTCCCCGCCGCTATGGCCACATCGCGCAGCGCGCGGCTGCGCCAGATGCTGACCAGCAACGAACTCGAATTCCTGATGGAAGCGCACAACGGCCTTTCCGCACGCATTGCGCGCGAGGCGGGCTTCAAGGCGATCTGGGGCTCGGGCCTCTCGATCTCCGCGCAGTTCGGCGTGCGCGACAACAACGAGGCGAGCTGGACCCAGGTGGTCGACAACCTCGAGTTCATGGCCGATGCGAGCGACCTGCCCATCCTGCTCGACGGCGACACCGGCTACGGCAACTTCAACAACGTGCGCCGTCTCGTGCGCAAGCTGGAGCAGCGCGGCATTGCGGGCGTGTGTATCGAAGACAAGCAGTTCCCGAAGACCAACAGCTTCATCAAGGGCGAGGCGCAACCGCTCGCCGACATCGACGAGTTCTGCGGCAAGATCAAGGCCGGTAAGGACTCGCAGACGGACGAGCACTTCTCGATCGTCGCGCGCGTCGAGGCGCTGATCGCGGGCTGGGGCATGGACGAAGCGCTCAAGCGCGCCGAGGCGTATCGCCTGGCCGGCGCGGATGCGATCCTCATCCACAGCAAGCTCTCCAGGCCTGACGAGATCCTCACGTTCGCGCGCGAGTGGGCGGGCCGCGGCCCGCTCGTGATCGTGCCGACCAAGTACTACAGCACGCCGACCGATGTGTTCCGCAAGGCCGGCATCAGCACGGTGATCTGGGCGAACCACCAGATCCGCGCGGCCGTTTCGGCCATGCAGGCCGTGACCAGGACGATTTACGAAACGCAAACGCTCGTCGATGTCGAAGACCGCATTGCTACGGTCAACGAAATTTTCCGTCTGCAAGACGCCGACGAATACTCGGAAGCCGAGGACCGCTACCTTTCGGCTACGTCGCGCGGCGCAGGCTCGGCGATCGTGCTGGCCGCGAGCCGCGGCTCGGGCCTCGACGCCTACACGCAAGACAAGCCCAAGGTCATGCTGCCGGTTGCGGGCAAGCCGCTCCTGCGCTGGCTCGTCGATGCATTCAAGAAGCAGTCGGTCAATGACATCACCGTGGTGGGCGGCTACAAGGCCGAAGCCATCGACACGGCGGGCATCAAGCTCGTGCGCAACGAGCGATTCGCGCAGACGAACGAACTCGCTTCGCTCGCGTGTGCGGTTGGCGCGCTCGATAACGACACGGTGATCTCGTACGGCGACCTGGTGTTCCGCAGCTACATCCTGCGCGATCTCGTGGAAAGCGAAGCGGACGTCAGCGTGGTGGTGGATTCGTCGCCTGAGTCGGAGAACAGCAGCACGCGCGACTTCGCATGGTGCTCGGCCGCCGACGAGCGCGATCTGTTCGGCAACAAGGTATTCCTCGAGCGCGTGGCGAGCGATCCGGCTGCGAACGGCGCGGCCCCGCACGGCCGCTGGATCGGCCTCGTGAACGTGCGCGGCGCAGGCCGCGCGAAGCTCGCGAAGAAGCTCGCGCAACTGCAAACGCGCGCCGACTTCGACACGCTCGACATGCCGGCGCTGCTCAACGCGCTGATCGCGGATGGCGAGAAAATCGAAGTGCAATACGTGCACGGCCACTGGCGCGGCGTGAACGACCTCGAAGACTTCCGTCGGGCTGGAGATTTCGCTCAGGGCGTCTATACGCACGCGCAAACGCCGCTGGGCGCGGAGGGCCAGGCATGATCGAAGCCGCACAGTTTGTCGAAGCGGCGCGCTCGCGTGGCTTCGAGTGGTATGCAGGCGTGCCGTGTTCGTACCTCACGCCGTTCATCAACTACGTGCTGCAGGACGACTCGCTGCACTACGTGAGCGCGGCCAACGAAGGCGACGCGGTCGCGGTCATCGCGGGTGTGGCGCTCGCGGGCAAGCGCGGCATCACGATGATGCAGAATTCGGGCCTCGGCAACGCCGTGAGCCCGCTCACCTCGCTTACGTGGACGTTCCGCCTGCCGCAACTGCTGATCGTGACGTGGCGCGGCCAGCCGGGCGTGTCCGACGAGCCGCAGCATGCGCTGATGGGCCCGGTCACGCCGCAGATGCTGGAAACGATGGAAATTCCGTGGGAGACGTTCCCCACGGAAGCCGGCCAGATTGCGGCGGCGCTCGATCGGGCCGTCAAGCACATGGACGAAACGGGCCGCCCGTACGCGCTCGTCATGCAGAAGGGCAGCGTGGCGCCGTACGAACTCACGGGCGGCGGCGCGATGCCGGCAAAGCACGCGCTGAGCGTCGCGCAGGCCAAATGGACCGGACGGACTCCTGATCAACTGCCTTCGCGCCAGCAGGCGCTCGAGCGCGTGATCGCCGCGACGCCTGCCGAGTCGACGGTGGTCGTCGCCTCGACGGGTTTCTGCGGCCGCGAACTCTACGCGCTCGACGACCGCTCGAACCAGCTCTACATGGTGGGCTCGATGGGCTGCGTCACGCCGTTCGCGCTCGGCCTCGCGCTTGCGCGGCCCGACCTGAACGTGGTCGCGCTCGATGGCGACGGCGCGGCGCTCATGCGCATGGGCGTGTTCGCCACGCTCGGCGCCTATGGCCCCGCGAACCTCACACACGTGCTGCTCGACAACGGCGCGCACGATTCGACGGGTGGCCAGGCCACCGTGTCGGGACAGGTGTCGTTCGCGAACGTGGCCGCCGCGTGCGGTTACGCCGACGCCGTGGAAGGCGACGATCTCGCCATGCTTGACAGCGTGCTCGCCGCCGCGCGCGAACGCGCGAAGAGCACGTCGGGCGTCGAAGGCACACGCTTCGTACGCTTGACGATTCGCCGCGGCACGCCCGATGGCCTGCCGCGCCCGACGATCACGCCGCCCGATGTCAAGACGCGCCTCATGCGCCACATCGGCGCGCTCGCTCAATAAGGAACTACCGATGCTGCTGCTCAATCCCGGCCCGGTCACGCTCACCGAACGCGTGCGCCAGAGCCTCCTCCAGGAAGACCTGTGCCATCGCGAAAGCGAGTTCTTCGACGTGCAGGAAGAGGCGCGCACGCGTCTCGTGGGCGTCTACGATCTCGACCCCGCGCAATGGCAGGCCGTGCTCATGACGGGCTCCGGCACGGCTGCGGTCGAAAGCATGATCTCGACGCTCGTGCCCTCGAACGGCAAGCTGCTGATCGTCGAGAATGGCGTGTATGGCGAGCGCATCAGCGCGATCGCGAAGCAGTATGGCATTGCGAACGAGGTCGTAAAACACGACTGGATGCAGGCGCCGGACCTCGCACGCATCACGGCCGCGCTCGACGCCGACAAAGCGATCACGCACGTCGCGGTCATTCATCACGAAACGACCACGGGCCGCCTGAACGATCTGCGCGCACTGGGCGAAGCGTGCCGCGAGCGCGACGTGCAGCTACTCGTGGACGGCGTGAGCAGCTTCGGTTCCGAAGCGATCGACTTCGGCGACACGAGCATCGCGGCGGTGGCGGCTACGGCGAACAAGTGCCTGCACGGCGTGCCGGGCGCGGCCTTCGTGGTGGTGCGCCGCGCCGCGCTCGCGCAAGCGCATAGCCGCACGTACTATCTCGACCTCAAGCGTCTTGCCACGCTGCAGGATCAGCGCAATACGCCCTTTACGCCTTCCGTGCACGCGTATTACGCCCTCGTCGAGGCGCTGCGCGAACTCGCCGACGAAGGCGGCTGGCAGGCGCGTCACGCTCGCTATGCGGCGCTTTCCGAGCAGGTGCGCGCAGGGCTCGCCGCGCGCGGCATGGAGAGCGTGCTGCCGAAGGACGAATCGTCGGTGGTGCTGCGCGCGTTCCGCTTGCCCGCAGGCGTCGAATATCTGTTGCTGCATGACGCGCTCAAGGCGCGCGGCTTCGTGATCTACGCGGGGCAGGGCGGCTTGTCGGCGGAGCTGTTCCGCATTTCGACGATGGGCGACATTCATGCCGCCGACGTCGAGCGCTTGCTTGCGGCGTTCGATGAAGTGAAGCGTTAAAGGCGTATTTCGAAAGCGATTAGCGGGCGGCTTCGGCCGCCCGTTTGCTTTTTTGGCTGCGCTTCAATATCCCGTGAGCACCGCAAACGCAAGGGTCGCCGAAGACAGCACGAGCAGCACGAGAAAGAGCGGCAGAATGAAGCGTATCCACTCGCCAAAGCCCACGCGCCCCGTGGCGAGATACGCGAGCAGCATGCCGGAGGTGGGCGTGACCAGGTTCGTGAGGCCGCCGCCCAGCACGAATGCGAGCACCGAGGTCTGGCCGCTCACGCCGGAAAGCTGTGCGATAGGCCCGATGATCGGCATACTCACCGCGGCCTTGCCCGAGACCGAAGGAATGAACACGTCGAGCAGCATCTGCACGGCCATGAGTCCGTTGGCGACCCACACGCTGGAGCGACCGTGCGCGAGGCGCGTGAAGTAGTCGATTAGCGTGTCGAGCACGAAGCTGTTCTGGAGGATCAATTCGACCGATGCCGCAAGCCCGATCAGGAGACCCGCGAGCACCATGCCCTTCATGCCGTCGACGAAGGCCTCGGACGCGCTGCGCGAATCGAGCCGCCCCACGAGCGCTGTCACGATGCTGATCGCCACGTAGAACGCGGATAGCTCGATGTTCCCCCACTTCAGTTCGCGCGTGCCGAACACGAGTGCGGCGGCCGCAATGGCGAGGATGACGAGCGTTGCCTTGTGGCGGCGCGAGAGCGGCGTGGGCGTATGCAGCGCCTCGGTGGCGGCGTCGCGCCGATAGCCGCTGCGGCGCACATATAGCAGCAGATACGCGATGCCGATCGTCAGAAACACCACGAACACGCCAAGCCGCAACGCCAGCCCGCTGAAGAGCGGCACGCCGACGATGGGCTGCGCCACTGCGAGCGAAAGCGGATTCGTGACCGACGCGATATAGCCAATCTTCGCGGCAATCGCGACGAGCGCCACCGCGAACAGATTCGAGAGGCCGAGCCGTTTTGCGAGCAGCATCACCATCGGAATAATGACGAGGTACTCCGAGATAAATCCGAGCATGGTGCTGCCAAGCCCGATCAGGATCATGAGCAGCGGCGCGAGCACGTAGACGTTGCCGGCGGTGAGCTGGAGCAGGCGGTCGATGCCGGCGTCTACTACGCCCGTGCGCTTCATGACGCCGAACATGCCGCCCACGAACATCACCATGACGATGAGCGGCGCGTTCTTGATGAGCCCGTTCGGTATGGCGACGAACACCGAGACAAGGCTCGCGGGCGCCGCATGGTCCGGCGTGCTCTTCGTCACTGCCGGCGCGACGAGCGTGGCGAGGTCGCTGCTTTTCGGCACCACATGGTAGGTGCCCGGAATCACGAGCTTGTCGTGGCGCTCGAAGCGGCCCGCGTCGACGAACCAGGTCATCGCCAATGCGGCGGCGAGCACCCAGAGCATCATGACGACAGGGTGCAGCATCTTGCCGTGCGGCCTGGTTTCCTGTTTCGCGCCTTCTGCGGGCGGCGTGTCGTCACGCGGGGAAGAGGGCGGAGCGGCGATCATGATCAGGAATCCTCTATGCGTGCTCGGCGGAAAGCGCCGCCGCGCGTGCGCCCGTATAGCCGAGTTCGGCGGAGATCGCATCGGCGCAGGCCTGAAGGCGTTCGAGGTAGTCGGGAATCTCGGCGCGGCCAATGCGCATTTCCGGCCCCGAAATGGCGATGGCCGCGACCGTCGCGCCCGACATATCACGCACCGGAGCGGAGATCGCCACCGCGCCGGCCGTCACTTCGCCGAGACTCACGGCGTAGCCCTTGCGCGCGATCGCATCGAGTTCCTCCACGAGCGCGATCAGGTCCGGCGCCTCGGGCATCTTCTTCATGCGCGCGAGATAGTCGGTGCGCACGGCACCGGGTGCGAACGCGAGCAGCACCTTGCCCGAAGCGCCGTGGTTGATCGACCGGCGGTTGCCCACCGCGCCTACGGCGCGCACCTGGTGCGTGGTCTCGCAACGCGCGACGCAAACCGTCTCGAGGCCCTCGCGCACGCGCAGCACGATCGTCTCGTTGATGGCCTGGTTGAGCGCGAGCATGTGGCGCGACGCCGAGCGTACGAGTGTGTTCTGCTGCGTGGCTGCCACGCCGAGCACGAAGGCTTGCGGACCGAGCGCGTAGGTGGCGGTTTGCGCGTCCTGCACGACATAGCGGTGCAGCTCCAGCGTGCAGAGCATGCGATAGGTGCGCGATTTGTTGATGCCCAACTGCGTGGACAGCTCCGTTACGCCAAGGCCGGGATGCTCGGCCACATAACTGAGCAGTTTGAGCGCGTTGTCGACGGCATCGACGATGTAGGTCATGGCCAGGCTCACTTTGCGTTGAGTTGCGCACGCACCCAGTTGGCGAGGGCGTCGGCGAAGGCGTCGAGGTCGCGCTTGAGCGCGTCGAAACCCACATGCTTCGAAAACGCGGCCTCATCCATGTAGAGCGCGCGGTTCAGTTCGATCTGGATGCTGTGGCGGTTGCGCGCCGGATCGCTCACGGCGCGCAACAGGTCGCCGCCCTGGTACGGCTCGTTGATCTGCACGCGATAGCCGGCAGCCGCAAAGTGATCGGCGACCCATTGCGTGAATGCCGGATCCGATGTCGTGCCGCGCCGGTCGCTGATGACGAAATCGGGGCGCGCCTCGCCCGAGTCGACGTTCATTTCGTTGCCGCGCGATTTCATGGAGTGACAGTCCACGTGCCACAGCGCGCCGTGCTGCGCGTAGGCCGCTTCGGCCGCCTGGGCGAGCGCCGCGCGATAGGGGCGGTAATACGCGTCGATGCGGTGCCGGACTTCGGCAATCGGCAGCCTGCGATCATAGAGCGGCACGCCGGGGAGCGCGTAGCGGCGGATCAGGCCCATACCCCGCTGCGTGTACGGTTCGGGCGCGAGCGGCTCGGGCCAGGGCTCGGCGAGCAGTTCGGCGTCGATGTCGGTGATGGCGCGGTTCGGGTCGATATAGGCGCGCGGAAATCGTGCGCCGATCAGCACGCCGCCGCGCGCGGGGACGCCGTCCCACAGTTCGTCGATGAACGCGTCCCACGACGTGAGGATCGCCTCGCGCGGCGCGACGGTGCCGAAGTCGTCCGGCAGAGTGATCCCGCTATGCGGGGAGTCGAACACGATCGGCAGCGGCGCAGCCTGTGCCGCAACGGTGAAGCAGGGCGCGTGTTCGTCTGTCTGGGAGGAAAGTGGGCTGGTATTCGTCATCGGTAGTCAGTCGCTCGCCGCATGTTTTAATGAATAAAACAGCGTTTTAATTTCAAGAGACAGCGTAGCGCGCGATATCAACCGGGCCGATTGGGGTTTCCCCTGGAATGGCACCGTAAAAATGGCGCGTTGAACCAGCTGTAAAGGGTTGCAGCGTTTTTGACGGACGCCGCGACGACCCACATCGTGTCGCAGGTTTTTGACAGATTCTTGACGGGATGGAAAGCTAGCCCGAATAATAAATAATACGCTGTTTTAAACAATAAAACAAGCGGACGATGAAACGAGTCATCGCCAACGGGGAGCGCAAGCGGGTAGCCGTTGCTCTGCGCTGCGCAGCAATGCCGCTTCATCAGGACTGCAAAAAGATAGATCGCACCTTGCGGCGCGCATCTGGAGATCAACGTCAATTCACGGCACATCGAATGCCAGAAGGAGAAAAACGCATGTTTCAAGCATCCCGGCGCACCCTCACACTCGTCATCGGCGGTCTCGGTCTCGCGGCCTCGCACGCTAACGGGCAGTCGAGCGTCACGCTTTACGGCATCGCCGACGGTGGCTTCACCTACACGAGCAACCAGGGCGGCAAGTCGAACTTCCAGGCGACGGCCGGCAGCGAGCAGGGCTCACGCTGGGGCCTTCTCGGCAGCGAGGATCTGGGCGGCGGCAATCGCGCGATCTTCCGCCTCGAGAACGGCTTCAACCTGCAGACCGGCACCGCGAGCGCGAACGGACGCATCTTCGGCCGCCAGGCGTGGGTGGGACTTGCGAGCGACCGCTGGGGCTCGCTCACGTTCGGCCGCCAGTACAACGCGGCGCAGGACTCGCTCGAACCGCTGCAAATGGCCGTGGAGACGTCGCAGTACGGTACGCACCCGTTCGACACCGACGACCTGAACAACACGTTCCGCACCGACAACTCCGTCAAGTACGTCACGCCCAATTTCCACGGCCTGACGATCAACTCGATGTACGGCTTCAGCAACAACGCGGGCGACTTCGCGACGAACCGCTCGTGGAGCGTGGGCGCGAGCTACGCGGGCGGGCCGCTGCAGCTCGGCGCGGCGTACGTGCAGCTCGATCATCCGGCCACGGACACGACCGGTGCGATTCCTTCGGACAACTACTTCACATTCCTGAAGGGCATTACGCAACAGCGCATTTGGGGCGCGGGCGGTGTGTACAGCTTCGGCAAACTCGGCGTGGGTGCGATGTACACGAACGTCGCGTTCGAGCTGACGCCGCAAAGCCAGTACCAGCACTATCAGAACGCGGAAGTCAGCCTGCGCTATGCGATCACGCCGTCCATTCATGCTGCGATCGGCGAAACCTGGACGGGCGTGAATGCGAACGGCCAGAAGGATAGCTGGCACTACTGGCAAACGACCAGCGCGCTGCAGTACTTCCTCTCGAAGCGCACGGACGTCTATCTCGACCTCATCTATCAGCGCGCGACGAATGCCGTGGCGCAGATCGAAGGGACATCGGGCGCATCGAGCAACGGCAATCAGTTCCTCGCGGTGACGGGCATCCGCCACAAGTTCTGATTGTCTGACCCGGGCGGTCAGTTCGCGGCGCGCTCGCGCGTGCCGATCGTGCTCGCCGCCTTCGCCTGCTTCGCGGGCTTGCGCCGCGCACGCGCCTTCTTTAGCCAGATGAGCACGCCGGTCACGCTGAGCATGGCGACGACAATGCCGGTAAAGCTGATGGCGATGCGTCCCGGCAATCCGGCGATGCGTCCCGAATGCAACGGAAACTGCGCCTGAATGAAGATGTCGCCTGCGCTGCCTTGGCCCGGAATCTGCCTGCCGAGCACCTGTCCCGTGCGCGCGTTCATGATGAGCCACGCATTGCCGAGGCCCGCGTCGCCGTGATCCTTGCCCGCCGCGTAGTAGCCCACCCCATACACGCCCGATGTGGGCAGTCGGAAGAGTCCGCCCGGCGGCGCCGTGATGCCTTCGCGGCGGCCCATATCGGCGGCTTCGGCCACGATGCGTTCACGCGCGGCCGTTGCTTCGGCGGGCGTGAGCGCGGGGCCCGGCGCGATGATGCGGAACGGGTCCGCCGCGAGCGTCGAGAACACCGACATCACGGGGCGCACGACCTGCGCGCCGAGGTTCATCGAAATCGATGTCACGGCCACTACGATCAGGAGTCCCCAGAGCCATACACCGCCCGAGCGATGCAGATCGAACGTGAGCGCATAACCGCCGCGCTTCACGCGAAAGGCGAGCGACTTGCGCCAGCTTTTCAGGCTCGGGAATGCGAGCACGATCGCGATGAAGCCGTCGAGAAGCCATACGATTCCCACCACGCCCATCGTCCACACGCCGAAGTCGATGCCCATCTTCGTTGGCATGAACAGCGTGTAGTGGAGCTGGTAGAGGAAGGGGATCAGGTTCTGGCGCGCAAGCGATGCCTTGCCCCACATGCGGCGGCCTTGCTCCTCGCCCGTTACGGGGTCGAGTGCCACCTGGTTGAAGTCGAGCGCATAGGGCGCGTGGCGTTCGGGGTTCAGGCGCGGCGCCACCTGCGCAATCCAGGTATGGCCGGGCTCGACGGATAGCGGCATGAAGGTCACGACCGCGTGCGGTTCTCCGGCCTCGAGACGCTTCGCGAGTTCGAGCGCGGGCAGCGGCGTGCCCGGCGTCGCGCTACGGAAGAACGATGGGTTGAGCAGCGCGTCGAGTTCGTGGTCCCATGCGATCACCGCGCCGGTGAGTCCGGCGAGGAACAGGAAGGCCGCGGTGCCAAGACCGAACCAGCGGTGGAGGCGGACCAGCAACGGTCTCATGCGAAACCTCGGCTCGCCGGCCGGCGTGCGGGGGCGAACGCGATCACGATTGGGCTCACGGCAATCTTGGGAAATACTGCAAATAGGAATCGTTTGCATTCTACGGATCGACCGTCGAAGGCGCAAGCTTTGCGAAAGGCGGGGATTTGGGGGCGGAAGAAGTGCGGAGCGCGCAGGAACGGCCGCGGCGCGTGCGAACCGTCGTCGCGAGCGCCGCTACGGCCGTGAGACACGATGCCCGGCCGTTGCGACCGGGCGTGCGATCACACGGGGTCCTTGTCCGGCGGCCCCTCGGGCTGCTGCGGTTCGTCTTTGTGATGGCCCGGTGCCGGCGGGGTGAGCGGGTCGCGTTCGGGGTCCCGCGTCGGATCGGCGAGTGGATCGGGAAGCGGATTCGTGTGCGAACAGATCATCGCGAGGTCCTCTTGCGCTAAAGCGTGTGGACGTGTGGTGCGCGTCAGCTTATAGCCTAGGCGATCGATTGCATGTCTGGCACTCGCAATTGAACAATCGCGGCACGTAGGTGCGGGGGAATCAAAGCCCGTTGAGGTCGGCCGGCGTGTCGACGTCGCGCAGAATGCCGGGGTCGTCGACTTCGATGCGCGTAAGCGGGTGCGTACTCAGCAGGGCGCGTGCGCCCGCGTCGCCATCGAGCGCGACGAGCGCCGCGCGATGCGGGTAGCCGAAGCCCACCGGATGCCCGCGCTGCCCACGATAGAACGGCGCGACGAGCGGTGCCCCGCCGTCCAGCGCGCGCGCCACGGCTTCGATCGATTCGACGGCGATGCAGGGCATGTCGGCGAGCGCGACGATCCAGCTTTCCGCTTCATGATCGGTTTCCACGCCGGCAGCGAGGCTCGCGCCCATGCCGCGCGCGGCGTCGGGCGCGAACACCACGTCGCAGCCCGCGTCGTTGAGCACATGCGCGAGCGTTTCCGCCCCGGGACGTACCACGGCGATCACTTTGGGTACGACGCGCAACAGCCGTTGCGCGGACTCGCGCGCGACGCACGTGCCTTCTGGAAGTGGAGCGAGGAGCTTGTTGCGCAGTCCGTTGGGGTCGAAGCGCGAACCGGTGCCGGCGGCGAGCAACACGCCGGTGGCGAACGAAGCATAGGCCATGGGTGTGGAACGCCCGCGAAGAGGGTGAGCACTGATTGTGCGGCGCAAGCGCGCATGAGGCAAGCCCCGCGCGCGGCATTTGCCTGGCTTTCTCCTGCATTTACCGATCGCTCATGCACTATGCGGGTGCAGGCCCTGCATTGCAGGCCGCACAGTGCCGATCATGCAAGCGAATTCATCTGCGGAACGACTTTGTCGAGCGTGATCGGCAAATCGCGCACTCGCACGCCAGTGGCGTGATAAACGGCGTTCGCAATGGCCGCCGGCACGCCGGTAATGCCGATCTCGCCGATGCCGCGCACGCCAAGCGGATTGAAGTGCAGATCCGGCTCGCCGACAAACAGCACGTCCAGCTCGCCGATGTCTGCATTCACGGGCACGTGATATTCGGCGAGATTGTTGTTCGCAATGCGGCCCATGCGCGTGTCGAAGAGGCCCTCTTCGTGCAGGGCTGTACCCACGCCCCACACCATGCCGCCCATCAACTGGCTGCGCGCCGTTTTTTCGTTGAGCACGCGTCCCACGTCGTACGCGCCGACGATGTGCGCTACCCGTATCGTTCCGGTATCGGCATCGACGTGCACTTCGGCGAACACCGCGCCGAATGAGTGAAACGCATACTGTTGCTTCTCCGCGCCAGGCTTCGTCGCGACCTGCGCCTCGACCGGCTGGCCGCCCGCGCGTGCGATGACGGCGGCGGCCGGATCGCGGCGCGAGCTGTCGCTGCGGCTCACGACCCAGCCGTCCTGCACGGTCACGTCGTCGGCGGCGAGTCCGTAGACGGGCGAGCCGCGATCGGCGCGCGCGAGCGCGATGAGCTTGTCGCGCACGGCTGTGCACGCGGCCTGCACGGCGGGCGAGACACTCGCCGCCGACTGCGAGCCGCCCGAAACCGGCGCGCTCGGCAGGGTCGAATCGCCCAGCGCGAAGCGGATGCGATCGGGCGGGAAGCCGAGCGCGTCGGCGGCCACCTGGGTCATGACTGTGTAGGTGCCGGTGCCGATCTCCTGAGTGCCTGACGCGACCATCGCGTTGCCGTCGGGCAGGATGCGCGCCACGGCGGCGGCTTCGCTGCGATTCGCGGGATAGGTCGTGCTCGCCATGCCAAGGCCGATGAGCGTGTTGCCGTTGCGCATGGCGCGCGGCGTGGCGATGCGCCGCGACCAGTTGAAGCGTTGCGCGGCCGCCTCATAACATTGGCGCAGCGCCTTCGACGACCACGGCTTGCCGTCCTGCGGCTCGCTTTCTGCGTAGTTCTTCAGGCGCAGCGCAACCGGGTCCATCTTCAGTTGCCACGCCAGCTCGTCCATGGCCGATTCGAGCGCGAACGAGCCCGTGGTTTCACCGGGCGCGCGCATGAAAGTCGGTGTGCCGACATTCAGGGGTACGACACGATGGCTCGTGCTGCAATTGGGCACCGCATACATCATGCGCGTGACGAGGCCGCACATCTCGAGCCAGTCTTCGAACGTGGACGTGTGGGCGAGCGTGTCGTGGCGCAGGCCCGTGAGCGTGCCGTCCGCGCGTGCGGCGAGCGAGAGATGCTGCTCCGTGTGCGGGCGCGAGCCGACCGGCCCGAACATCTGCGGACGCGCGAGCGCGAGTCGCACGGGGCGTCCCGTCTGCTTCGCGGCCATCGCGCACAGGCTCACATGCGACCACGACGACCCCTTGCAGCCGAAGCCGCCGCCGAGAAACGGCGAGATCACGCGCACGTTGTCCGGCGCGATGCCGAACACGGCCGCCACCGCGTTGCGCGCGCCGCTCACGCCTTGGGTGGCGTCGTAGAGCGTGAGGTCCGGGCCGTCCCAGCGCGCCATCGTCGCATGCGGTTCCATCGGGTTGTGGAACTGCGTGGGCGTCGTGTAGACGGCCTCGAATCGCACCGCGCCTTCGTGCAACCCGGCTTCGACGTTGCCGCGCGTCGATTCGACCGGGCGGCCCATCGGGCTTGGCGGCGCGTGCGCGTCGCCTTTCGCACGGTTGAAGTCCAGTGTGGCTTGCGTCGGCGCGTAGGCGATGTTGATGTGACGCGCGGCATCCGTGGCGTGTTCCAGCGTATCGGCCACCACGACCGCAACCGGCTCGTTGTTGTAGCGCACGACGTTGTCCTGCAGCAGCGTGAGGTGCCGCCCCGCCGGCGGTTTGAGCGGCGAGCGCCCGCCGTTGGGCAGCCGCATCGCGGTCTGGTACGTCATGACCAGCAGCACGCCGGGCATCGACTGCACGCGGTTCGTGTCGATCGAGGTGATGGTGCCGCTCGCAATCGTGCTGGTGACGAGCACGGCATGGGCGAGTCGCGTTTCGGGGAAATCGCTCGCGTAGAGCGCGCCGCCCGTGACCTTGAGCATGCCGTCGATGCGGTCCATCGGTTGTCCGGTCAGCGCGCTCATGCGAAATCTCCGGTGCTTTTACCTTGCGTGCCGGCGGCGGCGAGCATGGTCGAGCGGACGATCGCGCGTTGCGCGAGCCCGACCTTGAACGCATTGCCACTCAGCGGCTTTGCCTGCGCGAGTTCCGCCGCAGCGGCCTCGCGTAGCGTCGACTCGTCGAGCGTTTTTCCCGCGAGATGCTGCTCTGCCACGCTCGCGCGCCAGGGCCGATGCGCAACGCCGCCCAGCGCGATGCGCGCCGTGCGGATGCGGTGGCCGTCGAGTTGCAACGCGCTCGCTACGGAGACGAGCGCGAATGCATAGCTCGCGCGGTCGCGCACCTTGAGGTAGTGCGCGTGCTCGCTGAACAACGGTGGCGGCAAGTCGACCGAGGTGATCAGTTCACCTGACTGAAGTGTCGTGTCGAGATCGGGCCGGTCGCCGGGCAGGCGATGAAATGACGCGAACGGAATCGAGCGTGCGCCGCGCGGCCCGCTCACCTGCACGGTGGCGTCGAGGGCCGCGAGCGCGACGCTCATATCGGACGGATTGACGGCCACGCATTGTGCGCTTGCACCGAGGATCGCATGCATGCGGTTGAAGCCGTCAATCGCCGCACAGCCGCTGCCTGGCGCGCGCTTGTTGCATTGAGTGAACGCGGTGTCGTAAAAGTACGGGCAGCGTGTGCGTTGCATGAGATTGCCGCCCACGGTCGCCATGTTGCGAAGTTGCGGCGAAGCGCCAGCGAGCAGCGCCTGCGAGAGCAGCGGGTAACGCGTGCGTACGAGTGCGTGATTGGCCGCGTCGCTGTTGCGCACGAGTGCGCCGATGCGCAGGCCGCCGTTGGGCAGCGTTTCGACTTGATCGAGCGCCTCGATGCGCGTGATGTCGATGAGCGTCACCGGATGCGCGACGCCGCCTTTCATGAGATCGAGCAGATTCGTGCCGCCGCCGATGAACATCGCACCGGGACGCTGCGCAGCGGCAATCGCGCCGTTTACGTCGGCCGCGCGCTGGTAGGAGATGGCATCCATTGCTGTGCCTCCGTACTCAGACGCTGGCCGTGTGCGCGTCGCGCACGGCGGCCACGATGTTGACATAGGCGCCGCAGCGGCAGATGTTGCCGCTCATGCGCTCGCGTATTTCGGCATCGCTCAGTTGCGCGGGGCGTGTGCGCACGTCGGGCGTGGCGGCGCTCGCTGCGCCTGCTGCGAATTCGCTCAGGCATGCCGTTGCCGAACACAACTGGCCCGGCGTACAGAAGCCGCACTGGAAGGCGTCGTGCTCGATAAAGGCACGCTGCACAGGACTCAACGTGGCCGCGCTGGCGAGCCCTTCGACCGTGGTGATGCGCTGCCCTTCGTGCATCACCGCGAGCGTGAGGCAACTATTGATGCGCCGTCCTTCGACGAGCACTGTGCATGCGCCGCACTGCCCGCGATCGCAGCCCTTCTTCGTGCCGGTGAGGCCCGCATAGTCGCGCAGCGCATCGAGCAGCGTGACGCGCGGTTCGATATGCAGCGCGTATTCGCGGCCGTTGATGTCGAGCCTGACCGGTTGCGCAGGTGCGGGCGGCGGCGCCTCAGTTGGGGCGGCGGCTGGCGGCGCATTCTGCGCATGCAGATGAGGCGTCGCGCTCAACGCGGCAGCGGCGGCGGCCGATTGCAGGAAGCGGCGGCGCGTGACGTCGGCGGGCGGGCGCGAGGGGGAAGCTTGGGAGGCGTCGTCGCAATCGCACGGCGCATCGAGGGGACGTTCGTTGGACATGGCGATCAGCGGACTCCAGGATGAAGACGGAACGTAAAGAACGTAAACCGGGACTTCAAGCGCTGGCCGCGCGTAGTTACGCAGGGCTTCGTCGCGCAGCGGGGCGCCTCTTTCGTGAAGCAATTCCGATGCCGCGGGGGCTCGGCCAGGCATTGCAGAACTGCAAATTGCACTTCTCGAACACGAAAGTAAAGCGCTTACGCGTGAATTTTTCGCTGCATAGTGCTTGATGGCGCAACACTGTCGCATGCCTGACGCCAGCCCGGCGCGAAGCTGGCGCAGTGGACAGAAACGCAATGCTGCAGGAGGAAAAAGCGGATTGAAAGATCGCGCGGCGAGCTGTTTGGCGCGATACTACGCGCGGTCTTCCTGAAGGTAACGATGCACGAAGGCGATCGCCATGCTGCCTTCGCCAACGGCCGAGGCCACGCGCTTGACCGGGCTCAGCCGCACGTCGCCGCAGGCAAAGATGCCAGGTACGCTCGATTCGAGCAGATAAGGATCGCGCCTGTGCGACCAGCACCCGGCTTTCACGGCATCGTTGCCGGTCAGCACGTAACCGCGTTTGTCGCAGGCGATCTCCGGCGGCAGCCAGCCCGTCTCCGCGTCTGCGCCAATGAACACGAACAGGCCACCGCATTCGCGGCGGCTCACGTTTTCGCTGACCGTATTGAGCACGTCGATGGCGTCGAGATGCGTCTCGCCGTACACGCCGACCACTTCCGAATTCAGTTCAATGCGGACGTTCGTTTTCCCCCCCAACTGCTCGACGAGATAGCGCGACATCTTGTTCTCGAGCGATTCGCCGCGCACGATGAGCGTCACGGCGCGCGCATGATTCGCGAAGTACAGCGCCGCCTGCCCCGAAGAATTGCCGCCGCCGATCAGATATACGTCGAGTCCGTGCGTGCCGCTTGCCTCGCTGCGCGCCGCACCGTAATAGATGCCTTTGCCGATGAAGCGGTCGAAGCCTTCGATCGCAAGACGCCGCCAGGTGACGCCCGTCGCGAGAATGAGCGTGTGCGCGCGCACCACGTCGCCGCCGTCGAGATGGACTTCGCGCGCGGCGGTATCGACGCGCGCAACAGCGCGCGTGACGAGGATCTCCGCGCCGAGTCGTCGTGCCTGCTGCAACGCGCGGCTCGCCAGTTCGTCGCCGGAAATGCCGCCTGGAAAGCCCAGATAATTTTCGATGCGGGAAGAGGTGCCGGCCTGGCCACCCGGTGCTTCACGCTCGACCACAATGGTACGGAGTCCTTCTGACGCGCCATAGACAGCAGCTGCAAGGCCGGCCGGCCCGCCGCCGATGATCAGCGTGTCGTATTCCGCGAGACGCGGCTGGGTTTGCAGCCCCAGGCGCTCCGCCAGGTCGCGCGTCGCGGGGCGGCTCAGCAGGGTGCCATCGGCGAGGCGCAAGGCGGGGCAGTGCTGTTCCTCGGGGCAGGGGCCGTTCCAGCGTGTTTTGAGTTCGGGCGCGTCGGGCGTCATCCAATCGCAGCTGATCTGGTTGCGCGCGAGAAACTGGCGCAGGTTCGCGCAGGTCGGGTCCCAGCGCGCGCCAACGAGCGTGACACGTGTTTTCGGCGGCTCCGCGGAAAGGCCCTGCAAGCCGCCTATGCGCTCGCGGGCGAGCGCGCCCATACGCGTGGCAACGTCGGACGAGGCGGCGGCGAGCGCGTAGTAGTGTTGTGCGTCCACGCGCATGACGCGCGAAGGAATGGCTGCGCGGTATGCGCCGGGAAACGGCGAGCTGAGCGCGAGCGGCACCTCGCCGAAGATCGTGCCGGGCAAGCGCCATCCAAGCGTGCGCTCGATGCCGTCGAACAGCTTGACGACCTCCATCTTGCCGGACAGCACGGCGTAGAGTGCGCGCTCGCCGCCTTCGTGCACGGCGTACTCACCGGGGCTCAGGTGCAGGTCCGCGGAGGTTTGGGCGAGACGTTCGAGTTCGGCGTCGGGGAGCGTGGAGAAAAGCGGGACCGCGCGGATTTCGTCTGGGGTGAGCATGGCTTCGCAACGTAGCGGGAAAGCAGGAAACGACGAACGGGACAGCGGCGCGGGAACGTGCTTTCGTGTTGCGGCGTGGCCGCTTTTTTGACATCTCATGCAGTATAGGCGGCGCGCAGGCAGACATTCGCCGAATCAATCGACTGATGAATTGGGTGTGGCCATCATTCGAGAGGATCGCTAACCATGCTACCTGTGCTTAGCGCAGCCACGGCCTCGCGTAGCCACACGAGCGCCGGATCCGCATGATTGCGCGGATGCCATGCCGCATGCATCGAAAAGCCGCGTGCCTCGAACGGCAGCTCGAACAGGTCCACGCAGTCCTGGTAGCGTGCGATGAGCCGGTAAGGCAGCGTCGCCACGTAGTCCGTGCGCGCGAGCACCTCGGGCACGAGCGTGAAGTGCTGCACTGAGTGCGCCACGCGGCGGCGTCGGCCTAGCGCTTCCAGATGTTCGTCCATGAAGCCGAAGAAGCTCGCGCCGCTGGTCGAAACGAGCACGTGCTCGAGCGCGCAATAGCTGTCCAGGTCGAACGTGGCCGCGCCGCGCGGGTGCCCTTTGCGTTGCGCCACGACGAAGCGTTCGTCGTAGAGCTTCCTGGCCTTGAGCGTTGGCGGCACCTGCTGCGCGGAGCCGAGCAGCAAATCGATTTCGCCGCGCTCGAAGCGCTCCGCGAGCGAACCGGATTCAATCGCGATGAACGCCAGCTGCAGCCCAGGCCCGGCCAGACGCGGCCACTCGATCATCAGAGGCAGGCCGAGCACGGCCACGCACTGGTCGCTCGCGGCGACCACAAAGCGCCGCGTGCCCGTGAGCGGATCGAAGGCGGGCTCGCGGCGCACCACCGTTTCGAGCGTCCGGAGCGCCGCATGCAGCGGCGCCATCAGTTCGAGCGCGCGTGCCGTGGGCGTCATGCCGCGGCCATTGGCGGCGGGAATGAGCAGCGGGTCGTCGAAGAGCTGGCGCAGCCGCGCGAGCTGCGCCGAAACGGCCGGCTGCGTGAGATTCAGGCGCGCGGCGGCGCGCGTCACGTTCGACTCGGCGAGCAAGGCGTCCAGCGACACGAGCAGATTCAGGTCGATGCCAGAGAGATCAATCACGGTGATAGGTGGAATGTCGGCGATTGATTTCAAGAATACGTGTCGCTCGCCTAGAGTTCAATCCGTCAGATGAACCGTGAAAGCCCTTTCCATCAGGAGAAGCCATGAAAGCCTGGATGCTCGATCAACCCGGCCACCCGCTCGCGCTGCGCGACGTGCCGCAACCCGAACCGCGCCGCGGCGCGTTGCTGGTGGGCGTGGAGGCCGTGCCGCTGTTGAGCTATACGCGCCAGTATGTGCAAGGCAAGCTGCCCTACGGCTACCCGCAGGGGCCGTTTTCACCGGGGACCAACGGCATAGGCCGGGTGCTTGCGGTCGGCGAAGGTGTGTATGGCTATCGCGTAGGCCAGCGCGTGGCGCTGAGCCCCTACTGGATCGCCGACGAGGCGCTGCGCGAGCCCGCCCAGGCGCTGCTCGGGCTTACGGCGATCAGCCCGGACAGCGCGCCCATGCTCGGCGATTTTCCGCACGGCACGCTGCGCGAGGCCGTCGAGTTTCCGGCCTCGACGGTGTTCCCGCTCGATGGCCTCGATCACCTGCCCTCGGCGCAGCTCGCGGCGCTCGGCAAGCTCGTGGTGCCGTTCGGCGGCCTGCGGCGCGGCCGGCTCGCGGCAGGCGAAACCGTGGTGGTGAACGGTGCCGCTGGCGCGTTCGGCTCGGCGGCCGTACTCGATGCGCTCGCACTCGGCGCCGGCCGTGTGGTGGCGCTCGGGCGGCGCGCGGCGGCGCTGGCGCCGCTCGCGAAGCTCGGTGGCGCTCGCGTGGTCACCGTCGCGCTCAGCGGCGAGATGGCGCGCGACGTGGAGGCGATCCGCGCGGCCGCGGAAGGCGGCGCCGATCTCGCCTTCGACATGGTGGGCCACGCCACCGACCCGGGCGCTACGCTTGCCGCGCTGCGCAGCCTGCGCCGCAACGGCCGCATGATGCTGATGGGCAGCATGGAGGTGGAGTTGCCAATCAAGTACGGGGAGATGCTGCTCAACAACTGGGAGCTGATGGGCCACTTCATGTACAGCGGTGCGGACTACCGTGCGCTGATCGCGCTCGTGCGGTCCGGGCAACTGCCGCTCGACGCGATCGAAGTTCAGCGTCATGCGTTCGATGCGCTGGAGACCGCGATCGACGCGGCGGAAAAGGCGCAAGGGCTGACCTGCGTGACGGTTTGCACGTCGTAAGGCGTTTGAGCACTCCATAAACAAATCGGCCCGCAAGCGCGACTGACGCTTGCGGGCCGATTACGTTGTGAGCGCAACGAGGCTCAGTCGATGCCGTGGAACACGGCGTCGTCCGGGCCGAGGTACGCGGGCGCACGCCACACCGCGTCACGCATCGAGTGCTGCACGAGATTTTCCACGCCCAGCAGCACCGCGAAAATCGCCATGCGCACCGGAATGCCATTATCGGTCTGGCGGAAGATCGCGAGGCGCGGGTCGTGGTTCAGATCGGTCGAGAGATCGTTGGCGCCCGGGCGGCTGTCGCGCGGCAGCGGGTGCATCACGAGCGTTTCAGCGCTGCAGCACTCGTCCATCAGCGCCTGGTTGATCTGGAATTCGGGCGTGTAGCCTTCGAACGACTCGTCGGCGAAGCGCTCCTTCTGGATGCGCGTGGCGTACACCACATCCGCGCCGCGCAGGCCTGCGCGCAGGTCGTGCGTCTGCTCGACCACGTGGCCGTTGGTCGAGATCTTGTCGACGATGTACGCCGGCATTTCGAGCTGCGGCGGCGAAATGAGCGTGAACTTGATGCCGCGATACAGCGCGAGCAGCTTGACGAGCGAGTGCACCGTGCGGCCGTACTTGAGGTCGCCCACGAGCGCGATATGCGCGCCGTCGACGATCTTGCCGAGGCGCGAGAACTCGCGCTGGATCGTGTAGAGGTCGAGCAGCGCCTGGCTCGGGTGCTCGCCGGGACCGTCGCCGCCGTTGATCACGGGGATGTTCACGGCGCGCGCGAATTCGGCCACCGAGCCTTGATCAGGATGCCGAATCACCATCGCATCCACGTAGCCGGCCATCACGCGGCTCGTGTCGTAGATCGATTCGCCCTTGGCCATCGAGGAGAACGTGAAGCCGGTCGTGTCGCACACGGAACCGCCCAGGCGGCAGAACGCGGCGCCGAAGCTCACGCGCGTGCGCGTGCTGGCTTCGAAGAACAGGTTGCCGAGCACCGCGCCTTCGAGCACGCGCGAGATTTTCCGGCGGCGCGCGACGGGCTGCATGATGTCGGCCACGCGGAACAGGGCTTCGACGGACTCACGCGAAAACTGGTCGACGGACAGCAGTTGCGGCTTGCCCTCGAACTGCATCTGGCTGGCGAGCGAACGCGAATCTACGCTTTGCGTATAGACTTCGCGCGGCTCGCCGTTGCCGACGATTTCCGAAACGAAGCGCTCGACGATCTCCGGCATGGCGCGCGATTCCTGCGACTCCTCGGGCAGCAGCCATGTGTCGAGCGCACGACGCGACACGCCGATGCGGCTCGCAAATGCGTCGCGGGTCATGTTCAGACGCCGCATGGCGTCACGAAGGAAGGCTTGTTGCGGAACGCTCATGCTGGCACCCATGATTTCTGGTTAATGTACGCGGTGCGTATATTAGTTCGGCGGCGCGAGAAGTCAAGTTCTTTTGTCGGACGTGCACTCGAGAGGCCCTTCCGCACGGGTGAGCGCGTACCGCGCGCAGCACGCCGCCTGCTGGCGCGCGCCCGTAAGTGCGCGATCTCGTTTACACTGCGCGACATGCTACGTAACCCGCTCCGCCACGATCTGCAGAATGTCACCGCCGCCACGCGCGCGGTGTCGCCGCTCGCGCAGGTCGCTTCGGTGTGGGTGAAAGCCAAAGCCAAAAAACAGCCGCTCATCTGACCGGAGTCTGCTGTTCCGTCAGATGTGCGACGGAACAGCCAGTCGAAGGCGCCCTGCCTTCCGCCTCACTCCCGGCTTGCTTCCCTCCTGCGCACCGCTGAACGGACCTTCCATACGGTCGAGTTCAAGGGAAAGTCATGTCTGAGTTTTCGGGTATCTGGATTCCGCTCATTACGCCGTTCAACGCCGGTGCAGTCGATCATGCTGCGCTCGACGCGCTCGTGCGCCATTACGTCGAGGCCGGCGTGGCCGGCTTCGTCGCGCTCGGCACGACCGGCGAGCCCGCCGCGCTGAGCGACGAGGAAGCGGACGCCGTACTCGCCACCGTGCTGGCGTCGGCGGGCGGCCTGCCGGTCGTGGCGGGCGTGAGCGGCAATCACACGGCGGCCGTCTGCGAGCGGATCGCGGCGCTCAACGAGCGGCCCATCGCCGGCGTGCTGGCGGCCGCGCCTTACTACATCCGCCCTGCGCAGGCGGGTGTGATCGGCCATTTCACGGCGCTCGCCGATGCGAGCCGCAAGCCCCTGATCGTCTACGACATCCCCGCGCGCACGGGCGTGCGCATCGAGTTGCCGAGCCTGCTCGAACTCGCCGCGCACGAGCGCATCGTCGCGGTGAAGGACTGCGGCGGCTCGCTCGAGAAGACGCTTGCGCTGATTCTCGACGGCCGTTTGCAGGTGCTCTGCGGCGAGGATATCGATATGTTCGGCGCGATGTGCGCGGGTGCGAGCGGGGCGATTGCGGCGTCGGCGCATTGGCGGCCGGAGCGTTTCGTGGGGATGGCGCGCGCCTTGGAGGAAGGGCGTCTCGCCGATGCGCGCGCGATCTGGCACACGCTCGTGCCGCTCGTGCGCGCGGCGTTCGCGGAGCCGAATCCGGGACCGGTGAAGGCGGGGCTGGCTGCGTGCGGGCTCATCCGCAATGAACTGCGCGCGCCAATGACGCGTGTGAGCGGTGAACTGGAGGCGTCGCTGGCGCGCCTCGTGGTTTGACGCTGCCCCTGCGGGAAGCGGGCGTGGCGGGATGAGACGCTGGGTGAGGAAGTGCGGCGTGTGCCGCCGAATATGCGCCGCCCGAAAGCGGCGCGTCTAGCGCGCCGCGCGTGCGTTCGCGGCGCTGGACGCGCGACGGCGGCGCGTGCGAGGGCGTTCGACCGCGGCGGGTTCGCCGTTTAGCAGAATGCGGCGGCCGGGCACGTGGTACGCGACGAGGCGGGCGATGTCGAGCGCCGTGCTTTCGGCGGGCACGACCTGGCGGCGGGCGCTGTCATCGAGCGGCGTCGTCCATTCGACGAGCCGGTAGGCGCGGCCCCACGGATGCTGGAGCGGCGTGGAGACCCGGCACGACTCGACCGTCGAAGCGGCCCCGTCGCGCAGCAGGGACTGCAGGTGCACCAGCACATCGTCTTCAACCATGACCTCGCTCCTCCTAGGCTTGCCGCACAAAAAAACGCCGCCGATCTTCCGGCGGCTCAACAGGGGTTGACCCTATGGTTGCAGCAAAGAATTAAACCAACCTTAAGAGAGGAAGTTGGGCGATGCGTGCCCGGGTGTGCCCGAGTGGGCCAATGCATGCGGCGGCGCGAGCCCTATGCGGGCGCGCACCGCCCAGAAAAACGCGGCGGGGTGGGGCGGCCGGCCTCCGTGTGGCCGGCGCAAAGACAAGCTGACAGGCGGTGATCAGTGCGGCTTCGTGCCATTTTGCCGCAGCGTCGCACGTGTCTTGCGCGCGGCGAAAAGCGGCAGATAGTCCTGGACGCGCGCTTGCGCTCGATATTCATTGAGCGTGTCGGCGTAGATGCGCGCGACCGTTTCCTCCGGCGTGTTAGTTTCTTCGGCGATGGTATGGACGATCTCGGAAGCATCGACGGTCTTCGGCATGACTTGGCTCCGGTCAGCGAGGAGGGTTGGTAGGCGGCTTTGTATTCAAGGATATCCGGGCGCGGGATACCAATTGAATCCGCCTATCGAGCAAAATCGCCGCACGCGCGTCGCAAGCGTGATCTGTTTGAGTTTTAACGCCCGCTCGCGCGAGCCCCGTATTTTCAGGACTTCCAGCGAAAAACGGCCACGGCGAGACAGAATGCCTGCGCCGTGGCCGCCTGGTGGCATGCGGCGAGGGGCCGCACGCATGTCTTACGCCGCGCTTTCGAGCGGCGGGTAGTCCGTGTAGCCCGTTTCGCCGCGCGCGTAATACGTCGACGGATTCGGCGCGTTGAGCGGCGCGTTCAATTCGAAACGGCGCGGCAGATCGGGGTTCGCGATGAAGAGCTGACCCCACGCGACCGCGTCGGCTTCGCCTGCCGCGAGCACGTCCTGTGCCGATTCCAGCGAGAACTTTTCGTTCGCGATGAACGGACCGCCGAAATCGGCTTTCAGCTGCGGCCCGAGGCGGTTGTCGCCAAGCGATTCGCGCGCGAAGAGGAAGGCGATTTTGCGCTTGCCGAGCTCGCGCGCCACATACCCGAACGTTGCTGCCGGATTCGAATCGCCCATCGTGTGAGCGTCGCCGCGCGGTGCGATATGCATGCCCACGCGATTCGCGCCCCACACATCGATACACGCGTCGGTGACTTCGAGCAACAGGCGCGCGCGATTCTCGATCGAACCGCCATAGGCGTCCGTGCGTTGGTTGGTGCTGTCCTGCAGGAACTGGTCGAGCAGATAGCCGTTCGCGCCGTGGATTTCCACGCCGTCGAAACCGGCCGCCTTCGCGTTGATTGCGCCCTGGCGGAACGCGGCGATCACGCCGGCGATCTCTTCGGTTTCGAGCGCGCGCGGCGTGACGAAGCCGCGTTGCGGACGCACGAGGCTCACATTGCCTTGCGGCGCAATGGCGCTGGGCGCCACCGGCAGGTCGCCGTTCAGGAACACGGGGTCGGACACACGGCCCACGTGCCACAGTTGCATGAAAATGCGGCCGCCCGCGGCATGCACGGCTGCGGTCACGGTCTTCCAGCCTTCCACCTGTTCTTGCGACCAGATGCCCGGCGTTTCGGCATAGCCGACGCCTTGCGGCGTCACCGAGGTCGCCTCGCTGATGATGAGGCCGGCCGTTGCGCGCTCGGCGTAGTACTTCGCCATGAGTTCGTTGGGCACGCGCACTTCACCCGCGCGTTGACGCGTGAGCGGAGCCATGATGATGCGGTTCGGCAGCGTGAGGTCGCCGATCTGGATGGGGTCGAAAAGCGTTGCCATGTAGGGTCACCTTGTCTGCGGGCACGGCCCGCGGGCTGAAAAGCGATACGGGAATCGAAACAGACGATGCGCACTCAGCGGATGTTTCGTTGCTGAGGCATCACAACTGCGCGTTCATATGGGCGATAAACGCCTCGATGACCGGCTCGTTGCGATTGAAAAACACCCACTGCCCCACGCGTTTGGACGTGACGAGTCCGGCCTTCTGCAACACGGCCAGATGCGCGGACACCGTGGATTGCGAAAGCTCGCAATGCGCGTCGATCTTGCCCGCGCAAACGCCGTTTTCGAGCGGCAGCGCCTGGTCGCCGAAGTGCACCTGCGGCTCGCGCAGGCACGCAAGAATCTCGCGGCGCACGGGATTGGAGAGCGCCTTGCAGATCGCGTCGACGTCTAGCGCTGGGGTAGTAGGGGGTTTCTTCATCGCGGCTGCATCGTAACTGTCCGAATCATATATCGGAATTATACGATATGGGCGATGACACTCATTTCAATAGGGTTGTCGGCACACATCTCCTTTTCCCTCCCCGCTTTTGCATAGTTACACCCTATGCAGATCATCGGGAAACAATGCTTGGCAGTCGAAATTTGGCGTCAGTTAATTCGCTCAATGTTTTGAGTGGGGCGGTTGATTCGCCCTGGCCCTACACCTGCTTTGCACCTTCGCCACGTGTGTCGTTTTCAAAATCACGCCGGCGAGAAAATGGAGACTGTTATGGCAGACAACCGCAACGCGGTTCCCCTGATCGAGAAGCACACGATCGGTTACGTGCCTGAGAACGAGCGCCACGGCAACGTCCGCGATCTCTTCACGCTTTGGTTCGGCGGCAACATCGCGCCGCTGCCGATTGTGACCGGCGCGCTCGGCGTGCAGATCTATCACCTCAATCTCATGTGGGGCATTATCGCGATCATCGTCGGCCAGGCGGTGGGCGGCATTCTCATGGCGCTGCATTCCGCACAAGGCCCGCAAATGGGCATTCCGCAAATGATCCAGAGCCGCGCGCAGTTTGGCTCACGGGGCGCGCTGCTCGTCACGGTCATCGCCGGCATCATGTATGTCGGTTTCTTCGCGTCGAATATCGTGCTGGCAGGCAAGTCGCTGCACGGCGTCGAATCGTCGATTCCGGTGCCCGCCGGCATCGTGATCGGCGCGTTGGGTTCGGGGCTGATCGGCATCATCGGATATCGCTTCATACACGTGCTGAACCGCATTGGCACATGGGTGCTCGGCATCGGGATCGCCGTGGGTTTCGGCTATATCGTCACGCACGTGCAATCGACGGACTTCCTCACGCGCGGTGGCTTCAACTTAGCCGGCTGGCTCGCGACGGTGTCGCTCTCGGCGCTGTGGCAGATCGCGTTCGCGCCTTACGTCTCCGACTATTCGCGCTACCTTCCGAAGAATGCGGGCGTCGCCTCGACCTTCTGGGCGACGTACCTGGGTTGCGTGCTCGGTTCGACGCTTGCGTTCGTGTTCGGCGCGGTGGCCGTACTCGCGGTTCCGGCCGGCGCCGACACGATGGACGCCGTCAAGGCATCGACCGGTGCTATCGGCCCGTTCATGCTCGTGCTGTTTTTGCTGAGCGTAATTAGCCACAACGCGCTGAATCTGTACGGAGCCGTCCTTTCGGTCATCACGTCGCTACAGACGTTCGCGTATCGCTGGATTCCGACCGCGAAGTCGCGCGCCGTGCTTTCGATCATTATCCTGACCGCGTGCTGCTTTGCGGCGGTCGGTGCGTCGAAGGACTTCGTCGGGCATTTCGTCGATCTCGTGCTCGCGCTGCTCGTGGTGCTCGTGCCGTGGACGGCGATCAATCTGATCGACTTCTATGTGATTCACAAAGGCCAATACGATGTCCAGTCGATCTTCCGTGTGGATGGCGGCATTTACGGCCGTTTCAATCCGCAAGCGTTGATTGCCTATGCGGTCGGGATTCTGGTGCAGATTCCGTTCATGAACACGCCGATGTATGTGGGTTCCTTCTCGGCGCATCTGGACGGCGCAGATCTGTCCTGGCTCGTGGGCATCATCGTCACGACGCCGCTTTACCTGTGGCTGGCCACGCGCGACACAGCGTACCGCCGCCGGCTCAATCAGCCGTCGGCGCAGGTGCAGTGAATTGCCCGGATCGTCGCCGTCGCCTCGTCAATGCTTGAAGCGCAACCGCCGGATATAGCTTTCGCAGAACGCGGCGAAGCGCTTCACCACTTCGCGTTGCCGCACGGTGCTCGACGTCGCAATGCCGAGCGTCGTCGCGGGAACCGCCTCCTTGAAGCGCTTGACGACAAACTCCTCGCCATCGACGGTGCGGCACGACTGAAGCGGAAAGTTGAGAATGCTGTAGCCCAGGCCGTTCGCCACCATGCCGCGCACGACCTCGGGCTGCGCTGAGCGGAACGCGGCGACAGGCCGGCTGCCTGCTGCGTCGAAAAGCGTCGAGAAATATTCGCGGCTGTGCGGAAGGTCGAGCATCACATAAGGCTCAGGCAGCAGATCTTTTAGCGAGACCTTCGCTGCGCGTGCGAGCCGGTGGTTTTTCGGGAGGATCACGTAAGGCGGTAGCGAGACGACGGGTACGAAGGCGATGCCTTCCGCGATGTCGAGGCTATAGGTGAGCGCAATATCCAGCGAGCCGTCGCCGAGCCCGCTCAGCAGGCCATCCTGATGTGCTTCCCGGGTGATGAATGTGATCGCCGAATATTCGCGCAGGAACGCGCTGATGAGCGACGGCATGAGCGGCGGCGCAAGCGAAGCGAGACAGCCGAGCGAGACGGTGCCGGATACGCCGCCATCGAGCTCTTGCGCCGTGAGTTGTAGTTCCTCGGCGCTTTTCAGGAGGCTGCGCGCATGCACGAGCAGATCGCGGCCCGGTTGCGTGAGTGAAAGCCCGCTTGCGTGATGACGGATGAACAATTGCACACCGAACGATGCCTCCAGCTCGGCCAGCGCGGTCGAGATCGAAGGCTGCGAGATGTGCAGCCGCTTCGCCGCAGCGGTGAATGAAAGGGTTTCCGCCGTCGCGATGAAATAGCGCAACTGGCGCAAAGAATAGCGAATCGATACTCCGTCCATCTCAAGGAATCTCTCTCGAAGGAGCAACCTGGGAGGCCGATAGTCAGCGCCTGGCTGCATAGGCAAATCCGATGCAAGGGATTTTATTTTAATAGTTTTTCCTATCCTGTGTCGCGCGTACAGTTTGTTTCGACGAGCAGGACGTTATTCGTAATTTGAAGGAGAACAGCCATGAAGGCTGAAAAAGTATCCATCGACACACTGGTTATCGGCGCCGGTCAGGCGGGCGTGGCAATGAGCGAGCATCTCAGCAAGTCGGGCGTGCCGCATCTCGTGCTCGAACGCGATCGCATCGCGGAGCGCTGGCGGACGGGCCGCTGGGATTCGCTGGTCGCCAACGGTCCTGCCTGGCACGACCGCTTTCCCGGCATGGCATTCGACGGACTGGATCCCGATGCGTTCGCGGGCAAGGAACAGGTCGCCGACTATTTCGTCGCGTATGCAAAGAAGTTCAACGCGCCTATCCGCACGGGCGTGGAAGTGACGCGTGTCGAACGCCTTCAAGGGCGCCCGGGTTTCACCGTTCAGTCGAGCAACGGCACGTTCGAGGCGAATCGCGTTGTCGTGGCGACGGGGCCGTTTCAGCGTCCTGTGATTCCTGGCATCGCGCCAAAGGACCCGCGTCTCACCCAGATGCACTCGGCCGACTATCGCAATCCGGCCCAGTTGCCCGACGGCGCGGTGCTGGTCGTCGGCGCGGGTTCGTCGGGCACGCAGATCGCCGACGAGCTGCGTCGCGCGGGCCGCACGGTGTATCTGTCGGTCGGGCCGCACGATCGCCCGCCACGCGCTTACCGCAACCGCGACTTCTGCTGGTGGCTCGGCGTGCTTGGCGAATGGGACAAGGAGGTGGCGGGCCCCGGACGCGAGCACGTGACGATCGCCGTGAGCGGCGCGTATGGCGGCCAGACCATCGATTTTCGCCGGCTTGCGCATGAAGGCATGACGCTTGTCGGCGTCACGAAATCGTTCAACAACGGTATTGTCACGTTCGAGCAGGATCTGGCGGTCAATCTCAAGCGTGGCGACGACAACCTGATGTCGCTGCTCGACGCCGCCGATGCCTATGTCGAGCGCAACGGCATCGACCTGCCGAAAGATCCCGAAGCACGCTTCATTCCGGCCAATCCCGAGTGCGTCACGCATCCGCTGCGTGAACTGGATCTCGCGCAGGCCGGCGTGGCGACGATCATCTGGGCGACGGGCTATGCCGTCGATTACAGCTGGCTGCAAGTCGACGCCTTCGACGAGCAAGGCAAGCCGAAGCATCAGCGCGGTGTTTCGAAGGAACCGGGCGTTTATTTTCTCGGTCTGCCGTGGCTGTCGCGGCGAGGGTCGTCGTTCATCTGGGGCGTGTGGCACGACGCGAAGCACATCGCCGACCACATCGGCACGCAGCGCAAGTACCTCGACTATCGCGACGCGGCACAACGCGAACGCCTGGCAGACGCCACGCATACCGCGCGCGACGAATCGCACGCAAGCACCCTCAACGAAATCGGAGTGAATTGATGCCTACCCATACCCGCATCCGCATGTTCAACACTAAGGATACCTATCCGAACCAGACGCTCGACAACGACCTGTGTCAGGCCGTCCGCGCCGGCAACACGGTCTACGTGCGCGGTCAGGTCGGCACCGACTTCGACGGCAAGCTGATCGGTCTCGGCGATCCGCGCGCGCAAGCCGAGCAGGCGATGAAGAACGTCAAACAGTTGCTCGAAGAAGCGGGCAGCGACCTGTCGCACATCGTCAAGACGACGACGTACATCATCGATCCACGTTATCGCGAGCCGGTCTATCAGGCAGTCGGCAAGTGGCTCAAAGGCGTGTATCCGATCTCGACCGGTTTGTGTGTGAGCGCGCTCGGCCAATCACAATGGCTGATGGAAATCGACGTCATCGCGGTGATTCCCGATAACTGGACGTCTGGCGAGGCATAAGGAGCGGCGCATGACATTCTCGATCATCGGACGTTGCCGGGAGACCGGACAGCTGGGTATTGCCATCAGTTCGTCGAGTATTGCAGTGGGCGCGCGTTGCCCCTGGGTGCGGGCAGGCGTCGGCGCGGTTGCGACGCAGAATGTCACGCTGCCCGCGCTGGGCCCGCGAATTCTCGATCTCATGGAACAGCAGGCGCTTGCGCCACCTGTCGCGTTGAAGCAGGCGCGCGATACCGACGCGTTCGAAGCGTATCGGCAAGTCACGGTGATCGATGCTCAGGGCCGCACCGCGTTCTTCACAGGCGATAACGCGCTCGGGTTGCATCACGCGGTGGCCGGCGATCAGTGCGTCGCAGCCGGCAACATGCTTGCCGCGACGAACGTCGTCGACGCAATGGTGCGAGCGTTCGAGCGCACGCAAGGACTGCTCGCCGAGCGTCTGCTGGCCGCGATGCACGCCGCGGTCGAGGCGGGCGGCGAAGCAGGCCCGGTCCACTCGGCCGCGCTGAAGGTCATTGACCGGCAGGTCTGGCCGATCGTGGATTTGCGAGTCGATTGGGCCAACGACGAACCCATCGGTCAGCTTGCGCAGCTATGGCGAGCGTATCTTCCGCAAATGCAGGATTACGTCACGCGCGCGCTGGATCCGACCGCAGCGCCGAGCTATGGAGTGCCAGGCGATGAGTGAACGTTCCAGCCGCGCACTGCTCGAACGCCTGATCGGTTTCGAGACCGTCAGCCGTGAATCGAATCTCGAACTGATCGCGTTCGTGCAGCGCTATCTCGCGGATCTTGGTGTCGACAGTGAGCTGTTTCACAACGCCGAGCGCACGAAAGCCAGTCTCTTTGCGACCATCGGACCGCGCGACAAGGGCGGCGTCGTGCTGTCGGGACATACGGACGTCGTGCCCGTCGCGGGGCAGGCGTGGACGGTCGACCCGTTCCGTCTCACGGAAAAAAATGGACGGCTTTACGGGCGCGGCACGGCGGACATGAAGGGCTTTCTGGCGTGCGTGCTCGCGGCGGCGCCCAGGTTCGTCGAGCGCAAGCTGGACGTGCCGGTCCATATTGCGTTTTCATACGACGAAGAAGTGGGCTGCCTCGGTGTGCGCCCGATGCTCGCAGAACTCGAAAAGCGCACACATAAGCCGCGTCTATGCATTATCGGCGAGCCGACGGAAATGAAGCCCGTGCTCGGCCACAAGGGGAAGCTCGCCATGCGCTGCCGGGTGAAGGGCGCGGCGTGTCACTCGGCGTACGCGCCGTATGGCGTGAACGCCATTCAATACGCGGCGCGGCTCATTAACAGGCTGGAAAGCATCGGCGAGGAACTCGCCCAGCCTGAACATCACGACGAACGCTTCGATCCGCCGTACTCGACCGTGCAAACGGGCGTCATCACGGGCGGGCGCGCGCTGAACATCGTGCCCGCGGAATGTGAGTTCGACTTCGAAGTGCGCTCGGTACCGGGCTTCGAGGCGCAATCGGTTGCAGACCGGATCGAGTCGTATGCGCAGACGGAATTGTTGCCGAAAATGCGCAAGGTACAAGCCGCGACTGCCATCGACTTCGAGCCCTTGAACGCTTATCCAGGCCTTGCGACGCCGCCTGATAGCGAAGCGGCGCGGCTCCTCGCCGCTATCAGCGAGCCGAGCGACTTCGGCACGGTTGCGTTCGGCACCGAGGGCGGATTGTTCACGCGCGCGGGCATTCCCACGGTCGTGTGCGGGCCCGGCAGCATGGAGCAAGGTCACAAGCCAGACGAGTTCGTGAGCGTCGATCAACTCGGCCGCTGCGATGCGATGCTGACGCGGCTTGCCGCGCAGCTCGAAGCCGCGTAGCGCGTTCCGCGGCTCAGGGCCGATGCATTCGGCTCGGCCTGATCCCGTTGCCGTTTCCTTGGCGACACACTGGCTGCGTTCAATCTATGCCGTCGCTCGCTGAGCAACCGTGGCCGCGACGCGCACGCGGCTTACATACGCCAGCGCGGACAAACTGATCATGGCGGTCGCAATCAGCCAGTAACTCGGCGCGCTCTTGTCGCCGGTGGCGCTCAGCATCCACGTGACGATGGCCGGGGTGAAGCCGCCGAATACGGTCACGCCGATGTTGTAGCCGATCGACATGCCAGTGGCGCGCGTCGCGGCCGGGAAGATTTCGGCCATGAGCGCGGGCAGGGCGCCGAAGTAGATCGACTTCAGGAGCGCGAGCCACGCAATAAGCACGAAGAGCGGCACGGCACTCGCATGGCTGGTCGCCCAGGCGAAGCCGGGGTAGGCGCTCGCGAGAAAGAGGAGCGCCACGCAGATCATCTGCGTGCGCCGCCCGATGCGGTCGGACAGATGCCCCGCGAACGGCGTGACGACGGTGAGAATCACGCCGCCCGCCATTGTCGCCGCGAAGCCGGTTGCCGCTGGCAGATGCAGCTGGCGGATCGCGAACGTGGGAATGTATTGCAGCAGATAGTTGACCGCCGTCGAGACGGTCATCAGGCCGATCGCCGTGAGCACGAGCCGCTTTTGCTGGCCCAGCACTTCACGCACGGGCGTTTCGGTGCGCGCGGTGCGCTTGAAGTCCTCGGCGTCTTCAATGAAGCGGCGCAAATAGAGACCCACGGGACCAATCAGTAATCCAAAGAAAAACGGCAGACGCCAGCCCCAGGCCGCGAGGTCGGCAGGCGCCATGAGGCGGGCGAGACCATAGCCGAACGAGGCCGCGAGCAGTGTGGCGAGCCCTTGCGTGGCGAATTGCCAGCTCGCGAAAAAACCGCGCCGGTGCGGCGCATGCTCGATCAGCATGGCCGTGGACGCACCGAACTCGCCGCCCGCCGAAAAGCCCTGGATGAGCCGCGCGGCGAACACCGCGAGCGGCGCGCCGAGACCTATCGTCGCGTAGTCGGGAATCAGCGCGATGATCGCTGTGCCGACCATCATGAGGCTGACCGAGAGCATCAGCGCGGCCTTGCGTCCGCTGCGGTCGGCATAGGCGCCGAGCACCGCGCCGCCGAGCGGCCGCACGAGATACGACGCGCCAAAGGTGCCGAACGTGAGCAGCATCGAAACGGATTCGTTGACCGCCGGAAAGAAATGCTTGCCGATGTACACCGCGAAGAACCCATAAATGGCGATGTCGAACCATTCGAGCGCGTTGCCGGCGGACGTGGCGATGACGAGCCTCGCAAGGCTCACGGGTTGTTTTGCGGACATGGCGGCAGGCACCTTTATCTTGGTCGTCAGGCGAGGGCGTCGGTGGGTTGCGTCGCGTGCGCTTTCGCCGATGCGCGGGTCGCGGCGAGACGCGCGGCATCGTCGCCGAGGTCCCACCAGAGTCCGGCCATTACGGCGAGCGCCTCGCGTGCGACGGAGCCGAGCAGGTGTTCGTTCGGCGCGTGCTGCGCGCAGGCCGGATACGAGTGCGGGACCCAGAGCGTCGGCAGCCCGAGCGTGTACGCGAAGACATCGTTCGGCACCGTGCCGCCGAGGTTCGGCAACAGCGCCGGCTTCTTTCCTGTCGACGCGCGCAGCGAATCGAGCGCCCAGTGCACCCAGGCATCGTCGGGGTCGAGCCGCGTCGCTGCGGACGTCTGCGTGACACGTACCTGCACGTCGTCAAAGCCAAGCCGCGCGAAGTGCGCTTCGAGATGCTCGCCCACGCGCGCGGCGTCCGTGCCCACCACGAAGCGCAGCTGGCAAGTGGCCTTGGCTGTGGGCGGGATCGCGTTGACCGGCGCATCGGGGTTGCCGGTCTTGAACGCGAGCACTTCGAGTGTGTTCCAGGCGATCACGCGCTCGGTGGGCGTGAGGCCGGGCTCGCCCCAGTCGGGATCGATCGCGGGGGCGTCGGCGTCGCCGCCGAGCACGATGTCCGCAAGCGCCTCGCGCACGCTCACGGGCACGGGCGGCGGACGCAGCCCGTCCACGACGATGGCGCCGCGCCGGTCGACGAGGCTCGCGATCGCATGCGACAGCACGACGGCCGGATTGCGCAGCGCGCCGCCCCAGTTGCCCGAGTGGTGCGCGCCATGGCGCAGATCGACGAGCAGTTCGAACGTCACACCGCCGCGCGAGCCGAGGAAGAGCGTGGGGCGTTCGGCCAGCACGCGCGGGCCGTCGGAGGCGATGAACACGTCCGCCGCGAGCGCGTCGCGATGGGCGGCACAAACGGCGTCGAGGCCCGGCGAGCCGATTTCCTCGCCGGTTTCGAAGATCAGCTTCACGTTGTAGCCGAGCTTGCCGCCGCGCGCGTCCAGCACCGCGGCGAGCGCGGCGAAGTTCACGGAGTGCTGGCCTTTGTTGTCGGCGGTACCTCGGCCATACCAGCGGTCGCCTTCCACGGTGACGGTCCAGGGCGCGAGACCTTCGCGCCACTGCTCGTCGTAGCCGCGCACGACGTCGCCGTGGCCGTAAGTCAGCACGCCCGGAAGCGCCGGGTCTTCGATGCGCTCGGCGATCAGAAACGGCGCGCGCCTGCCCGAGGGATTCTCGACCACGCGGCAAGTGAAGCCGAGCGGCGTGAGGGAGGGCATCACCTCGTCGGCGAGATAGGCGACGAGCGCGCGGGCCTGCTCCGGATTCTGGCTTTCGGTGCGAAAGCCCACGCGGCGCTGGAGGTCGGTGAAGAACGCGCCGGAATCGTAGACGCGCACGGCGCGGTCGATGGCGGTTTGTCGGGTCTCGTTCAAAAGGTCTCCTCTCATGCCTGGGTGCGGGGAATGAAAGCAGTCTAGGAACGTCAAAAATTCGCAACAATTTCAAAATTTGCGGATAACATTGCCGAAATGGCAACGCAATGACCGCCCACCGAACGGATAAGCCGATGCTTCATGGAATCGCCTTGCGCTACTTCGTCGAGGTCGCGCGCACGGGGTCGCTGGCCGCGGCCTCGGAGAACCTGCACGTCGCCGTTTCGGCGATCAGCCGGCAGATCAGCAAGCTGGAGGAAGACGTGGGCACGGCGCTCTTCGAGCGCATGCCGCGTGGGATGGTGCTGACCGAATCGGGCGAGCGGCTGGCCGAGCATGCGCGGCGCGCGCTGCTGGAGGGCGACGCGGTGCTCGCCGAGATCGCCACGGCCAAGGCGCTCGGGCACGGCATCGTGCGAATCGGCTGCACGGAGGGCTTTACGCGCTCGTTCCTGCCTCACGTGCTCGCGCAGCATCACGCCGTCGCGCCGCACGTGCATTTCAATCTGCGCTCGGGCACGCCTTCGCAGGTCGAGCAGTGGGTGGCCACGGGCGAGGCGGACCTCGGGCTGGCGTTTTCGAGCGGAGACCCCGCGAAGGTCTACGTGCAGTACAGCGCACAAGCGCCGGTCTGCGCGCTGCTCGATCCGGGGCATCCGCTGGCGCAACGCGACTCGCTCACGCTCGCTGACCTGCGCGACTATCCCGTCGCGCTGCTCGAGCGCGGCAACACGGCGCGCCAGCTATTCGACGAATGCTGCGCGCGCTACGGCGTCAAGCTCGAGCCCATTCTCACGAGCAACAATTCGAGCGCCTTGCATGCGTTCGCTGCGCTGGCGGGCGCGATCACGCTCGGCAGCCGGCTCTCGCTCTCGGGTCTCGCGGACGAACTTTCGCTGGTGGCGAAGCGCTTCGACGAACCGACGCTCAGCCAGCGCAACCTGTGTGTGATGACGATGCGCGACCGGCGGCTTTCACGCCCCATCGAGGGGGTGCTGAGGGCGCTGATCGTCGCGATCGAACGCGCGTTGTGATGACCCGGCGCCTCAGCGTTTGCCCGCGCGCCCCGTCATGCGTCCCAGGATGTCCACTCGCTGCACCAGTTGATGGTAGATCACCGCGAGCACGTGCCCGGCGATCAGTACGTAGGTCAGGTACGCCAGCCAATAGTGGAGCTTCGAGCCGAGATGGCCGAGCGCCTTGTCCGCCGGCACGACGGCGGGCACCTGAAACAGCCAGAACCAGTTCACCGGATGGCCGCCGCCATACGAGTTGATATATCCACTGATCGGCATGGCAAAGAGAATCAGATACAGCAAGCCATGACCGATATGCGCGAGCTTCTGCTCGAAAGCCGGAATGCGTTGCGGCAGCGGCGGCGCGTTGCCCGAAAGCCGTGTCACCACGCGGATCAGCGTGAGCAGCAGGACGGTCAGACCAATCGATTTGTGGAAATTCACCCAACTGCCACGCGACGGGGCATGACGGTCCATCGTCGTCATGTACCACGCCACCGGGATCACCACGAACATGCATAGCGCGGTCAGCCAATGCAGCACGCGCAGCGTCAAGCCGTATGTGGGGACCGCAAACGACAACGCAGAAACGGAGTGTGGGGTTCGGGACATGGTCGGGCCTTTTAGCAGTCGAATTGACCAAGCCTGCCACAAAAACACCTCTGGAGAGCATCCCCGGCCAGTCCAGTTTTGTTAGGTACCGTTACAACGGGATTCGCCAAAATGACAATAGATGATAAGTCAATCATAATTCTTCAATGGATTTCCCTTATCTAGATGCCGGTTGACCTGCCGATAACTGCGGAAAGTGATTCGGCCTGTCTGCTTCGCCCTGGCCAGAAGTTGCAATGTCAATCAGGAGTCGGGAATTCCATGTCCAACAGTTTCGCAGAAGCCCCGGTTGGCGGGGCGTACGGCCCCGCCAGTGCCGTTCGCCGGGGAGCCGCCGTCGAAAGCCCGCTGATGAACGCGCGCAAACGAGCCGACAGGGCTTGCGCGCTGGTCAACTGGATTCTTCTGGCGGGCGCCTTGGGGATCGGCTGGCACTTCGATGCGCTCACGCCCGTGCTCGTCGTCGGATTGCCACTCGCGCTCGTTTCCACACTGCTCGCGCTTGCCTTGCCGGGGCTCAAGATCACCAGAATGGGTTCCGCGCTCACCTTCATGGGCGGCGCGGCGCTTTTGATCGACGTCGGAGGCGGGCAGGACGAGTTTCACTTCGTAGTGTTCATCTTGCTCTCGCTGCTGCTCGCCTATCGCGACGTGCAGGTCGTGCTGCTCGCTACCGGCTTCATCTCCGTCCAGCAACTCGCGTTCAACTATTTTCAGGCGTGGGGCTGGCCGGTCAGGGTCTTTTCGCAAACGGGCTTCGACGTCGTCGCGCAGCACTGGGCGTTTCTCTGGCTCCAAACCTTGTTCATCGCGGCAATTTCGGCGCGCCAGGAGCGCGACGCAAACATCGCGGGCGAACTCGCGGCCATGTCGGAGGGGATCGGGCAGGCTTCGGGTTACATCACGCTGAGCGAGCAAGCGAGCCGGCCCGTGAGCGATGTGGCCAGCGCATTCCACGCCACGCTCGCGGCAGTGCGTAAAACGCTGCTGCAGGTGCGTGACAGCGTGGGTGAGGTTTCGGAGTCCGTAGCAGGAACCAGCGTACGTAATGCCGTCCTGTCGGACCGGACCGAGCAGCAGCGCCGTTCGCTCGAAGGCATGGTCGCGGCAATGGAGCAGCTCAAGCAAAGCATGCACGAGAGCGTCGATCATGCGGCGGCGGCCAGCGCGCTAGCGGGCTCGGCGAGCGAGGTCGCGACCCAGGGGCGCGGAGCGATCAAGGCGGTGATCGATACGATGGGCGACATTTATCGCTCGTGCGAACGCATTACCGACATCATCGGCGTGATCGACGGCATCGCCTTCCAGACCAACATTCTCGCGCTCAACGCTTCGGTCGAGGCCGCGCGCGCGGGCGATCAGGGACGGGGGTTCGGGGTGGTGGCGGAGGAAGTCCGCACACTGGCTCAGCGCAGCGCCTCGGCTGCGAAGGAGATCCGGGCGCTGATCGGGGAGTCGGTCGAGCGCGCACGCACGGGCAATGGTCTCGTCGAAAGCGCGGGCAACACGGTGGGCGAGGTGCTCGAAAGCGTCACGCGCCTGTCGGCCATCGTTCACGAAATGGCGACGGCCACCGGCGCGCAGCGCGCGGGCATCGACCAGATGGGCGAGAACATCGCCGGCATCGACGCGGCGATTCGCGAGAACGCGGTGCATGTCGCCGACACGGTCGAGCAGGTCAAGCAGCAGCATCGCCAGACGGAGCTGCTCGCCAGCGCGGTCAAGGTGTTCAGGCTGGATTGAGTGGTGTCGCGTCGCGTTTTCGGGGCGCGACCCCGAAGCACTGGCGGCAGCCCATTCTGTCGGACCATTTTGTTACACCTCTTACGGCGCTCGCCTTGTGGTGTTACAAAGCCCTTTCACTTTGGCCGCTATACTCGGTCCCGTCTCAAAAACGTAAGAGAACAACTATGTCGAAGAAACTCATCCAGATGGTTGCCGTTGCTGCCCTGACGGCTGCGGCCTCACTGCCGGCGCTGGCCGGCGACATGAACAACGCACTGGGTGGCGCGCTCGGCGGCGTCGCTGGCGCAGCCGTGGGTGGCGCAGTGGGCGGCAGCACCGGCGCGGTGATCGGCGGCGCGGTGGGCGGCGGTGCGGGTGGCGCGGTCACCTCGAATCGTCGCGAGCGCACGGGCGCCATCATCGGCGGCGCGCTCGGCGGCGGCGCAGGCACAGCAGCGGGTAACGCCATGGGCGGCCGCACGGGCGGCCTGATCGGCGCGGCGGTGGGCGGCGGCGCAGGCTCGGCGCTCGGCGGGAATATCTCGCGTTCGAACTCGTACGCCGACGACTATTCGCGCGGCTATCACGGCAAGCACCACAACAAGCACCGTCACTACGACTAAGCACAGCTTGGAAGGCGGAACGGCTGTGCGCCGCTCCGCCTCTTTTTTTCGCGCGATTTGATTCGGTATGCCAGGTGATTTTCCCGGTATCAGCGAACGTCAATCCGGCCGCGGTTTGCGTCGCCATGAGCCATGCGGCAGCTCCTTGTCGCGCTCGGCCGCGGTGAGCGCGGCGTGCAGTTGCGTGTGGTTCAGCGGAATGCAATAGGCCGGTTTTGCGCGCTCGAAGCGCCAGCTATCGGCAAGCGAACCCGCGTCGAGCACGTCGAAATCGAGTTGTGCGTGCAACGCGGCCACGAGCGCCTTCGCCCCTTCATCGTCTCCCGCAACGGGTAGCGCACGCCGTCCGCCTTCGACCGCCGGCCGCTCTTCGCGCGGCAGGTCGTACGCAAGAATCGCACTGAACGCCTTGACCACCCGTACGCCATTCAACTGCTGCGCAACGCGCTCGCTCGTGGCCTCGCGGTGTTCGTCGAACGCAGCAATGGCGCCGTCGCGCGCCGGGTAGTAGTTCATGGTGTCGATGACGACTTTACCGGTGAGTGTTTTGACCGGTATCTCGCCGAGCGCGGACAGCGGCAGCGCCGCGATCACGATCTCGCCGAACGCCGCGGCTTCCTCCAGCGTGCCGATCGCGCAGCCCAGCGCCGCCGCCTCTCCCGCGCGCGCCTTGGGATCACGCGACGAGAGCATCACCTCATGCCCCGCCTGCGCGAGAAGTTTGCCCAGCGTCGAGCCGATCTCACCCGCGCCAAGAATGCCGACGGCCAATCGATGTTCGCGATGTTCGTTCATGGGAAGCCCCGTGTTTAACAATGGAGACCCCAGCGTAGCGCCGAAACTCCCATGCGATAATCAGCCATTCCGGTGAAACACTTGAAATGCCAGGTTTCCAATCGTGGACAAATTGACCAGCATGACTGTGTTCGTGAAGACAGCCGAATCGGGTTCGTTCACGGCGGCGGCGCGCATGCTCGCGATGACGCCGCAGATGGCGGGCAAGCACGTCGACGCGCTGGAAAGGACGCTAGGCGTGCGCCTGCTTCAGCGCTCGACGCGCAAGCACGCGCTCACGGAAGCCGGCCGCGCCTATTTCGAAGCCTGCAGGCGCGTGCTCGAAGAGGCAGCTGCCGCCGATGCCGTCGCGCTCGCGCAAACCGCCCATCCGCAAGGCACGCTGCGCGTGACGGCGCCCGTTGCGTTCGGAGCCTTCCGGCTTGCGCATGAAATCAAGGCATTTCTCGCGGATTTCCCGGACGTGAAAGTCGATCTCGTGCTGAGCGACCGGCAGTTCGACCTCTTGCAGGACGGTTTCGATGTCGCGTTTCGCATCGGCGCGCTGCCCGACTCGCAACTGGTCGCGCGGCCGCTCGCGCCCTATCGGCTCGTGCCGTGCGCCGCGCCGGCTTATCTCGCCGCACACGGCACGCCGGCGCATCCGCGTGAACTCACGCGGCACGTGTGCCTCGATTACGCGTTCGACAGCTTTCCGGCGCCCCAAACGTGGATCTTCAAGGACGGCGACACACAGATCGAAGTCGAGCCGCGCGGCCAACTGCGTAGCAACGACACCCGCGCGCTGATCGCGGCGGCGGAGGCGGGAGTGGGAATCGTGCTCGCGGGCGAGCCGAACCTCGCGCAGTCGGTGGCGGCGGGGCGGCTCGTGCCGCTGCTCGAGGCGTATGCCGCGCCGGTACGGCCCATGCATCTGCTTTACGCGGATCGCCGCGCGCAGGCCCCCAAGCAACGCGCGTTCGTGGCGTGGGCGCTGGCGTGCTTTGGCGAAGCCGGCAGCATCACCGGCGCGCGGGCGCCGGCGTTACCGCGCGTTCGTCGTTCGGCGCGCAAGCCGCGCGCATCACGCACGTAGCTTAGTCAGGTCTCGCTACGGAAGGCGGCGTTGAGCGTCGCGCCGGGGGCCGCACCTTCGAAGCCGTCGAAACGCCCTTCGGTGAGCCGTTGCGCCGCGTGCATGAACCCGCCCCACGCGGTGCGGGCGAGCGCGCCGCCCACGCTCACGCGGCGCACGCCGAGCGCGGCGAGATCGTCGAGCGTGAAGGCCAAATTCGCGCCGATCAGCACGTTCACCGGCTTCGGCGCGACAGCGGTTACGACGGCCACGATCTGCTCGCGTGTCTGGATGCCGGGCGCATAGAGGCAATCCGCGCCCGCCTGCGCGTAGGCCTGCAAGCGCGCGATGGCGTCGTCGAGGTTGGGCACGCCCGCCACGAAGTTCTCCGCGCGGCCAACGAGCACGGTGTCGCCGCCGCGCGCGTCGATGGCGCGCCGTGCCGCGCGCATGCGCTCGACGGCGACCTCGATCGGCAGTAGCGGCGCTGCGTCGTCGCCGGTCGAATCTTCCACGGAAAGCCCGGCGACGCCGGTCTCGACGGCGAGGCCGACGCTTTCTTCGACGCCTGCGGGATCTGCGCCAAAGCCGCTTTCGAAGTCGGCGTTCACGGGCAGGTCGGTGGCCGCGACGATCTCGCGCAGGTGCGCGAGAATCGCGTCGCGCGGCAGGGTGTTGTCGGCATGACCGCGCGACCATGCGAACCCGGAGCTGGTGGTCGCGAGCGCCTTGAAGCCGAGGCCCTGGAGATAGCGTGCGCTGCCCACGTCCCACGGATTCGGCAGCACGAAGCAACCGGTGGCGTGCAGCGCACGAAACTCGGTGCGTTTCTCGGCGATGGTGCGGGCGGGTCCTGACATGGCAAGTTTCCTCCTGGCTCGTGGGCGGGCGGCGGGGTGCTTGCGCGGGAGTGCGCATCCTCTGGCGCCGGTCACCGATTGTGACCGAATTCCTGGATTCTCGAATCGAACGGCGCTCGCATGCGCATCGATTTCGCACGAAGATAAGGATGGCGAATTAAATGAATGCCTACGAAGGCGATGGCATTCAACGGCCCGAAACGAGGAAAAGAAGGGCGCAGCCGTTATGATATGCGTTCTTTTTATTTTGCCGTCCAGCCGCGATGTCCAAAACTAGCGCTCCAAAAGTCACGCCGCCCCGCATGTCCGATGTCGCTCGTCTCGCGGGCGTTTCGAAGATGACGGTGTCCCGCGTGATGGCGGGGCGCAGCGCGTCGGAGGCGACCCGCGAGCGCGTGCAGCGCGCCATCGACGAGCTGGGCTACGTGGCCGACGCGGCGGCCGGCGCGCTTTCCTCGGGGCGCTCGTCGTTCGTCGCCGTGCTCGTGCCGTCGCTTTCCAGCTCCAACTTCTCGGACACCGTGAGCGGCCTCACCGCGGTGCTCGAACCGCAAGGGCTCGAACTGCTGATCGGCGACACCGACTACTTTCTCGATCGCGAGGAGCGTCTCGTGCGCCAGATGCTGCGCCACCAGCCGCGCTGCATCGCACTCACCGGCGCGCAGCATACGGACGCCACGCGCACGCTGCTGCAGCGCTCGGGCGTACCCGTCGTCGAGATGTGGGACCTGCCCACGGAGCCGATCGACATGGCCGTGGGCTTTTCCAACGTGAGCGCCGCGCGCGAGATGGTGCGCTATCTCGCGGACAAGGGGCATCGCCGCATCGGCTTTCTTGGCGGCGCGGGCGACCTGGACCGGCGCGGTCTCGACCGTCTCAAGGGCTTTCAGATGGAGATGAAGGCGCTTGGGCTCGAAAAGCACCGCGTCGTGCAACTCGGCGACTCGCCGGTCACGATGAGCCACGGCGCGCCCGCCATGGCCGAGCTGCTCGAGCGCTGGCCTGACACAGAGGCCGTGATGTGCGTGAGCGACATGTCGGCGTTCGGCGCGATCATGGAGTGCCAGCGGCGTGGCCTCAGCGTGCCCCGCGATATGGCGGTTGCCGGCTTCGGTAACTTCGAGATCGCGGCGTGCTGCCATCCGGCGATCACCACGATTTCGGTCGACGCCTACGGCATTGGCCAGCGCACGGGCGAGGCGATCGTCGCCGCCCTCGCGGCAGCGGACGGCGCGAGCGCGCAGCGTCCCGTGAAAACACGCATTCAGTACACCGTCGTGCCGCGCGCGAGCGCTTGAGCACGCGAGCGTGCGAGACGCGCTAGCGTCTTCAAAGTCCCTTGGCGATGCGCTGCGCCATCTCGACCACCGCGATGGCAAGCCGCTTTTCGCGGCGCGCGTCCAGCCGCTCCAGCGGCAGGCTCGCGCTGACCGCCACACGCTTGCCAAGCGGCGTGACGCCGACGAACGCCGCGAAGCACGCGATGCCCGCCGTCACTTCTTCCCGCTCGTGCGCGAGGCCAGAGCGGCGTATCGCGGCGAGCGCCGCTAAAAGGTCCTGCTTGCGCGTGATGGTGTTGGCCGTCACAGCGGGAAGCTGGCGCGGCAGGATGACGTTGACCTCTTCGTCGGTCAGGCTGGCGAGCAGCGCCTTGCCCAGTGCGCTGCAATGCGCGGGCAGCCGCGAGCCGAGATCGGAGACGAGGCGCACGGGCCGCGCGGGGTCCTCGCGCGCGAGATACACGACTTCCGCGCCGTCCAGCACCGCAAGCTGAACCACTTCGTTATGCGTCGCGACGAAAACGGTCGCTTCCTGGCGGAACACTTCCTGGAGCCGATCGTGCCGCACGTAAGCGCTGCCTAGCTCGAACAACGTGAGGCCGACGATATAGCCGTCGGCGCGCTTTTCGATCCAGCGCCGGCGCTCGAGCGAGTCGAGCATCAGATAGAGCGTGCTGCGCGAGAGGCCAGTGGCCTGCGCGATTGCCGCTGCGCGCATCGGGCCTTGAGCGTGCGTGAGCACGTCGAGAATGTCGTGTATGCGCCGTAGCGCCGGAACTTCGTAGGGTGAGGACATGGAGCCGCGCGCCGGGTTTGCCGACCAAAAGATCATCCAACAGGCTGGAAATACTAACACCACGTTGGATACGCCATGAGCGCATCGACATTTCTCAGCGGCATCGTTCCTTGGTATCGTTGCACCCACGAATCAACGGGAACGGTTTGAACGCCACGGCGCGGCGCGCGCCGTATGTTCGGGAGAGTCGCGAAAGATGAAGTATTCGAATCTGGTCGAGCGGTTGCAGGGCCGTCGCACGACGGCGTGGGAGATCCATCACGCAGCGCTGCAGGCCGCGGCGCGGGGCGAGGACGTGATCGTGCTGAGCGTGGGAGACCCCGACTTCGGTACGCCCGCGCCCATCGTCGAGCGCGCCGTAGCCGCGTTGCGCGAAGGCGATACGCACTACTCGGCCATCATGGGCCGCGAGCCGCTGCGCGAGGCGATTGCACGCGAGCATGCGCAGCAAAGCGGGCGCGCGGTTGGCGCACAGAACGTGATTCTTTGTGCGGGCGCGCAGAACGGCTTGTTCGCATCGTCGCTCTGTTTACTGGAGGCCGGCGACGAAGTGCTCGTGCCCGAGCCGATGTACCTGACCTACGAGGCCGCGATCCGCGCATCGGGCGCGACGCTCGTGCCGGTGCCCGTCGATCCAGAGAACGGCTTTCATCTCGACTGTGACGCGCTCGATGCAGCCGTCACGCCGCGCACGCGCGCTATCTTCTTCGCGACGCCGTGCAACCCCACCGGCGCGGTGATGCCGCGCGCGCATCTCGAACGCGTCGCACAACTGGCAAAGCGGCACGACCTGTGGGTGCTCTCTGACGAGGTCTACGCCGACCTCACGTTCGAGCGCGAGCACGTGAGCATCGCCGCGCTCGACGGCATGGCGGAGCGCACGGTCACGCTCGGCAGCCTCTCGAAGTCGCATGCCATGCCGGGCTGGCGCCTTGGCTGGGTGATCGCGCCGGAAACGATGATCGCGCATCTCGCGCGGCTCGCGCTCTGCATGCTCTACGGGCTGCCCGGTTTCATTCAGGAGGCGGCGATCACGGCGCTCGACAACCGCGCGCAGATCGTCGCTCAGATGCGCGAGATTTATCGCCGCCGGCGCGACATCGTCTACGAGCGGCTGGCGGGCGTGCCGGGGCTCAAGTGCCTGTTGCCGGAAGCGGGCATGTTCATGATGATCGACATCCGCGGTACGGGCCTCGACACGCAGGCGTTCACCTGGCAGCTGTTCGAGGCGCAGAAGGTTTCCGTGCTCGATGCAAGCGCGTTCGGCGAGACCGCAAACGGCTATGTGCGGCTTGGTTTCGTCGTGGACGAAGCGAGGCTCGTCGAGGCCTGCGAGCGTATCGCGGCGTTTGTACTGGAGCGCGCCGCAGCCGCGACGCGCTAGCGAGTCTCGAAGTAGAGGCGCGTTGGCTCGAACAGATCGGCAGGCAATGCATCCCGCGTGAACCACGCCCACCGCGCGCATTTGTCGGGCTCGACGACGACCGGCGTGCCCGGCGCGGCGGCCTCGACGAACAGCGTCACATGGCGCACGCGGCCGGCTTCGAGCCAGCCGCTGGCCCAGCCGGCTGCTTGCGCTTCTACCAGTTCCAGGCCGGTTTCCTCGCGCAGCCCGCGCGCGGCTGCGGCGAGCGGATCCTCACCGGAGTCGACCTTGCCGCCCGGGAAAGCCCGCGTGTCGCGTCCCCAAGTGCTTTTGCGCAGGCCGAGCAGCCACGCATCGCCGTCGCGTACGACGACGCCCACGCCGAGCACGGTGACGGGAGCGTTCATGTCATCGATCATGCTTTGCGGATGTCGATCTGGGATCCGAATCACTGGCGAAGCCGATCGCGCGCTGCACGCCGTTCGGCTTTTGCGGGGCGCGCAGCAAACGCGGGCAGGTTCAGCGTTCGCCGTCGAAGAGATCGTTGAGCATCTCGTCGAAGGCGGCCTGGGCGTCTTCCAGTTCCTGGAGCGCCATGTCGAAGGTTTGCAGCGCGAACTGCGACGGCTTGCCATCGCCTTCCGGCGGAAACTGCGACTGCAGCGAGGTGAATGCCGACTTGACGCGTTGGGTCGCGCTCAGTACGCGGTCCATGGCGGCGGCTTCTTCGGCTCGTGCCTGTTCTGGGGTCATCGAAAGCTCCGTTCTTACGTGAATGAGGTTGGGTGCGTTCAGGGCAGGGGCAGTCCGCCCTCGGCCTTCACTTCGCGCAGCGACAGCGCCGATTCGACCGAGGTGACACCGGGCAAGCTGCGCAACTGGTCGCGCATGAAGGTGCCGTAGTCGTCGAGATCGCGGGCTACCACCTGCAAAATATAGTCCGCCGTACCGGATACGTTGTGGCACGACAGAATGCGCTCGATCGCCAGCACCTCGCGCTCGAAGCGGTCGGCGAGCGCGCGGTCGTGCACGGCGAAGCGCACCGAGACGAATCCCACCACGCCATAGCCGAGCGCGCGGCGCGAGAGCACGGCCCGGTAACGCGCGATATAGCCTTCCTGTTCGAGGCGCTTGAGGCGCCGCGCGCACGGCGTTTCGCTCAGGCCCACCGTTTCGGCGAGCCGTGCGTTCGGCATGCGCCCGTCGGTTTGCAGCGCGCCGAGTATCGCCCGGTCGAGTTTGTCGAGGTCGCTCATGACGGTTGGGGGGATTCTGGTGTGGATTCGGAAATCTTAGCGTATTCCGCCAATCTCTGCCGTAGGCGGTATGAAAAACGCCAGAAATCGCTCTGCCTGTAGCGGCAAGATAGAGCCTCTTTCACACGAGGCCAACATGATTTCCGCCCACCTGCTGTTGATGTTCATCGTCGCCCTGATTATCGTCTGCGCGCTGCCCGGCGCCGACATGGCGCTCGTGATGCAGACCAGCATGAGCCGCGGCACGCGCAGCGGCTTCGCGGCGGCCTGCGGCCTGGGACTCGCGCGCGCGACGCACGTGACGCTGTCGGCCTGCGGTCTCGCGGCCTTGCTGCGCAACGCGCCGTGGCTTTATGAAGTCGTGCGCTACGCGGGGGCAGCGTATCTCACCTGGATCGCCGTGCAGATCTTCCGCGCGCCGGCTTTCGCGATGCCCGAGCAGGAGGGCGTGGACATAGCGCGGCCGCGTCGTGCCGATTTCGCCAAGGGGCTGCTCACGAACCTGCTGAACCCGAAGGCGTTGCTGTTCTGCTCGGTGCTGTTGCCGCAGTTCATCCGGCCCGAGGCAGGCTCGGTATGGCTGCAGGTGTCCGTGCTGGGCGTGCTGCTGGTTGCCGTATGCGCCCTCTTCGACGTGATCTACGTGCTGGGTGCCGCGCGCATTGCCGTGTGGCTGCGCCGTCATCCGCTCGCGCAGACGGTCCAGAAGTGGGCGTTTTCGTCCGCATTGATCGGCTTCGCGCTGCGGCTCTCGCTCGATTGACGCCGCTGCTGGGAATGACGGTTGCGAGAAGGCGTGCGGCGCGCAAGGCGCCGCACGTTTTTTTGTTGCTCGCGTTTAGAGGCTCGCGTTAGCGCGCGCCCAGGTAGTCGAGCTTGCCCAGTTCCACGCCGTTGTGACGCAAGATGTCGTACGCCGTGGTGACATGGAAGAAGAAGTTGGGCAGTACGAAGCCCAGCAGATAGCTCTGGCCCGTGAACTCGATCGGGCCGCTGCGCATCTTGAGCGTAATGCTGCGCGCTTCCGTGCCGTCGATCTGCTCCGGCTTGAACGCGTTCAGATAGTCGATGGTCTTCTGGATACGGGCGTGCAACTCGTCGAAGGTGACCTCGACGTCCTCGAATTTCGGGGCCTCCACACCGGCGAGGCGCGCGGCGCAGCCCTTTGCGGTGTCGGTAGCGATGTGGATCTGACGCAGGAGCGGCAGCATGTCGGGGAAGAGCCGCGCGCCCGTCAGCGCGGAGGGGTCGATCTGCTTTTCCGCCGCGTGCGCCTGCGCCTTGCCGATGATGTTTTGCAGATTGGTGAGGCCGCGCACTAGCACGGGCACCGATGCTTGATACATGGAAATGGACATGGGGTTTCCTCGTTTCTTCGAATGCGCGCGATGCGCTCCGCTTTGGAGCTGACCGGGCGGCCCATTATGCGCTATCGCGTCGCGCGCTGCCATCGGCCAAATGGCCAGCACGAGCGCAACGGCCAGGCATCTCGCCGGGTGCATAAATTACCTGGGATTACAGAGCAAAAATTCCTTGTGAAACCTTGTGGTTGCGAGCGCTTGCGGTGTGGGAGTCTGGGCCGGCGCGCGATGTGCGAAACAGCGTGCCTGCAGGCCGATGTGCGCAATTGCCCCGACAAAATTTGATTGTGGTCTAATAACCCGGCACCAACCATCCACTCCGCATCGTGCTGCACGATGCGCTCAACCATGAACGCAGAAAGGGCAGCAATACGCCGCATCGCGCGCCGCATGGCAGAAGGCATTGTTTGTCGCACTGGCGCGCCCCGGTGGCGCGCGCGAATATTGCGCGTTTCGCTGCTGGTGCTCGCTACAGGCAGCGCGGCGCAGGCCGCATTCGCGCAAGATCCACGGCTTCTCGATACGCGTGTCACGCAGGAGTCGGTGACGGACACGATCTGCCGACCGGGCTACGCCGACACCGTGGCGCCGCCGTTCGACCAGACCATGGCGCTAAAGGACCGTATGCTCGCGGCGCGGGGCATCGACGCCGACGAAGGCGTGGGTTACGCGCTCGACCGGCATGTGCCGATCGTACTCGGCGGGTCGCCGGACGCTACGGCCAACTTCGACCTTATTCCGTGGGGCGGCCACGCCGGCGAGCGCCGCAAGTCGCTGCTCACGGTGCGCCTGAAGCGCTGCGTGTGCGCGGGGCGCATGACGCTAGCCCAGGCGCAGGCCGCGATCACCGGCAACTGGGTGCACCAATACGATCGCCTTACCCGCATGGACTGCGGCGGGTCGGCCGAGGAGACGACCTCGGCAAGCCGTGACGACGGGTCCTGAAGCGCCGTTTCGCGCGCACCTTTCCTTCCTCGGGCACGCTGATTGCGGACTGGATCGGGCATGCGCACTGGGCAATCAGGCGGCATTCGTTCGTTTAGCAATCTGCCGCCAGACAATATGCCGCAGCGCGCCGCTCAGCAAATGCGACTATGCTGATATTCATCAACAAAAGGGAGTCACAACAATGCTTGCGTCCAGCCTTTTACTGCTTGGCGTCGCTGCCGTGCTCGGCCAGGTGGCGTGGACCCGTGCTCGCGATCGCGCGAGCCTGCAGCCCGTGCGCGTACGCGCGTCGCAACCCCGCCGGTTCCGCTGAACGCTGTACGTCGAGTCCGAATACCCCGCGAGGTAGGCCGTCATGCACCTGACTGTCTGGAATGTTCCCGAAACCTGCAGCGAGCAGGATGTGCGCAGCTTTTTCGAGCGCGAACTCGGCAAGTACGCCAAGGGCATTACCGTTTATGACGCGGGCACGCCCAACGCGCACGCGGACCTCGAACTCGATTCCGAAGTGCCCTACGTGGCCGATGCCGTGGCGCGCGAACTTCAGTCCCGCCGCCTCGCGGGCGTCGCGCTGAGGGTGAGTGCGACGCCGTTCGAAGACGAGGATCCGCCGCAACGTAACTGAGCCGTTCGCGCCGCGCTTTAGGGGCCGTCGTCGGTGGTGTCGTGCGGTGTATAGGGCAGCGCTCGCTTGTGGCGCGTCGCCTCGTAAAAGCGAAAGATCGTCTCGTACGCGCGTTCGGTCACCGGATTGCCTTCCAGAAAGTCGTCGATCTCGTCATAGCCGATTCCGTAGGCGTCCTCGTCAGGATGCAGCGGGCGCAACGTTTCCAGATCCGCAGTGGGCGTTTTCTCCACCAGCGTGGCCGGAGCGCCCAGCGCCCGCGCAAGCGCGCGCACGCGCCGCTTGTTCAGGCCCGCGAGCGGCAGCACGTCGGCGCCGCCGTCGCCGAACTTCGTGAAAAAGCCCATTAGTGATTCCGCCGCGTGATCCGTGCCGATCACAAGTCCCGCTCGCGCACCGGCCACCGCGTACTGCGCGATCATCCGCTCGCGCGCCTTGATGTTGCCGTGAACCTTGTCCTGCGCGCTCTCGTCGGCGAACGCGAGCCCGCTCGCCGTGAGCGAGGCGAGCATCGCGTCGGCGGCGGGGCGCATGTCGACGGTCACGGTTTCGTCCGCGGCGATGAAGGCGAGCGCGGCTGCGGCGTCCGCTTCGTCGCGCTGGGTGCCGTAGGGCAGTCGCATCGCGATGAAGCGTGCCGCCGTCTGGCCCTGCGCGCGCAGGCTTTCCACGCTCAGTTGCGCAAGGCGGCCGGCCGTCGCGGAGTCGATGCCGCCGCTGATGCCCAGCACGAGCGTCTGCAGCCCGCTCGCCTGGAGACACTGCCCGAGAAACCGCATGCGGTGCTCGATTTCGGCTTGTGCGTCGAAACGCCCGGCGACGTTCAGTTCGGCGATGATGCGTTGCTGGCGGGCGAGGCGGTCGGCTTTGGGGTTGGCGTCCGATTTGGCGGGCATGGGCGGTTCCTCAATTTGGCTGCGCACGCGACATATGCGCGCAGTCCGCGTTGTCTGGTCTAATGTCGGGCGGTCGTGGCGCTGTCAGAGACGCCGCACGTCACGGCGCCCGACGTATCCGACTTCAGACAAGACGCACAATCGGCCGGACTCACGATGAACGACAATTTTTCGCGGCGCATGGGCGCTCGCGTACGCGGTGGCGTCCGGCGCGGCGCCCCGAACCCTCCCCATCATAGAACGCGGTGTTTGGGCGCGCCGGCGCGCCGCGCGATGGCGGCCGCACTCTGCACCTGGTTTTACGCTTCGTGGGCGGCAAGCGCGGCTTACGCCTCCGACGCCGCGACGGCTTCCAGTGCGCACGTTGCCTCGGGCGCATCGGCCGCTCGGCCGGTTGCCAAAGCGGCTTCCGCTGCCTCCGTGCCCGCGCCTGCGTCGGCGGCGTCAGGCGCTTCGAGTGCGTCTGCCGCTTCGTCGGCTCAGTCGCCTTCCGCGGCCTCCGCCGCGTTGGCCGCCTCCGCGCCTCCCGCGCTCGTGCTGCCCATTCACCGGATGCTCACGCCAGCGGAGGCCGCCGAGGAAACCCGCGGCGCGCTCGAAATGCGCAAGCGCTTCGCGCGCGACGTCAACCGGCGCCTGCATGTGCCGCTGGCCGACCAGCGTGCCTACGGCCAGCGCCTGCAGGCTGCGCTCGAAGAGAAGAACCTCGGCGCGCTGGCGGGCGAGTTCGTCATTCTCGTCGATCGCAGCGCGAATGTGCAGGCACTCTTGATCTACTTCCGGGCCATGCCTGACGAGACGTGGCTCATGATTGGCGCGTCGCCAGTCGCGACGGGACGCCCCGGCGAGTTCGACCACTTCCTCACGCCGCTCGGCGTGTTCGAGCACACGCCGCTGAACATGGATTTCCGCGCGGAAGGCACCATGAACCAGAACAACATACGCGGCTATGGGCGGCGCGACATGCGCATCTACGACCTCGGCTGGGTGGACGGCGAACGCGGCTGGGGCAAGGGCGGCTATTCGCAGATGCGCTTCCAGATGCACGCCACCGATCCTGACCGGCTGGAGCCGCTGCTCGGCATCCGCCACTCGAAGGGCTGCGTGCGGATTCCAGCGACGCTCAACGCGTTCATCGATCACTACGGCATCATCGACGCCGAATACCAGGCGCTGGTCGACGCGGGCAAGTCGCTGTGGGTCCTCCACTCGGACCGCGAGATCACGCCGTGGGCGGGACGCTTCATCGTCGTGGTCGATTCGGAGCGCAAGACGCGCCCGGCGTGGTCGCCCGCACCCGGCGGCAAGGCGCGCGCGAAGGTGCCGGCCGGCGCCGACACCGCTGACTGAGCGCGCGATCCGGCGAGGGCGCGCCAGCGGATGTGCAGGCGCTACGCGCGCCGCGCGAGCAGCACGCCCGCGAGCGCGACGCCGAAACCCGCCGTCTGGATGGGCGTGAGCGTTTCGCCGAACAGCAGCCAGCTTTCGAGCGCCGCGAGCGGCGGCGCGAGAAAGAGCAGCGCCGTGGCGCGGGCGGCGTCGCCGTGGCGCACCATCCACACGAGCAGCGTCACGCCCACGCCAGAGAGCATCGCAATGCCCCACGCCAGCGAGAACCATAGGGTCGGTGTGGCGATCCAGCGCGTCTCGCCGAGCACGAGCGCGAGCACGGCGGCGACGATGGCCGCGCCCAGGTTCTGCACGGCGCTCGCGCTGCGAATGTCGGCTTGCGCGAGCGAAGTCTTCTGGTACAGCGTGCCCGCCGTGATCGATCCGACCGACACCACCGCGACCACCACCACGAGCAGCGGATTCGCGTGAGCGTGCGTGTGTGGGGTAGCGGCAGCGGCGTCGGCGATGTTGCCGCCGGCGGCGTGCATGGCGGCGTACAACTTCGGGCTCAGCACGAGCACGACGCCGGCGAGGCCGAGCGACATGCCCGACCAGCGCCGCGGCGGCAGGCGCTCGCCGAACATGCGTGCCGCGACGGCGGCCGTCAGGAGCGGCTGGAGCGCGCCGAGGAGCGCCATTACGCCCGCACTCAAGCCTTGCGCGACCGCCCAGTAGCCCGCACCCAGATAGACGCCCTGCAGGAGCGCGCCAGCGAAGAGATGCTTGCCGATTTCACGTCCGCGCGGCCAGGGCGCGCGCATCGCCAGCGCAACGATCGTGAACAGCGCCGCCGTGCCCGCGAAGCGCGCCAGCAGGAACAGGTTGGGATCGGCGTAGGGCGCAATGGCGCGCGCGACGACGAAACCCGTCGACCACAGGACGACGAACAGGGTGGGTGCGAAAGTGGCGAGCATCGATGTCGAAGAGGGCGCGCGCTGACGCTGCGCCCGGAGAAACACGAAAGGCTCGGAGTATCGCGCGACATGCAGGTTGCGGTCTTGTTCTGGACTGCACTGGTCCGGACGTGTGCCGCTCGATGATTGGAACGCAACTAACCGCCCGGCCCGTGCCGCGGCGGCCAATGCAAACATTACCTGGCCGGAAACGCTAGCCGCGGCTAGCTTCCAAACAACACCGCCGTTACGCCGATCAAGCCGCCGCAGACCGCACAGGCGAGCAGCAGCGCGCGCGTGCGCCGATGCTCGCGGCGCCAGGCATCGAGCAACGCGGCCTGCTGCGCGGCCGGTCCCGCAGCGGGACCGTGTTCGCCCTTCGCGTGGTGCTCAAGGAAACGGAACACCATCTGCGGCACGCGCGGCGCGATTTGTGCGAGGTGCGGCAACTCCTGCGAGAGTCGCCGGATCCAGCCGTGGTGGCCGAGATCTTGCCGCGCGATGTCGGCGAGCGTGTGCCGCGCGATGCCCCACGCATCGACGCCCGGATGAATCGAGCGGGCCAGCTGCTCGGCCTGGCCGAACGCGCGCTGCGCCGCCACGAGGCGCGGCGAGACCTCGCCTCCGAACGGCTGCACCGAATGCAGCAGATGATGGAACAGCGCCCCCGCGCTGCGCTGGTCGGTGTCGCTCGCGAAATGCGCTTCGCTGCGCGTGCGCAATTCGGCCTCGATCTGTTCGGTGCGTGCATGAGAGGGCACATGACCCGCCACGTGATGCAGCGTGGCGAGCCGGCCGTAGTCCTGTTCGAACAACGCGGTCGCACCGTGCACGAAGAATTCGCGTTCAGGCGAAGAAAGGCTCGTCATCAGTGCCGCGCCCGCGAGCACGAGTCGGCCGCGCGTCTGCGGCTCGACGCTCACCGCGACTCGGCTGGCGTCGAGCGCCGCATGGAAGAAACCGTGCTCGAACGCCTGGCGCGTGACCACTTCGATCAGATGCGCAGCCACCTGCGTGACGTTGATGCGATGCTCGGCAAGCCCGGCGATATCGGTCGCGCGCACGGTGTCGATGTGCTGCACCGCGATCGTCTGAGGGGTGCAGAGGTCCCAGATCACGTCAGGCACGACGATACGCGGGTCGTCGCCAAGCTGATGGCCGCTCTGGCTCAGGTTCGCGGCTTGGGCGCGCAGGTCGAAGCGGCGGTGCAGATCGTCTCGCAGCGCCTGCGCGAGCGCGTGCAGCTGCAGCTTGCGCGCGGCGCGCGAAAAGCGCTCTATCGAGCGGGCCACGGCGCACAGGAGCGCGGCGTCGTCGTCGACTTCCTGGACCTGTTTTGCGCGCAGCACGCGCAGCGTGATCGTCTGGTGGCCGTTCACCGGCAGCGCGAGCCGCGCGAGGTGCGTCTGCTCGCACCAGCCGTTATGGGCAGGCGTCGGGGCGATCCACGTGAACACCGTTTCGGGCGGCTTGCCGAGCGCGGCGCGCAGCGTAGTGTCGAGTGCCTCGCCCGCGAGGGGTTCTTCGAAATGCTCGATGGCGTCGATCGCGTCGTGCAAGGTCGCGCCCGCGAGTTCGGGGCGGGTGGCGAGCGTTTGCGCGAAGGCCGCGGCGAGCGGTGCGAGACGCGGCAGCGAACCATGAAGGCGCGAGGCGAGACGCGGGTCGCCATGCAGGTTCGAGGCGAGCGTGAGGAACCAGTGCAGCTTGTGATGCTCGGGTGCTGCGAGCCAGATCAGCCTGAAGCCATAACGCAGTGCACAAAACAGCAGACGCAATTGACGAAGTCGTGAACGCATGAATTCCAATGATCGGCAAAGCCAGCGTCGCGTGAGCGCGCGGTCCTTACGAGATTAGCAGGGATGGGCACGCGATGGCAGGGCAGGCTCGTTCTGCGCATGCGTAATACAATACGGCGGCTTTTCCGGATTCACGTCGGATTCACTTCACTCCCCGCGTTTTTTCCACGCACGACCCGCGCCCACCGAGATGCTCGCAGAACAACGTCACCAATACATCCTCTCGCAAGTGAACCGGACGGGCGCGCTTTCCGTGGCGGATCTCGTGCGCGAACTGCGCGTCTCGCGCGAGACGATCCGGCGCGACCTCAATACGCTCGCGGAGCGCGGGCTGCTCGTCACGACCCACGGCGGCGCGCTCTCGAGCGACCGCCGCGAGCCCGATCTCGACGTGCGCGAAGCCGCCAACGCGAGCGCCAAGCGCGCGATCGGCGAACGCGCGGCGGAGTTCGTGCCCGACGGCGCCTCGGTCATCATCGATTCCGGCAGCACCACGCATGCGCTCGCGCGCGCGCTCACCGACCGCCATCGGCTCACGGTCTATACGAACGACTGGCGCATCGCGCTGTTGCTCGGCCGCCGCAATGAGAACCGCGTCACGCTGCTGGGCGGCGAGCTGTCCGACCACGAGGAAGCGACCTTCGGCCTCGACACCGTGCAGCAGCTCGCCCAGTACCACGCCGATTTCGCATTCGTCGGCGCGGGCGGCATCACCGCCGACGGCTGGCTCACCGACTACTCGCGCATGGTCGCCGAGGTGCGCAGCCGCATGCTCGCCGCCACGGCCTGCGCGATCGTCGTCGCCGACCATTCGAAGTTTGGGCGCGTCACGCCCGTGCGCATCAACGGCTTCGAGCAGGCGCGCTACGTCATCACCGAGCTTGCGCCTGAAAAGAGCGTCGCGCGTGCCATCGCGGCGCGCGGGCCCGAACTCGTCATCGCCTGAGTCTTCCTCCGGCGTGGCGCGGCTCGCGCTGCGTTTGCCCGTCTACACATCTGCATGCCTGCCGCCAACACGTGAGCGGCGCAATCAGCACGCCTATGTGACTTGTCGAATATTGGCGAATTGTGGAATTTTTTGACAAACGCCACAATCGTCATGCGTCTGTCATCAAAACCTGTGATTCTTGCGGGGCCCGTCCAGATGGGCCGGTAAGCGAGGCGAGCGGCAATTTCGCGCCTTCGCCGGGTCGGCCGGTTCAGGTGGAAAGTGGCGGATTGTAGACAATCTGCAATCCGCGGCGCGAGACCACCACCAGGCGGGCAATGACAGGCGGCGCAGTCCGCCGAAGTTCGGATTGTTCGACTCCGTTCGATCCATTCAATCACAAACGCATCGGGTATCCCGAGCACCTGGTTTTGCCTTCGGAGAGTGACATGAACCACACGAATTCCCATCGCGCGGGTTTTGCACGCAAGCTGCTGCCGATCGCGGCAGCCGCAGCGCTGCTGGGCGCAGCAGTGAGCGCGCATGCCGCCGATGCCGTCGTGCTGTACACGGCCGACGGCCTCGAAAATCTCTACAAGGACGTGCTGCCGGCCTTCGAGAAGAAGGAAGGCGTCAAGGTCAACATCGTGACGGCTGGCAGTGGCGAAGTGGTGAATCGCGCGAACGTCGAGAAGGATTCGCCGAAGGCCGACGTGATCGTCACGCTGCCGCCGTTCATCCAGCAGGCGCAGCAAAGCGGCCTGCTCCAGCCGTACCAGAGCGTGAACTACAAGAACGTGCCGACGATCGCGAAGGCGACCGACGGTTCGTGGGCGACGTTCGTGAACAACTACTTCTCGTTCGCGATCAACCCGGATGTCGTGAAGAACGAGCCGAAGACGTTTGCTGACCTGCTGCACCCGGACTACTCGGGCAAGGTCGCGTACTCGAACCCGGCCACGGCTGGCGATGGCATGGCCGTGATCATCCTTACGACGTCGCTGATGGGCGAAGACAAGGCGTTCGACTACCTCAAGAAGCTCGAGCAGAGCGCGAAGTTCCACACCAAGGGCACGGGCTACCTCGACGTGCTGCTCTCGCGTAACGAAATCTCGGTGGCCAACGGCGACCTGCAGATGGATCTCGACGACGCAGCCAACGGCGGCCTCTCGCTCAAGCCGATCTTCCTCGCGGCCGACGCTGGCGGTCATCCCACGACGTTCCAGCTGCCGTACGCAATCGGCCTGATCAAGAGCGGCCCGAACCAGGCTGAAGGCAAGAAGCTGATCGACTACCTGATGTCGACGGACGTGCAGTCGAAGGTGCCGGACATCTTCGGTATTCCGGGCCGCACGGACGTGGCGCTCACGGGCAAGAACGGCGAAGCCGTCAAGCAGGCCATCAAGGGCGTGAAGCTGATTCCGGTGGACTGGAACCAGGTGATGGCGAAGAAGGCCGACTGGACGACGCGCTGGAAGAACGAAGTGATCGGCTCGTCGGGCAAGCAGCTCGAAGTCGTGAAGCCGAAGTAAGCAACTGCAATTTGTAACTTTGTATGGGATGGGACCAGGGGCTGAAACACCTAGTCCCATCGACAGCTTTGCATAGGACCAGAGTAAGGTAAGGCGTTAAAACGCCAACTCTGGTCGACAGGAGATGAAGCCGGTGAATACCGCAAGCCTCGCGCCGGCCGGCATGGCCCGCGCGCTGCCGGACGTGTCCGGACTGACTGATGCCACGGACGCGCCCGGCGCAGCGGGCGTGCAGATCGACAACCTGAGCGTGCGCTTCGGCGCGCGCACTGTCCTCGACGATCTGTCGCTCACGATCCGCCGCGGCGAACTGCTGACCGTGCTGGGCCGCAGCGGCTGCGGCAAGACGACCCTGCTGCGTTTCATCGCCGGGTTCATCGAAGCCGATGGACTCGCGGGCTCGCTCACCGTGGCGGGCCGCGACCTGACCCATGTGCCGCCGCATCAGCGCAACCTGGGTCTGCTGTTCCAGAGCTATGCGCTCTTTCCGCATCTCTCGGTGTTCGAGAACGTCGCGTTCGGGTTGAAGGCGCGCCGCGTGCCGTCGCGCGACATCGCGCGGCGCGTGGCCGACGCGCTCAAGCTCGTGCAGCTCGGCGACGCGGGACACATCATGCCCGCGCAGCTCTCGGGCGGCATGCAGCAGCGCGTGGCGCTCGCGCGTGCGCTCGTGATCGAGCCGGATGTGCTCCTGCTCGACGAGCCGCTCTCGGCACTCGACGCCAATCTGCGCGCTTCGGTGCGCTCCGAATTGAAGGCGCTGCACGAGCGCTTGCCCGATCTCACGATCGTCTGCGTGACGCACGATCAGGACGACGCGCTCGTGCTGTCCGACCGCACGCTGCTGATGCGCGATGGCCATATCGCGCAGCTCGGCACGCCGCAGGAACTCTACGACACGCCGAACGACGCCTACGTGGCCCGCTATCTCGGCGCCGCGAATCTGCTGTCGCCGAACGTCGCGTTCCCGGTGGGCGACGCGCGCCACGACGTGCGCGACAAGCTTGCGTGTCTGCGTCCCGAAAGCCTGCGCATCGTGCCGCTCGGCGAAGGGTCGCTGCACGGCACGATCGAATCGGTCGAGTGGTATGGCTCGGTGCTCTCGGTACCGGTGCTGCTCGACGCGATGCCGAACGAACCGGTGCTCGTCACCATGCAGCGCGGCCACGGCATGACGCCGGCGAAAGGCATGCGTGTGTCCCTGCGTTACGAGGCTGACGATGTCGTCCTTATCAACCCCTGATTCCACTTTGGCTCTCCCCGGCGCCGACGCGCACGCGGCCGCCGTGCGCCGTCGCGAACGGCGCGCGCAATGGCATATCGCCTTTCTGCTCGTGTTCGTGCTCGGGCCGCTCGTGGTCTATCCGCTCGTGCGTCTCGTGCTGCTGAGCCTCTCGGGCGCGCACGGCTTGAGCTTCCACGCGTACGAGACTTTTTTCGGCAATCCCGATTCGCGCGGCGTGATCGCCACGACGCTGTGGATTCTGTTCCTCAGTGCGGGTCTGGCTTCCGTGCTTGGCGTCGCGCTCGCCGCGCAGCTGTTCTTCAAACCGTTTCCGGGCGCGCAGCTCGTCACGCGTTTTCTGGAACTGTTCGTGGCGTTCCCGTCGTTCCTCGTCGCGTTCACGCTGATTTTTCTGTACGGCTCACAGGGCTCCGTGAGCATCGGGCTGCAACGGCTCTTTCATTTGCAGGCGCCGCCGCTCGACTTCCTGTTCGGCATCGGCGGCGTGGTGCTCGCCGAAGTGGTGTTCTACGCGCCATTCGTCGTGCGCCCGACGCTCGCCGCGTTCGCGCTGCTCGACATGCGCCTGATCGAAGCCGCACGCAGTCTCGGTGCGAACAGCCGGATGGTCGCCCTGCGCGTGATCCTGCCGCTCGCGTGGCCGGGTATCGCGGCGGGCACGATCCTGTGCTTTCTGCTGACGTTCAACGAGTTCGGCATTCTGCTCGTGCTCGGCAGCGCGCACCTCATCACGCTGCCGGTGGCGATCTACAGTTCGGCCACGGTCGACCTCGACCTGCCGACGGCCGCCGCAGGCGCCGTGGTCATGCTCGCGATGTCGCTTTCCCTGTATGCGCTGTATCGGCGCGTGAATCGCCGCAGTCATGGAGGCGCGCGCAATGTCAACTAATCCCGTCGCCGGTTCCGACCGTATCGCGCTGCCACCCAAGCATCTTCGTGCGCGGCCTGTTGAGCGCAGCCGCTTCTCGCGCTTTGTCAGCGCGGCACTGCTTGGCTTCGCGGCGCTGCTGTGCTTCTGGCTTTTCGTGTTGCCGGTGATCGTCGTCGCGTTGTCGAGCGTCGCGTCGCACTGGTCGGGCACGATTTTGCCCGACGGTTTCAGCACGCGCTGGTTCGAACGCCTCGGCTCCAGCGACTTCGATGCGCTCGCAACGAGTCTCGAGGTCGGGTTCGGCGTGGCGGTGATCGGCACGGCGCTGGGTCTGTGGCTCGCACTCGCGCTCGAAGGGCGCGACCGGCGTGGTCTGGGCGCAGTCGTCGACACGCTCGCGATGGTGCCCAACGGCGTGCCGAGCGTGGTGCTCGGCCTCGCAGTGTTGATCGCCTATCACAAGGCGCCTGTGGATCTGTCGAGTTCGGCTGCGATTGTCGTGTTCGTGCAGCTCGCTCTAGTACTGCCGTTTTGCTATCGATGTGCGGCCGCAGCGCTGCGGCCCGAGCTGACCGTGCTGCGCGAAGCGGCAGCGAGTCTCGGTGCGCCGCCGGCGATGGTGCTGCGCCGCGTGGTGCTGCCGCAGCTCGTGCCAGCCATACGCGCGAGTCTCGCGCTGGGTTTCGCGCTGTCGCTCGGCGAACTGGGCGCGACGCTCACGGTGTATCCGCCGGGCTTTGCGACGGTGCCGATCGTCGTGGTGGGCGCGGTCGAGCGCGGGTACTACCTGCCGGCTTCGGCGCTCTCGCTGATTCTGCTGCTCGTCTCGCTGGCGGCGCTGCTGCTGATCGCGGCGCGTGTGCCGCGCCGGCGGGCGGACTGAGCGGATGGATGTCATGCGGTTCGATGCGCCGCAGGCGCGCAACAGACGGGCAAGGCAGGACGTGCAAGATTCGATGAGCGATGAGCGCGCGAGTAGCGGCAACGCAGGCGATCCTGATCGCGATCCTCAGGCGTTGTCTGACACGACGCCGCTTGCCATGGTGCGCCAGCATTCGCTCACTGCGCTGGTGCGCGACGAGATCGAGCGACGCATCGCGGCGGGCGTGCTCGCCCCCGGCGACAAGCTCAACGAAGCCGACTGGGCGGCTCGTCTGGCCGTATCGCGCGGACCTGTGCGCGAAGCGTTTCGCGCGCTGGAGCAGGCGGGCCTCGTGCGCAACGAGAAACATCGGGGTGTGTTCGTGCGCAGCGTCGGCGCGGCTGAGGCCCAGGAACTGGGCGAAGTGTGCGCGGCGTTGCGCGAAGCAGCGTGCCGGATGCTGGCGCCGCGCATCGATGCGGCGCAGGTCGCCGAGTTGCGCGAGCACCTCAACGCGATGCGGGATGCGGTGGTCGCCGAGAAGGGAGAGGCTTTCCTGCAAGCGCGCGACGCGTTTCGTGCGTCGCTCTTCGCAGCGGCTGGCAACGCCAGACTGCGCGAGACCTATGAGGGGACCGTGGGCGAGTTGCGACTCTCGTCGCGGCGTGCGGTGCCGGCGCACAGCGCAATGGACGTCTCGTATGCGGGGCATCGGGCGCTGTTGAGCGCACTCGCGTCGCGCGACGCCGATGAATCGGCCAATCGCATGCGCGAGTCCTGCGGCGACTGAGAGCAGAAGGAATGATGGGCGGCCCGCTCGTATGGGCCGTCGCCGTATTCACGTAATAGAGGAGTTGAAGAAGATGGCACTGAGCCTCGCGGATATTCGTGAGCTGTTCGAGACGTACGGCGCGTTGGCCTATAGCGGCGAACCGGTCACGCAACTGGAGCACGCGCTGCAAAGCGGCGCGCTGGCAGAAGAAGACGGGGCGACCGAAGAGCTGACCGCCGCGGCGTTCCTGCATGATCTGGGTCACCTGCTCAATCGTCAGGGCGAAACGCCGACCGAACGCGGCATCGACGATCTGCACCAGTACTACGCGCTGCCGTTCCTGCGGCCCGTGTTGCCCGATAGCGTGCTGGAGCCGATCCGCTTGCACGTCGATGCGAAGCGCTACCTCTGCGCCGTCGATGAAGCGTATTTCGGCTGCCTCTCCGCAGACTCGGTGCGCAGCCTCGAATTGCAGGGTGGCATCTTCAATGCAGATGAGGCGCGCGACTTCGCCGCGCGTCCCCACGCCGAAGACGCGGTGCGCCTGCGCCGCTGGGACGATCTCGCGAAGATGGCCGGCAAACCGACGCCGGATCTCGACCACTATCTGCAGCTCGTCGAACGCGTCATGCAGCGCCGCGTTTGAGGCGATTGCGCTTATGCGTTTTTCCGAATTTCGCACGCGTCAAAAAACCGCTTGCAAGATGTCGCTTGCGTGACTAGAATTCCGGTCTTTCGCGCTTTCGATGAAGGCGCGGGGAGACGGGAAGCCCGGGCGAAAGCCTTGTGGCGACTGGGTCTGCGGGTGATTCGAAGTTGAGCGGCAGGTTGAACGAAGTTAAAAAACCTGTTGACAGATCGCCGGGCAGTCTTCATAATCTCGTTTCTCTGCTGCAGACGCAGCAACGCAGAAAGAAGCCGGTAGTTAAGTG
>NZ_JAMBPR010000033.1 GCF_024206475.1 Paraburkholderia sp. CNPSo 3274
CGCCCGCACCTCCCCCGCAGGCGCCGAAGCGCCGCCGGCTCGGTCCGCTCATTCTCGCCATTGTCGTGATCCTGCTGATCGTGCTCGTGATCGTGCACATCATGCGCAACAAGAAGACGGAGCATGGCGCGGCGCCGCAGGTCGTGACCGTGGCCGCCGCCACGCTCGGACCCATGCCCGTGACGCTCAACGCGCTCGGCACCGTCACGCCTGTCGCCACTGTCACGGTTCTGCCGCAAATCAGCGGCTACCTCACCGAGGTGGGCTACAAGGAAGGCCAGGATGTCGTGAAGGGGCAGTTCCTCGCGCAGATCGACCCGCGCCAGTACGAGATCAGCAAGGAGCAGGCGCTCGCGCAGCTCGCCAAGGACCAGGCCCTGCTGGCGCAGGCGCGCGCCGACCTCGCGCGCTACACGCAGTTGAACGCAAAGCAGTCGATCGCCGCGCAGACCTACAGCGACCAGCAGTTCCTCGTCAAGCAGTATGAAGCCGCGGTGCAGGCCGACAAGGCGAACGTCAGGCTGTTCGAGCTCGATCTGATCTACTGCCGCATCACCGCGCCGGTGTCGGGGCGCGTGGGCCTGCGGCTCGTCGATCCGGGCAACTACGTGACTTCGTCCAGCTCCACGGGCATCGCCGTCATCACGACGATGAAGCCCACCACCGTGCAGTTCGCCATCCCGCAAACCTCGCTCGGCAGCGTGCTCGAACGTGTCAACGCCGGCGCGAAACTGCCGATCACCGTCTTCAGCAGCGACAACACACGCCAGATCGCCACCGGCACGCTCTTCGCGCTCAGCAACCAGATGGCCACGGCCACCGGCACGGTCACGCTGCGCGCGAGCGTGCCCAACGACGACGAGGCGCTCTTTCCCAACGAGTTCGTCAACGTGAGGCTGCTGGTCGACACGCTGCAGAACGCCGTGCTCGTGCCTACGCCAGCCGTGCAGACCGGCGCGCCCGGCGATTACGTGTACCTCGTGAACGCCGACAACACCGTGTCGGTCCACAAGGTCACGCTCGGCCCGGGCGATGGCCGCTACACGGTGATCTCCGCGGGCTTGCAGCAGGGTCAGCATGTCGTGACCGACGGCCTCGACCGCCTCAACGACGGCGCGAAGATCCAGCCCGAGGGGCCGAGGCCCGCCACGCACGCGGGCGCGGCAAGCGGTGCGGGCGGCGCAAGCGCACCGCATCACGGTCACGCGAGCGGCGCGGCCAGCGCGGCCAGCGAACCCGGCGCCACGGCGCCGAACGCCTCCGACGCGAGCGCCGCGGCCTCGCAAGCGGGTTGAGCCCCGGACCCAGCGCCGATGAATATTTCGCGTCTCTTCATCCTGCGGCCGGTTGCGACTTCGCTCCTGATGATCGCGATGGTGCTGATCGGCCTCGTCGCGATGAAGTTCCTGCCGGTTTCCTCGCTGCCCGCGGTGGACTATCCCACCATCCAGGTGCAGACCTTCTATCCGGGCGCGAGCCCGAACGTGATGGCGACCACCGTCACGGCGCCGCTCGAGGTGCAATTGGGCGAAATCCCGGGCCTGCAGCAGATGATCTCGTACAGCTCCGAGGGCGCCTCGGTCATCACGCTGCAGTTCGACCTCTCGCTGAGCCTCGACGTGGTCGAGCAGAACGTGCAGCAGGCCATCAACGCGGCGAACAGCTTCCTGCCGAGCGGCCTGCCCGCGCCGCCGACCTACGCCAAGGTGAACCCGGCCGACCAGCCCATCCTCACGCTCGCGGTCACGTCGAAGTCGATGTCGCTCACGCAATTGCAGGACGCGGCCAACAACCGTCTCGCCACGAAGATTTCCGAAGTGCCGGGCGTGGGCCTCGTCACCACCGCGGGCGGCAACGTGCCCGCCGTGCGCGTGGAGGCCGACCCGCAAAAGCTCGCCGCCTACGGCCTGAATCTCGACGACCTGCGTACGCTGCTCGCCAACGTGAACGTGAGCAACCCGAAGGGCAATTTCGACGGCCCCGAACTCAACTACACGATCAATTCCAACGACCAGATCTCCGACCCGAAGGACTACGAAGACACCGTCATCGCCTATCAGAACGGCTCGCCCGTGTTCATGCGCGACGTGGCGCGCGTGTCCACGGCCGCGCAGGACGTGGAGCGCGGCGCCTGGTACAACAAGGCGCCCGCCATCGTGCTGAACGTGCAGCGTCAGCCGGGTGCGAACGTGATCGCCACCGTCAACCAGATCATGCGGGAGTTGCCGCAGCTCGAAGCGGCGCTCCCCGCAGGCATGCAGGTCACGGTGGTGTCGAACAGCGTGGGCGTGATCCGCGCTTCGGTGAGCGACGCGGCCTTCGAACTCGTGCTCGCCGTGGCCCTCGTGGTAGCCGTGATCTTCGTGTTCCTGCGCAATCTGCCCGCGACCATCATTCCGAGCATCTCGGTGCCGGTCTCGCTGATCGGCACGCTCGCGGTCATGTACGAGCTCGGCTACTCGATCGACAACCTCTCGCTCATGGCGCTCATCATCGCCACGGGCTTCGTGGTGGACGACTCGATCGTGATGATCGAGAACATCGTGCGCTACCTGGAGGAAGGCGACAAACCCTTGCAGGCGGCGTTAAAAGGCGCAGGCCAGATCGGTTTCACGATTCTTTCGCTGACGATCTCGCTCATCGCCGTGCTGATTCCGCTGCTCTTCATGGGCGGCGTGATCGGACGCCTCTTCAGCGAATTCGCGGTCACGCTCGCGGTGACCATCGTGCTGTCGGCCGTGGTCTCGCTCACCGTCGTGCCGATGATGTGCGCGCGCATCCTGCGCGCTCAGGCCGAGCGCCACCCTAGCCGCTTCGAGCGCATCAGCGAAGGGCTTTTCGACAAGACGCTCAACGCCTATGAGCGCGGCCTGCGCTGGGTGCTCGACCACCAGACGCTCACGCTCGTCGTGTTCGTGGTGACGGTGGTGCTCACCGGGCTGCTTTACGTCGCGATTCCGAAGGGCCTTTTCCCGGTGCAGGACGTGGGCGTGCTGCAAGGCATCAGCGTGGCCGACAACTCCATCTCTTACCAGGCGATGGTGCGGCGCCAGTCCGCACTGGCCGAGAAAATTCTCAAGGACCCCGATGTCGTTTCGCTCACCTCGTACGTGGGCATCGACGGCATCAACAACACGCTCAACAACGGGCGCTTCCTCATCAACCTGAAACCGCACGACGACCGCTCCGAAACCGCCGACGAAATCGGGCGGCGCATTCAGCAGTCGGTCGCGAAGGTGGCGGGCGTGCGCCTTTACATCCAGCCCGAGCAGGACCTCACGCTCGACACCACGGTCTCGCGCAACCAGTACAACTTCGTGCTGCGCGGGCCGAGCCAGGAAGCGTTCGACCAGTACGTGCCCGCGCTCATCGCGCGCATGAAGCAGATCCCGTCGATCCGCGACGTTACGAGCGACCTCAACACGGATGGCCTTTCCGTGAACGTCGAAGTGAACCGCCAGCTCGCGGCGCGCTATGGCATCACGGCGGCGACCATCGACAACGCGCTCTACGATGCGCTGGGCCAGCGCATCGTTTCGACCATCTTCCAGCAGTCGGACCAGTACCGCGTGATTCTCGTGGCCAAGCCCGAGGCGCTGCCCACGGTCGAATCGCTCGGCGACCTTTATCTCCCGAGCCAGACGAGCAGCGAAGGCCAGGTGCCGCTCAAGGGCATTGCGAAGATCAGCATTACGCGCTCGCCGCTCATGATCAGCCACCTCGCGCAGTTCCCTTCGGTCACGATCTCGTTCAATCTCGCCGATGGCGCGTCGCTCTCCGCGGCCGTGCGCGACGTGCGCAACGCTGAGGCCAGCGTGAACCTGCCACCCTCGATCACCTCGTCGTTCCAGGGCGCGGCGCAGGCGTTCGAGGATTCGCTTTCCAGCGAGGTGTATCTGTTGATCGCGGCGCTCGTGGCCGTGTATATCGTGCTGGGCGTGCTGTACGAGAGCTATGTGCACCCGGTCACGATTCTTTCGACGCTGCCTTCGGCCGGCATTGGCGCGCTGCTCGCGCTGATGATCGCGGGCAAGGACCTGGACGTGATCGGCATTATCGGCATCGTGCTCCTGATCGGCATCGTCAAGAAGAACGCCATCATGATGGTGGACTTCGCGCTCGAAGCCGAACGCGTGCACGGCAAGCCGCCGCGCGAGGCGATTTTCGAAGCGTCGCTGCTGCGCTTCCGGCCGATTCTCATGACCACGCTCGCGGCCATGCTCGGCGCGCTGCCCATGCTGCTCGGCAGCGGCACGGGCTCTGAACTGCGCCGCCCGCTGGGTCTTGCGATCATCGGCGGGCTTACGCTTTCGCAGATGCTCACGCTCTTCACGACGCCCGTGATCTATCTGCTCTTCGACCGCCTGGCCGAACGCTTCGGCCGCAAGCGCAAGCCTCAAAGCCACGCAGACGGCGACGCGGACGGCGGTTCCGGCAACGGCGCGCCACCCGCGCCCGAGGGCACGCCGTGAACCTCTCGGCGCTCTTCATCCGGCGGCCGGTCGCGACGTCACTCCTCGCGATCGCGATCCTCATTTCGGGGACGCTCGCCTTTTTCCGGCTGCCGGTCGCGCCGCTGCCCAACATCGCCTATCCGGTGATCGTGGTGCAGGCCAATATGGCCGGCGCGAGCCCGGACATCATGGCGTCCACCGTGGCCGAGCCGCTGGAGCGCCGGCTCGGCACCATCGCCGATGTCAGCCAGCTCACGTCGATCAGCAACACGGGCACGGCGCTCATCGTGGTGGTGTTCGGCCTGAACCGCGACATCAACGGCGCGGCGCGCGACGTGGAAGCGGCCATTCAGGCCGCGCGTGCCGACCTGCCCACCACGCTGCGCAGCAACCCGACCTATCGCCAGTACAACCCCGCAAGCGCGCCGATCATGGTGCTCGCCCTCACCTCGGACACGCTCACCAAGGCGCAGCTCTACGATTCCGCCGATTCGGTCATCCAGCAACAGCTCTCGCAGGTGGACGGCGTGGGCCAGATCACGCTGGGCGGCGGCGCGCTGCCCTCGGTGCGTGTGGAGCTGGAGCCGGGCAAGCTCAACAGCTACGGCATCGGCCTCGAAGACGTGCGCGCGTCCATTGGCGCGGCTAACGCGAACAGCGCAAAAGGCCATATCGACCAGGGCAACCAGCGTTACACGGTGACTTCTAACGACCAGATCAGCAAGGCGGCACCGTTTCGCGACGTGGTGATCGCCTATCGCAACGGCGCGCCCGTGTTCCTGCGCGACGTGGCTTCCGTCATCGACTCCAACGAAAACATCCGCAACGCGGGCCTCTATAACGGCAAGTCGTCCGTGCTCGTGATCGTCTACCCCATGCCCGGCAGCAACGTCGTGAAGACGGTGCAGCAGATCCGCGCGCGCCTGCCCACCATCGAAGCCGCGCTGCCCGCCACGATCAAGGTGGACGTGGCGATCGACCGCTCCGAGTCCGTGCGCGCCTCCGTGGCCGACACCGAGCGCACGCTCTTCATCGCCGTGCTGCTCGTGATCGGCGTGGTGTTCGTTTTCCTGCTCTCGCCGCGCGCCACGCTCATCCCCGCCGTGGCGCTGCCGCTTTCCATCGTGGGCACGTTCGGGCCCATGTACCTGCTCGGCTACAGCATCGACAATCTCTCGCTCATGGCGCTCACCATCGGCACCGGCTTCGTGGTGGACGACGCCGTGGTGGTGCTGGAGAACATCGTGCGCCACATCGAGGCCGGCATGGACCCGAAGGATGCGGCGCTCAAAGGCGCGGGCGAAGTGGGCTTCACGGTGCTTTCCATGAGCCTTTCGCTCATCGCCGTGTTCCTGCCCATTCTGCTCATGCCCGGCATCGTGGGCCTGCTCTTTCACGAGTTCGCGATGACGCTCTCCATCGCAATCCTCATCTCGCTCGTGATCTCGCTCACCGTCACGCCCACGATGTGCGCCTACGTGCTCAAGCGCGAGGCGCTGCACCGCAAGCCCTCGCGCGCGGCCGTGTGGATCGACGCGCAGTTCGAGCGCTTCAAGCAGTTCTACTCGCGCACACTCGACGTCGCGCTCAATCACGCGCGGCTCACGATCTTCATCCTGTTCGCGCTGCTGGTCGGCAATGTGTTTCTCGCGCGGCTGCTTTCCGGCACGTTCTTCCCCGAGCAGGACACCGGCATTCTGATCGGGCAGATCATCGCGGACCAGAGCATTTCGTTCACGGCGATGGAGAAGAAGCTCGCGCAGTTGCAGGCCATCGTGAAGGCCGATCCGGCAGTGCAATCGGTGGCGGGATTCACGGGCGGGCGCGCGCTCAATTCGGCCACCGTGTTCGTCGAACTGAAGCCGATCGCCGAGCGCCGTCTTTCGGCCACCGAGGTCGTGAACCGCCTGCGTCCCAAGCTCAATGCCGTTTCGGGCGCACGGCTTTTCATGCAGGCTCAGCAGGACCTGCAGATTGGCGGGCGGCAGGCGGCGGCCGAGTATCAGTACACGCTCACGAGCGACGACGCCGACGCCCTCTTCACCTGGGTGCCGCGCCTCGTGGACGAGCTGAACAAGCACCGCGGCCAGATGTCGGATGTGAACTCGGACCTGCAGCAAAATGGTCTGGAGGCCTACATGACGGTGCAGCGCACGACCGCCAAGCGCTATGGGTTCGACCCGAACCAGGTGGACAACGTGCTCTACGACGCCTTCGGCCAGCGCACCGTTTCGACCATCTACAACGCGATCAACCAGTACTTCGTCGTGATGGAAGTGGCACCGCAGTACTGGCAGTTTCCACAGTCGTTCCAGGATATCTGGCTGAGCACGGCGGCGGGCAACGCCAGCGGCGCGGCGCAAACGCAAATGCCGTCAAGCGTCATCTCGGGCGTTACGCCCTTCACGGCGGTGACCACGGCCACCGCAGCGAGCGGCAACACCAACGAGCGCAACGCCAACGCGGTGGCCAATCAGCAGAACAACGCGATCGCGAACGGCAAGGGAGGCAGCTCCAGCGGCAGCGCGGACAGCACGGCTGCCGAAACCATGGTGCCGCTCATGGCGCTGATGGACTGGAAAACGCGCCATACGGCCACGCAGGTCAATCACCAGGGCACGGAAGTGGCGGGCACGATTTCGTTCAATCTGCCCAAGGGCGGCTCGCTTTCCGAGGCCGGCACGATCATCGAGCAGGCCGAGCGCGACATCGGCATGCCGGCCTCCATCCACGGCGCGTTCGCGGGCGCGGCGCAGGCCTACGCGCAGTCCATGGGCGTCGTGCCGCTGCTCATTCTCGCCGCGCTCGCCGTGGTCTATATCGTGCTGGGCGTGCTGTACGAAAACACCATCCACCCGCTCACGATCCTCTCCACGCTGCCTTCGGCTGGCATTGGCGCGATTCTCGCCATGCTGATCTTCGGCACGCCGTTCTCGGTGATCGCGATGATCGGCATCATTCTGCTCATTGGTATCGTGAAGAAGAACGGCATCATGATGGTCGACGTCGCCATCCAGTTGCAGCGCAACGAGGGCGTCGAGGCGCGCCGCGCGATTCACGAAGCCGCCGTGGTGCGCCTGCGCCCGATCATGATGACGACCTTCGCGGCCGTCCTCGGCGCACTGCCGCTCGCCATCGGCATTGGCCAGGGCGCTTCGCTGCGCCAGCCGCTCGGCGTGACGGTGATGGGCGGCCTGCTCCTGAGCCAGGTCTTTACGCTGTACACCACGCCGGTGATTTACCTGTTCCTCGACCGCCTGCGCGCACGCCTCGCGCGCTGGGCCGCGCGCCTGCCGTGGAATCGCCAGGCCGATGAGAGCGCATCATGATGAAGACTCGCCTTAATCCATCGCTCATGCGAATGCTGATCTCCGCCGCCACAAGCGCCGCGACGCGCGCACTGCCGCTCGCGCCCCTCACCGCTGCGCTGCTGCTCGCGGGCTGCATGGTCGGACCGGACTACCACCGGCCTCAGGTCACCGTGCCCGCCACGTGGAAAGAACTGCCCGGCTGGACCCAGGCCGAGCCCGACGCCGCCCAGGGCCCCAAGGGCGAATGGTGGACCGTCTTCCAGGACCCGCTGCTCGATGAACTGGAACCGCTCGTCGAGGTCTCGAACCAGACCGTGCGGCAGAGCTACGCGAATTACCAGCAAGCGCTCGCCGAAGTGCGCGTCGCGCGTGCGAGCCTCTTCCCGACCATCGGCATTACCGGCTCGCTCGCGCGCGAGCGCTCCTCCACCGGCACGCTCAGCAGCGTGAGCAGCATCACGTCGACGCCGAGCGGCGCGCGCATCGTCAACGGCGGCACGCTCGAAGCGAATGCGAGCTGGGACATCGACCTCTGGGGCCAGGTGCGCCGCCAGATCGAGGAGCAGTCGGCCACGGCGCAGGCGAGCGAGGCGACGCTGGCGAACGCTACGCTATCCGAACAAATCGCGTTGGCGAACGCCGTGATCGATCTGCGCATCACCGATGCCGATATCGACCTGCTCACGCATACAGTGCAGGCCTACACGGACTTCCTGCGCGTGGTGGCCAACCAGGACCAGGCGGGCACCGTCCCGCCGTCCGACCTGATTTCCGCGCGCACGCAGCTCGAATCCGCCCGCGCGAGCCTGATCGCCCTGGGCGTGGCACGCGCGCAAAACGAGCACGCCATTGCTGTGCTCGTGGGCCGCAACCCCGAAGACGTAAATATCCCGCACAGCGCCCAGCTTCCCGCGCTGCCCGCGATTCCCGCCGGCGTGCCCTCCACGCTGCTGCAGCGACGGCCCGACATCGCGACCGCCGAACGGCAGATGGCGTCGGCCAACGCGGCGATCGGCGTGGCGGTGGCCGCGTACTATCCGACGATCTCGCTTACCGCGCTCGACGGCTTCACGCAGTCACCGCTTTCGGGCCTGCTGCACATGAGCAACTATGTGTGGTCGCTCGGCGCGAGCGCGACCCAGACGATCTTCGACGGCGGCCAGCGCAGCGGCCAGGTGGCGGCCGCGCGCGCGAGCTATGACGCGACGGTGGCGAACTATCGCGGCACGGTGCTGACGGCGTTCCAGGGTGTGGAGAACGATCTCTCGGGGCTGCGCATCCTCGCGCAGCAGGCCGAAGTGCTCGACGCCGCCGTGCGCGACGCCATACGTGGCGCGCAGATCGCGCAAAACGAATACGAGGCGGGCACCGTGGACTACACGACGGTCGCCACGGCGCTGGCCACGCAGGTGACCAATCAGCAGAGCGCGCTCAACGTGCAGCAGCAGCGGCTGCTCGATACGGCTTCGCTGATCGGCGACCTGGGCGGCGGCTGGTCCGGGCAACTGCACGATGCGCAGCATCCGGCGCGTGCGGTGACGCCGGCTTCCGACGCGGCGGCTGCGGGATCGAGCGTCGAAGCGAATCGCACGCAGGGCGCCGCGGCGAGTCCTTGATCGAGAGCGCCCGCGCTACGCGCGCGGCTGCGTTTCCGAAGCGGCCGTCACCGGCATGGCGGAGGCCGGCAGGCCGAACACGGCATCGAAGATCAGGTTGTAGACGTAGTTGTAGACGAGAAAGAACACCGAGAGACCGATATCCATCACGAACGCCTCGACCAACGACACGTGCAGCGTGAGCGCGATCATCGGCACGAGGAACACCACGAGCCCGCCCTCGAAGCCGGCCGCGTGCGCAATGCGGCGCGCGACACTGCGGCCGCGTTTCGTCTGGCGCGCTTCCCAGCGCTCGAACAGCAGGTTGTAGACGAAGTTCCAGCCCACCGCGACCAGCGATGAAAACACCGCCGCCGCGCCCGCGCGGTCCATGCCGCTGCCCGAGAGCGAGGCGAAGCTCGTGCCGGTAATCAGGATCGCGATGCCTTCGAACAGCGTGACGTACACGATCCGGCGTTTGATACCCTGCATGGACGAATGCTCCTGATGCGGCTGCCGCGTGGCTTCGGGCCGTGTCAATCGCCGCGCTTGCTGCGAGCGCAGCGAAACCCTGCGCGAATCAACCGAGATCGGTGAATACCGAAGCCGCGGACAAACGCGACTTCGGCAGCTTCGCGTTGAAGTCATCGGCGCTGCGGTAGCCGAGACCGACCACTACGAGCGCGGTGAGGCCCTGCTCGCGCAGGCCCAGTTCCTCGTCGAGCGCCCTGGCGTCGAAGCCTTCCATCGGGCAGGCGTCGATTTCGAGCGTCGACGCGCCGATCAGCAGCGTGCCGAGCGCGAGATACGCCTGCTTCTCCAACCACGCCGGCAGGTCGTTGCGCTCGCGATGCAGGTTCACATAGAACGAGCGCGTCTTTTCCTGACCCGCCTTCGCCTCGGCATTGGCGAAGCGGCCGTCCGCTTCTTCCTGTGCGAGCACTTCGGCGAGGTGCGCTTCGTCCATGTCGGTGCGCACGCACAGCACCACCACGTGCGAGGCACGCGAGACCTTCGGTTCGTTGTACGCGAAACCTTCCATGCCCTTGGCGATACGCGCACGCGTGGCGTCGCTTTCCGCCAGCACGAAATGCCACGGCTGCGAGTTCACCGACGAGGGGCTGAAGCGGATCAGCTCCTTGAGCTCATCGATGACAGCGGCGGGAATCTTGCGGGCGGGATCGAACGCCTTGGTGGCGTGGCGTGCTTTCGCGAAGCGGGTGAGGTTCAAGCGGTTTTCTCCATCGTGTGCGGTGGGCCGAGGCTGTACCCGGCAAGGCCGACATCGTACCAGCATGCGACACGGCGCGCGTGCGCTGGCTGCGGGCGCGGTCTGCGCGCCCAGCGCGCCTGCGCTATGCTTGAAGGCTGGAACCGCCGCGACGGGTCAGCCGCCACGCGCCGCCGCCCGCAAGGAGACCGATCATGCGCCAGGCCATCCATCATCTGCCGGTGAGCACGCGCACGCGCGGGCTCGTCGAAATCAGCCATGAGGTGCGCGCGTTCGTGCGCGAACAGCGCATCGCCACCGGCTTGCTCACCCTCTTTTGCCGCCACACTTCGGCGTCGCTCGTCATCCAGGAAAACGCCGATCCTTCGGTGCGCCGCGATCTCGAACGTTACTTCGAGCAGCTCGCGCCCGAAGATCCCCAGCGCTACGAGCACGACACCGAAGGCCCCGACGACATGCCCGCGCATTTGCGCACGGCGCTCACGCACACGCAGCTCTCCATTCCGGTCGAGCACGGCAATCCCGTGCTGGGCACGTGGCAGGGCATCTATGTGTTCGAACATCGGCGCGCGGCGCACACGCGCGATATCGTGCTGCATCTGATCGGCGAATGAGCGCGTCAGGCGCAGACACGCAAATCCCGTACGCAAGCGCTATGCTTGCGGCTTTCGTTCAACCGACTCACCGAGGGTTGCCCCAAATGAAACAGTCCGCCGGATCCATGATTTCCTTCACCCGCCCTGACGGCCAGTCGCTCCAGGGTTATCTCGCCAAACCGGAAAAGACCGAAGGCGCGCCCGCCATCGTCGTGATCCAGGAGTGGTGGGGCTTGAACGACCAGATCCGCGGCGTGGCCGACCGGCTCGCGCAGGCGGGCTACCTCGCGCTCGTGCCCGACCTCTATCGCGGCAAGAGCACGGTCGAACAGGAAGAGGCCCACCATCTGATGACGGGCCTCGACTTCGCGGACGCCGCCTCGCAGGATGTATTCGGCGCGGTCAACTATCTGAAGACGCTCACGGACCGCGTGGGCGTGACGGGCTACTGCATGGGCGGTGCGCTCACGCTGCTCGCGGCCACCATGGTCCCGGGCCTTTCGGGCGCCGTGGTGTGGTACGGCTTCCCGCCGCTCGAATACATCGACGCGAGCAAGATCACCGCGCCCATCCTCGGCCACTTCGCGACCCAGGACCAGGCGTTCAGCATCGAAACCGTGGCGGAGCTCGAAACGAAGCTCAAGGGTGCCAACGTCGACGTCGAATTCCATCGCTATCTCGCCCACCACGCGTTTGCGAACGAGACCGCCGTGGGCCCGACCCGCATCGCCATCACGCAGTACGACCCGGTCTGGGCGCAGCTCGCCTGGGACCGGTCGCTGACGTTCTGGGCCCGCACGCTGTGGCCGCAACGCGCGGCGCGCTGAAGCGCTGACAGCGGCCCGCGCCAACGCGCGGATCTGTCGTAGAATCGGCGTCGCCCCGCCTCGCGCGGGCGACGCCGATTTGCATTGCAGCGCCTTCGTTCCTCTCACGCTTTCGCGGAGACTCCATGACGCCGCTCATCCTCCAGCGCCCCGCGCTTTTATTCATCGTGCTGATCGTGGTGCTGCCGCTTGCCGCCTGGCTAGGCACGAGCGTACTGCACCGATACCTGCCGCTCGCCGAGGAGGCGCGCGAGAACTACAAGATCGTGCAGGGCGCGACGCTCACGCTGCTCGCGCTCTTGATCGGCTTCACGCTCTCGATGGCCGTGAACCGCTACGACCAGCGCAAGAACCTGGAGGAAGAGGAAGCCAACGCGATCGGCACGGAGTACCTGCGCGCCGAGCTCCTTGGCGGCGAGGCGGCTGACCAGACCAAGGCGCTGCTTGCGCGCTACCTTCAGGCGCGCATCCACTTCTACGTCGTGCACGACGCCGGCGCACTCGATCAGATCAACCGCACCACCGGCGAGCTCCAGACGCAGCTCTGGACGAGCGTGCGCGATGCCGCGAAGGCGCAGCCGAATCCGGTGATGGCGCTCGTGGTCGCCGGCATGAACGACGTCATCAACGCCCAGGGCTACGCACAGGCCGCGTGGATCAACCGCATTCCCGTCGCCGCGTGGGCGCTGATGATCGTGATCGCCATCTTCAGCAACCTGTTGCAGGGTTACGGCGCGCACGGCCAGGTCGGCCGGCGCGTGCTGCTGCTCGTCCTGCCCATTACGGTGACGCTTTCGCTCACGCTCATCGGCGATATCGACAGCCCGCGCGGCGGCTTGATCCGCGTCGCGCCGCTCAATCTGTTGAGCCTTGCGCAATCCATTCCTGCCAATCCCTAAGGCCCGTCCCGCGGCGCCGCACGATCACGCCAGAGCCCGTACAGCCATGAAAGTCATCCGTTCGAAAGCCTTCACCGCCACCCGCCCCTGGGGCGCGCTCGACATCGCCAACATGAACGGCACCACGGTGCGCCTGCACTGGACCGACCAGCCGTACCAATGGCACGTCAACGATGGCGAGGAAGTGTTCGCCGTGCTCGACGGCGTGGTCGACATGCATTACCGCGAAGGCGGCGCGGAGCAGGTCGCGGTGCTCGAAGCCCGCGACGTGTTCTTCGCGGGCGTGGGCTGCGAGCATGTCGCGCATCCGCGCGGCGAGGCGCGCATTCTCGTGGTCGAGCGCGAAGGTAGCGTGTAGCAGCGTGTAAGCCGTGCCTTGCGGCGAAAAGACGGCGCGCGCCATTTCCACTAAACTTGGCGGCCTGACTCCACTCCCGCTTTTCGATCAGGCCGCGGCGCGCCAAGCACGGCCCGCGCCCCGCCGCTGAAGGACTTCAAGGACCCCGCATGAACGACCTATCCGCATTTCCCATCACCCGCAAGTGGCCAGCGCTTCACCCCGAGCGCATCCAGCTCTATTCGCTGCCCACGCCCAATGGCGTCAAGGTCTCGATCATGCTGGAGGAAAGCGGCCTGCCTTATGAGCCGCATCTGGTGCGCTTCGACTCGAACGACCAGATGTCGCCGGAATTCCTCTCGCTGAACCCCAACAACAAGATTCCCGCGATCCTCGATCCGAACGGCCCGGGCGGCGAACCGCTCGCGCTCTTCGAATCGGGCGCGATCCTCATCTATCTCGCCGACAAGTGCGGCCGCTTCCTCGCCCGCGAAGGCGCGGCGCGCTACGAGACGATCCAGTGGGTCATGTTCCAGATGGGCGGCATTGGACCGATGTTCGGCCAGGTGGGCTTCTTCTACAAGTTCGCGGGCAAGGACTACGAGGACAAGCGTCCGCGCGACCGCTACGTCGCCGAGTCGCGGCGCCTGCTCGCCGTGCTCGACCAGCGTCTAGAGGGGCGCAAGTGGATCATGGGCGACGAGTACACCATCGCCGACATCGCCACGTTTGGTTGGGTGCGCAACCTTGTTGGCTTCTACGAGGCCGGCGACCTCGTGGGTTACGCCGATTTCAAAAACGTCGCGCGCGTGCTCGCGGCATTCGTCGCGCGGCCGGCGGTCGAGCGCGGGCTCAACATTCCGCCGCGCGGCTAAAGCGCCCGGCGCGTCATTGCGGCGCCGCTTTCACACGCGCCGCGACCGAGTCGGCCACTTCGGCCGCCGCGCGGTCCACGTTCTTGCGGTCATCGGCGCGTGCAAGCACGAATTTGGCTGCCGCAACATAAGGATTGAGCGCGATTGCCGCGCCGGCGCCCGGCTTCGCGTGGCTCGACTCGCTGTCGATCACCTGATAAAGCGGCTGCGGCGCCTGAGTGGCGAGGTTGTCCACGGCTACCGCCAGCTCGATCTGGCTCGCGCCCGAGCCGAAACCCACTACCGCGCGCCGCATACTGTTGCCTTCGTCCACGCTCAAGAATACGCCGCGCACCAGCCAGCCTTGCGCGGGTAGTGGCGTGCCGCTCGGCAGGCGGCGCGCGTCGAGGCCCTTCTCGCGCAGGTCGTTCACCAGCGCATCGGCCAGTTTCGTGACGACTTGACCGGCCTGCTGCTGCGGGTCGCGATGACGCAACAGCGGCCTTGGCAGCAAGCCGCCCATGTGCTCGCGCGCATTCTCCACAGGATTCGAATCCTGCTTGACGTTGGCCGCATCGAGTTCGAAGTCCGTCACGTAGACGAGCGGCGCGCCCGGTTGCTGAGCCGCGGCTAGCGGCGCGAACGCGCACAGGCAGAGTGACGCGACCAGGTTCCAGCTCCATTGCATTTTCATTGCAAGCTCCCGTAGGTTCATCATCCATTCATTCATGCCGTGGCCGCGCGTGCGGCACGGCCATCAACCGTCGATCAGCCCGAGGCGCGCCAGGTCGCTCGCGAGCGAATCGGCTTCGACGAAGTGGCACGCTTGCAACCCCGCGTCGAGCGCGCCCGTGACGTTCGCTTCGCTGTCGTCGATGAAAAGCGTTTCCTGCGGCTGTGCGCCGAGTTGTGCCACGCAGCCAAGGTAGGTCTGCGCGGCCGGCTTGACCGCGCCGAACGTCGCCGACGAATAGATCTGCGAACCGAAAAGCCGCGCAACGGGCGGATTCAGATAGTCGAGGTGATGCGTGACGAGCGAGCAGTTGTTGGTCAGCACAGCGATGCGGCATCGCGCGGCCACACGCTGCGCCAGCGCGAGCGCCGCCTCGTTCGGCGTGATCGACGCGCGCCGCGCAGCGAGCCACACGTCGCGGCCCACCTCACATCCGAGCATCGCGCCTAGCGCGCGCAGATAAGCGTCGGGGTCGAGCTCACCCGCGTCGGCACGCGCTTCGAGACCCGATCCCCAGATCGCGTGACGCACCGTTGCGGGCGGCGCGCCAGTGGCGGCCGCGAGGCTCGCAACGCGCGCGTCGCGATCGTAGTGGGACAGCACGCCTTCCATGTCGAACAGGACTACGCCGATCGCCGCCATCTGCCGCTCCCGCCACGAATTGTCCAACTGCGGTCCCACTGCGTCCGCTGCCGATCATACCGCCGGGTCGCACCAGGCGGCGCGCGAGCAGGCACAAGCGCGGCACTCCATGATCGCGCCCCGAAACCGTCAATCGATTTTCGGTAAACTGGAACGCATGGACACCTGCCGTTATTGCGGAAAACTGCGCGACGAATGGGATTGCCACGGCCCAGCGTGCCGCCAGGCGATCGCGCAGGCGCTGCGCCGCCAGCGCAAGGGGCTGCCGATGGTGGCGAACGTCATCCGTAACGAAATCCCCGCCGACGCCACCACCGGCCAGATCATCACCGTGCTTTCGCGCCAACGCCAGCGCGCGCGGCGCGGCAACGAGGAACGCCGCGAGCGCAAGGCGCTCGATATCCCGGAAAGCGAGTAAGGCACTCGCGGAACCGGCTTAGCGCCGGCTCTCCTGCTCGTTTACAGGCGCGGAAATGCCGATGCGCGCGAACGTTTCCTCCAGATGATTCACGCACACGCGCACTTTCGCGGACTGCGCGAGGCGCGCTGGGTACACCGCCCAGACATTGGCCGGCTGCGTCACGCTGGGCAGCACGCGCTGCAAGCGCCCGCTCTCCAGCAATGGCGCGACATCCCACATCGAGCGCAGCACGATGCCGCGGCCCGCCAGCGCCCACTGCACCGCCACCTCGCCGTGATTGGTCGAGAGCGGCCCCGCCACCTTCACCGAAACCGATTCGCCATGCGCGTGCAGGCGCCATACGCCGAACGGATGATCGCGCTCCTTGATCGCGAGACACGCGTGCTCAGCGAGATCGGCGACCTCCTGTGGCGCGCCGCGCCGCGCGAGATACGCGGGCGCGGCGCATAGCACGCGATAGTTCGTGGCGAGACGCCGCGCGATCAGATGACCGGCGATCTCGTCGCCGATACGCACATCGAGATCGAAGCCCTCGCCCGCCACATCGACGAGCCGGTCGAACAGTTCGAGGCGCACGCTCAGTTGCGGATAACGCTCGGAAAGCCCGGCGAGCGCGGGCGCGACGAAGTTGCGGCCAAAGCCGAAGCTGCTCGACACGCGCAGCGTGCCGCGCGGAATGCGGCGCGTGGTGGAGACGTCGTCCACGAGCCGCTCGACGTCGTCGAGGATCTTGCCGGCCGACGCATAGACCCGCTCGCCCGCCTCCGTCATCGCGACGCGCCGCGTCGAGCGGTGCAACAGGCGCGTGCCGAGGCGCGCCTCGAGCACGCCCACGCGCTTGCTCACATAGGCCGGCGACGCCGCAAGCGCTTCGGCCGCCGCGCTGAAGCTCGCCTTGCGCGCGACCATGCAGAACACGCGCAAGTCGTCGAGCTCCGGCGACGCGACGGATTTCGGCGCTTTCGGTGCGTCCGGCATGTGCGTCACAGCGCGGCGGCTACCGCTTCGCCCAGCGCAGTCGTGTTCGCCGTGCCGCCCATGTCGGGCGTGCGCGGGCCTTCCAACAGCACCTTCTCGATGGCCTGCATGATCGCATCGTGCGCGGCCTTGTATTGCGCGTCGCCGTTGCCGAGGAAGTCGAGCATCATCGCGCCCGACCAGATCATCGCGATGGGGTTGGCGATCTTCTTGCCGAAGATGTCGGGCGCGGAGCCATGCACCGGCTCGAACAGCGAGGGAAACTTGCGCTCGGGATTCAGGTTCGCCGAAGCGGCCAGACCGATCGTGCCCGTGCACGCGGGGCCGAGATCCGAAAGTATGTCGCCGAACAGGTTCGACGCGACGACCACGTCGAAGCGGTCGGGCTGCAGCACGAAACGCGCGCACAGAATATCGATGTGCTGCTTGTCCCACTTCACGTCGGGATACGTCTGCGCCATCGCCGCCACGCGCTCGTCCCAGTACGGCATGCTGATCGAAATGCCGTTGGACTTCGTGGCCGCCGTGAGTTTCTTGCGTCCGCGCTGGTTCGCGAGTTCGAACGCGTACTTGAGAATGCGGTCCACGCCCTGGCGCGTGAACACCGACTCCTGCAACACGAACTCGCGCTCAGTGCCTTCGAACATCTTGCCGCCCACCGAGCTGTACTCGCCCTCGGTGTTCTCGCGCACCACGAGAAAGTCGATGTCGCCAGGCTTGCGGTTGGCGAGCGGACACGGCACGCCAGGCAGCAGACGCACCGGACGCAGGTTCACGTACTGGTCGAACTCGCGGCGGAACTTCAGGAGCGAGCCCCACAGCGAAATGTGATCGGGCACCTTGTCGGGCCAGCCGACCGCGCCGAAATAGATCGCATCGAAACCCTTGAGCGTGGCGAACCAGTCGTCGGGCATCATCTTGCCGTGCTGCAGGTAGTAGTCGCAGCTCGCCCAGTCGAAATGCGTGAATTCGAGCTTCAGGCCGAACTTCGCGGCCGCCGCCTCGACGACGCGCACGCCCTCGGGCATCACTTCCTGGCCAATGCCGTCGCCGGCAATGGCGGCGATTCTGAATGTCTTGCTCATGTCGCGTTCTCCGTTTCTGTGCTGATTCTGTCCTGATGCGCCAGCATGCCTGAAAACCCGCCCGCGACCAGCCCCGCAGGCGTGGATAGATTCAACACGAAACGTGAATAATCGCACGAGGGCGCGCCACGGTCCATGGACGAGCCGTGTTCAGCGCCCGGCGATTTCCTGCCGATGGCCGATCTCGCCTAAACTCACGGTTGGCTCCACCGCGCCTTTCGCTGGAACGGCGCTTATCCTGATCGACCGACTTATGTTCTCGCTTTCCGACACCCTTCCCTCCGACAAACCCGCCCTCTACGAATCGCTGACCGCGCAGGCGCGCTCGCTGATCGAAGGCGAAACCGACGTCATCGCGAACGCCGCGAACTTCGCTTCGCTCGTGTTTCATTCGCTCGAAGGCCTGAACTGGGCGGGCTTTTATTCGTTCGACGGCACCGAACTCGTGGTCGGTCCGTTCCAGGGCAAACCGGCGTGCGTGCGCATTCCCCTGGGCAAGGGCGTATGCGGCACGGCGGCGGCCACGCGGCAAACGCAGGTGGTGCGCGACGTGCACGCGTTCGCGGGACACATTGCGTGCGATTCGGCTTCGCAGTCGGAAATCGTCGTGCCCCTCGTCACGCCGGACGGCGAGCTGATCGGCGTGTGGGACGTGGACAGCCCGCATCTCGCGCGCTTCGACGAAGAGGACGCGAAAGGCATGGAATTGCTGTGCCGCACGTTCATCGAGTACGGCATGAAGCGTCGCTAAGCGTTGTTAAGCGCGGCTAAAACCCCGTTCAGGCGCGTTGCCCGATGTCTGCGGCAGCGCGCCGTGGTTGGACCGGTAGACACGCCGCATCATCCCGAGTGGGCGACCTGAATCGCTCGACACGTCCTCAGGATGCCGAATCGTCCTGCGCATTCGCCTTGACGAAGTCGACGAACGCGCGCAGCGGCGCCGGCAGATGCCGCCGCCCAGGGTAGTAGAGAAACGGTCCCGGAAACGACACGTCCCAGTCGTCGAGCAAGCGCACGAGCGCGCCGCTGCGGATATGCGGCAGCAACATCTCTTCAAACAGATACACGATGCCGACGCCGTCGAGCGCCATGTTGATCAGCAGGTCGAGCGCCGCGCCGGGACGCACGACGAGCGGCGTGGGCGGGTCGAGGCGCAACACTTCGCCGTCGCGCTCGAACTGCCAGAGCGGCATCGCGCCGCCCGCGAACTGCACGCGCAGGCAAGCGTGGCCGAGCAACTCCCGTGGGTGTTCAGGCCGCCCGCGCGCCGCCAGATAGGCGGGCGAAGCGACCGCCGCGAAGCGCTCCACGCGCGGGCCGATGGGAATCGCGATCATGTCCTGCTCCAGCCGCTCGTCGTAGCGGATACCGGCGTCGCAACCGATCTGCAGCACGTCGACGAAGCCGTCCTCCACCACCACCTCGACGCGGATCTCGGGATACGCGCGGTGAAACGGCGCGAGCACGCGAGGCAAAATGGTGCGCGCCGCGCTCGCGGGCACGTTGAGCTTGAGCGTGCCCGCAGGCTTTTCGCGGTAGCCGTTGAGCACGTCGAGCGCCGCTTCCATCTCGCTGAAAAGCGGTGTGATCGATTCGAGCAGACGCTGCCCCGCCTCGGTCGGCGCGACACTGCGCGTGGTGCGGTTCAAAAGGCGCAGCCCGAGCTTCGCCTCCAGCCGGCGCACCGCGGCACTCAGGCTCGACGCCGACACGCCGCCCACGCGCGCCGCATCGCGAAAGCCGCCCGCGCGCGCCACCGAAACGAAAGCGGCCAGATCGTTCATTTCCATCGGCATGGTTGACCCCGCGCTGGTCGATCAGATTGTTCGATATCCCGCACAGCCTGTTCTGATCAGGTGGGATTATCGGACAATTCGAACGCGCCCATACTGCGGACATTCGTCAACCGAGGAGTACGTAATGCCGAACCGCAAACCCGCAAGCACGTATGAACTGGCCGGCCGCCAGGTGAACCGCATGGGCTACGGCGCCATGCAACTGGCCGGTCCCGGCGTGTTCGGCCCCCCGAAGGAGCGCGCGCAGGCGGTCGCGGTGCTGCGCGAGGCCATCGCGCTGGGCGTCGATCACATCGACACGAGCGACTTCTACGGCCCGCACCTGACGAACCAGATCATCCGCGAGGCGCTTCATCCGTATGCGCCGAACCTCACGATCGTCACCAAGGTGGGCGCCGTGCGCGACGACAAGGGTGCATGGCTCCCGGCACTGGAACCCGCCGACATCGAGCGCGCCGTGCACGACAACCTGCGCAACCTGGGTCTCGAAGCGCTCGACGTGGTCAATCTGCGCATCATGGGCGACGTCCACAAACCGTCCGAAGGCCCCGTGGAAAAGCAGGTCGAGGCGCTTGCCAAGCTGCGCGAGCGCGGCCTCGTACGCAACGTCGGCATGTCCAACGCCACCGCCGCGCAAATCGCGGCGGCGCAGCGCCTCGTGCCTGTCGCGTGCGTGCAGAACCACTACAACCTCGTGCACCGCGACGACGACGCGCTGATCGACGCACTGGCTGCGCAAGGCATTGCCTACGTGCCGTACTTTCCGCTCGGCGGCTTTACGCCGATTCAGTCGTCGGCGCTTTCGTCTGTTGCCGCGCGCCTCGAAGTCACGCCGATGGCGCTCGCGCTGGCGTGGCTCCTGCGGCGCTCGCCCAACATCCTGCTGATTCCGGGCACGTCCACGCTTTCGCACCTGCGCGAGAACGTGGCGGCCGCGCAGTTCGACCTGGACGACTCAGTGCTCGCCGAACTCGACGCCATCGGCAGCAGCGGCAATGGCGGCGGCGCCCACGCCTGAGCGCCAGGCGCCGCGCCGTCATGCCACTTCGGCCATCTCCAGCTTGTTCGCCAGCGCGTCGCGGATCAGCGCGACCGGCCGCTGGAGGCGCCCCGGCAGCGCTCCGTGCACGAGCCACACATTCAGGCCCGAGCGGAAGTCGGTCGCGTTGATGATCTGTAGCTGGTCGCGCAGCGGGCTGCGTGCGAGTGCCTGCGGCGCGGCGAGCCCGACGCCCATGCCGCGCGCGACCAGCGAAAGCTGCAGTTCCGAGCCGAAGGCCTCGACCGCGACGTTGAACGGCAGACCCGCCATGCCCATGGCGCGGCTCAACGCCGAGCGCATCCCGCAGCCGTCCTGGTTCAGCACCCACGGATGGTGCGCGAGCGCGGCGAGCGTGGTGGGCTCGTCGGGCAAACCAAACGAGCGCGCCGCGACGACGAGGGTCGGCGTGTAACCGAGCTGAGTCGCGACCACGCCCGCCGGCGGCGTCACCGCCTCGGGCAGCAGGATCACGGCCACATCGAGTCTTGCGCGCTCGACCTCGTCGAGGAGCCCTGGCGACCAGCCCGCCTTCACGCGCAGCGTCAGCCTCGGAAACTCGCTACGCAATTGATCGACGGGCTGTTCGAGCGCCAGTTCCGAGAGAAATGGCGGCACGCCGAGCTTGAGTTCGCCGGCTGGCTCGCTCTCCGGCGAGGCGACCGACATCAGGTCATCGACCGCACGCAGGACCGAGCGCGCAAGGCCGTACACCTCATTGCCCGCCGCCGTGGGCTTGAGAGGCTTGCTCTGGCGGTCCAGAAGCTCGATGCCGAGCGTCGTCTCCAGGTTCTGCACACGGCGCGTGAGGCCCGGCTGCGTCAGGAACAGCCTCTCCGACGCCCGCACGAGCGAGCCGCTTTCGACCACCGCCACGAAGGCTTCCAGATCTCGAGTGTTCACAACAACTCCGCATAAAGATTATCGCGATAATTCAATTGTCGCATAACGTGACACTCCCTACGATACCTGGACTTGCCACGTTGCGGAGCCAATCGATGGAGCACCCTGCTGAAACCTGTACGCGTGTGGTGGCGCGCGAAGCTACTCCCGCGAGCCACGCCAATCACGCCACGCTCACGCTGCCGATGACGCTATTCTTCGCCGCCGCGGTCGGCGTGATCGTCGTCAATCTGTCTGCGGCCCAGCCGCTCGCCGGTCTCGTGAGCCATTCGCTGCATTTGCGCCCGGAATTCGTCGGCGCGGTCGCCATGCTGCCGCAGCTCGGCTACGCAGCTGGCTTGCTGCTGCTCGTTCCGCTCTGCGATCTGCTCGAAAACCGGCGCCTGATTTTCCGCACGCTGCTTGCGTGTTCCGTCTTTCTGGCACTCGCGGCGCTGGCGCGCTCAGGCCCGCTCTTTCTCGCCGCGGCGTTCCTCGCGGGTGCGACATCCAGCGTGATCCAGATGCTCGTGCCGATGGCCGCCTCGATGGCGCCCGAAAGCCAGCGCGGCCGGGCAGTCGGCAACGTGATGAGCGGCCTGATGCTGGGCATTCTGCTGTCACGGCCGCTCGCGAGCCTGATTGCGGGAACGCTGGGCTGGCGCGCGTTCTACGGTATCGAGGCGGTGGCGGATGCCCTGCTCGCGGTGGTCCTCTTTCTGCGCACGCCGCGCCGCATGCCGAGCGTGACTGCGCGCTACGCCGATCTGCTTTATTCGCTCTGGACGTTGCTGCGCACCGAGCGCGTTCTGCGACGCAGCGCCCTCCTTGCGGCGCTAGCCCTGGGCGCCTTCTCGGCGTTTTGGACCGCGGTCGCCCTGCTGCTTTCGCAGCCGCCGTTTTCGCTCGGCATGAACGGCATTGCCGCGTTCGCGCTGGCGGGCGCGAGCGGCGCGATCGTCACGCCGCTCGCGGGCCGGCTGGGCGATCATGGCGCGGGGCGCGCGGTTCAATACGCCGCGCATGCGACGATGCTCGGCGCGGTCGTGCTGCTGGGCGTGGCGGGCGCAGGCTGGGCCGGCTTTTCGCCCGCCGCGCATCCCGCGCTGGCGCTCGGCCTGCTCGTTGTGGGCGCGGCTGCACTCGATGCGGGCGTCATCGCCGACCAGACGCTCGGGCGGCGAGCGATCAACCTGCTCAACCCCGCCGCGCGCGGCCGGCTCAACGCGATTTTCGTGGGGATGTTCTTCATCGGCGGCGCGGCCGGCGCGCTCATGGCCGGCGCGGCTTGGGCCTCGGCGCGCTGGAGCGGCGTGTGCCTCGTCGCCCTCGGCTTCACGGTTGCGGTCATCGCGCTCGGCTTCGTTTATCGCGCGTCGCCGGCCTCTGGCCGCTAGCGCCCCGCCCGGCGAACCCATGAAAAAGCCGCGGCTGATCCAGCCGCGGCTTTCCTGTATCTGCATTGCCGCTCGCGTATCGAACGATACGAAACGACGCGAAGCCAGACGAAGCAAAGCGCGCCCGACTCCCCGGTCAACCCGTCATGCGCGCATCGATGCGCTCACGTCTGCTGATCCGACCCATCCGCGGGCTGCGCGGTGTTGTCGTCGGCGGGCTTTTCGTCTTCCTTCTTCTCGACTAGCTGCTCGACTTCCTTGGCGCCCTCGAAACCGGCAACCGCGGCGGCTGCCTTGGTCAAGAAGCCTGCGTTCGGATCGAGCTTCTCAGCGCCTTCCACAGCGGCTACCGCACCGGCAATTTCACCCACCTTGTCCAGAATGCCCATTTCACCCCTCCAGTTGAAACCCGCTCCGGGCTGACGAGGCGATGGCTCGCCCCCCGTGCGCCGCACCTTCCATCCAGCGAGCGCGCCGCTTCATTGTCTGCTTGCTCGATGCCCGCATCAATCACTAACTCATTAATCTGACAATGATTAACGAATCTATATACGAACGTATATTGCGATGCGTCAATCGTTTGACTATAGTGAGGTTGTCTCCTCCATGTCTCCATTGGCATGGTTCAAGCCCGCATACGCTGTGGGCTTTTCTTTTTCCCGCCTCGCATTTTCACCGGACGCTGGCTTGCGGGCCGCGGCCAGGCTCGCGCCGTCCGCTGGCATAATCGTGCCTTCGCCGTTTTCCAGCCCTCTTTGATCTCTTCGCTGCAATGAATCTGCATACCTGGTGGCTGTTCCTCGTCACCGTCTTCGTCGTCTGCGCCATCCCCGGTCCCAACATGCTGCTCATCATGTCGCACGGCGCGCAGTACGGACTGCGCCGCACGAGCGCGACCATGGCCGGCTGCCTTTCCGCACTGGTTCTGATGCTGGCCGTTTCGGCCGCCGGGCTCGGTGTGTTCCTGCAAGCGTGGCCGACCATGTTCAACGCGCTGCGCTTCATCGGCGCGGCGTACCTCGTGTACCTGGGCATCAAGGCGTGGGGCGCCCCCGTACCCGAGGCCACCGCCGACGTTGCCGAGCGTGTGGCCGCGCGCCCAGTGCGCTCGCCGCTCGCGCTCTATCGCAACGGCTTTTTCGTCGGCGGCAGCAATCCGAAGGCGATCCTCTTCGCGGCGGCGCTCCTGCCGCAGTTCATCGACGCGACCCGACCGGTGCTGCCGCAGTTCGGCGTGCTCGTTGCGACCTTCGCCGTGTGCGAAGTGAGCTGGTATCTCGTCTACGCGGGTTTCGGCACGCGTATCGGCGCGACGCTCAAGAGCCGCCGCGTGGCAAAAACATTCAACCGCGTGACGGGCGGCGTGTTCGTCGGCTTCGGCGCGATGATGGCCTTGCTTCGGCAGTAACGCTGGCCGAGCGGCGCGATGGCCTGGCGCGCAGCCCGCTTGCGCGCCCATCGTGCTTCCTCTACGCTTTTTTAGTCCTCTCTCCGCTTCGGGCCTGCGATGAAGTCCCATCGGCATACCATCTTCACGGCGCTGCTCGCGGCCGCCCTCTTCGGCATCACCACACCGCTCGCCAAGGCACTGCTCGGCAGCGTTGCGCCGTTCATGCTCGCGGGACTTTTCTACCTCGGCAGCGGTTCGGGGCTCGCGGCCGTACTGCTGTTACGCCGCCTCTCGGCGCGCCGCGGCGACTCAGCCGCCGCGCGTGAGCCCGCACACGACCCGCTGCGCCTGGCCGAATTGCCATGGCTTGCCGGTGCGATCGCCGCGGGCGGCGTGGCGGCGCCCGCCCTGCTCATGCTCGGCCTGAACACCACGCCCGCCGCCACGAGCGCGCTGCTGCTGAACCTCGAAGGCGTGCTGACGGCGCTCATCGCATGGGTCTGCTTTCGCGAAAACTTTGATGCGCAGATCGCGCTGGGCATGCTGGCGATCGTGGCGGGCGGCGTGCTGCTCTCGTGGCCCGGCGCGCATACCGGCGCTGTGTCCGGCATCGCGCCCGGCGCGCTGCTCATCGCGCTCGCGTGCGTGTGCTGGGCCATCGACAACAACCTCACGCGCAAGGTCTCGACCAATGACGCGATGGTCGTGGCCTGCACCAAGGGGCTCGTGGCCGGGCCGGTGAATATCGGCATTGCGCTCGCCGCGGGCGCGCACTGGCCCGCCTGGCAGGCGGTCAGCGGCGCCATGGCCGTGGGTTTCGCGGGCTATGGCGTGAGCCTCGTGCTCTTCGTCGTCTCGCTGCGCCATCTCGGCACAGCGCGCACCGGCGCCTACTTCTCCGTGGCGCCGCTCTTCGGCGTGGCGCTTTCACTGCTGCTGTGGCCGGAGCGCCCGGCGCTCGCCTTCTGGCTCGCGCTCGCGTTGATGGCGTTTGGCGTGTGGCTGCACGTGCGCGAACGTCACGACCACGCGCACACGCACGAGCCGCTCGAGCACACCCATCCGCACCGGCACGACGAACACCATCAGCACGAGCACGATTTCGCGTGGGATGGCGCGGAGCCGCACACGCATGCGCACCGTCACATGCCGATCACGCATAGCCACGCGCACTACCCCGACGTGCACCATCGGCACGCGCATTGAGGGCGGCACGAGTCGCAGCCGCTTGCGTCGCAAACGACGTCAAGATTTCCCAGGACCGCCGCGCTTTGCGCGCGCACGATGCACTCGTCACACAAAACGAAGGAGGCAAGTGCGATGGCTACCGTCTACCGGGACATTTCCGTTGATGCCGCGGCGCAAGACGTCTGGGCCGCGCTGCGCGACCCCGCCAACGTCGACCGTGTGTTCGCCGGCGTGCTGACCGATGCGCGCATGGAAAACGACGTGCGATGGGTGACGTTCGCCGACGGCACCGTGATCGAGGAGCGCGTGATCGGCGTCGACGACGCGCACATGCGCCTCGCCTACACCGTGGGCGGCGGACGTTTCGAGCATCATCACGCGACGCTTCAGGTGATGCCGGATCCAGCCGATTCGCGCCAACGTTGCCGCGTGGTCTGGATCAGCGACTTCAAGCCCGACGAGCGGATCCAGATGGTCGAGCCGCTCACGGATGCGGGCTGCGTGGCGCTCAAGCGCAATCTCGCCCGGCCATAAGGATGGCCGACGGGCAGTAGTCGTCTGAAAGAGCCCCGGCACGCGCACTCGGGCTTTTGCTTCGCACGCCCTGGAGACGGGTGCCATTCACGTCGATCGTTGGACTCTTTTGCGCTGCGCGGGGCAAATTTGGGCGCAGCGGCCGGCCTCGACAGTTAGTTGCGCAAATGGACCGCAGCCACGCCGACAAAATGCCGAACCCGGCACCGTGCTGCCGCGAAGCACACTGTGCGACGGCGCCCATACCGGCACGCTATTTGCGGCCACAATAGTGCCAGATGACTCGACACCGGGAGCCGCAATGCGGGTAGGTAAATTAACGTTGACCGTGCGCTGCATTGCCGTCTGCGCTGGTCTTGCGGGAACACCGGCGGCACACGCCGCAGGCACCTTCGACGGCGACTGGAACGTGACGCTCACGTGCCCCAAGGCCATCGACGGTACATCGGGCTACCGATATCAATTCCCCGCCGAGATCCAGCAAAACGTGCTGCACGGCGAACATGGCGAACGAGATGCGGGCGGTTGGCTCACGCTGGACGGCAAGCTCGAACCCGACGGGTCTGCCACGCTCGTCGCCCAAGGTTTGGCCGCCCCATCGCCTTACGCGACGGGGCACGCCAACACGAAAGCACCCTATTCGTATGAAGTCAGCGCGCAGTTCGACGCGACCTCAGGCAGCGGCTCGCGCACGACCGCACGCAAATGCGACTTTGTGTTCGTAAAGGAATGACTGGCGAGCATGGCTGGCGGCCCGTGCAAATAGGCGCCAGAAAAGAAAAAGCCCGCTTGAGAGAGCGGGCTGAATCCATATCAGAAATGAAAACGGTGCTCAAACCCTTGTCTGTCATGGATTGCACGATGATCGCTTCTAATATTTTGCCTACAGAACAGGCACGCAGTGACGCGGTTTCCAGAGCACCGATCTGGAAAATATTAGAAAGCAGGGCGATCGTCAGTGCGTGGTGCCGTACGCCGGCGATTGACTGGAAGCGGCCGGGATGAGGCTTTCCAGCAGCTCGGCCGCCATCTTCCGGACCGCTACCGCCTCCGCCTCCAGCTTAGCCGGGTCCTCGCTAAAATTCTTCGTCATCCGCGCCTGCGCGCGCAGACGGCTCGCCTCCTGGGTGAGCAGGTCGGCATAGCTGTTCAGCTTCTTGGCGATTTCGTGCGTGTTCATAGTTTCTCCGCAACCACGTAAATGTTGTCGCCCCGGTCTTCCATGTTGCCGCCAATGGCTTCGAGCTTGGCGCGCAGCTCCGCGCCCTTCCACGGAAGCTTGACCTGTTCGTCGTAGCTGTCCACGTACATGTCGATCAGGTCATAGTTGTACCGGTCCAGCGTCTTCGCCAGCTTGATCCGGAAACCCTCACCCTCGACCAGCTTCACCACCTCCGAAAGTGTGAACTCACGGTTGTGGCGCCCGTACACGCCATTGTCCGAATGATAGCGGTCGAAGAAGTTCTTCCCGGCCAGCATGTGCGCGAAATTGATCAGGCGCACGGCATTGGGCGTCGTGATGATCAGCTCGCCGCCGGGCTTGAGGATCTCGCGCAGCTTCGGGACAATCTGCAGCGGGTTGACGATCACGTGTTCGAGCACTTCGCAGAACAAGATCTTATCGAAGGATGATGGCTCGAATGGATAGTCGGACAATTCGACGTTGAGCGACGTGTAGTCGAACACATACTCCTCGTCGAACGCATCGCTGCGCACCACCTGACGTCCCTGCGAGATTTCCTTCTCGTAGACCGACTTGTGAAAGAAGTTCGTCAGCGTCAGATCGAAGTCGGCGAACTTCTTCAGCAGGACCGTGAACAGGTAAGGGTTTGCACCGATCTCAAGCACGCGGCCGGTCGTGCTGCCAGCCATGAGGTCGATGGTATTGAAGAAGCGCGCGAGCGCGTCATTGACATAGGCCGGGATGAACGAACTGCCTTCCCCGACGATGCCAAACGAATAGAGATACTGCCGTATGTCTTCAGCGTGCCGCCATAGCAGCGCGTGCCGCTCTTCCCATCCGCCCTTCAGTCCAGCTTCGCGGATGCGCTCCAGCGCCGACTTGGTGTTTCCCACATCTGTCATGTAAATATCCCCCGGATTTATCCCTTACCGCGTCTTTCGTGCCGGAAAGGGACTCTATCACGAGGGACTGCAGGCCGCTCATGCAGCCGGCATCAAGTTACTGGTATTCGTAGATGATGATGATCGCGGCACCCCCTGCCTTACCTGCCTGGCCAGTCTGGGAAGCTAGATTGTTCGAGCCGCCGGCACCCGCACCATATCCAGTGGGCGCACCGCCAACGGCTGTGCCAGGAGCGCCATAACCGCCAATGCCCATGGCACTGTTTCCACCGGGCCCGGGCGCCGATGCACCAGCGGCCACCGACACTCCCATGGGCGCCGCGCCACCCGCCACGCTGTTCAGCGTCAGAGTAGCACCCGTAACGGTGCAGGCAGCGGGGCCTCCAGCGGTATTAACAATCCCTGCGCCGCCGAGAATAATGCCTGCCGCACCGCCATTGCCACCCGGACAGGAAATCAGGGAGCCAAATGAGGTCGCGCCGCCTGCGCCGCCCGCTGTCGCCGATGCGCCGCCCGTACCGGCCGCGCCCACTGCGCCAATCGTCACGGTCACGCCAGAGTAGCCCGAGGTGAATTTTGCCTGCGCATAAGATCCGCCGGTGCCGCCGCCGCTGGTCGAACTCTGGCTCGCGCCGGTCGTGACCGTGCCTCCGCTGCCGCCGCCGGGCGCCTGCACAGAGACGATCACCGAATTCGTGCCGGCGTCAGGCGTGTAAGTGCCGCTCGCGGTGAAGACCTGAATCCCAACCAGGCGACCGGTGACGACCAGCGACGTATCGCATGTGAATCCGGTGCCGCTCGTCCACTGCAACACGCTGGTGGTCGAACTGCAGCTCGGCATGGCGAACGCCGTGGGCGATGCCGAAGCGGCGGTTGCGTTCGCGAGCACTGTGTTGGCTGCGATCGCCGCGATCCCATTGACGCCGACGCCGCCCCACGCAGGCGCAGCAGAGGCGCCGGTCGAGACGATCGTCTGACCGCTGCTGGAGCCGGCCGGGTTGAGCAGCTGCACCGGCACGGTCGTCGCGCCGAAGGCCGCAGCCGAGATAAGCGCGAGGAGCGCACCGAAGAGTTTTTTCATTTTCATGCTCCGTTGTTACCGGGAAGGGTCGGTTCGGCGTCAGGCACGACGGCTTCTGCGCCGACGTAAGGGATGATCGATTTGATGCAGTGGTCCTGCTGGAAGATGTCGAGGAACCTGCACAGCACGCACGAGATGCGATAGCCGCGGGCACTCGGTCCCTTCTGCAACGTCTTGCCCATCACACTCGAAACTGTTTCGTGCGCATCACCGCCGCGCGCCACGTTGAGACCTTCGTCGAGCCACACGATCCAGTTCCAGAGGTACTGTTCGATCTTGCTCATGGTCACCCCCGGTTGTCGGTCGGAAGCGCTGGATTGGCCTGCATCTTCCCGCGGAAGTAGCTAGCAATGCCGAGCACCGGCGCCATGGTTGCCATTACCGCCGCCTCGGCGCCGAGCATTCCCGGCACCTGCGCGAGAACAGCAGGATCCGAATGCAGGAACATGACGCCGATGTATGCCGCCGCCACCGTACCGCCTGAGAGCAACCCCATCACACCGAAGCAGAAGCCGACGAATGGGCGCCAGCTATAGGTCGGCCAGTGATCAGCTTTCGCTTCGGTCTGCATGGTCTGATTGACCGCCGCTGTATTCGCCTGGTCGGCAGAAAGCTCAGCTTTCGTGACGTCGCCAGAGATCTGCGCGAGTTGAGTCTGCGAATCGATCATGGCCTTTTGCCACTGCATCGCCAGATTCGGGTCGGCTTGAATAGCTGCCAGAGCCGCGTCACCAGTTGGTTGGCCAGTAAGAGTCATGGCGGTATTGACGACTTGCGTCGCGACGTCTTGCGCCTTGGAGCCGCCTAACCATCCAGCGATGGTCGGCGCGAGATGGCCGGCCAGTGAGGCCAGAGCTAGAGCAATCGTGAGCATCAGGCAGCTCCTTTCCAGAGGTTATTGGCGATGCGATTTGCCCAGCCCTTTCCGAACGTCGACCAATTCTTGAGTGACGTCAGATAGCGCTGGCGCAGCGAATTCCAGCGAAGAATGAAGCGCAGCGGATCGGTGGTCTGAATCGCGGTGATCGTCTTGGGGCCTTGAATCCCGTCGACCATAGCGCCGGCCGCACCCTGCATCCATATCGTGATGTGGCCGCCGTCGCCGTTGTAGTGCGTATCGAAGATCTGGAAGGCGATGCGCGGATCGAACATGTCGAGCCTGAGAGGATCCCAATACCAGTGCTTCGCGATCTGCTTTGCCGTGTCGCGTGGCAAATCGCGCATCGCCCCGGTATAGCCGCTCGCGCGCGCGACGCGGGCTGTGATTCCCCACATCGTTTCGGCGCCGGGATCCTTCGGATTGTTCGAGTAGCCGCCCTCGTTGCCGATCAGCGCGTCGAATGCATCGTCAAAGCTGCTCACACACCCTCCCCGGCGATCTTCGCCTTTACCGGCTGATCCTCATCGAACAGATAGACGCTGCACGCGCGATGGAAGCCGTCAGCGATCAAGAGGCCATGCTCTGTGCGCACGAGCAGGATCGGAGAGAGCGCCTTACCTTCGCGAATCTTCTTGAAGTTGTGCTGCACGTGGCTGTTATGGCGATCGAGGATGATCTCGTCGGCCATGCGCACGATGTCCTTTGCCTTCCATTCCTCGACTGGAGCGGCGCGCAGGGAATGTACTAGCAGGCCCGCATGCTCCAGCGAATAGGGAAGCGAGAGGACCGATAGCGCGGCTTGATAATCGTGTGGTTCCGGCTCGTCTAGCCATTTGATTTCGCGGCTCATGAATTCTTCCTCTTCAGGGTCGCCCACGTATGCACCACCGAATATATGATCGACGTGATGCAGGCGATGACCGAAAGAAAACCCGGGCTGAGAATGAACCCTGTAGCAGAAAGTATCCAGCTCGCAATCGGCTTCAAAGTGTCGCGATGCGTATGCAGGAAGGACATAATTGTTTCCATGGATTCCCCGTATTTATTAGTGGCCGTAGTAGCTCATCGTTGGAGTGCTGCTATAGGTGACGGTAATAGCCTGTCCCTGCGGCACAGCAACGCTGTTATTTGTGGACGTTGCGACAGCCAGGCCGCCCATGGTGATGTTGCTTACGGAGCCGCCGGCGGTAATCAGCGTGACCGTATCGCCAGTGTTGTTCGTCCATACGAAGGGAGAGGCGCCGACAGTAATCCCGGTACCCGCGATCGGGTTGTATCCGACGTTCTTCGAAATGAATTTGTGCGTGCCGGTGCCGTTGTCCTGAATGCCTGCGACCGAATTGTTGCGCACGTCCACGCCGATAATGCTGTACGCGTCAGAGGCACCGGGTACCACCAGAATGCCGACCGACTGGCTTACCGGAAAGCCATCGCCGCCACCGACCATGCCGCCCTGGACAGACCAGCCACTCACGCCGCTTTCGATGGCGATACCCGGATGGGCACCATAGGACGCTTGCGAGTTACCAGCTACTGCGCAATCAGCCAGATAGATGTGCGTAACAGTACCGGTGCCGAGGCCGATATCAAATCCGATCGCGTTATTGTGATAGCTGCGATGGCCGATGAAGCGAACGCCATCAACGACGCCGATACCGCCGATCGCTACGCCGTCGTTTGTGCACGTGCCCGTCCAGCAGTCGATGAAATGAAGGCTGTTGGCCTCGGCCACCGCATTGTTCGGCGCGATCACCAGACCATTCGCACTGCATGTGTCCATGCCGACCTGAGTGCAGAACAGGAACTGCACGTGATCGGTCGAGGCCTGCGGGTCGATCAGCATGCCGATGCCGCACTGAAGCAGGTCCGAACTATCGAACCATTCGCCATCCGAATGATTGATGCGCACGCCGGCGAAAGGCTGATTGCCGCTGCCAAGCGACGTGTTGATCAGAATGTTTTTGAAATACCGGTCATTACCCTGATTGATATAGATGCCAACTCCATTGGTGGGCACCAGATTCCATATCGTCAGGTTGTCGTAGTAATGCGTGGCTCCCTGATATATCGACAGAGCGGTGAGCGCGCCGTAAATCTCAACATCGCGCAGCGTGAAGTTCTGCACGTTATTTACATAGATCGCAGCGCCAGCAAGCGGCGGCGTCGCCGAACTCCAGGTGATGCTCATACCGGAGATGCCCTGACTCTGCGCACCGGAGAACGTGAGAAAGGTCGCTGTGAGCGATGAGGGAGCGAGATTCGTCGCGTTTTTCCCCGCGCCGAGCAGGAAGACGCCAGTGGTAGGAACCGTGAGCGAACTGATCTTGTAGGTGCCGGGCGGGAAGTAGACGGTGCCACCCCCGGCATTGCCTACTGCAGTGATTGCTGCCTGAATGGCAGCTGTATCGTCCGTAGAGCCGTTTCCGGTTGCGCCGAAGTCCTTGACGGTCACGAAGTCCTGCAGGCGCGACTGGACCGTGCGCGTGAGCGCGCCAGCCCCTCCCTCGTTGTATGAGAGCTTGCTCGATTGGATTCCAGCTCCTGCCGCCACGGAGGCATCCGTTACAGCGCCGGCACCCGGGGTGCCAACTGACAGCGATGTTCCGCCCTTTACATAGACTTTCTGGGTGCCGACCGGAATCGGCGCATTGAAAGTGAGCGTCTCGTTGTTCGCGCCACCCAGCGAGAATGTATCGCCGCCCTGCTCGGCCGCATCAAAGGCCACCCAGAGATTCGACGATGATCCGTAGTTCTGCGACAGGGTGAGCGTGAGCGATGTGCCAGCCGTGAAGTCCACACCATTTACGAAGCCAATCTGGCCGCCGCTACCCTTCTCATCGGTCATGTTGCCTACTGCAACCGGGGCGGGTGACGTGATCTGGTCGGCAGTCCAGATCGTGTTTCCATTCGCGTCTTCAAGAACGAATTTGTATGCCTGGACGGGGCTCAGCCAGACAGGCGCTTCGCCGCGCGCATTGAGGATGATCGGGTTACTGTTGGGTGTGCCAGCTGTAGCGTCCGTATAGGTCGTGGTTGGCGTAGTTGTGCCGGCCTGATAGGTGTAAAGTTGGCCTCCTGCGAGTGGATTATTATTGTTGTCGTAAAACCGCATCACCGGAGTTGGCGAGAGCAGTGCGCTCATTGCGACCTCATAAAATGAAAAAGCCCGCACGGAGGCGGGCAGCTATGACTGGGATTGGGCTACTTGTTTTGTTCGCCCTTATCAGGGCCTACTACAGACGCAAATGGGAGGGCGCACACCCCGGTGCCCCTCTGAATCTGGGTTGGATAACAAAGCGGATTAACTGCTCGCAGCTAAGGGGAGAGATCCTTAGCTGCCACTATGAAAAGGCACACCGGGAGCACGTCTTTCTCGTGCAGGACGGCGCAACGGTGGAATGGCATATTGCGCGCCATTCATGGGCGCGCGGCTGGGTTATGGATTGACGTTCTTCGAATAGCGCTTCGCGAGCGCCGCGGCGGATTTCGATTCGCCACCCGCGCGCGCAAGCGACGACAGACGGTTGCCGGCGATTTGCCCCGCGAATCCGCCGACTGTCCCGCCCACCGCATGGCCCACCGCATTCGCGGCATAGGGAAGCGCCGTAGCGATTCCCGAGCGTAACATGTTGATGTGCTGCGCTGCTGCGCCCGGATAGGATCCCGGCTGCCGGATGATGCGCCCAGCCTCATTCAGGGTGCGCAGCGCGCCCATCTCATTGCCGTTGAAAATCAGTTTGAGTTTAGGCGCCATGCTCTGAGCGGTCTTCGAAAACTGGTTGGCGTTCCAGTATTCAGTCTTACCGCCTGCGTCCGTGAGCTGGCGCGCGGCCTGCCCGCGAATCTCCGCGAGCGAGCCCTGAACATCGGGCGCTAGTTCCGGCGCCATCTGTTCGATCTTCGTCAGGCTGCCGAGCAGATTGCGGAAATTCGCGCCATCCATGCCGACCACGCGCTGTCCCACCTTTTCCATCGGTACATTGCGATTCAGGCCAGTGCCGTCCTGATCTCCAAGCAACTTCGAAATCTGGCCCGGGTCTGCAAGCATCTGCTGACGCTGCTGCCACATCGATCGCGCCTGATCGAACAAACCCTGGCCGCCGGCCGCGCCCACGTCGGTATCGAGAGCCTGCTTGACCTGGCTGATGAACTGGCCGGATTGCGGATTGTCGCGTCCCACTGCATTGAGCCACTGGCGGAAGTTCTCGGCGTTCTCGATGGTCCGCGGCGCGGCGCCCTGTTCGGCTGGCGTCTGCTCGGCGAGATCCGAGAAGCGTGCGAAACGATTCTGCACAGCGTTATAGAGCGCCTGACGATCGGGAGATGCCGACATGCGGTCGCGCAGGTCAAGATCACCCAGCAGGTTCGTGAGCGCGGGCGTCTCGGCGAGCGGCACATTGCCGGCCTGCTCGCGCGCCTGCTGATAGAGATTGCCGGCCTGATTGTCGAACCAGTCGCTCATTTTCTGGAGCGGCGCGAGAATCTTCGTGCCCACCCCCTCAGCATCGAGCATTGGATCGCGCCCGGTCATGTCGTTCACGCCATCGGCATAATTGCGAATCGCATTCTGCTCATCCGCGATCGTTGCGCGCGTCACATCGCCAATCGGGCTGCTGACCTTGGCATTCTGGTATTCAACGCCGGCCTGCTGCGGATCGCCGCTCAATACCGAATCGCGCACGCGATCGAGCCCGAGCGCGCGCACCACGTCGAGCCGCGCGGCCTGATCAGCCTGAGGCAATGGACCGGAGACGGTAGGCGACTTGTCGGGCGATGGAAACAGATCGATTGCTTTGCCTGAGACGGCAGGAAGATTCGCGGCGGCCATCGGTACACCCGCATCCGGCGAGGCAGGCGGCGTTTGCATGCCGGGCGACACCTGAGTAAAGGTGCCGTCACCATTGGCCACGTAGCGCGGCTTGGCGGCGGCTTCCGGAGAGATGCCAGCCGCCGGCGCCGCGGCTTCCGGTTGTGGGCCGCCGGCGGCAGTCGATTCCGCCGCGGGCGCAGGCTGCGCCGGTTCCGGCGTGCCGCGTAGCATCGCGCGCGTGCCGCCGATCGTGAGTGCGGCATTCGCGCCGAACTTGGCTAGATTCGAAATCTTCTGTGCGGTCTGCGGCGATGCACCGAGCGCCTGCGCGCCGCTGCCGATTGCATTCGAACCGGCATTGACCGCGCCGCCGATAATGCGGCCCGGCACATCGGCGACAGCCTGCCCGAGTTGCTGCGCGCCGGCGCTGCCAGCCGGCGTCAGCGCACCCTCAATCGCGTTGCTGACCTTTCCGGCGGTGTTCTCCCACGCCTGATTGGCCGCGCTGAAATCGCCCATCGTCGTGACGGCTTTTGCTGCGCCTGCGCCGAGCCCCGCCACGCTGCCAGCTAGACCACTCAATCCGCGTACGGCCGCCGCATCGACGGCGCTGCTGATTGGATCAAGGCCAAGTCCCTGATTGAGCTTCTGATGGGTCGCTGAGGTCTGCAGCGGCGCTGCCTTTGCCGCGGGCGTCGCAGCGGCCTGCGCGTTCTGCGCGGCAGTCTGGAGCGTGGCGAGCAGATCCGATTGCGGTCCGGTATCAGCTGGTGCCTGTTGACCTGAAGAAGTCTGCCCCGGTGTGGTAGGCGCAGGCCCGCCGGAGAAGCCCGGAACGCCGTTCATCACATGGTCGATGTACTGCGACGGGTCTGCGTTCTGGAAGCCGCCATAGGCCTTCAATGCGCCCTGATATGTGCCGCCGTTTTGCGCCTTGAGCTTCTGGATATACCAGTCCGCCGCGGCACGCGATTGCGCCGGATCGAATGGATCGAACTTGACGCCCTGGTTGCGCAGCATCGCAAGCGTGCCCGGCGTGAACTGGTACGGGCCCATCGCGCCGGTCGTCGGATTCACAAGGTTCTTGCCGCCGCTGCTCTCCTGATTCGTCAGTTTGTTCAGCATCGCCGCGGGCGTGCCATAGGACTTCGTCGGATCGAACGCGGCTGCCCCGGGCGAAGCAGATGGTTGCGCGGAAGGCGTCGTACCGGTCGCCTGCTGAAGCGTATCGAGCAGATCCATTACTGGACGCCTCCCCCATTGCTCAACTGGTTCAGATTCGCCGCCTTGTTCATGAGCGCCTTGAACTGTGCCGAATTCTTGCCGCCCAGGCTATTGACTATCGAACTGACTGTTGCGGTGTCGCCGCCCTTTGCCGCGTTGTACATCTCGAAGATGCGCGGATCGAAACTGGCGCCCCACTGCTGATCAAACTGGCGCTTGGCGAACACGCCCGCCGATGGATTCGCTGCGATCGCACGTTCGAGTCCTGGCTGATAGGCCTGCGTGCCGGACGTAATGGCATCATTCAGGCGCGTGATCTGCTTGATGGCCTGCGGCGTATAGGCAAGCGAGCCATTGGCCTTGATCTGCGCTTCAAGGCCTGCATTCGTGGATGGTCCCATGGTCTGCGCGGCCTGCAATGCAGAGCGCTCCAGCCCCTTGCCAACCATGTCGTAGGCCGTGGCCGAATCCTTCGCATCGCCCGCATTGAAGCCGAAGGCACTCGCGATATTGCGGAAGGCCTGACCGCTCGGGCCGGTTGCATCCACATTATCGATGTTGTCGAGCACGATTCGATTGTTCTCGTGCTGAAGGCCTGCGCCTGCGAACTGCTGGCGCGCGGCGTCGCGCTCGCCCTGCAGAACGGGAAGTGCCTGCGCATCGCCCGGTTGCGGCACGTATATGCCCTGTGTGGGCGCGTTCGTCACGCCAGTGATATTGCCGTTCGCGTCGCGGTTCGTGACCGTCATGCCGCCGGTAAGCGCGTTCGTGCCGACCTGTTGCCGCTCTCCCGGGCCGATCTGGTTCGGAATGCCGGGCGTGCCGGTGAGCGTACCCGGAGCCTGTCCATACTCGCCATTGGACGCAACCGGAACCGTCTGTGCGCCATTGTTGAGCATCTGCGTCGCGCCCTGAAGCTGCTGGGTCTGGGCCGTGGCCGGCGTCGTATCGCGCGCGAATTGCCCGAGCGCCGTTTGCAGGCCCTGAGGACTCTGGGCGTTCGTCTGGATGCCCTGAATCACCTGATCGACATAGCCAGAACCGGGCCCGCTTAGCGTGCGCTTGAGCGACGAAAGCTGGTTGATCATGTTGCCAGGATCGGTAATCGGCTGGCCGTTCGGACCCATGAAGCTGTGCGCCACGGCATTGACACGCTGCATATCGCTGTCCGACATGTTGCTCAGCGTCGTCTTGTAAGCATTCACGTGCTGCGCGAGGCCCATGATCTGGTCGGCATACTGACTGCCAACGAGGGGTGTTTTCGTCGCAGTCCACTGCTGCAGCTTGCCGTAATCGATCGTGCCGTCCGAGTTCTTGAACGGCGCATTCGGATCCTGCATTGCCGCGCTGAACGTATTACGCTCGCCCTGGAGCTGCGTATTGAGTTGCGCGCTCTGCTGCAGGTTCTGCGTCTCGGCCTGCATCATCTGGTTCTGCTGCTGGATATTCGCAAGCGAGGCCAGCGAAGTCATCGGCTGAAGCATTTGCCCCATTGATGTGAAGGGGCTGCCGACCTGCGCCTGAAGCGGAATTGACGGATCGATAGGCATGCTTTAGCTCCCCGAAGGTGTCCAGCCAGGCACGCCATAATCGCCACCACCCGACGAGCCGAACAGATTTCCATTACTCATGCCGTTGAGCATGAGATAGCCCATACCGTTGTTCAGGCCACCCGAGATCGCATTCGCAGTGCCGATCGTGCCGGCCGCCTGTGCATTACCGGCCGACTGGATCGTATTGGCCACATTAGCACCGGTCTGGGTCGCATTCTGGCCGACATTGGCCGCGGCGTTTTCGCCAAGATTCGCGAGGCCAGAGAGGCGGTTGTAGATGTTCTGATTCTGCGTCTGATATTGATTGAACTGGTTTCCGTACTGCGTCTGGTAGTCATTGAAGGCATTCTGGAAGGCGGTGCCCGCCATCTGCTGGTTGTAGCCGATCAGCCCCTTCATGGCCGCACCGGAAAGCACGCCGTCGCTTGCCGCCTGGCTATTCTGCAGCGCCTGCTGTCCCTGGCCGAGCTGGAAGCTATACGCCGGCGACATGTACTGCTGCCAGTTCGTATTGCTGATCGACGGCTGGATTGCCATCGGCGTGTTCAACGTGCCGAGCTGGCCATTCAACGTGGAAAGCGCCGTGCTGCCGGAACTCATATACGGCTGCAGGTTCCCCTGAGTCGTATTGAACATCTGCAGTTGCGCGGCCGTTGCATTGTTCGCCGCATTGGCCTGCGTATTCGCAGCGGACTGCGCACCTTGCGAACTGATGACCGCGCCGCCGATGGCGCCCACACCCGCTGCAATGCCCCCGATCGCGGCAGCTGAAAGTCCCGCACTCATGCTTTACCCCCGACAGGCTGGAATCCGGCGCCATTGACATGCATGGCCTGCCGGTAATCGACGGTCACTTCCTCATCCTTTGCAATGGGTTCCATGGCATAGGCCAGCAGATCGCCATTCGGCATCGGTACGAACCGGCAGTTCGGATGCGCGGAATGGTTCATGAAGCGCCCGGCCGGCGCGCGCCTGTCATCGAGGCGAACGGGTTCCAGCAGATCGCCCGGCGTGAAATCGAATAGCGAGAACAGGCCATTGCCTTCAATCGGAGATGGCCGTAGTTCGAGCGTGCGCACCCATCCAGGCATGCGCATCTGGTCCGCTTCGTTTTCGACGAGGCGCGTGACGGTTTCCTGCGTGAGGCCATATTCAGCGAGGAATCGCGCATAGTCGTCGCGATCCAGTTGCGCGAGCATCTGGACATTCTGTTCACCGCCCATCAGTTCCGCGCTCGTCGATTCCGTAATCTCTTCGATGAGGCGGTCGATATCGGTTTCGTCCGTCGCGTGATAGGTGGTCCAGACCGTTTCCTCGACCGCGTAGCCCACGCGCTTGGCGCCCGGCTTTGAGACGATCGTGCACGGCGCGACGAGCTCCTTCATGCCCTCGTCGGTCGAGACGATGATTCGCCCCTTGCTGACCGTGCACAGATGCTCATGCCGGTGCACGGCACCCGTCACCACGACGCCCGCCGGAATCGTCATCTCACGCGCGGCCATGCCGGGCGCGAAGTAGTGGCGCACCGGACAATCGATCTGTGGCAGGCGTTGAATCTCGCGCTCTAGCGATTCGACCTTCGTGCGCATACCGAATGAAGGCTGCGAGAAGGTGACGTTCGGAACGATCTTCATTCGACGAGCAGCTGCGTGATGAGGTCGCCAGCACCCACGACAGTCGCATCGCTATCCGCCGCATTGACGGTCGTGGCCATCCACATCGTGTGGCTGAAATTCGCGGGAATCGCGAGCGACAGGACGGCCTCGCTGGATGCCGGAATCTGGATCGTGAGTTTCGGGACCGTCGTACCGACTACCGGCTGGTCCGTCGAATCATAGAGCTTCACGTAGCGCGCGGCGGCGTTTGTATTGAGGATCAGGTAGCCAGCGAGATTGCCAGCATAGGGCTTGACCTGCGCAAGATTCGTCGTAGCCGCGGAGACCTGACGGAAAACGGAAGCAGACATGAAATTCTCCAGTTAGACGATACCGATTTCGCCCTCAGCCTCGAACACGAGGCCAGCGGCAGAGCCAACGCCAGTCAGGAAGTCGGCAACATCGAGACGCACAAGGCCATACCAGTCGAGGTAATTGCCCGGATTTCCCGATGCAGGAATACTCGTGCCGTTGAAGGCAAAGGCGCTTGACGCGGTCGAGCCGCCACTAGACCCGATGAATAGCGACGGAGAAGCCGCCGAGGCGCCGGTATTGACGATGCGGATATGGCGCAGGATCACGTAGGTATTCGCGTTCGTGCCCGCGAGGCCAGTTCCCCCTGTCAACGTCGGCGGATTGACGATATTTCCGGCAGACGTAGGGATAGCCACCGGACCGAACCGGACGACCTTGTTCGAAGCCATGAGAGGTCCTTACTGAGGCATCAGGAATCCCTTGACGAACACCTTGGTGGTGCCCACAGGGATTGCGGAAGTGAAAGTGAGTGTCTTGCCACTGAGCGAGAACTGGTCTGCGCCCTGGAATGCGCCATCGAAAGCGACGATCAGATTTGCCTGATAACCATAGGGCTGCGAAAGCGTAAGGCTCGTCGTGGTGCCAGCAGTGAAATCCACGCCGGCGGCGAATCCGTATGTGCCGCCGCTTCCCTTTTCGTCGAACCATCCGCCAGGCGCTAGCAAGCCGCGCAACATCGGTTCGAGTTCATCCGGAATATCGAACAGCAGCGCGGGTCCGATTGCGCCCGGGATACCATTCGCGCCCGGCGGCCCCGGCATCATGAAGAATTCGTCGACCCCTTCTTCATCGCCGAGGAAAGCTGGGGGCGCTGAACTAATGATCGTCGTGCCGCCGCTCGATGAGCCTGAAGCACCACCGGTGCGCTGCCACAATGTGAGAATCAGATACAGAAAATCGCGATTCGGCCGGCCATGCTCATCTATCCAGGTATTCACCCGCGCGAGCGGGAAGCCTGCCGGAAAGTTCGCCATGTCAGCTAGCGATCAGCGTGGCGCCCACGACATCGCGCGGCACCGGATCGGAGAACTTCGCTTCATAGACACGATCACGTGCGGCGCCCATCCGTCGCCAGATGGCGCGCCATTTCGTCTTGCCAACTGGACCGATCGATTTCCAGTGTTCGTTGCTCCACGTCTGCGCACCATCGTCGGACCAGCGAAGCATGATTTCCGGATTTCTGCCCTGTCCGTTCTGGAGGCCCACGCCTGGCGTGAATTCGATCTGCAGGCGCTGATAGAAGACGCGCTCGCGGTCGTCCTGATCCCATACATGCTGCGTGCGGCGCCAGCACACGAGCGGCGCGCCATTGTCGGTATAGACCGAACGGGTCATCTGGTAGAGGTTGCCGGTCTGGTAGTCGCCTACAAGATTCAGTCCAGCAAACAGCATGTGGCAGTTCGATAGGTGACGATGGAATTGCCCGGCCACCGGGTCATAACTCAGGCGCTCGTGCCACATGCGCGTGGTCGCGTCCCACACCCATGTCGCGTCCGCAGTCGGGAACGTGAGCACGTAGAAAAGATGCTCATCTTCCTGATACGAGTAGGCGATCGCGTCGCTGATGACGGGATAGGACGCAATGGCATGATTCACCGCGATCGTCGATACGTCCTGAATCTCATAGCCAATCGTGCGCATCACGGCGTTCTGCCCCTGCTCGTTCTGGCCGAGCCATACGAGGCTGTCGCCCACGCGCGCGATAGATTGAGCCGCCGAGCAACCGCGCTGCATCGTGACGCCCTGAAGTCGAGAGAACGGGAAATTCTGTCCTTCTGACGAGCCGGCGTCATACCACACTTCAGTTGTGCGCTCACCGACTAGCCACAGCTCGCGCTTATCCTCGATGAACGTCACGAGGTTGTCGGTGCTCGAATCCTTCAGCGCGAAATAGGTGGCGTCGAACGCGCTCGTGCCGTTCCAGTAGAGTGGTGCGACATAAAAAGTCTGCGAGTTCGGTTTGTTGAAAACGAGCCAGCCGTCGATAAAAGCGATGCGCGTCGCACCAAGCCAGGCGGGATCGCCAATCTGTATGACGGTCTGCTTGGCGATATTGACGACGTAGCCATTCACGCCATCGACAATTACGGCAATACCGCCCGCACCATTATCGCGGATGACAACCGGCCCTGTTGAGGTGAGCAGCGTGCCGATCTGGGTAGCCTTCAGGACTGCGTTACTCGTCGCGGTCGCGGCGGTCGCAATCGATACCATGAAGACTTCGTTGCCGGATACAACAATCGCCTGCGTGCCGCCGGGTAGCGGCCAGTCGCCGCGCATCGGGCCGCTTCCAATGGTGAGATTGTTCAGGAGCCCAGGCGTGCCGAGCAGCGCCTTGGGCGTTTTCGATCCTTCGTTCTGGCTGACTTCCACATACCAGTTGACGCACTTTTCCGCGTCCTGCAATAGCATCGGCGCTTCGTAGGCTTGCCCAACGAAGGGAAACTGGCTCATAGGAAGCCGCCATGAAGTACCCAACCGGCGTCGTTCTTCGCGCGGCCTGCAATCGCATTGTCATAAGTCGCCACGCTCTGGATCTGCGAATTGAGGCTTTTGACTGCCGTCTTGGCGACGCGATACTGGCCAGCGAGGCTATCGGGCACCGGCTTCTCCCCCTTGTATTCCGGCCATAGCTCGATCGCGAGCGCGACCTTCAGGAAGCGTTCATAGCCCTGCGGCAACTCAATGGGCGTATTGAGGCTGACGAAATCGGAGAACAGATTGTCGGTCCAGAGATGCACTTCGCCGCCCTGCGACGGATTCGGGAAGAAGTACATCGTCGCGAGCGGCCACGCGGCGTCGTAATACATGACGCGCGGCCATGGACCCGGCTGATTCTTCAGGCCGATGGCATTCCACTGATCAACCGAGATCGGGCGCAGCGGATAATCGACCTGCGAAATCCCGCTCGTCGTCAGCCGCGTGAAACCGGTGAGCACGCGCAACGGGCGCTGGATCGGGATATTGCCTGGCGTCGTGAACGTGACCGGAAACAGCACGGAATAGGTCGCGATGGCGTTCGCGGACATCGTGACGGTATTCGTGCCGATGGCTGTCACCGTCGCACCTGAGGCGATCCCAGAGCCGCTGAGGCTGCCGCCGACCGCTAGATTGGCAGGGATTGCGGTGACACCGGAAATTACATTGCTGCCCTGAACCACGGTGCCGAGGAACGTGCCGCCGACCGGATTGCCGACTGTGTAGATGTTCTGGCCGGATACCAGATTGAAGATATTCTCGACGCGGTTGTAGCACGCCAGATGCTCGTTCGACAGGCTGTCAAGCAGATCGTTGAGCACGTACAGTGCATCCATTGCCATGTCGTCGTCCGGCGTCTCGCCGGCGGCCAGCTCATTGATACGCTTGAGCGCACCCTTGATGATATCCAGCGCGGTGGCCGACATTTATGCCTCCGCCCCTTCGGTCTTAGGCTTCGGACCGGGCTTCTTGCGGATCAGCGAAGAAAGGTCTTCGGCCCATCCATCGGCTTCCGCTTCGGTCTGCGCATCTGCCGAAGAAGCGATCAGCGTCTTGACGGTGCCGATATGCAGGCCAGTCTTGAGCGCATCCGCGTCGGCGAACTTCTCGCCCGAACGATAAAGCATCTTTGGAAATTCCATGGCTTATGCGCTCATCACGGAAGGAGGCGGCGAGTACTCGCAACGCGTCACGTTCAAGAGATAGATTTCCGCCGTGGGCGTAATCGCCCCAGTGGTCACGTTGCCAAACTGAACGGCGATCTGGTTTGCGGCGACCACGCGCACGTTCGAGACAACGAGTCCCGAAGTATGCGAAGGCTTGTTGATCGAGACGAAATCGTTCATCTGAACGCCCGGAAGCGTATAGGTGGTTTCTACCGTCGAATTGGCGGCGATGTTCGTCCCGTTGTTCGGTGTGAGCGTGACCTGAAGATTTTCTTCGAGCATCACGTTTCCGCGGCAGACTGTCGTTGCCATATGCTGTTCTCCAGAACTGGGAGAGCCGAAGCCCTCCCGATGGGGTTAGAACGAGTTCATGTAGCCGGCGCCGGAGGCAACCGTGTCGAACGCCTGCAGACGGGTCACGCGCACCGTATAGATGCCGGCGGCGGGCGTGATCGGGCTGGCCGTCACGTTTCCGAAGGTGATCGTCAACTGGTCCGCCGGCGCGCCTGCGATGGTCGGCTGCGTGATGAGGCCCGCCTGGAAGGACGGACCTGCGATCACTTCGCAGACGTCGCCCTGCTGAAGGCCAAGGCCCGATGCAGCGAAGTTCTGCTGCGCGGTCGTGTTGGCAGCAACGGCCACCGGCGTGATGGAGACGGTCGTGATGATCGCCATCTTCTGCAGGTTGCCGATGGGCAGGCACGGTACCGGATTTGCGGTAATCGCCGGGCCCGGATTCGTCGTGGTCATTTCGAGACTCCTGAGAAAGGGAAAGCCCCTTGCGGGGCTTCAGATCGGGTTAGCCGGCGACTCGGCAGGCGAGTTCGCGGTACAGGGACGCCCAGCCATACAGCACATCGAAACGCGCCGGAATGGCATCGTTATTGATGGTGTACTGGCGCACGATGCGGATCGACAGGCCGGTCATCTTGTCGGCCGCGCGACCCGCGAAGTGCACGCCATCGGGCAATTCAAGATCGGCAGTTGCCAGCGTGAACGCGTTCTTGTGCATCGCGATCGATTGCGGCGAGTAAGCATTCGCCGAGCCGAACACGGTGATGGCCGCATTGTTGGCCGGAGCCGCAGACACGTTCTGGAACTGGCCCGCACTGATGATCGCAGGCGCGATCGTGAGCTGGAGCTGGCCCGAACCGTTCGACGCATATTGGCCGCCGATGACCTGACCGAGGCTGTTGAAGACCGGCGTGAAGGTGCCAGCCGCGGGCGTGCCAACTGCAGGACGCACGACGAACTGGCGAAGCTGGTTGGAGCCCCACTGCGCGCGGTTCTGCGGGTTGACCGCATAGACGCCTGCAATGGTGATGACGTCGCCCACGTTCAGCACGTTGGTCGTAGCCGTCCAGCCGGTCGTGTAGAGCGTACCGTTGTCCTGCCAGCCCGACGCGATGAGCGCCGACGAGGCATTGCCCGTCGAGAACACAGGTGTGCCGCCCTGCGCGCCGACCTGATACGAGGCGATGTTCTGGCTCTGGTACCAGTCGAAGCCGAGCGTATCTTTACCGAGCAGGCCCTTCTTGTACATCTCGCCGATCGTCGCCGCCGGGTTGAAGAGACCCTTGAGCGCGTCGGCCATGCTCACCATCGAGAACGGATCGAGCAGGATGCAGCGGTCGCCGTCATCCGGAGCCGCTTCCGAATCCATGATGGCCTTGGCCGTCAGGGCGGTCAGTGCAGCGGTCGGCTTGGTGCCCGGCGTGCCCACGGCGTTGGCCGTATTCTGATAGGCGAAGGTTGTACCGTCGAAGTCCACCTTGTTGGCGATGGCGGCCACTGCGGGCTTGATGAGACGGCCCTTGAAGTCATCCATCGACAGCAGCAGATCCGCGGTCGAGAACTGCGTATCGACGTGGAACTGCGTGGTGAGCGTGACGGGCACGCTGCCTTCGACGAAGTCTTCCACGTTCAGCGCGGGACCGACCGTGCCCTTGAAGCGGGCCGGGCGGCGGACGTTGACCGTATAACCGATCTTCGCGCCGGCAATGGCGAATTTGTCGTCGTACTCCTTGTTCACCTTGTCGGAGAACACGAGTTCGTTTTCGAGGACCATCAGCGATTCATAGGTGATGTCGCTGATGGTCAACATGACGTTGGACATTTCAGGCTCCGTAAACGACGAAGCCCCGCACTCGGCGGGGCCTCAATGGTCTGGGTGGCGTTAGCGCTTTCGTCTGGCTGCTTCCTGCTGCTGACGCATGGCCTTGTACTCGGCATACGTCATCTGCGAGGTCGGCTTTTCGGCGGACCCCGATGCATCAGAAAGCGGTTCGATGGGCGCTGGCGCCTTCGATTTTTCGGGTGTTGCGGATGCTGCTGCGGCAGGCGCGTCTTTCTTCGCAGGGGCCTTGTCGGCGGCCAGCCGGTCCTCGAGCTTTCCGAGCATGCGCACTGCCGAAGTGAGGCTCATGCCCCGCAGCAGTCGTGCTTCGTCGGGATTCTTCGCGAGGTAATAGGCCAGTTCGTGGCCATAATCGCTTTCAACAATTGCCATATAGATGGGATTCGGGAGATCGATTTCAGACTTCCCTACTACATCGTCATAGTCCGGCATCGTTTCGCGCGCTGCCTTGCCACGACGATCCCAGCTATCGGCCAATTGCTGCTGTGCGGCCTGCATGCGTGCCTGCTGCTCTTCCTGCTGTCGCTCGGCAAGCTTCTGATCCACCTTCCAGTCGGTGAGCGCCTCGTGATAGTCCGCCTCGGTGACGAACTGCGCGCGCTCCGGCTTTGGATCGGGTTCTTTCGGCGCGGGTGTTGCCTGCGCGGCCTGCATCTGTTCGCGCAGTTCAGCAAGCTCGGCGCGCAAGACTTCTGCTTCCGTGCGTGCATCGTTGCGTTCGTGACGCGTGCGTACCAGTTCCTCGATCAGGGGTTTCTTCTTCGGCTGCTGCTGTGGCGATTCCTGACCGACAGGAGTTTCTATGCCCGTCTTGCCCTCTTCGCCCGTCTTTTCAGGCGCTGGAGTGGCAGGGGCTGCGTCAGCCGCGGGAGTCGCGGCCGGTGCTTCGCCGGTCAAGCGTTGCATCAGCGTTTCGGAAGTGACAACAGTTGCGGTCTTCGACATGGATCTCTCCACGATCCCCAATAAAAACGCCCCACACGGCGGGGTGACCGTGTGGGGCGAGAGTGAAACGGGTACTGCCTATTCGGTGGCGGCCTTGTCTGCGCCTGCGTCGATGCGCGCCTCTTCCTTCTTCAGGTCGAGATGCGCGAGGATCAGCGCAATGCTGTCCTGCATCGATTGCATGGTGATCGCGGTCGCGTCGCGGCTGGCGATGTCATGACGCTTGGTCTGATCCGTGAGCGCCGTACGCTGATTCTCGCCGGCCTGCTTCATCTGCTCGGACGTAATGCGGTACTTGCGATCTAGCTCGGCTTGCTGAAGCGCGCTGCTCATCTGCTTGTTCTGCGCGACGAGATGCGCAATCAGCGACTTGGCCTGATCCGGCACATCATCGGGAATCTGCGATTCGACGCCTGCAATAGGATTGGCCGCGGCGAGGCGATCCGCAATCTGGTCCGCACCGGGCCAGTCGAACTGGCGCATCACGATGTCATCGGCGACCATCGCGACCTTCTCGCCCAGCGGCGTGGCCAGCATGCCGAGCATGTTGTCGGCCGCTTCCTCGCGCTTCGTGTCGTAGCCCGGGCCCACGTCCATCACGATGTCGTATTCGCCCATCGTGACGTCGTTGAGCACCTGCTGAATCGTGCCGGCCTCGTCGCGCTGCTTCTGGTTGATCGTGACGCTATCAGGCACACCGTCTTCGCCGATGATGCGAATCGTGCGCTGCGTGTCGTAGTAGTGCGGAACCCAGTCGAGGATCACCATGCCGGCATGCTTCATGGTGATGCAGAGATTGTCGTAGAAGTGGAAGTTCGACCGGTCTGACTGCTTCTGGCGTCGCTGCACCATCGTGCCGGAGGTTTCCTGCCCTTCTGCACCCAGAGCCGGATCGAACATACCGGCCACGGCCTTCATATCCTCGCTGGCGCCCATGGCGGCATTGACCTGCGCTTGGGGCATGCCTTGCGGTTGCAGACGCTCAGGCGGCGGCGCAGGCGTCACGCCATCGATCATGACGCCCTTGTACTTTAGGTGGGAGTAGCTGCGATTGTTCGCGTTGTCCCATTCTTCCTCGTGCCCCTCGATCTGACCTTCTTCGACCAGCCATGGAGCCTTTGGTGCGAGCGCGACGATTTCCGTCTCGGCGGTGCGCCAGAAGTTGTACATGCGCTGCGGATCCTGAAGACCGCGCACCATGCCGTAGCGAATCACCTTGCCGTCGATGTCGTATTCGGCACCGTAGACCGGGAAAACCGGAATCCAGCGGCCCGGCAACTCGCGCTGATCGAGGATCTCGAGCGCGGTCATCTTGTACCACATGAGCCGGCGGCGCACCGTGGCGCGTTCCTGGGCGACCGTCACGCCTGCGGCCTGCATCTCGTCGAGCTTGGCCTGTGACTTGAAAACGGTCTTCCCGTTGCTCAGCAGCCAGAGCGTGTCCTCGACCTTGTCGAGCTTGAAGTACTCAGCCACGCGAATTTCATCGCCATTGGCCCAGTCGTTCAACTCATCGCCAGCGCCCAGCGCCTTGAAATCCACCCACTTCGCCTTCGGGTACTTGCGCTGGAATTTCTTTTTGCGCATCCGGTCGGTGATGATGCACCACTCAGCGTCCGAGCCATCCAGTTCGACGCTCGCGGGATCGAAATAGACCGTGAAGCGATTGCGGATGCGATTGAAACAGATTTCCTGATCGAAGCTGTTCTCGCGCACATAGCGCGTGTTCAAGCGGAAGTATCCGAGGCCCGTGCGCACCTGCCAGTCAGCCGCGGTATCGTAGGCGGTGTCGGCCTTGCTCTTGACCTGAATGTGGCGGATGAGCCCAGCAATGACTTTTGCCTTCTGCTTGTCGGCACCATCCGAGATCGCATGCACCTGAATGCGCGGACGCTGCTCGCGCATGTTGTTCACGACCTGACGCACGAAACTGTCGGTCTTGTTGATCACGAGACACGGGCGATGCTCAAGCTCGCGCGCGCTCTGGATCATGTCTGGCCACTGATCGCCAGCGGCAAACTTCAGGTCGTTGAGCGCTTCCGAGCGATTTTCGGTTTCCGCCTCAACTGCTGTTTTGAGGTTGTCGTTGCATTCCTTGATGATCGGATTGCGCACTTCGGCTGATGTCTTCATGCCATCCATCCGCCTGCGCCTGCAAAGCGCCCAACGGGTTTCGCCTTGGGCGTGACAACGCGCTTGACGGCACGGCGCGCGCCTTCACACGCATAGCGCAGGGCATCAATCACGTGATTGTCCTTGTCATCGAGGATGGGAACGACCTTGTCGGTCATCGGATCGGTCTTGTAGCGATAGAGCGAAAGCTCATCGATTGTGTGCTGGCAACGCGGATGCACGACGATGTCGAAACTCTTCAGAAATTCGACACCCTCTTCGAGTGACTTCGCGCCCTTCACAGCTGGCACGATCTTCGGGAAACCATGCTTCTGCATATGGCTGATTGTCTCGGGACGTGCCGAATCGGCCGTAATAGGCCACTTCTCTGCCTCAGGCACGCTCATGAACAGTTCCGGCAGGTTCACGATCTCGCAGCCGACCTGATAGGCCTCGTGATCGATATAGAGCGCGTTGCCTTCCATCGAGCAGCGCACGAGCACGCTTGGATCGACCGAAAAGCCCCAGTCCGCACCCAGGCGAAAGATGGTCCCCGCCGGGCGCTCGAATTCCTCGATGCGCCAGTTGCGGAACACACGCGCCTCGCTCGATTGCTGATAGCCCCCGAGCCAGATGTGCACATATTTGTCGGGGTCGCGACGCTTGTCGTACTCCATTTCGGAGCGCAGCACGTCGGGAAACTTCGGGTTGTCCGCGAAGTTCGCCTCAATCACGCGCGAATCTGGCGGAGGATTCTCAGAGCGAAGGAGCGCATCGACAGGGTCAGTCTCGAAGCGCGGATTCCATGAGAACCAGAGTTGTGAGAGCGGCTTGCGGATCGTCGGGCGCAGCATGTCGAGCGACTTCTGGCTGAGCGTCTGCGCTTCTTCCACCCATGACGCGTCGAAGCCTTCGAGCGACTTGATGGACTCGGCGGTATGGTTCTGCATGCCCTGGAAGATGATCAGGCCGCCGTGAATGCTCTTGATCTTCGCGTCCTGCACATCGAAGTAGTAGCCCGCATTCATCGATTCGATCTTCGCTTCGAGAAGTTTCTTGACCGACTGATCCAGCGACTTCTGGTTTTCGCGCACACAGACGAGATCGAACTTCTCCATCACCGATCGTTCAATCGCCAGCTCGCCGAAGAAGTGAGATTTTCCCGAACCCCGGCCGCCGTGCGCGCCCAGATAGCGAAGGCCGTCATCGAGCAGCGGCGCGAACACGCGCGGCGTCTCGATCACGATCTCGTTCACTTTTTCTCAGGTTCTTTCGGGTCGATGATGCGGCGCGTGACAGTCTCGATCTTGCCGCTCAGATTGGCGTTGATATCCGCCTTGTCGCGCCATCCCATCTTGTTCTTGGACCACCAGATGATGGCGGTCACGTCGCCCTGGATGCAGCGATTGAAGAGTGCGCCGACCACGCGCGCGTTGGCATGCTTCGATCCTTCGTTGAGCGCTGCGGCGAATGCCGGATGGTCACGCTTCCAGTTCTTGATCGTGCGCCCGGTCACACCGAGCAGCGGCCCGATCTCTTCCTGCGTCGCGCCCAGCAGCGAGTAATTCCGCGCCAGCTCGATGAACTCTTCGCGGAATGCTGTCGGGCGTCCAGCCATCACTGCACCTCAGCCAGAAACCGCTTGTGGATGCCGCCGCACAGGCCCGTATCCAGCACTTCGGCATCGACGAAATCTGCCTCGAAATCATCCGTTTCCTGGTTGTAGCCGTGAGCTGCCTGCAGGATTCGCACGCGCTTCCCATCGTTCGGGCTCGTCGGGTGGCAGATCACCATGATGTCGCCGGCTTTCATCGAACTGCCCCAAAACAGCCGCTGATCGAGTACTGCCAGCCGCGGTTGCCGATGCGCACAATAAGCGGCATGCGATAGCTCAACGCGCGCACGTGGGCAGCCATATGCTCTGCACCCTGCATTGCATCGAGATGCGAGCGCAGTGCGGCGGTGAGCGCCTTGTCGAGCGCGCTGACGGGCTTCATTCGAACACCCCACACACGTCCGCTTCCTGCATGAGCAGATAGCGTTGGTTCTCGTCGTCGTAGCATTCCTTGTGCAGGAACTCGCCGAACACGATGCGCTGGCCCGGCTCAACTGTCATCGGGCGGCGGTGACCGTCGCGGCCACGCTTGCCTGGTCCCACTGCCACGATCGTCCCGGTTCCGCCGAGCTGGCGCTTGCTCTCGATGTTCTGGCCGACTTTCACCAAGATGCCGCAATCGGTGATGTCCTCGCGGATCGCGTCAGGCAGCACGAGAATGCGGTCGTCAGTGGGCTGGATCATCTGCGGGCTTCCTTGCGCTTCATGGCGGCGCGCTTCTCGGAATAGGCGATGGCGACGGCCTGCTTCTGGGGCTTGCCAGCAGCCATCTCAGTTTTCACGTTCTTGCCGAACGCGTTCTTCGCGAGCGACTTGAGCAGCGGCATGGCAGGCTCCGGAATAAAAAAGCCCCCGACGCCGGAAAGCGAACGGGGGACAGGAAACGCGACTCTCATCGCGTGGAGACACGGGCAGAAAAGCAAAAAGCCCGCGCGGCTTTCACCGAACGGGCTTTTCTCTGGACGAACGCCGTCCAAACTGGTTTCGAAAGATATAGAAGATTTTTCGGAATGTCAAGATTTCGTTGAAACTAGCAATGAAGATGAAGACCTAGGCCAGAACATCAGAAAAAGCTCACGCTCATCTTCATCCAGCGAATGAATGACTTTCTCTCCCGACTCGTCCTCCATGAGATCGCTGGTTAGCTGCCTCCGGATTTCGGCCGCCCTCTCGCAGGCCTCGTTGCGCCTGACAATTGCCGCGGTTGAAGAATTTTGCTTCGGCGTTCCCTTTTTAATGTTGCCGATAGCATATGGGCCGGCGTCAGCGATGCGCTGCATCTGAAGGTTGCATTCGCCGGTCCCGCGACGCTCGATGTCTGCACCCCACCATTCAAGCCATTGTTCGAAGGTCAGTTCCCAACCAATCCCGCGGCGGGCAGCTCCGTGACGCTGTGTATTGAAGGCGACCCGATATTTTGCGAGGCTCATACTAATTCCTTGCAGGCGGACTTTTCGAGCAGCCCAGCCGCAACCATCATCGGGCAGAGAATCGCCTTGGCCCGGTCGTATTCCTCCTGCAGGCTGAATCCGTCGCCCAATCTCACGCTGCTCCAGACCTGTGCCCCACTCTCGAAATTGCGCATCATCGCATTGACGGCCACCCGGGCGCGCAGGTCCAGCTTCTGGATCAGCGGTTCGAGCACGCGCCCGGTAGCCTTCTTCAATGCCCACTCCACCTCCGCGTCGAGATCGTCGAATTCCATCCATTGCCGGCTGCTGCGGAATTGCGCCGTGGTGCTGTCGAATGCCTGGTAGTCGGTGCCCGGGTTGTATCCTTGGCTCCACGTGTACCAGTCAAGCAGCAGTTCGTCGATGCGGTCCATGGTTTCCCCGTTCGGTTTGCTTTAGAGCAGCTTCTCGATCTCGTCCATCGCCCCATGAATCACCGCCACGCTGCCCTGTTCGAAGCCCATAGCGCTCAGATGCGAGCGGATGGTCTGCAGGTGCTCACGGATGGCGGAAGCGTTGGGAACCAGCGTGGCGGCGACGGGCGACGCACTCGGTGCAGACGATTCCGAGGCGCTTGCGGAGGAGCTTTCCGCAGCCGACGCAGCGGCGTTTGGGAGGTCACCTTCGACGATGATCGGCGGCGCTTCACCACCCGCATCGATAGCAGCGATATCGCCAGCGGTGGGTGCAGCGTTTGGGGCTTCAGCCTGCGGGGCGCCAGCCGTAGATGTGGTCAAGCCTGACTCGGGTGTTGTCGTATTGCCCTCCGACAGGGAGGCAGATGCAGAGGCCGATTGGTCCGCAGCATTCGTTGCAGCAGGCGAGCTCGATTGGCCCGAGACCTCCGTCGCGGCGATCGGTGTATCTGCGCCAGTGGCTGCCGCGGCCACAGACGCATTGGCGTTTCCCTCGTTGGCCGCCTCCGGATGGATGAAGTGGTCCAGCTTCGCTTCGAGGTCGTGAATCGTGGCCTCGGCCTTCTGCAAGAGGCTCGGCTCGCTGCTGCTCGGCGCAGCGTCTGCCGCGAGGTTTGCCGCTGCTGCGGCGATGGGGTCTTGCTCGTTGCTCATGGTTTTCTCCGTGGATATGAGCCGGTGGGATTAAAGGGCGAGGCGCATGCGCGCATCAGCGAGTGCAATGCAAATTCGATTCACGCGATGTCGCGCTGCACGGACTGCCTCAAGCGCAGGCGGCAACAAGTCGGCGTTCTCCCGCGTCCCGTCGCCGCATGGCGAACATGAATGACTGACGCTCGATACGGCGGTCTGAAATGCTTCGGACTCGGCTTCGAGCGAACCGAGCGCGGCATGAAGCTCGCAAAGCTCGACTTCGAGGCTGGGCGATGGTGCCGGCGGTACCTGCATCGATTGCTGCGACGCTGCGATCTGCTTTGCGATCTCTTGATCGCCAATCATCATGGGGCGAACACTTTGGTTGAGGTTGTGCATATCCACTTTCTCCGATTGATTTGCGTGCCTGCCCGGGGTCTTACGCGCTACGTCCGCTGCCCCAAAGCACCTGCCCTCGCTGCGTTATTCGAATGCCGCTATGCGGTCGCCGAGGATAGTGGAATAGGACTCCATGGCGACCGCTTGCGCACGGAGACGCCCGCGCTCCAGTTCGGCGAGTCCGTTGAAGATCTCCGTCCCGAAGAAGGCGGTCAGCGCCGAGAGCCGTTCGTCGAGGTGAGTCTTTTCGACGATCACACGCTGTTGATGCGGGGCACGTTGCGGCGCCGGCGACGTATAGGCCGCGAGATTCGTATCCATGGCCTTCGCTTCTGCCGCCTCCGTCTTCGCCGCCTGCCCCTTCTGAAACGGCATCCACTCGGCGTAAGGCATCTCGCCATCCGGCGCCTTGTCGTCGTCCTGCAGCAGCGGCACGTTGACGAAGGCGTGATGCTTGCCGAGCGCATCGAAGACGCTGAGGTTGACGCTACGCGGCCCGTGCACGTAGCACACGATCGCCGCGAGCGGCTGCTTGAGATCCGTCTGCACGTTGCGCAGATTCTTTCCGGGCCTGAACCAGACGACGCGGCCAATGCTGGGTTCGATCACGATTGCTCCTGGTTGTTTTCGCGCCAGGCAATGAAGGGCCTGCGCACGAGGGTTTCGAGACGGTGGGCCGCCTCGGAATTGGTTGCGAGTTCACGGCGCGATTGCACGCCACAGGCATCGCGAATGAACTGGGCGGCCGCGTCTGCGTCAATGGCGCGCGGGGGCACCGAGTACTGCGAGACCCATGCGTGAAAGTCGGCGCGGCGCGCGAGTGCGCCGGCGAGCTGGAGGGGCGTGAGGTGGCTCATTTCCACCAGTCTCCCTTGATGACCTTCATGGGCTTGACTATGAATCGCTCAGCCGCCTTAGCACGCGCATCGCGCTTCCAGTCATGCGGAAAGTCGATGAACGCCGCTGACGGCGGATGCTCGCCGAGGATCGCGCAGCGGCACACCCATCCCGAAGAAGTCGCTCACGCCGCCACCTCATCGAAAAGCGCGGGCTGCGCCGCCGACTTCACGGCAGCCACCTCGCGAATCGTCACCACCACCCGAGCTTCACCATCCGGCTCGCAACGCCGCGCGCTGTCCGACCATATCCACTTGTCGTCGACGATGGCGATGCCCTTGAGCGCGTCGTAGAGGACTTTCCGCGCATTGTCGATATCCAAACACTGCACGCCGTCATCCCAGTTCTCGCCGAGCTTGCGCTTGCGCGACTCCCAGTCCTGCGGACGCTTCGGGTACAGGTCGATGTGCACGGCCACGCGCCCTTCGATCGGGCTCGTGACGCCAACACCGCGAAGGATGAAGCCGACGTCGCGCTTGTACGCCTTCGCCTCGCTGCTCGGCGCGGTCATCGTGCGGCCGTTCAGCGGGAAGGATTTCCAATAGCGGTTGGCACTTATCGGATACGGTAGCGTGACGGTCAGCACGACTTTCCTCCCGTCATCGGCCGCTTCTTCGCATCGCGCTCGATCTGCGTGCGAAGGCGCGCGTCGCGCGGCGATTCCTTCGGCGCTGCAGGCTTCGCGTCGTGCTGCTCGCGGATGGCCTTGGCCTGGTCTCGCAGCGGGTTCTCGGTGCGCTGATCCGCGCGCGTGGTGGTGGCGTTCATGATGTGGATCCTGTTTTGGGCGGGAAGAATTTGGGTCACTGCGCGATCTCGGTGTAATGCGTCATGGCGTGCGTCGGGCCAATGACTGGCGCAGTCGGCGGCGTTATGCCCGGCAATTCCATCGGCCGCCCAACCTCCCCGCACCGCGTTTCCATCTCCAACTCAATGCGCGCAAGCCACATCTTCACAACCGGCTTCATTCCCGGAGGACAAGGCGGCGATGGGGGCGTGTCTTTCCCGTCGGCGTTGAAAAGCATGTCGAGCCGATTGGCTTCGCGCAGGCGCTTCTGGATGCGCTTGAATGCGTCCGCCCATGAATCGCGGCCGTAGTGCATGCGGATATCGACAGCCGATTGGCCAAGCGGGCGAAGCTCGTGGAGCAGCAAATGCGTGATTTCGCTGAAGTCGCCGGAGTCCGCGCGGTAATGGCAGAAGCAAGCCCATTCGCTTCCACGACCGAGCGAGCCGAAGATCGGACAACCGGACACGAAGCATTTTCCCCACGTATCGCCCGGATTCATTTCTACGCTCATGCTGCTGCTCCCTGCCGCTCAAGGCGGCGAATCTCTTCGAAAACGGCGTCCTTGAGCTGGTCGTAGCCCCACCCTGCCCGGGCTTTCACGCCCAATTCGTCGGCCTTGCGCTTGATTCCCGCATCGGTGCGATGCCAGTCGTCACGCTTTGGCTTGAGCTGTACCGGCTGCGGGTTGAGCAGATCAGGGACGACCGTTGCGAGGTAGTTCGGACCGAGATGCTTGCCGTTGAGGCTGGCTCTGGCCTTGGAGATCGCAGCATCGAGAATCTCGTTCGTCACCCGTGCGTCATCGCCCCATCCAGCGATGTACGGGTTCACGCTGTTGGCACCGACCACCCCGCGCTGTCGCAGGTACACGGCAATTTCGATTGCTCTCGAAACGGAAGTAGAGCCGTCCGGATTTTCTTCGCCCGCATTGGTATGAACTACCGACGACTCCACTGAAGGGGATCCGGAATCCGGAATCAGAGAATCAGAGAATCCGGAATCCGGAATCAGCCCGGCTTGACCCCCTTGGCAAGTCTCATCTTCAACTTCCATTCCTGGGCTTGTCTCAGGCTCGCCTTGGGCTTCTATGTAATCCAAACCATCAGTAGCCCCAGGCTTTGATGAGTTGCCAAGGGGTGTAAGCCCAGGGCTTTTAGGTGGTGGAATGTCGCTTTCGGCTTCCCGATGGTGCGGATTCTGATGCTTGGAGAATGTCATGATCTGGATAAACTTGCGGCCTTCGACCTCATATATCTCGATGAAACCCCACCGCTGAAGCTCATCCAGCAAGGGTTCAGCGGCTTGCTGGTCGAAACGAAGCAACTCGCCCTTGATCTTTTTCGGACGATATTCGAGACGGCCTTCGCGGTCCGCCATCATCCAGAGGCCGGGGAAAATGTAGCGAGCCCAGACCGAGCATTCAGCAAGGTCTTCGTTCGTGTAGAAGCCGGGTTTGATATTGCGTGCGCGTGCCATGTCAGATCGCTTTCCTCGCGCGCTGGCGAGACGGCCACATCAATCCGCAGCGTCGCGCCTTGCGACGCACACCCAGGAGCGAATGGCGGGTGAAGAGTTTGCTCAGATCGGCGTCGCTGTGCCCACGGGGCACCTCGCGCACGAGCGTCGCAACTTCGGTTGTAGTCCAGCGGCTCAATGCAATCTCCACGCGCCGTAGAAGGCGCACGGAATCAGCAGAACCATGCCGACGATCAGAATGTCCGCAGCGCTCATAGAACCCTCCAGCCGCCGAACCACAGTTGCAGGAGCACATAAAAATATGTGTCGATGAACAGTTCCATCGTTACTCCCCTTCATGCATCCCAGATTGGCCCTGCATGGGCAGCATCCTGGCCGCGTAATTCAGTCCGAAAGAGAGCACGCGTACGCAATACGCAATGAAATCCGGTGCCGCCACCTCTAGATCTCTAGCGCGCTGCTCGATACTCTCCGCTTCCCCGTCTGTGAGGTCGACCACGTACCGCTTTTTCGTATCGGTCATGCGTGTGCTCGTGGCCCTGTATTTCCCTGATTGCCGCTTACTGCCGATCGCGACGCCGGCACTATTCCGCACAGCAGCATCTCAAGCAGTCGGGCGATGGCTTGCGAGTCGCTCTCGATGAAGTTGAGTTGCTTGAATTCCTGCAGGCGTTCGTAGACCTCGTCTCGGACGCGGGTCTTGATCTCGTTTCGGTATTCGGCACGTGGGCGGCCCATATGCGGACTCCAGGGGATCGGTGGTTTTTTTAGACTGCGTTCGGTTCGGTTTAAGCCGCTTCAGCGCTCTCGCGGGGCTTGAACATTTCAGCCAGCTCACGCGGCGTGACCAGCCCTTCGGTAAGGACTTCGATCTGGATGGCTTGCTCGAGCATCACGCGCGTCACGCCGCGGTTCCACTGGCTGACCAGCGTTTGCGATACAGGCGGGTTCAGAAGAGCGCCGAAGACCCCTTGGGACATCTTCTTTGCAGTCAGGTATTCGTCGAGTCGCATGGGAGGCCTCATTTAGCAGCACTGCTCTTATTGTACGCAAGCAGCAGAGCTTTTCAAGCACTTCCCATACATAAAAGTCCTGCTCCTAGAATCCAGACATGAAAAAGACAATCCAACGGCACGAGCTAACGGCCGAAGAACAGCAGGAAGTCGCGCGCTTGCGGGCGGCGTGGGAGTCATTCAAAGCGAATAATCCTGGTGCCACCCAGGAGTGGCTGGGAGCCGAAGCAAAGATCGGCGGCCAGAGCGCTGTGGGCCAATACCTGCGCGGCGTGCTGGCGCTGAATTTCGCCACGCTGATGAAGTTATGCGCCGTGCTTAAGGTGTCCCCCAGCTCGATCAGCCCCCGGCTCGTGGAGGAGAATCTGGGCGACCACGCACTAGATGACGACCTGTTCGTGCGCACGACACGCGCTTCTGGACGCTTGGAAAAGCGGACCTCCAAATCAGCGATCAGCGGCCAAGATCGGCCTCTTTCTTCAGAAGCGGCTGAATTGATTCGGTGTGTCGCGCGCCTGGATAGAGATTCAGATTCCGTAAGGAAAAACTTTAAACTTGTAACAGCGCTGCTTCTGCTTGCAGTCCGGCCTAACGAATCCCAAGATATGCGAACGGCAGAGGAACTGATTGGCGATGCGGAGCGTGCGGCCACCGAGATCCTCACCGGCATACGACATGAGGGCCTCGATGAATACCACCGAAAAAATCGTTGAGCTGGACAAGTACCGCGCCCGGGGACACATACGGCGCCTGCGCGCAAACGCGATCCCTACGACGGCCCCGGAGCCGCCAGAGCGCACCGTGAAAGAGATGGCGCATCACCTTTTGAAAGCTTTGGAGTGTGCGAAACGCCTTCTTTGATCTCAGGACTTTCCCGACCACCCCGCTTTCGCGGGGATTTTTTTCACCATCTTTAGAAGCACTGCTCTTGACAATAGCAGCAGCGCTGCTACTATTACCTCAACACGTCACCTGACGCAGCGAGGCAAACATGCATACCCTCTCATCCCGGATCGCCGACGAGGTTGCTTACTTCGCCGAGCCCGATGTCGAACCGACGCGCCGCGTGTACCGCGCACGCTGCCCGGAGTGCCGCCTCAGCTTCGGCTGCGCGCCGGGCTGCCCGAACGAAGAGATCGAAGCCGACGAAACCGCGCTGCGTGCGCTGGAGCACTGAAATGGACATCCGCCTGGAACACATCGTCACTGCGATCAAGGCTCTAAAGGCTGCCGAGGCGATCCTGACCGAGGACGACTATGGCGCACGCAGCCGCGCTGTTACCGAGTGCCTGATCGCTCGTGCGCGTCTTGAGGCTGCTATCGGTGATGTGTCGATCACCGTTCTGGAGCACTGACATGGACCGCCTCAGCTATTCAATCGTGATCCTGAGCAACGCGTACCTCTGCTACGTCTGGGTGCCCTGGAAGAACAAGAGCGTTTATCTCGGCGCCGTCGATCTCATGCGCGACGTGTGCCTGCTGTGATCGATTCCACCTACACCGCTTCGGATTTCAAGATGGCTCTCGTGATTCGCACGGCGCTGTGCGTACTGTTCGGCGTGTTCTTCGCCGCGGCCGTGCTGTGCAGTTTTCTTGAGCAGCCGTTGATCGATGTCCTGTTTCCGTTCTGGAGATGAGCATGTTTGACGCCTTTACCGAGCAACGCCAGCAGAAGCTGCGCGAGTGGTCCGACTACGTGGATAGCCGCGAGGAACGCCTGGAGCGCGCGAAGGAAGCGCTCGGCGAGAACTATCTGCTGCATCCGTCGAATCGCGTGCAGCGCCGCGCAGTGCCGTACGGAAGTGTGAAGTGAAACGCCTCAACACCTACTTCGACTCGCATCCAGTCAGGGCAATGATCGCCGGCTGGGTCGTGCTCTTCGCGGTTGTCCTGACGTCTGCCGCGATCGAAGCGGATTTCCACCCTCAACACACGCACAGGAGTGCAACGTGAGCACAGCAGTCACCACCCAACGGACGAGCCTCGTCGCGAAGTTCGCCGACAAGTTCTCGATCGAGCCCGCGAAGCTCATGTCGACGCTCAAGTCGACGGCGTTCAAGCAGAACGGTAACAACGAAGTCACCGACGAACAGATGGCCGCGCTCCTGATCGTCGCCGACCAGTACGGCCTGAACCCGTTCACCAAGGAGATCTACGCGTTCCCCGACAAGGGCGGCATTGTGCCCGTGATCGGCGTGGATGGTTGGGCGCGCATCGTGAATGAGCACCCCATGTGCGACGGCTTCGAGTTCTCGTACGCCGAAGAAGTCACGGAGTTCTCCAGCAAGAAGGTGCCGCTCTGGATGGAAATCCGCGTCTACCGCAAGGACCGTCAGCGCCCGGTGGTTGTCCGGGAGTACTTCGATGAGGTCGTGCGCCGGAACATGCAGCCCTGGCAGTCGCACCCGAATCGCATGCTGCGCCACAAGACGTTCGTCCAGGGCGCACGGCTCGCGTTTGGCTTCGCCGGCGTGTTCGATGAGGACGAAGCACAGCGCGTCGTCGAGCGTGACATGGGCGCGGCGCAGGAAGTGCCGCAGCCGCAGTCGCGCAGCCAGCGCCCCGCGGCGCCCGCGCTCGAGAACGTCGACGACGATGGCGTGATCAATACGCAGAACACGCAACGCCAGGCCGAGCCGGTGCAACAAAACGCCGAGCCTACGCAACGCACGCGCCGTGCTGCACCCGCGCCGCGTCAACAGCAGTCAGCAGAGCGCGAGCCCGGCTCAGATGACGAAGGTGCCGCGCAGGCCGGCGAGCCCGTCAGCGAAAGCGTGATGCGCATCCTCAAGACGAAGATGGAACAGGCTGCGCTCGGCGAGGCAGACCTTCGCAAGCAGTTCGGTTTCGGCTTCGAGGGCGTGACGAAGGCGAACTACAACGATCTCGTCAGCTGGACCGAAGACCCGGTGGACGCGTAATGAGCGAGCTGCTTTTCGATCCGGTCGAGCACGCCTACACGGTCAATGGAAAGCGGTTGCCGAGCGTGACGCAGATCCTCGCCCCGCTCGTCGACTACTCCATGGTGCCGCGTGACGTGCTCGAACGTGCGCAGAAGCTCGGCACGGCCGTGCACCGCATGACGGAACTGTACGACCTTGACGATCTGGACATGGATTGTCTTGCCGACGAGCTCGTGCCGTACCTCACGGCTTGGATCAAGTTCCGCGCGGAAAGCGGCTTCGTGCCCGAGACGATCGAAAAGCGGCTCTATCACCCGTCGCTGCGCTTCGCAGGTACGCCGGACCGCTCGGGCCTGATCAACGGCCGGCGCGCGGTGATCGACATCAAGAAGATGCTGACGCTCGGGCCTGTGATCGGCCTGCAGCTCGCTGCGTACAGCGAACTCTTCGCGAAAAACGGCACGCAGATCGAGGACCGCTACGGACTCGGGCTGCGCGCAGATGGCACCTACCGGCTGGTGCCATTCAAAGACAAAGGCGACTGGCCGGTGTTCCTGTCGCTTCTCACTATCCGCAACTGGAAGGACAAAAATGGACAAGCAACCGCTGGTGAATCTGCAAGTGCAACGGCCTGAAGACGCACTGTTCAAGGGCGCCGAGCGCGCGCTCGCGAGCGCGAAGGTCTTCACCGTCGACTGCCCCGAAGTGCGCGATCTGGCCGTGCAGGACCTCACGAAGATCAAGGGCCTGCAGAAGGATCTCGACACGAAGCGCAAAAGCATCACGCAGCCGATCGATGCCGCCAAGAAGGCCGTGATGGATCTGTTCCGCGCGCCCACTGATTACCTCGATCAGGCCGAGGCACTCCTCAAGAAGGCGATCCAGGGCTACGACCGCGAGGAAGAGCGCAAGCGCATCGCCGAGCAGGCTCGCCTCGAGGAAGCCGCACGGCAGGAGCGCGCACAACTGGCAGCCGAAGCCGCAGCGCGTGAAGCAGCCGCGCAGGCCGAAGCACAGGCGATGCAGCAACAGGCCGAGAAGGCAGCCGCAGCAGGCGACGTCGAAACAGCCGCGCGCCTGAACGCCGAGGCAGAGAGCCGCGTCGAGCAGGGCGTGGCCGAAGCCGTGACACTGCAGCAGACCGCGACGCTCATCACCGCGCCCGTGGTCATGCCGATCGCGCAGACGAAGGGTGTTTCCACGCGCAAGGTCTGGAAGGCCGAGATCAGCGACAAGCTCGCGCTCATTCAGTACATCGCCGCGCACCCGGAATACATCGGACTGCTCGACGCCAACATGCCGGCCATCAACAAGATCGCCCTGGCGCTGAAGAAGAACTGCCCGCTCGCCGGCGTGCGCGTGTTCGAAGACGACGTCCTCGCCGCGCGCGCCGCGTAACTGCATGCCATCACCACACCAGCCGTCCAAACCTATTGCCGAGAGTTATATGAAACCGATCCTTTTCTACGATACCGAGACGACGGGTCTGCCGCTTTGGAACGAGCCGTCTGAGTCGCCGGACCAGCCGCACATTACGCAGCTCGCCGCCGAACTGTGCGACGTCGACAGCGGACGCGTGCTGGGCTTCATGGACATGCTCATCAAGCCGGAAGGCTGGACGATCCCCGCGGAGCTCGAGGAGCTCATCGGAATCACGAACGATCTCGCCGAGCGCTTCGGGCATCCGATCGAGGAAGCCATGCGCGCGTTCATTCGCCTATGGAGCATGTCGGATCTGCGCTGTGGGCACAACGAATCGTTCGACGCGCGCATGGTGCGTATCGAGCTCTTCCGGCTCTCTCCCGAGCAGGAGAACGAGATTCACGGTGCATGGAAAGCTGCACCGGCATTCTGCACGCAGGGCAACAGCGTGAAGATCATCAACCTGCCCCCCACCGAAAAGATGATCAAGGCTGGTCGCCGTCACGCGAAGTCGCCGAACCTTGGCGAGGCCTTCGAGTTCTTTACGGGCACGAAGCTCGAAGGCGCCCACAACGCAGCGGTCGATCTGGCGGCGTGCAAGGCGGTGTACTTCGGCATCGCGGCTCACCGGGCGCAGGCAGCGGCATGACGATCGACTGCCCACTCCGATGCGCCTTGAAGCGCATCGCGCCGCACCTCGAAACGCTGGACCCGATTGACCGCGAGCAGCTGCGCCCGGCTGTTCGCGCTGTCGAGAACGACGTCGAGGTGATCCACATTCCAGATCGCGTCGTCGCGCGTATCCGCGATATCGCGGCACGCATGCCGAAGGTGTCGTAATGCCCCGCCACTACTCCACCAGCAACATGGTCGAGCGCTTGGTCGGCCTGCTCGACACCACCGACCTCAACGAGTTCGAACACGGCTTCGTCGAGAGCATGCAGCGCCGTCTCAACGAGGGGACGCTGACGGGCATCAGCGATCGTCAGGTCGAAGTCCTCGAAAACGTCTTCAACAAGCATTTCGCGTAAGGAGCGGACATGTATATCGAAATCAAGGAAGTGATGGCGAAGATCACCTCGGTGACTCCCATCATGGAGAAGCACGGCAAGAAAAAGAAACGCCCGGCGCATTCGATCATCTTCGAGTTTGCGATGCCCAACACGGTGCTCGACGCGATGGACGGAAACGGCCTGCGCGAGGCGTTCTATCGCAAGCCGAAGTCCGCGAGCGTGGACCCAAAGTCTGGCCAATCCAAGCTCGACGTGAGCAACGTCGCCGACGGCATCTCGCAACTGAAGTTCTCATGGTGGCAGCAGTGGATCGATATCCCTGGCGAACTCACGGGCTGGAATCTCACGCTGCATACCGGCAACACGGAGCGCAGTCACATTGTGCTTGACGAGGCGAAGGTAAGTTCGTTCGCGACGCTGCCCAAGGACCTTGGCATCGCGCTCGTCAAATGCAAGGCGATCGTGCACCCGACCGCGCACGAGAAAGGGAAGATCGACGAGCTGCTGCAGACGGAAGTGAAGATATCGATCCTGCCGCCGGATACGCAGCAAGCCGAGCTTCCTGGCACCACGACCGACCAAGTCGCAGACGGCGACGACGAGGAAGAGGCCGAAGAGGGAAACGAGGCTGCCGCCACTGCGGAGGCTTTCTCTGGTTCGGATGCTACTGCGAGCGATGCGAGCGAAACGGCGACCCTCGGCGAGCCGCCAAAGGTTGATCCGTTCGCCGGTACCGAGCTTGCAAGAGGCGCGGTCAACAGCGACGCCAAGGTGACAACGAAGAAGTCGCGCAGCGTTGGGCCCGAAGGCGAGCAGGATTCGCGCAAGGGCGTTGCGTGGCCCTTCCCCGGCGACAGGAACGCCGGAATGTATACGCCGAATGGCGAGCCGAAGAACACCGAGGCCGAAACGGCCGAGTAAAGGTTCCGTGGCGCAGGGAGGCTCCTGTGTTGCGGCGTGTTTGGCCGGCGCCTGTACGGGCCGGTCCTTTTTCCCGCGGACAAGAAACAATGAAACGCGATCTGATTTCACTCCCGCTCGACCTTGGCAGCGAACTCATCATCGATAACTTCGCCGGCGGCGGCGGCGCGTCGACGGGCCTCGAGCGCGCATTCGGGCGACCGGTCGACGTTGCGATCAACCACGATCCCGAAGCGCTCGCCATGCACGCGGCGAACCATCCGCATACGACGCACTATTGCGAGAGCGTGTTCGACGTCGATCCCATCGCCATCACCGGCAACCAGCCCGTCGCGCTCGTCTGGCTGTCGCCGGACTGTAAGCACTTCAGCAAGGCGAAGGGCGGCAAGCCTGTGTCGAAGAAGATCCGCGGGCTCGCATGGATCGCACTGCGCTGGGCGGCGAAGGTAAAGCCACGCGTGATCATGCTCGAGAACGTTGAGGAATTCCAGACGTGGGGCCCGCTGAACGCCGATGGGATGCCGTGCCCAAAGAACCGCGGCCGCACGTTCCGTTCGTTCGTGAATGCGCTGCGACGCCAGGGCTATGTTGTTGACTGGCGCGAGCTGCGCGCGTGCGACTACGGCGCTCCGACGATCCGCAAGCGCCTGTTCCTCGTAGCGCGCCGCGACCATCTGCCGATCGTCTGGCCCACGCCGACGCATGGCGACCCGAAGAGCTCCCCTGTTCGCGCGGGAAAGCTGCAGCCGTGGCGCACCGCGGCAGACTGCATCGACTGGTCGCTGCCATGTCCGTCGATCTTCGAGCGCGCCAAGCCGCTGAAGGACGCAACGCTGCGTCGCGTGGCGAAGGGGATCATGAAGTTCGTCGTGAACACCCCGGCGCCGTTCATCGCGTCGTACTACAGCGACGACGAGCGCTTTCGCGGCGCAGCGCTCGACATGCCGCTCGGGACGACCACCACTGCAAATCGATTCGCCATCGTCGCGCCGACCCTGATGCACGTCACGCATCATGGCAGCGATCGCACCGCGCCGGTTGACGCGCCGATCGCGACGGTCACCGGCGCGCATCGCGGCGAACAAGCGCTCGTGACGGCGCACATCACGAAATTTCGAGCGAATAGCGTTGGCAGCGCAGTCGACGCGCCGCTGCATACCGTGACCGCGGGCGGCGATTGCGCTCGCCCGGCCGGCGCCGCGCACGCCATGGGGATCGTCTCCGCAACGCTGATCCAGACGGGCTACGGCGAGCGCGAAGGGCAAGAACCGCGTGTGCCTGGTCTCGACAAGCCGCTCGGGACCGCCGTCGCGGGCGGCGTGAAGCACGCTGTCGTTTCGGCGTTCCTTGCGAAGCACTACGGCGGCCATGAATCGTCCGGTGCTGCGCTCGATAAGCCGACCGGCACGATCACGACGCAGGACCATCACCATCTCGTCTCGTCGCACCTCGTCAAGCTGCGCAACAACCAGTTCGGCCAGGACGTGCGCGAGCCGATGCCGACGCTCACCGCCGGCGGCGGCCATGTTGGCGAGGTACGCGCGCTCCTGCAGAAGTACCACGGACCCGACGCTCTCGGCATCGTCACCATCGGCGGCGAGCAATACGCGATCATCGACATCGGCATGCGGATGCTTCAGCCGCACGAGTTGAAGCTCGCCCAGGGCTTTCCGGTCAGCTATGTGATCAATCCCGCCATCAACGGGAAGCCGCTGTCCAAGTCGTCGCAGGTTCGCATGATCGGCAACAGCGTATGCCCCGACGTCGCCACCGCGCTGATCGTCGCGAACTTCGCGCACGAAAAGCAAATCACTGGCGTAGCCGCCTGAGGGAAACATGCCCTGCACGCCCTTTCGCCTTCCTGGTGGCATCTCCGGAATCGTCTGCACGCGCGGCCGCAAAAAAGTGCATCGCTGCTCGGTCGAAGGCTGCAGCGCGCCGAGCGGTTTCCAGTGCGACTACCGTGCGAAGCAGGGAAAGACCTGCGATCGCCACCTGTGTGCCGTGCACGCGCATCAGGTCGGCGCGGACGTCCACTTTTGCCCCGCGCATCTGGCGGAATCGAGTGGCAAGAAACAGGGCGATCTGTTCGCCTAACACGAGGATTGAACTGATGGATACCTCAAACAAATACCGCAAGAAGCCCGTCGTCATCGAAGCGTTCCAATTGCCCATCGCGCCCGTCGATGGCACCACGAATGAAGAGCATGAGAATGCTGTCTGGTCGTTCGTCGCATGGGCGAATCAGGCCAAATTCAAGAACTGGACCAGCGAGCGCGACGGCGCGCTTTCGATTGAAACACTCGAAGGCACCATGACGGCACAGCCCGGCGACTGGATCATCAAGGGCGTGAAAGGCGAGTTCTACCCTTGCAAGCCCGACATCTTCTCGGCCACGTATGAACGCTCCGCTCTCGCCCCTTCCGATGCGGCGGGAGCGCACGAGGCCGTCGCCTACTGTCGCCGTGACACCGTACTGAACTGGAAAGGACAGATCGTCAACGCTGCCATGATGTTTCCATCGCCGGCCGGGTTGAAAGATCCTATTGCGCTCTACGCCGCTCCCGTCGCCCCTGCTGCGGTAGCACAAACCGATAATTACGCGGCGTTCGAATGGCCGAACCCTTCCGCCTGGCGAGATAAGCACGAGACGAGCGACCTCTATGCGCGCATCCCGAACCCGGAGCAGATCGACGCGGAGGCGCTATACACCGCCAGTCAGGTGCGCGAAATGTTCGCCCGCGCCGTCCATACGCCTACCGTCGCCGCAGATGCGGTAGCGCCGAATCCGCATCCCGAATACACGCGAGGCTGGCAGGACTGTCTGGAAATGCATATCGCTCCCGGTGCTGCAGGTCTCAATGTACCCGCGCTCGCGCCGCGCGATCAGTCGAAGTGCTGTGACACTCCGGCCTATTGTTCGAGCGTTCGCCGGTGCACCGCCAAGGATACGCAGCCCGACGAGCGCGGGGCTTTCGAGCAGTTCTTGCGCGATAAAAAGTTCCCCGTGCTGCCTGTTTGGCAAAACGGCAAGCCGCATCAGAACTATGCGCTCGAAGTGATGTGGGATTCTTGGCAAGCTCGCGCATCAGCACCGCAAGCAGGAGACAACTGATGAGCCGCGCGCACAAAGCCTTCGGCTCCCAGACCGTCGACCGGGTTAGCGAGTGCATGTCGGACGGCGTAGCGCGCACCGCGCGCGAGGTCGCCGAGGCCACCGGCCTGCGTGACACGGGCATCTCCGGCGTGATGCGACACCTTGAGGCGAAGCATCAGGCGCACATCGTCGACTGGCCGCTGAGCCGTCATGGCAAGCCCACAGCGCGGTGGAAGTTCGGCAACGGCAAGAGCGCGCCTCGGCCACCGGCGAAGAGGGCCATCGGAGGCAACGCCTGGCGAAAGATGCACGCGGCCCGCTCGCCGAAGACAGAGCCGACGCCTTGGCACGAGACGTTCAAGCCGTTTCGGGATCCGATGGTTGAGGCGTTCTTTGGCGAGTATCGGAGCGCGGCATGAGCGACCGATTGATGAGTGCAGACGATATCGAGCGCGTGACTGGAAAGAAGCGCTACGGCAAACAAGCCGACTGGTTCAAGGCCCAGTTCGGGATCACAGTGGTGCGCTGTGGTGACGGTAGCCCGGTGATAACATGGGCGACCTTCGAAGCCCTCCAGGCGAAGAAAGCCGGGCTCACGAGCGCACCGATAAAAGAAGAACGCCCGGCCCTGCGGCCGGCAATCCTACGGGCAGTCAAATGAACGCAGCACGCCGCCGCGCCGTCCCTGATGGCCTCCCCAATCGGGTCTATTCCAAGAGCGGGAGCTATTACTGGTTCCCCAAGGGCGCCGGCTGGATCAAGCTCTGTCGCGTCGAGGATGGCGAGTTGCGCATGCTCGAGCGGCTGGCTGAAGAGAAGCGCAAGCACGAACCGGCGGCGATCGGTTCTGGCAACGTTCCCCCCCTTGTCGATGAGTACGTGCGCGAGCGCCGGAAGCAGCACCGCGAAAAGAGCTGGCCGCTCTACGGAAACTACGTCAAGAATGGCTTCGCCGACGTGAATATAGATCAGGTCGACAACGCAATGGTTGTCGAATTCCTGCGCGACAACTACGAAGAGAAGCTGCATATGAAGCGCATCATGCGTGCGTTCATGACCGGCTTTTTCCAGTGGTGCCGCGAGAAGCGTTACCTGGTCGGCGAGAACCCCTGCAACGGAATTCGTCTGAAGGTTCCGAAGGTGCGCGACGTCTACATCACGCATGAGCACTTCGCGGCGATCCGCGCGCAACTGACCAATCCGATGATGCTGTGTTTCGTCGACCTCTGTTACCTCACTGTGCAGCGATCGACAGAGATCCGTGTGCTGCGGTGGAAGAAGGAAGGCGACGAGAGTAGTTGGGTAGACCGCGACAACTGCGTGATTCACTTCCGGCCGTCCAAGACGCGAGACTCGAGCGGCATTGCTGTTGACCTGCCTATCTCGCCTGAGATCGATGCGGTGCTGGAAATGGCCAGAAGCCTCGGCAAGGTCAAAGGCCCGAACGTGATCCATAAGAGGAATGGTAGCGCGTGGACGGCCTCAGGAGCGCTCAAGGCATGGCGTGAGGCATGCAACCGGGCCAATCTTCAGGAGTTTGGATACACGATCAAGGATATCCGGGCCAAAGCGCTGACGGATGCTCGCCGGGCTGGATACGACGTGGATGCCCTTCAGGTGGCTGCGGCCCATGCCGACAAGGCCACGACCGAGATCTATTTCAAGGACCGGGATGTCCCTGTGAGCAATGTTCGCCTCGCCATTCCGAAGTCGGCTTGAAGCAAAAATATTAGAAAGCGCTGGGAAGAATATTAGAAAGCCCCCGCTGGGCGGGGGTTAGCGAGCAAAGCCGCTGAATCCATATCAGGAGGAGACATGGAGGAGACGGAATAAGTCTAGGGTTTTCCCTTAAGCTGCGCAACTGTTTTTTTCTCGTCCTTGCCGCAGCCTGCCTCGGCCTCAATCGGCGCGCTTTTCCCGCTGAACCGCGCCGAAATGGAACGCAAGAAAAAGCCCCATGACGAGCCCGCCCGCCAGCACCGCCACGACGTCCTCGCGCGTTGCAGGCTGCTGCAGGCGGCCCGTGCCCAGCGCGATCGCGATCGCGATATTCACGAAGCCCCAAACCACGTTGACGATGGGCGACGAGTCGCCCCGCCCGCGCGGACGTGCGAAGGGCGTGGGAAAAGGCAGCCCCTGCAGGCCAGAAGCCAGATGCGGGATCGCGTTGCAAAAGAACGCGCCAGCGAAAAAGAGCCACACGTACGGCATGTCGCAACCTCGAACGTTCGAACAGAAAGGCGCAGGGTGGTGGCGGCATCGGCGATGAGCGCCGCGCCGAAATGCGAGGATATCCTCGCGAATCATCGTAGAGAGTAACCTCGCATAAGTCAATGCATCGAGGAGCACTCGACGCGTATCCGCTTGCATTCAAGCATTCTTGCGCGTTGCCGCGGAAGGCGTTACGCATGCTAATATGCGAGGAATTACCCTCACATCCTCGCATTTGAAGAAAACGCCATGACGTCCTCCACGCCTGTAGCGGGAACCGCGCGCCCCACCGAGCCCAAACGCGAAAGGGGCCGCCAGCGCGTGGCCGCGATCATGGACGCCGCTGTTGCCGTCTTCACGGAGAAGGGTTACGACGCCGCCACCATGACCGAAATTGCGTCGCGCTCATCGACGGCAATCGGCTCGCTATACCGCTTCTTTCCGACCAAAGAGGCGCTGGCCGAAGCGCTGTTGCTGCGTTACGCACAGCAGGCAAAGAACGGACTCGCCGAACTGGAGCAACAGGTCCCGGAGATGACGCTCGAGGCCGTAGCCGATGCGCTCGTCGATTTCGTGCTGCTGTTGCAATCTCAACGCAGCTTTGCCGTTGCACTCGTCGACGCCCGCAGCGGCAGCGACGACCACCGCAAACGCTTTCGCGAAGCCATGCGCGGCGGCGTTGCCGACATCCTGAGCCGCGCGATAGCGCATCTCAAGCCGGCCAGGGCAAAAGTCATGGCGATCGTGCTGATCCACATGCTCAAGGGCGTCGCCAGCATCGCCAACGAAGCACCATCGTCGCGGGCCGTGCTGATGGCCGAACTGCGCGATCTCGTGCGCCTGTATCTCGTTTCGGCTTCGGAGCGCGCCGGCGGCAAATAGCCTGCCGCCGGGGAAAGCGGCTTCAGACGCGCATGATCTTTGTGCGCTACCATCGCTGCATGCCCGAACAACCGCTACCCGCACGCGCGGCTGCCGTGCCGCTCACCGCCACGGCGCAGCCTCAAAGCCCCTACGCCATCGCTTTGGCGGGTGCGATCGCGCTGCTCGCATGGGGGGCGCTCGCCGCGCAAACCGACATTACGGTCCAGCGCATGGTGCTGCGCGGCTTCGACACGGTCGAGGCCATTGGCAGGCTTTCGGCCTACCTGACCAATCTCACGGTGTTGCTCGTCGCGCTCACCTTCACCTGCATCGCGCTGCGCGTGCGCACGTGGCCGGCACGCCTGCTCCGCGCTCCGGGCGCAGTGAGTGCAGTGACGGTGTATATCGTGTTCGTTGGCATTGCTTACAATCTGCTGCTGCGGCATCTCTGGACGCCGCACGGTTATCGCGCGCTGCTCAACGAGAGCCTGCACAGCCTGATCCCGCTGTTGTGCGCGGCGTATTGGCTGCTGTTCGTACCGCGCTTCACCCTCAGTGCTCGCGATCGCCTCGCCTGGCTCGTCTATCCGCTGGGCTACCTTGCCGTCACCTTCTGGCGCGGCAGCGAGACCGACTTCTACCCCTATCCGTTCATCAACGTCGCTCAGCTCGGCTATGCACACGTGCTCGTCAACAGCGCCTTGCTGCTCGCCGCCTTCATGATGCTGATGGCGCTCTTCGTGACGATCAACGCGCGCAGGCGCCCCGCCAGCGTGGCAAACGAAGGGTTCGCTGCAACCGACTTGCGGCACCCTGACTAACTCGCGACTTCCCGATCAATACGATGCCCGTCTATATCGCCCTGCTACGCGCCGTGAATGTCGGCGGAACCGGCAAGCTCCCCATGCCCGAACTTCGCGGCATGTGCGAAGCGCTCGGGTTCGCGCACGTGCGCACCTATATCGCGAGCGGCAACGTGGTGTTCGAGAGCCGGTTGGCCGAAGCATCGGTGAAAAAGAAGCTCGAGCAGAGCCTGGAGGCTTATGCAGGCAAAGCCGTTGGCATAGTGGTGCGTACTGCGGCGGAACTGGCCGCGGTACTGCAGGGCAACCCGTTTCCCGCCGCCGCGCCCGATCGCACTGTCGCCATCTTTCTCGACACGCCGCCGCCCGCGGACGCATTCGATAACGTGAGCGGGCAGGAGGCGGAAGAATTCCGCTTGGGCGCTCGCGAGATCTATGTGTTTTACAAGGACGGTATCGGACGATCGAAGCTCAAAATCGCTGCGGCGAAGGCCGGGACGTCGCGCAACATGAATACCGTGGCGAAGCTTCTGGAGATGGCGCAAGCGTGAGCTGCCCTTGACTTGCGCTGCGCTTTGAAGGACAGCGCAAGACCTTACTTCAACGCCCCAAAGAACAACCCATGATTACCTGCTATCTGCGTTACGTAATCGATCCATACCGGCTCGAAGAATTCGAAACGTACGCCAAAATGTGGATTCCGCTCGTGGAAAAGTTTGGCGGCAAGCATCACGGCTACTTCCTGCCTTCCGAGGGCGCCAACAATATCGCGCTCGCACTCTTTTCGTTTGCGAGCCTCGCGGCCTATGAAACGTACCGCGCCGATTCGATGAAAGACGCCGAGTGCCAGGCCGCATTCCGCTATGCCGCCGATACGCGTTGCATCGTGAGTTACGAGCGGAGTTTTTTCAGGCCGGTGTTGGCATAGCGCAAATCAACTGCATGGCACGCGGAGGCGGTACGGTTAGCCGAAAATGCCGGCCGCGTTTTCAAGCCCCCCCGCAAAGCCGTTCACGAAAACGTTCTGCAGTGCGTGCGGCGAGTTCCTGTTTGGGACCAATCGCCCCGGCGTGCATCACCCCCTGCCAGTCGCCGCCGCCAAAGCCCCCTGGCGCGTCTCCCCACTCGCTTGCACCGGATCGCCTTCGCTCGTATCGTGCAGGCGGTCCGGAATGAACAGCGCCATCACACCGCTCAGGAAAAACACCGCGCCAACCACGAGAAAGCCCATGCCGATCGAAAACTGCGTAGCGATATAGCCGATCACCACAGGCGCCGCGCCCGAACAAAAGCGCCCCACGTTATACGAACCGCCCACAGCCGTGCCGCGAATACGCGTTTCGAAGCTCTCCGACATGAACGTGCCGATCGTGCCCAGCGGCACGCCATAGAGAAAGCCGAATACGAGCATCAGCCACGCAATGTTCTCGCGGGTATGGAAGAGCACCATCACGGGAAGAAAGACGGCTGCACCGATACAGCCCAGCACATACACGCCACGCCGGCTCCAGCGGTCGCCTAGCCAGCCCGCCACGATCTTGCCGATGAACGCAACGACCCACGTCGCGGTCATGTACCCCGTCATCGAGCTGAATTTGATGTGCAATTCGCTTTCCAGATACGTGGGCAACCAGTTGTTCAAGCCATAGAACCCGGAAAGCGCAAACACGGAAGCGAGCGACCAGAAGATGAACATCCTGCGCGCCTCGCGGTCCGCGAAAATCAATGCGTAGCGGTTGTCGTGCCAGCGGCGGCCGCTCGGGCGAGCCGCGGCCTCGCTCATGCGCCAGCTCGGCGGCTCGGGCACGAAGAAGTGAATCGCCACCGCGAGCAGCACGGGCGCCGCCGCCACATAAAACAGCATGCGCCAACTGTAGTGCGGCAAGATCCAGGTGCTGAGCGCGATCACCGTGATATAGCCCGCGGAAATCGCCGTTTGCAGCATGCCGAGTATCAGCGAGCGCCGCGCCATGGGCACGTATTCGGCCACGAGCGTGCTCACCAGCACCATGCAGCCAATGCCCATCGAGCTGATGAAGCGCACGACCGCGAATTCGACGAAGCTGTGCGTGAGACCGAGCAGACCCGCGCCCACCGAGAACAGCATCATCGCCCAGACCACCACGCGCACGCGCCCGAACGAGTCGCTCGCCCAGCCGCCGAGAATACCGCCAATCGCCATGCCGAGCAGCGTCAAACTGCCGAGCGCGCCCGCCTCGACATTGGTCAAGCCGAATTCGCTCTTGATGCGCGTGAGTGTCAGGCCGTACATCATGACGTCCGCGCCGTCGACCAGCAGCGCGAGATAGCCGAGCGCAAAGACGAGCGGCCAGCGATTGGCGTTTCCTGCAGATGTCGTTGTCTTCATCAACAAGGGTCCTGCGATCAGGGGCTTGAATGGGCTGCGAAAGACATGCCGTGCGCCACGAGCGCAGGCGCGAGAAACGCGCCGAGCAGCAGGCCCGTTTCCTCGTGTTGCGCGGTGTACCAGCCCTCCACATGCGTAAGGTTCATCGTTCCGACACAACGGCCGTTATAGGCCACCGGTATGTTCAGAATCGAGCCGAGCCCCATCGCCGTCATCACCGCGTGATCGTCGAAGGCTTCGCGCAGGGCCTGGGGCGTCGTGGCGCGAAACGGTTCGAGATCCGAAAGAATGCGCTGTGCCCAGGGCGTGCCGCTTTTCTTCTTACGTCCGCCCGGAGGGTAGACGTCAGGCATGTTCGTGAACACGCGTTCCACCTCCTGGTTCCCGGCGTCATAGGCCATGATCGTGAAGAGGCGAAAGCCGATCGCTTCGGAGGCGACGGCACACACTTCGCGGAAAATCGCGTCCGGTTGCCCGGGCTGGCGAATGACGCGCGAAAGGCGCGCGAGCGTGGCAATCTCGCGTTGCAGCGCATAGGGTTCGATCACAAGGGAAAGAGGCGTTTGCATGGGACGTTCGAGAGTGAGAATAGCGCGCGCTCAGCCGCGCAGCCCGTCGCGGGCAAGCGGCTTGTGCGCATCGAAGTCCGCCTGCGCACCGCTCGCCTCGATGTCTTCGAGCGAACGATTGCGGGTTTCGATGCCGAGGAAGAACACGACGCAAGCGCCAGCTAGCAGCACAGTGGTCGTCATGGCGAACACGCCGAAAAAGCCGAACGCCGGATACACGATACCGACCAGTATAGGCGCGCTCACCGAGCCAATACGACCGAACGAAGACGAAGATCCTGTGCCGGTCGTGCGTACGGCCGTAGGGAAGACCTCCGGCGTATAGGCATAGACGCCCGCAAACGCGCCATTCATGAAGAACGAGAGACACACGCCCGCGACCATGATCTGCACACCGGTATGCGAGAAAGCCAGCGCAATCGCAGCAACCCCGCCAAGCGTCATGGCAGAGGCCACGACGCCCTTGCGGCCGATACGCTCATTGAGCCATGCCGCCGAGAAATAACCGGGAATCTGCGCGCCGTAGATCGCAATCGAATAGCCAAAGCTCTTCGTGAGCGTCAGACCTTCCTTCACAAGCAGGCTCGGAATCCACGAGAAGAACGAGTAGTACGCGAACGCCACCGAGAACCACATCAGCCAGCTCACCGCCGTCGTGCCCACAAGCCGGCGCGAAAACAGCGTCAGCACGTTCTGCAGCGCACTGCCGCTGCCCTGCGCCGCGGCGGGAATCGCGCCCACCGAGCCGAGCGGCGCCAGCGCAATGCCTTCCTGCCCGTAGCGCGACTCGATTGCCCGCACGATGCTGTCGGCTTCGGCGGAGCGTCCGCGGCTTTCGAGCCAGCGCGGCGACTCGGGCAACGTTCTGCGCCACCAGAGCAGCATCACCACCGGCAGCGAGGTCAGCACGGCGAGATAGCGCCAGCCGTCTGCGAAATTGCGCACGACGGTATAGCCAAGAATCGACGAACTTAGATATCCAAACGACATGAATCCGACGAGCGCGCCGCAGAACATGCCGCGATAGCGCCGCGGCACGAATTCCGCCAGGAACGGTGCGATCACAACGGTTTCCGCGCCCGAACCGAAGCCCGCGAGCATACGCAGCGCGAAAAAAGTGTGCCAGTCGTGCGCCGTGGCGCTCGCCATGGACGCCGCGCAATAGACTGCCAGCGCGCTCATCATGATGCGGCGGCGCCCAATCACGTCGGCCAGCACGCCCGAGAGAAACGCACCGAAAAAATAGCCGATATACGTGCTGCTCGCGACGAGTCCCGTTTCGGCGCTCGTCAATTGCCATAGCTTGCTCACGACCGGCAGCAAAAAGGCGAGCGACGAAGAGTCCAACCCGTCGAACATGTAGCCGAGGCCGCCGATCAGCAGCAGTTTGCGATGGAAGCCCGCGAGCGGCAGTCTTTCGAGTCGGGCAGCGACGTTGGACATGGTGGGTCGATTCCGGTTGAGCGTGGCGCGTGTTCAACGGCCAATCGCATAAGCCTGCATCTGGCGCGGCGTGGCCGCGCCGCGCATGAGGCCGTTGCGTATGCCCACCGCACACACGCGCCCGAGCCCCCACGGCTCGGCCACGGTGAGGTCGTGGCCGCGCGCTCGCAACCCGGCGAGCGTGGCTTCCGGAAAGCGCGACTCGGCCGACATCTTGCCGAGCTGCATCGAGCGCGGATAGAACGAGCCGGGGAAATGCGCGGTCTGAAACGAGGGTGCGTCCACGGCGGCCTGCAGGTTCATGCCCGCATGCACGTGCCGCAGGAACAGTTGCATCGACCACTGATCCTGCTGATCGCCGCCCGGCGTGCCGAACGCCGCGTAGGGCTTGCCCTCGCGCGTGACGAGCGTGGGCGAGAGTGTCGTGCGTGGACGCCGGCGCGGCCCAAGCGACGAAGGCAAGCCCTCTTCCATCCAGAACATCTGCGCGCGCGTGGTGACGTTGAAGCCGAGGCCGGGCACAGCGGGCGACGCCTGCAGCCACCCGCCCGATGGCGTGGCCGACACCATGTTGCCCCAGCGATCGACCACGTCGAGATGAACGGTATCGCCGCGCAATTCGGGCAGCGGCGCGAACGTCGGCTCGCCCTGCCCGAAGCCGCCCGGCTGCTGCCGGCCCGCGTTAGCGAGAATGCGCGCCGCGCGTGCTTCGCTGTCGAGAAGCGGCCCGGGGCGGAATTCGAACGAGGCCTTGTGCGGATCGACAAGACGGCGGCGCGCGTCGTTGTACGCGTCGCTCAGCAGCGTCTGCATCGGCACGTCGGCAAAGCGCGGGTCGCCATAGAACACGTCGCGGTCGGCAAACGCGAGCTTCGACGTTTCGATGACCGTGTGCACGAAATCCGCACCGAACGGATCCATCGCGCCCAGATCGAAGCCCTTGAGCAGCGCGAGTTGTTGCAGGAACATCGGCCCCTGGCCCCACGGTCCTGTCTTGTGCACGCGCAGGCCCGCGTAGTCGTACGAGAGGGCGTCCTCGTAGGTGGGCTCCCAGCGCGCGAGATCGTCCGCATTGAGCAGGCCGCGATTGCGGCGACCCGAGGTGTCGAGCACGTCGGTCGAGCGGAAATACTGGTCGATCGCGTCGGCCACGAAGCCGCGGTAGAACGCTGAGCGCGCGAGTTCGCACTGCTCGGCGCGCTCGCTTTTCGCGCTCGCCTCCCGCAGGATGCGGCGGTACGTGGCTGCAATGGCGGGATTGGCGAACAGCGCGTTCGCGGCGGGAGCGTCGCCGTTGCGCAGCCATTGCTCGGCGGAGGTCGTCCATTCGCTGAGGAAGAAGTCCTTGATCGCGAGAATCGATGCGCACATGCGCGGCAGCACCGGATAACCGTTCTCAGCGTAGCCGATCGCGTAGCTGAGCACGTCTTCGAGCGGCAATTGCCCGTAATCGCGCAGCATCGTCATCCATGCGCCGAACGCGCCGGGCACCACGGCGGGCAGCAGGCCCGTACCCGGCACGACTTCGAGCCCGAGCGCGCGCATGCGTTCGATCGTCATGGCCGCTGGCGTCACACCCTGGCCGCACAGCACGCGCACGCGGTCTTCCCGCGCGCTGTAGAACACGACGGGCAACTCGCCGCCGGGACCGTTGAGATGCGGCTCGACGATCTGCAGCACGAAACCGGCCGCCGCCGCAGCATCGAACGCGTTGCCGCCCTTCTCGAGCACCGCCATCGCCGATGCGCTGGCGAGCCAATGCGTGGACGCCACCATCCCGAAGGTCCCGATCAGCTCCGGACGCGTTGTAAACGACATCTTCCACTCCCTGTGCGAAAGGTTCGACTCGCGGACGAACCATTCATGATTGGTTCCAAAACCTTTCACGCTCAGCTTACGAAGGAAGATTTTTGGCCGCACCCGGTGTTAACCCTTGAATTCCGATCAAATCCCACGAATTCCGTCAATTCTGGAGACCGCGCGGTTGCGCGCGACAGCACCGCTGCTAGAATCGAACCAACTCATATTGGTTCACACTGCACCATGGAAAGGTCCGCGCTCGACAGCCTGCTTGCCTACATCGCCCAACACCGGTTGAAAGACGGCGACGCACTGCCTCCCGAACGCAAGCTCGCCGAGGACCTCGGCGTGAGCCGCCGTGAACTGCGCGCCGCGCTTGCCTCGCTGGAGGCGTCGGGCCGAATCTGGCGCGGCGTGGGGCGCGGCACTTATCTGGGCGCGCGGCCGCTGAAGTTCGCACCCACACTGCGCGGCCTGCGCTCACGTACGAGCCCGGCCGACATCGCGGAGATGCGCCTCATGTTCGAGCCGGCGTTAGCCGGTCTTGCCGCCGCCAAGGCCACGCCCGAGGATCTGACCGAACTGGAGAAGTGCGCAAAAAGAAACGCGACGGCGAAAAACGATGAGGAGTGGCAACTATGGGATCAGCGCTTTCACCTGCTGATCGCACAGGCCTCGCGCAATCCCGCGATCATTGCCCTCATGGAAGTGATCAACGGCATGCGGGTCAAGCCGACCCAGCGTGAAAAGACCGCGGATCAGGCCACGCGCCATCATTTCGCGCAGCAGCATCAGTCCATCGTCGATGCGATTCTCGCCCGCGACGGCGAAACCGCCGCGCGCTGCATGCGCGAGCATCTGCTGAAGGTGCAGGGATACGGCTCGCCGCATTGACTGAGGAATCTACGGCGCTTCGCACCTTCACTTCACGGTGGAAGCCGCAGCCTTGCACGTTACGGCGTCCTGATCACCCGTGCCACCGCTGCAGCCGATCGCGCCGATCACCTTGCCATCCTCCACTAGCGGAAAGCCGCCGGGCGAAGCCACGAGGCCCTGGTCGAGCGTGGCAACGTAGGCATGACCGCTCTCGAACTGGTTATAGAAAACGCGGGTCTCGCGGCGAAAGCGCGCGGACGTGCGCGCCTTGTTCTGCGAAACCTCGACAGAGGCGTATTGCGCGCCATCCATGCGCTCGAAGGCAACGAGATCGCCATGCGGATCGACCACGGCGATGTTCATTTTCCAGTCGTGCCTGCGCGCCTCGGCTTCAGCAAGCGCAAGCAGATGCTTCGCCGCATCGAGACCAATAGGCAAACCGTAAGGAATGTCGTAAGGCATGCGCTCGGGCACAGCAGCCGCTGGCGGCGTGGAAGCTGTCGTTTGAGCCTGCACGGAGGTTACAAAGACGAGACAGGCCGCGCCTGCGATCTGAACAGAGTGATGCATTGCACACCCTCCTTCATCATCGGGCCCAAGGTGTAACGCGCATCCAGCCCTCGCCAATCAACATACTCGCGCGATGCGCCGGGCGCAAGGCCGATGGCTCAGCCCTCCTTACCATCGACACGCGGCGCAATGAGCCAGGCGGCGTAGCGATAGCAATAGGCCGCAAACGCAACGACCCAGCACGCGCCTGAGGCTTCGATCCAGAACGTGAGCCATTGCGGCGCGAGCCAGGGTCCCACCACGCGAATCACCGCGGCGAGCACGAGCAACGCATAACAGGCGATATCGAAACGGCCCGCCACCAGCTTGCGGCCCGTATGTCCGCGCGCCGTGCGTGTGATCATCGCCATGATCGCGCAGCCGATAGCGCCCACCGTGAACGCGTGAATGGCGAGCGTATGCGCGACGAAACCCAATGCCGCGAGCGCGAGCAGCACGAAGCCGACGGGTATCCACGCATAGGCGATGTGGAGGATGGTCAGGATCGGCCGGTTGCCGGCGCGCCACGAACGCCAGCCCCAGATCCGCGCGCCTTGTGCGCACGCTGCCGCGAGCGCGGCTATCGCGACGAGCACGCCGGAGCCGAGCGCGGCGTCGAGCACGAACGCCAGCGCGCTGAGCGGCATCACCGCGCGCTCGACCGCGTTCCAGCGCTGCGCCGTGTAACCGGGCACGGCGTTGGCCGTGAACGACGGAATGATGCGCCCGCCAATGATCGTGATGAACAGCACCAGCACGCCCACGGCGAGATACGCGCTGTGCAGCGCCCAGTCCGCGCGACCAGCCAGCATCGAAAGATGGAACGCCACGTTCAGCGCGGCGAGCATGCCGAGCGCGACCGGCAAAAAGATGTTGTGGCTGTTCTTCGCGCCGATGAGCACGCGCAGCAGCACGAGCGCGCAGGCGGGGAGAAAGAGGCTGTCGACCACGGCGGCGGCGCCAGACGGTGCGTACGCAACGGTGATCCGGCCCGCCAGCCACAGCAGCCATAGCGCCGCCAGCGACTTGCCCTGAGCCGGCGTGACCGACGTCCACGCCCGCACGGCGGTCAGCAAAAAACCCGCCAGGATGGCTGCGCCGAAGCCAAAAATCATCTCGTGCGCGTGCCAGAACATGCCCGGCAGGTACGAACTGAGACCCGGCAACGGGTGGCCGGCATACGCGGCCATCCAGGCCAGCAGCGCCGCGCCGCCAAAAAGCGCGCCACCCAGGTAGAACGGCCGGAAGCCGAGCGCCCACAACGCGAAGCCGCGGCGAGCCGCGGGGGTGGGTTCTTCGATCCGAAAGACGGTCATGATCACTCTCGCCAATACATTCATTCTCAATGCATCTTATATGGACTGGCTGAGAAATGCCGCTGACAACCTGAATGGTGCGGCACAAAAGAGATTGAAAAGTCAGCAAAAAACCCCGAAAAACCGGCGTGGAGCGTGGGCAATAGGCATGAAAAACTGGATGTGCGGTGTAATGTCACCCCCCTTCTTTTCTCAAAAACAACCTCCTGGATCGCGAAATAGCACGATTCCGCCCCATACCTCGGCATAGGTACCCAGGATGCAAACGGTGCGTAAATCAAGTCGACGGAGGAAGTCGGGACGCCTGCGTGAGAATCGCGCAGATCTCGGCCGTCGGCCACGGACAACGGCCGGCGTGTCGCGCCCGTCCCTGTCGCGCCCCCTGATCCGACCTTGAGGTAGAGGCGCCCAAGGCCGGCATTCGAGGTTCATGCGATGACCGCCTCGCTCCGTGACGGGCCGCGAAGCGACTCAATCGATGGGTTGCCAGGCCGATTAGACGCCTCTTCCACTCCGCAAGCGGGCTCTTGATCGCTGGAAGCAACCGTCGCGTTATCGGCCATTGCAGACCCTCAGCTACCGATCCTCATCGGGCGGCTGCACGCTGCCAACCGGCCGTTCGCCCCTCCTACATTCGAATAACATCCATCACCGTCTTCTTCTTGTCCTTGAACCGGTAGATCGTGATTGCCGCATCTTTGAGGTCACCGTGTGGATCGAACGCGATCTTCCCGATCACACCGTCATACTGCGTTGCCGGCATCGCGGCGAGCACCTTCGCGCGATCGGTCGAGTTCGCCCTCTTCATCGCGTCGTAGATCACGTAGACGGCGTCATACGCGAACGGCGCATACGCATCGATCGGCACCTTGTAGCGCGAGGTATAGCGCTGGTCGAACTCCTGCCCCTTCGGCATCTTCGACAACGCAAGGCCCGCCTCGGAACATACGACGTTGCCGATCGCGTCCCCTGCCAAGCTGATCATTTTGTCGGTGCATGCTCCATCACCGCCCAACACGCTCGCCGTGATGCCCAGATTTGCGGCCTGCTTCGCCAGCGGCCCAGCCGTCGCATCCGAGCCGCCATACATGACCACGTCGGGCCGCAAACCCTTGATCTTCGTGAGAATGGCGCGGAAGTCAGTCGCCTTGTCGTTCGTTGCCTCACGCGTGACGATTGTCCCGCCGTCCGCCTTCGCTGCCTTGATGAATTCGTCGGCGAGGCCCTGCCCATATGCGGTCGAATCGTCGATCACAGCAATACGTTTCGCGTGCAGCGAGCCGAGCGCGTAACGAGCAAGCGCTGGCCCCTGCAAGGCATCGGTGGCGACTACGCGAAACGTCGTCTTGTACCCTTGCTGGGTATATGCCGGGTTCGTCGAGCCCTGTGAAATCTGCACGACCTGTGCTTCGCTATAAATGCGCGACGCTGGAATCGACACACCCGAATTGATGTCGCCGACCACGGCCACCACGCCGTCGTCGACCAGTTTCTGGGCGACCTGCGTGCCCGTGCGCGGATCGGCCGCATCATCCTGTGAATCCAGTTTGAACTGCACGGGCCTGCCGCCAATCACGGGATGCTGCAGATTGATTTCGTCGATGGCGAGGCGCGCCGCATTCTCGCTGTCCTTGCCCATGTTTGCGAGCTGACCGGTAAGCGGCGCAGCGTGGCCGATCAGCACGACGGCCGGCGTTGCATCGGCCGCATGCGCCGATGCGTAAATGGCGGCCAGCGCAATCACGCCGGCGAAGGAACGATAGGTCGATTTCACGGCTGCCTCGCTTCAAGAGTGGATGTATCGAATGGTGCTGTGCCGGATGCGATGCGCCTGGAAACCAGTATTCAGTCGCCGTAATTGCACGTCCAACGACAAATTCTTTTCGGCGCCGATAAACAAACCCTATGCCGTCGCGACGTGTGTGCTCGCATGCAGCAAGGCCTCGACGCTGCGTCCCGTCGCCAGAATCGATGCATCGGCGAGCGCGGGCCCGCAAATCGAGAACCCGACAGGCAGTTCGTCTTCGTGATGGCAAGGCAGTGTGAGCGCACAGCCGTCCATGAAATTCACAACAGCCGGATTGCGCAGCACCTTCGCGTTCAGCGCAAAAAAAGCCTCGTCGTCGCGCTCGACGCCGGAAATCGGCGGCGGCACAATCGCAACGGTCGGCATCAGCCATGCATCGAACCTGGCCAGCCGCGTGCGCGCATCGCGCACGAATCGCTCACGCGCGGCAAGCAACTCGATATAGTCAGCGGCGCTGCGCCCCTCGCCTGCTCGCAAACGCTTCAGCACGCGCGGGTCGTAACCCGCGGCGTTGCGTGCAACGTGTTCGCGATGCCACGCCCACGCCTGCGCCGCCGTGATACCCGCGAGCGGAAGACGGCCTGCAACCTCGTGCAACTCGGGAAATGCGAAGTGTTCGACAGAAGCACCCGCACGCCTTAGCATACCGATGACACGATTAAACGCAGTGCTCACGGTTTCGTCCAGTTCGTCCGCGACATAGTCGGAAGTGACGCCGAAGCGCAGCCCGGTCAGCGGGCGCGGTGCGGTATCGAGCGTCTGTGCCGAGATCACACCATCGATGAGCGCGCAACAATCGACGCTGCGAGCGATCGGACCGATCGAATCGAACGACCTGGATAGCGGCACGACCCCATCGAGCGGCACACGGCGTGCCGTCGGCTTGAAACCGACGAGACCGCAGAATGCAGCGGGAATCCGCACGGAGCCGCCCGTATCGGTGCCCAGAGCGGCTGCGACGTGCCCGAGTGCGACGGATGTCGCCGCGCCGGAACTCGATCCGCCGGCAAGACGGCTTGCATCGTACGCATTGACGGGCGTACCGTAGTGGGGATTGAGTCCGAGTCCGGAAAACGCAAACTCGCTCATGTTCGTTCGGCCAACGAACACCGCGCCCGCCTCCCGCAAGCGTGCGACTGCAGCGGCGTCCCGCACGGCAGGTGCTGCCCCGCGCAAAATCCGCGAGCCCGCAGCCGTCACCTGGCCTTTCACATCGAACAGATCTTTCACGGAAATGGGCGCGCCCGCCAACGCCGAAGGCACATAGCCGCGGTCGCGCAACGCGTCGCTGCTGGACGCGGCTTCGCGCGCCGCCTCGCGATCGACGTGCGTGTAAGTCACGCCACCGCGCGCCTGGTCGGCGTCGATGGCAGCGAGACTGCCGTCGAGCGACTCGAGTGCCGAGGTGGTGCGCAGTGCAAACGCGCTGGCCGATTGACGCAGGGTCCTCATCGCGATCACTCCGTATGCGTGAATGCATCGACCGAGTAGCGATGCCTTAGACTGCGGCCGAGTACGGGGTCGTGCAGTTCCAGCTCATACACGCCGGCCGACGTCAATGGTCCAATCACCGGCTGCGTGCCGCAGAACAGCACGGTCTCTGCAATCATCGACATCGTGCCGAACGCGCGCCTGATCAGATGCTCCGGACGCATCAGCCGAGCGAGCGTGCCCTCCTGATAACGGACGCGTTCGCCCGACGAATCGATGCGCCAGCTGCGCGCAATCAGTGCATCCCAATGCGCTGCGACGTCCGAATAACGCCAGAGCGTGCGGCCGAGCGGCTTCGCGCACATCTGTTTCGAAACGGCGACGTCGTAGCTTTCGACCCTGCGATCCGTATGATCCGAACCGATGCCGACCAGCAGCCCGTCTGCCTCGGTCTGAATGAGCACGACTTCGACCTCACCTGACGAACGCACGCCCAGGACATCGATGCGCGCTAACGTCGTCAGCAGATCGGGCGAGACTTCGTAGAAGCACGGCACAGCCGACGGCCTGCGTACCCCAATGGCTTCAAGTTCGCGAATATGATGCTCGACCTCGGCACTGTCCCTGCCTGCCCAACCCGCGATCACGAGCCGCTTCACCCTCACGTGGACGGGTGTTCCGGATTCGATTTCACATGCCACTGTTTTCATCGCAACATTCCTTCGTTCAATCGTCGTCTCACCGATCCCGGCTGTATCGTTTCATCGGCGCTCGTTGCAAAGTTTTGGCGTGCGGCGCACCCGTGTCCAACAAATTAAAGTTGTCGCGAGGCGAAATATTTTCTTGTCCCGTCACGTGAGGCGTGGCGATACACTGGGACATTCCAGCTTGCCCTTTCAGGGGCGCGAATGAACCTGCGATTTCTCGAGACCTTTGTCTGGCTCGCCCGGCTGCGCAGCTTTCGTCTGACGGCCGAGCGGCTGAATGCCACGCAGGCGGCGATTTCCAGCCGCATTTCCGCGCTCGAGCAGGAACTCGGCGTGCGACTCTTCGAGCGCGGCTCAAAGGAAGCAACGCTCACGCAGGACGGCACGAAGACGCTGCCATTCGCCGAACAGATGCTGAAGTTGAATCAGGCGATGATCGCGAGCGTCGGCGACCGCTCGAAGGTATCAGGATTGTTACGACTAGGCGCCATCGAATCGATCGTTCACACGTGGCTGCCGGATCTGCTCAAGCACATCCGCGAAACGTATCCGAATCTCGTGATCGAACTGACCAGCGACACATCGTCCAATCTGTCGACCCAACTGCTCAATGGCCATATCGACGTTTCGTTTCAGACGACGAGCGTCGCCGGCTCCGACATGATGAATGTTCCGCTAGGCGGCCTGCCAATGCGCTGGATGGCCAGTCCGGCGCTCAATCTGTCGGCGCAGGCGTTGACGGAGGCGGAACTGGCCACTTATCCCGTGATCAGTTTCGCGCGCCACTCGCCGCCGCATGAGTTTCTGACCGGCCTGTTCGCCGCGAGTGGCGACATGCAGGTGCAGATCAACTGCCTGTCGTCGGTGGCTGCGATCATCCGGCTCGTCGTCGACGGCTTCGGTCTCGCCGTGCTGCCGCCCGCGTTCGTGATGGGCGAACTCGAAGCGGGGAAGCTGCAGCTGCTGCAAGTCACGCATCGCGTGCCTGCATTGCCACTCGTTGCCGCGTACCGGCGCACGCCCGACAGCCTGCTCTCCGAATCCATCACGCGGCTCGCGCTGAACGTCGTGCTCGACTTCTGCCTGAAGCACGGACCCGAATTTGCGCTATTCCCGCCCACGGACGACTCTGTCTCGCGCACGTGAACATCTGCACATCAAAACGGATATCCCCACATGCTCACTGCCCTTTCCATTCCAGTCGAACCGCTCCATGCGACACGTTGCGAACCCTATGGCTGGATGCTTGGCAAGCCGGTGCGTGCCGACGGCGATGCACCTGCATTTATCAGCCCGGCGTCGGACTTCTGGCGCGAACATCTGTTCAATACCGGCGCGCCGGGTGAAACAGAAATTCTGTGGGTGACATACCGTAATCGCGACGAGAGCGTTGCGTCACTTGAGGTTCATTATTTGACGCAACAGGCTATCGTGCCGCTGACGGCGCCGGTCGTCCATATCGTCGCGACTTCGACGAAAGACGGCGAGCCGGACATGGACACGGTGCGAGCCTTCACGATTCCCGTCGGGATGGGCTTTTGCATGCGGCCGAACATCTGGCACGCGACGCGGGTTCGTGAACGCGAGGCGACTTGCCTGATGCTGACGCGACCTTCGACGACCTACGATCTCGTCGTTCATCTGAAAACCGGTGCGCCCGCTTGTGAAAGCGCGATTCGGACTATCGAAACGCGCCGGATCGAAAGTGTGTACCAGGGCACCCATGCAGTGGCCTGATGATCAGGTCACTCTCGATCGAATATTCTCTCTGGTACGGCTTGATCCAAATCGGTCTCAACGAGCACCTGCAGAAAGTGCTTCACAGCTCTTCGTAGAGATCGATCGCCTGTTACCTTTCGATGTCTGTACGTTCCGCGTCTGGAATCCCCTTAACGTTCACGCATTTTCCCGGTTGATCGTTCCGTTGGCACCTCCAGGAAGCCCAGCGGTTCAAGGGTCTGCAACTGGCTGAGAGCACCAGTTACGTCAACCTACGACAGAGGTGACGTTGGAGTCTTCAATATCAGCTTTCCGGCGAGGTGGACGAATGCGTACTGCCGGCCACAAACTGCCCGTCACATGCGCCGCCGGCAGGCCGCTCAGGCGTCGGCTCTGCTTCGCAACCGGCCATCTGATTGTCACAAGGCGAGCGCTCGTTCATCGGCCAGAAGGGACATCAATCTGAGCGGCCAACGACGCCCAGCTCTACCGAGCGGGGGCGTCTCCCCTGTTAATCCCTGTCAGCTTGCCGGATTGCGTGCCATGACGATCCACGCCGCGCCGTCGATCATCACCGACCGCTCGCCGGGGAGGCCCGCGAAGGCGGCACGAACCGCGGCCGAGGCGCGGGCGCGGATGTCGTCGGGTTGATCAGCGAGCGCACGCGACAGCGGGCCGACCTCGAGCGTCATCTTCACCGCGTCATCGATCGCCGCGTCTCGCGTCCCGCCCTCGCCAAACGGGACCGAAGCATCGAAGGGTGCGATAGCGATATCGGTGAAGCCGGCCGCCGTCAGGATGCGCGACACCCGCCCCCGGTCGCCGAACGAAAATGGACGGGGCGCTTCGGGAGCGGGCGGCGCGCTCGGCGGGAGGATGCCCTTGATCGCGCCCATCGGCAGGCGCACCCAATCGTTCTCGACCGCGCCGCGCCAGCAGACGAAAGCGACCCGCCCGCCCGGCCGCAGCGCGCGTCGCATATGGGCGAACGCCGCTGTCGGATCGTCGAAGAACATCACCCCGAAACGCGAGAACAGGATGTCGAACGCGCCCTCGGGCAGCTCTGCGCTGCTGGCGTCGGCCACCTGGAACAGGACCGGCGTATCCGGTGGCGCAAGCGCGCGCGCCCGGCCGATCAGCGGTTCGGATATATCCACGCCCAGCACTTGGCCCCCCGGGCCGACGCGGGCGGCCAGTGCCAGACTCGACGCGCCCGCGCCGCAGCCGACGTCCAGCACGCGCTCGCCCTTCGCGGGCGCGGCGGCTTCGATCGCGGCGTGGCCGAACGCCGCCACCATGGCGTCGAGCCGGGCCTGGTTAGCGACCCAGCGCTCCCCGCTTTGACCATTCCAGTCGGCCACCTGATAGGCATTTGGCTCTGCCATCTCATCTCCTTGTTCTGATTCGTTTTTAGCTAGCTCCCCTTTGTTCGAGGCAAGGGGGAGCGGAACCGATGCCAAGGTGCGTATCGTCTCAAACAAACCCGCCTCCACCTGCGATAAGGCGCAATACCTGCGTGTGCTCGTCTCAGGCCTCGAAACCGGTGCCGCGGCGCCGGACCTCGAAGGACAACCGCTCCTGCCATTCCTTCAAACTCTACGATCCGTCCTTCACCGCGCCGATCTAGGCCAACCTTTTCGAAGGCGACGACGCAACGGGAGAAGTGAATCTGTGCTCTCAAACCACCAGCATCGACTGCTGGGCGAAGATACCCGCCATCGCACCCTGCGATGATGCCTGGGTGACCGAGGGTAGGAAGGGCGTCGTGAGGTCGCCGGCGGCGTAAATGCCGGGCATGCTGGTTTGGCGGCGCTCGTCGACCTTGAGGGCGATGCCGGCGGGCGTATCGACCGTGGCGAGGCTGAGCGATTCATGCAGGCTTGCGGACGGCTTGTTGCGCGGATGGGCGAACAGGACATCGACCGCAATATTGCGGCGGGTATCGAGATTGACGGTGGCGATATGGCCGTTGTGATGGGCGATCTCGACGATCCGGCCATCGACGACAGGTATGTTGCGGCGCGCCAGATCGGCCTGGATATCGGGCGCAATGTCATGGCCATCGGCGAAGACAGTCAGCTTGTCCGTCCAATCGCGGAACAGCCTGACAGACTGGTGCGACTGCGGGCCGGACCAGACGAGGCCCCAATGCTGGCCGGCGACTTCAAAGCCGTCGCAATAGGGGCAGGGCACGATGGACGTGCCCCAGCTTTCGGCAAAGCCCGGAACATCCGGCATCTGGTCGGCGACGCCATAGCTCAGGATCAGGCGGTGCGCCCTTAGGCTTTCGTTATCGTCAGTGACGACGCAGAAATCGTCGATGGCGCCAGACACGCTCTCGGCCCGGGCATTGACCAGCCTGATCGTTGGATAGCGCGTCAACTGCTGCCGCGCCTCGACCAGGATGTCCAGCGGCGGCTTGTGATCGTGGCCGAGCAAGCCATGCGAGTGGCCTGCAAAGCGGTTGCGCGGCCGGCCGGTATCGAGAACCGTGACCTTGCGGCGGGCACGGCCGAGCTGCAGGGCGGCGGCGAGGCCGGCAAAGCTGCCGCCGATGATGATGACGTCATCCATGGTGATGGGCTCCGTGTTGTGATTGGGGGGCTGGACGTGGTGGGCAATATCGTCCAGCGATACGCGCTTGAGGCAGTCAGCGGGCGGGACATCGGCATTGGCGAGCAAGTCGCCCATCACTGTGTTGACCGGCCGCACAATGCCGCAGTCGATATCGCCGGGCGGCACGGGGAAACCTGATTTGCACAACCGGTTGAAACCTACCCTTGGCTTGCACATTTAAGATACTGCGTGGTATCGTAGTGCAAGAATTTGAATACTGTCAAGTACTGGAATTGTCGTGACCAAAGACAACCAGGGCCGGCGCGGCCGGCCCACCAACGAGGCGCTTCGCCAAACGATCGTCGACGCCGCGTGCGAACTCTTTGTGGAATTGGGTTTTCAAGCGACGACCATGGATAAGGTCGCCCAGCGGGCGAAGATATCCAAGCTGAGCATCTATCGGCACTTCGAGAACAAGGAGGCGCTGTTCGGCGCGGCCATGGCGGCCCACTGCCATCAGTTTGCACCACAGGCCCTTTTTGAAGGCGTCGACGGTTCGGCCGAAGATCAGCTCATGGCGGTGGGATCATCCCTGCTTCGCACGCTGTTGAGTCCCGACGTCCGCAGTGTCGAAGCCATGGTTTTGGCCGACAAGACGAATCAAAAGTCGTTAAGCAAGCTCCATTACGAAGCTGGGCCCGCCCATGTCATCGCCCAAATCGAGGCCGTGTTGCGTCAGTTGCACGCGAAAGCGATTCTGAACGTACCCGATGCTCTCAGGTCAGCCCGCTTGTTTGCCGCGCTTTTCAAAGGATCCGATCTCCTGCTTATCGCACGCTTCGATGAGGCGAGAGCAAAGGACGACAACGAAATCGAATCCTATTGCCGGTCGGCCGTCGCCATGTTCATCGCCGCGCACGGTGGCATCTAAAGGTGCGCTATCGCGGCTTGATGAAGAACACGCAGCAGTTGCACACGCTGTTCGCTCTGAGCAATCTGTGGATGACGCGCGAACGACTGATGCGCGAGGCCACTGCATGAGCGCAAAAGCCGCCCGAGCGGGCAGCCAATCGGCGCCTTCCTTATGCCGAACGTCGCGCTGCATTCGAGCCTGGTGCCGCACCGCTTCCACCGCATCGGCCCTATGTGGATGGCTCAGTGCGGCAAAACGAGTTCTGAACACATCCCTAACCTTGCGGGCGCTTCCTTTCGATCTGGTGAACGACAAGCTGATTGGTTATAGAGAAATCAAACTTACGTTCGATAGCAATTCGAGGGTCGAGCAAGACGTCATCCTTGCACGGCGTAAGCCGCCTCACCAACTCACGGGTCTAAGCGTCCGCAGAGGCCGATGACGTGTCCTCCAGGCGACGGCACGGAATGACCGTTCCACTCCGGTACCTACCCTTAGGACAGAGACTGCTCGACCGGCTGCAACGGGTCGAAAGTGTGAGTTCGCTGATGCAGGAAGTTGCCATTCGGCAGCTCGAAGCCGGCGCCGTCAGCATTCCGCCGCATTGTCGACGTAGAACCTAGCCTTCCCCAATGTCGGTTAAGGCCGATAACTCGTGAATTTCGCCGCCGCTATCGATCGAGTCATCATCATGTCCTTAACGAGGAATCCCGACCATACCAGTGCGTAAGCCATGAGGAGCGCGGTGACTGCCATATGCGATCGTGAAATCTTGAAGATAGGCGACTTAACAAGGGGAGTCAGTCAGGGTTTGTTTGGACGGGATGTCTGCGCAGAGTGCAGAAAGCAGGGACTCAAAAAAATTCATGACCCTCTCTCGCATCGGTATCTGTTGATACTCGTCTGCTTACTTCGGTTGCGATTGATAGGCGGTGAGAACGGCACCAAGTCCCACGTCCGTGGTCGCCGGTGTTGCGGACCTTGCGAATAGGTCGCTGTCATTCGCTTCGACGGTCGCAAAACGTTTCAATTCACCAACCGCATGCCATCGGCCAAGAAGCGTGACATTTGGCGGCGGGTGGCCACCGGTTTACATGAAGTGCCCAATGGCGGCCTGTTGCGCCGTTGGTCGCCCTTGCCACTGAACGAGGAAGAGCCTTCTCGCGCTAAATCGCAACGGGCATCAGGGTGAATGGCTTTGTCGGGTCGCGAAAGATTCTCTGGCTGTCGTCCCACGTCAGAATCTCTACCGGCCAGTGGTCCCATTTCAAGGCAATGTGCTTCTCTTCCTCGTAGACATACTTGCCTCGGTCCGCGCCCGGTCGTTCCATCCTCCCATTGCGTAGAAGGACCAGCAGTTGGCTGGTTCCTTGCCAATGGGGATGCACGGCGCGAAAAATCTTCAGGACTTCTCCTGACTGCATCGAGGCCCGCAATAAACGGGCCTCAGTATGCTCATGGTAATCGGCAAACCTCGGGCGTTCATAATTTTCGAATCGACACCAGTCTGGGTGCCACTGGTGCCGAATCCCGTCGAACCGCTCGCGCACCCGCTCAAGGAGGTCTCCGACGCGCGCGGCGAAGATATCGTCCTCGCCGCCCCAGCTTCGAAATTCCGGCAGGCCGCCTGTGGCATTGAACACGCTACGGCTCACCCCGGCGACGCCATATCCAGGGTCAAGCCAGCAATCAGGCGTGCCATTCTCAGCGAGACAGCGACAGATCGGGAACCACGCCTTCTGACAGTCAATAATCTCGATCGCACGGCGAAGCGCGGTTAAGGAAATGAGAAGATCGGCGTCGCACAGCAAGAGGCGGTCGCTCCTGGCATGCGCCGCCGCCACGTTTAGCCCGCGGCCTCGCGAGAAACTCGCCCCAAGCGAGACAACTCGCACCGGCATTCCTGCCGCGCAGTCTGAAATCCACTCGATGAGCGGCCAGTCATCGGAGGCGAAATCCGAGACGACCAGCTCAATGGGCATGTCCGGACCATAACTGTTGGCGAGGCAGGACACGCAATGAGGAAAAGGCCGAAGTTCACGCATCCCATGTTTGATACGCGACCGGTTCTTTACGCTCACGCAAACAGACAGCGCCGGCTTGGTCGCGATTCCTGTTTCGTGCACAACGCGATAGAAGGCGCTGTTACTCTCGCAAAACGCTCCCACTTTTCCAGCATGGTTGGCAACGAGCCTGTCGTGAGCGCCGCGCAGGATCGGATCGCAGATCGCTGTTGGGACGATCCGGTAATCATCCGGTGTGGTGTCGAGAGGATGCACTCCACCACCAATCGACATGTGCTGATACTCGGATGTGCCTCGCAAGATACCGAAGCGGTCTCCTGGAACTAGTTCGTATTTGATGAACGTCTCCCCCAGTTCCCGATGCACGCGCTCGAAGAATTGCGCATCCTCCCCGAGATCAATGGCCGGATAGCCACCGACCTTGTCCCATAGGTCTTTCCTGAACAACACCCACTGATGGCTCACCCAACCTGGAACGGCCTGGTTCTCGTGAAGATCGGCGTTACCCCAATAGGCCCAAAACTGCGCCGGCCGATAAAACGACGTTCCCAATTGTTCCATTTCCGACCAGGAAAAGGAAAGCCGCCAGGGCAGATAAACATCGTCGTCGTCCCAGATCGCGATCACCGGCCCGCGCGCCAAGCTAATACACGCATTGCGTTTCTCGCCCAGGGACGCGAACCGTGAAGACCGATTGACGATGCGAACGTCCGGAAACTCGCCAAGGAATTGCTGACCGACACAATCGTTGAGGATGATGAGTTCTTTCTGCGGGTAATCCTGGGCCAGAAACATCGCGACTGATTCATTGACGTAGGACGGTCGACCGTATGTCGGCATGACGCAGCTGATAAGCGGTAGCGCTCCCATGATAGTGTCCTGTTTCCATACGGACCGTGCCGCCCTACCTCAGCTTTTCCCACTCGCGGAAAACCTCTGCCCATGACTGACTTGCGACGGTGAAACCGGATTTCAATGCCAGGCGGTCCCGAGCGGCGTAGCGCATTTGTTCCCGCTCATCGGACTCGAATGCGCACCGCGATGCCTTGTAGACGAATTCCCGGTCATCCCGGCAAAGCCACCCGGTCACGCCATCTTCGACAAGCGTGCGCCAACCGCCTCTTCGGTCGACTACGAGAACGGAACCGGATGCCATCGCTTCAAACGCGACGCGGGGGAGGTTCTCAAATGTGTCGGTGGTCATGACCACAGCTTCGCAAGCCTTATAGAAGTCCTGCTGCGCCATGCCGCCTTCGGGAAACGTCTTGATGTAATCATCGGGCTCGCGGCCAAATTTGGCTTTGGCGCGGTGATCCCATCCTACGATATACCCTTCCTTGAGCTCCGGCGCGGTCATGGTCTCGTAGATCCAGAGCTGTCGGCTATTAAATTTGTCCGCATCCCCGCGCGAAATGCGCCCAAAGCGAAACTTGTCGTTGGGTCGCTCTTCGTGGAACGGAAAGTCTACCGCGTGGAAATAAGGCGTGAATAACAACGGACGATATATCTCACCAAGCTGCGCCAGCCCTCTGCCCACCCGATCACGCCCGTGTTCTGTCTGGTATAAGTGAAAATCAACGAGCCCTTGCGCCTGGCAACGTAATTCCGCGTCGAAGTTCCAGGTCATGCAATTGACAAAGGTTGTGGTGCGAGCCCAGCGGCGTATTTGGGGAAGATCCTCGAGAAACTGACCGTTGCAGAAGCTCAGGCAATGTAGACCCTCCAGGGACTGCCAGTCCCGAGGCGCGTGATAGACGCAGCCCCGTTCCTCCATTCCCATTGCCAGACAATCCCCGTCGATCTCTCCCGTATGGCAAATGTGAACCTTGATGCCCATCGTTTGCCAGCAATGGATCTGATGGTCGAGCTCGGTATCAGCGCCACCCAACTTGCTTGGATGTCCAACTACGCAAAGTTCATCAATCATGGGTTGCCTCTGGGTGTGCCCCGTCACCCGTCCTCTACTGGGCCTTGTGAATCCGCAGAAGCCAAGGGGCTCAAAGGGGCTCACATCGCAGAAAATCCACATTCGCGTGACGCGGACAGATCTCGAAAATCACTGTCCCTTTGCGACCCATTAGCTGGAACGATTGTTGTATAGCTGATCCAGGATATCCATTACGATGCAATACCAATACTGAGGAAGTAACCCAACGTCGTCATAGTTCTCCATGAATGGAAAGATCAATATCTGGTTAGTGTTTTCTGATCCAGCAATTTGCTTTCCAAGGCGTTCAACATACGCGTACAGTTCTTTCCAGTTCGTACCGTGAGCCCCTGATTTGTCCTGGTAGTCCGCAGGCTGGTAGTTGGCTCCCGATTGCGCCGGATTCGGATGAAAATAAATGATCACATTCCTGTAATCAGTGATGCCATCGGGCACAGCGACACCAAACCAGTTCGGCGCAAGCGGCACCGCACTATTCGTGGCGTCCTGCAGTTCAAAAAGAAACGTCGTGAAGCCAACCGCCCGGGACGAGAAAGTCAGCGCATTGCTACTACTGGGGTCGAAGTTGTCGATAAGAAGGTATTTCTCTCCGGAAACGTGGCTCGGGCCGTTCGTGTATGACGGGACCCTATCATCACCCGGATGTGTCAGGACCCACTCTTTCGGGACTATGTGGTAGGGGTACTCACGGGTTGGCCATGCGGCCGGTCCGGGAGGCATGTTGGTAACGTTGTTGGTCGCCGCTGCGTCCAGGAGCATGAATTCGCGTATCAAATGATGCGTGTAATAAAGCGTATTACCCGAATCTGTCGTGTTAGTGTCGTTATACGGGCCAGGTGGCAGAGGAGGCACGCCCGAGTCTGTCACGCCATTTTGGAGGTCGGTGTAGTAGTTCGCCCATCTCCCACTTTGCAGTTGCGCGTTGAAATAGCAGGCAGGGTTCGGGGGCGTCTGATAGTAGCCTCGAATCGGCGTTCCAAGGGACTGCAGAAAATCTTGCGGCGCAGGCTGTGGAGGGCTTCCGACCCTCGATATTCGAGTGTCGAAATCCCATAGTTCCGCCAGGACCGACTGAAGAATGCCAGGATTGCCCGCGTCGGTCTCATGCTGCTGGAATAGATTCGCATAGCCTCCGCCGTTACTATGGGCGGCTATCACGACACGCAGGCCGGACGGACGGCTGCTGGAGCTCGATGAGCTAACGCTTGAACTCGATGATGTGCTGCCGGAGCTCGATGATGAGCTGCTGCTACTGTTGATGACGCTCGACGAACTGCTGCCAGGACCGCTGCTCGATGAACTGCTGCTGCCTGTTCCGCTACTCGATGAGCTACTGCTGCTCGACGAACTGCTGTTACTTGGGCTGCTGCTCGACGAACTGCTGCTACTTGGGCCGCTGCTCGACGAACTGCTGCTACTTGGGCTGCTGCTCGACGAACTGCGGCTACTTGGGCTGCTGCTCGACGAACTGCTGCTTGAGCTAGAGTATGACTGGCTGCTGGAGCTCGGTCGACTGCTCGAAGATGACGAACTGCCACTGGTGCAAGGAGGCTTTGGCGGGCACGGCATCGGTGGACAAGGTTTGCTAGCGGCGCATGGTTGCGGCGGCGGCACGCCTGTCGATGGTGGATACGGCGGAAATGGTGGATAAGGCGGAAATGGTGGAAACGGGGGAAACGGCGGATAAGGCGGATAAGTCACTTGTGGCTGCTCACCACCATACGGCACGCAGCATCGAACGGAATTGCGTTCGACCTCGCACGCACGCCAGTTGCGCAGTTCCTCGCGCAACTTCCTTAGTTCATGCAACAGTTCAAATGTGCCCGCTCGCTCGCGCGCTTCGCCACGCGTTTCATCGCCCTCCGCTCTACTGATTGAGCGCAGACTCTCTTTCAACCCTTCCAGCGCTCGCTGTATGTGCTCGACCTCTTCGTGCAACCGCCGTTTGCGCTCGCCCGTGGAGTGTTCGTCCTGGCCGCCAGTCACGCGGTCCTCGTGACGGCCGTCGTCGCAGCTGTCGTCGCACTCACGTTCGGACAACCGCTCCAATTCCTGCCGCAGCAACCTGAGTTCGCGCCACAAGCGCTCCTGCGACGACGATCCATCTCTCTCGAACATGAGCGCACCTTTTATCCGAGAATCAACCCGATCACGTCGGGCGACCCGAACAGGGAAGAAGCCTCTAAGGCGATGCTGCGGCTAGCGGGATTGCGAACGTCGTGCACAGCAACGAGCACACGCAGGCGCTCATAATGAATTCAATCGGATATGCGTACCTGAATCAAAAGAATAGGAGATTGGCAGCCAACTAGAAAGCGATATAAGATGAATCGCGTCGAAGCCTTTTCGGCAACGCGATCGACGCGCAACAGCCTTCGTGATGGGCTCGCCAATGCGAGCGAGGCCACTTTCGATAGTCAGTCAATGCAACACGGTGCACATCTAACCCGCACCTCCCATGCGAAAATCTGGATCTCCTCCCGCCCCCCTCGAAGCATTTGAATCGCAAGTCCTTAATGAATATCGGTCAGTCGGCCGGGGGAACTCGACGAACTACTGCTTGAGCTAGAAGATGGCAGGCTGCTGGAACTGTAGCCGGAACTCGGCCGGCCGCTCGAAGACGATGAACTGCTACTGCTGCAAGGCGGCTGAGGCGGGCACGGCGTTGGCGGGTAAGGGTTGCTCGCGCTGCACGGCTCAATCGGTGGCGCACCTGCCGATGGTGGATACGGTGGATACGGTGGATACGGTGGATAAGGTGGATACGGCGGGAACGGTGGGAACGGTGGGAAGGGAGGATACGGCGGATAAGGCGGGGATGTCAGGTGACGTGGTTCGCATCCGCACGATGCGCAGCATCGGTTGATCTTGTGCTCGATTTCACACTCACGCCAGTCGCGCAGTTCCTCGCGCAACTCCCTTAGCTCATGCAGCAGTTCGAATTCCCCCGCCCGCTCGCATGCTGCGCTGCTCGCTTCTTCGCGCTCGGCTCTGCTGATTTCGCGCAGGCCTTCTTTCAGACCCTCGAGCACTCGCTGTATGTGGCCAATCTCTTCGTGCAATCGACGCTTGCGCTCACCAATCAGGCATTCATGGTCGCCGGCCGCGTAGTACTCGTGCCAGTCGTCGTTGCGTCTGTCGTCACACCTACGTTCGTAAATCCGCTCGATCTCCTGCCGCAGCTGCCTGAGTTCGCGCGCCAAGCGATCCTTTGACGGCGATCTATTTCTCTCGAACATGAATGCACCTTTTATCCGAGAATCAACACGATCACGTCGGCCAAGCCGAACATGGAATTGGCCTTTTAGGTGACGCTGCGACTAACGGGATTGCGAACGTCACACACAGAAACGAGCACCAGCACACGCAGGCGCCAACTTTGAAATCATCCAGAGAAGGCTTCTTGAATCAACAGAATAGGAGATTGGCGGTCAATTAGAAAGTGATATACAGTGAACCGCAGAGGTTCTTTTCGGGGAGTCGGCCGATGCGCACCATCGTTTTGGGCCTTCAGGGCGGGCGCGCCAACGGGAGCGAGTCGACATTCGACAACCAGCCAATGCAGCCAGGAACACATCTGCGCTGGTCTTTCTCTCCGGAACTTGGATTTCCACCCGGCGCATTCTGGCTATACCGGCGCGTCAGCCAGCCAGCAGGCTCTGCGATCATCCCACCGCAGGATGCTCAAGCTTCTACCCCACCTGAAGCTTCCGGATCGCCAGGAGATGTTAGCCGTACCGGAAGCTCGACGTGTCAATCGGCCGTTTCGACCGACTTGTGTTGCGGACACTTGAGAATTGATATCGAACCTCCCTGCAACTCGCTAAGGATTGCTGGACAAGTTTCAACACCGTGTACCCACCTACTTTTCTGGACTTACAGCTTTGACGGCGATGCTACGTTTCGCCTGACCGGCTGTCACGAACTCGTCACTCGAGGTACTCAGTTTCGCTGTCGCCTCGAAGGATGCGCAATGGCATGTGTTCTGATCGAGGGCGCGGCCTGTATTGACAGCGCTGACAGCGTGATCGCGAATACCGCTGACGCCGTGGGTTCGGGAGCTTGCGGTGACGCATCCGGGCGATAGGCAGCCTGGGCTCCCGCTCGACGCCGCGGATGAGTGCTGCGACGAAGACCCATTGGCCGATTCGCGTGCACCGCGTCGGCCAGTTGCAGCGTGTGCGCCTAACTTGTCGCCGTCTCCGATGCCGCTTTTTTCACCAATCGCGGCATTTCCTCCCTATCCGCCTTTCCCGCCCTACCCACCCTATCC
>NZ_JAMBPR010000034.1 GCF_024206475.1 Paraburkholderia sp. CNPSo 3274
TGGCGGCCGAACGCATCAAGGACGATCCCGGATTCGATAAGGATCACTGGCCATCGATGGCGGATTCGACATGGGGTACGCAATTGCATGACTACTACAATCGCCGTCCGTACTGGCTGGCGACCGGGGAGCTTCCGGGACGCGATCCTGGCATGAACAACCCGGTTGACCTGTAAAGGCAGTCGGGCTTCGAGAGCGCTTATCGTCCGATCGTCCAGATTGACACGGACCTGATGTAAAACAATCGCCTGGGCGGCAAGCCGGGCATCGGTTTGATCGGCCGATGCCCGCTCTCTTGTGTCAGGGTGGTCGTCGCAGTCTAACGCGGCGACGTGCGGCACACTTTCTGCTGGCTAATCCCACGATGCCGCGCCGGGGCATGCGTGGTCGCGCCTCCAGGAGAAGGCGGGGCAATTGAATAACGCGGCGCGTGCCGCTGCGGATGAAGGGCGCAAGGCGACCATAGACATCACTAATACGAGGGCTGGCGACGGGACCCGACTGGCCATGGCGGTAGTGCTCGACGATGCGAATCGTGAATACGCGTATGGGCCGGCGCAAGGCCTTCCAGACTCGAAATCGGTACATTTACGTCCGAGCTTACGACGAAGCAATCCGCTCCGGCTGGGTCGTGATCAGCATGAACGTGACTGGAAATGTATCTTCTCGTGGGGGAAATAGATTGCGGCAACGCGTTCGGACAACACACCCATTTTTGCCACATTCCCGCATCAACGGGGTAGCGCTAGCGCCTTAAGCTCCTTGCGCGCCGTACCAAAGCTACCAAGCTGATAGACCGACGCACCGACCACGAAAAACGAGAACGGTGGGTATGGCTGCGTGAGCATCTTGTTTAGATACGTTTGCGTTCCGACGCCGATCGTCACGTGCGGATTGAAGTGCTTACCCGTCGCCTCGGGGACAAAGCTGGCGACGTAGAGAATCAGCGATTTCTGGATGTCGTGCCCATCCTCCTCGCTGAAGAACGCCGCCGGCGCTCCTGTCTTCACGGTGAAAGGCTTCACGGCTGATATGAGTTCATTCTGCAGTCGATGCAGGTCTTCAGTCGGTTCGACGACGATTCCAGCAAGGCCAACCGGCGGATCCGGGATGTAGTAATATTTGTATGCCTTCAGCGTCCATGTTGCGGGTTTTTCTTTGGCCAGCACTGCGTTCGCCGCTGCATAGACCTTGTCGAGGTCGTCTGTGCGGACGAACCGTTGCAGTATTGAAATGTGCGGGTGGTGCGTCGCATCCAGCGCGAAGCCCTTTGGAAAATCGTTGAGTAGCACGACGTTTGCGTCCATCGCGTGCTGCATCATCGTCGCGTCGGGTTCAAGCGCAATGTCGATCGCTGTTACAGGATTTTGCTGGGCGACTGAACTTTGCGCAAGCGAGAGCGCCAGTCCCAGCCCGAGTCCAATCGTCACGAAGGGTTCCAGGTACTTGCGCATATGTGCCTCTTCCTTTTTATGCGTCGAGCCCGTGCAAAGGATCTGATACCTGGAGCATAGTAGAATATGCCGTTTTATCGACCTGATGCGCATCCATATTCTCGAGACGCGGGAGCGGGCTTTGAAGCTGTCATCGCGCGGGTCATGATCTAACGATACGACTGCTCGTTCCGCACGTCCGCAGCGGCACGCGCCGACGCATTCATTTCGCGCGTTTCGTGCGCCCGACGGAAGCGGTGCGCTTGCGCTCCACGCGCAGCGCGTACCGGAACGCGCCGCTGCGGAAATAAAGATACTCAAAATCGACCGGATTGCCGTCGCTGTCCTGCGTAAGCCGTTCGATACGCAGCAGCGGCGCGTCCTTCTTGATCTCCAGCGCACGAGCGATCGCGCTTTCGGCTGCGACGGCGTCGATATTCAGATCCGCGCCGCTAAGCGCGATGCCGCAATCGTTCTCCAGAATCAGAAAGATGTCGCGTGTCGCGAGGTCGGCGCGCTGCAGACGCTTGCCGATCGCTTCCGGCACGAAGGTGATCTCGTACGAAACCGGCTCGCGTTCGAGCAGACGCACGCGATGGATTTCGGCCACGGTAGTCCGCGCCTCAAGACCGAGCTGCTGTGCCACGTGCGCCGGCGCAGGCACGAAGCGAAACTGCAGGACGCGATTGACGATCTCTTGACCGCTCTCCTGCATCGCCTCGGCGAAGCCTTGCAGCGACGTGATGTCTTGCACGGCTTTCGGCTGCGAGACGAACGAGCCCTTGCCGTGCACCTTGAATATCAGCCCTTCTTTCTGCAGGTCGCCGAGCGCCTGCCGGATCGTGATGCGGCTCACGTCGAACATTGCCTGCAGTTCGCTTTCCGAGGGCATGCGGCTCATGGGCGGATATTCGCCGTCGAGAATCCCGGCGCGCAGCGTGTTCTTGATCTGGACGTAGAGCGGGACGGGCGACTCGATCTCGAAGGCAGAGGACATGGCGGCGAAGGGCAGGGCGGCGGTCGATGGCGTGCGCAACTGAAGGTCCTGGAATTATACGCTGCGCCTCGTCGGGAGTCCCGGTGCGATTGCCATCCTCAACTTGTTATGACATGATATGTCGTGTTGAATCTAGATGCGCCAACGTGCGAGTGCGCAAGTCCGTCATTGGGCCCTCGCTATTACCGGAAGACGATCATCGACTCCGCCCTCTGGCTCTTTGCCGTGGCGCTCGGTTGCAGCGCGCTAGGCGGCATGCTCGGCATAGCGAGCGGCCTTTTCATCGTCCCCGCGCTCACCGTGTTCGGCCACATGGACCTGCATGCGGCGATAGGCGCGAGCCTGGTTTCCGTAATCGCCTGCTCGTGCGGCGGCGCCGCGCCGTATCTGCGCGGGCGTCTCACGCACGTGCGCCTCGCGGTGTTGCTGGAAAGCGGTACGACGCTCGGCGCCCTGACGGGCGTCGTGCTTGCCGGCGTGGTGTCCGTGAGGGCGCTCGATTTCCTGTTCGCGGGCGTCATGCTGGTCTCGGCGTGGCAGATGTTCGTGCAGCGAGTGGAGCGTCCTGGCGTGCCGCCAAACGGAACCGGGCGTTCGAACGCCCTCGACAGCAGCTATCCCGACACCGCGACGGGTCGCGAAATCGCCTATACGGTCGGGCGCGTGCGGTTGGCGCTCGGGCTCATGTATGTGGCGGGGCTCGTTTCTGCGCTGCTGGGCATCGGTAGTGGCGTGCTGAAGATACCCGCGATGGACACGGCGTTGCGCCTGCCTATCAAGGTCTCCACGGCCACGTCCAACTTCATGATTGGCGTGACCGCCGCCGCGAGTGCGTGCGCCTACTTCCTGCGCGGTGAGATTGTCACGTCGATTGCGGCGCCGATCGCTCTCGGTTCCGTTGCTGGCGCGCTGGTCGGCGCGCGCATCCTTATGAAGGTTTCCAGCCAGCGTCTGCGCGGGCTTTTCGTTGTGGTGCTGGTGGCGGTAGCCGTGCAAATGTTGCTGCAAGGTTGCGGCATTAACCCGTTCTGACGCTCGAACCATGCACCTGGTCCCTGGGACTCCCCGCAAGCCGCGCGCGAGCGCGAGGCTCGAAAGGCTTCTGGCTGCGCTGCTCCAGTATGGCACGTGGGCGGGCTCGTGCGCGATGGCGGCTGGCATCGCGGTGCGCTGGTCGGCAAGTGCGGCTGTCGAGCAGTTCGGCGGCGCCGCGCTCACGGTGGGCGTTTGCATCATCATCCTGCTACCCGTCGCGAGACTGATGCTGATGCTCGCTGTTTATACGATCGAACGCGACTACCGGTTTGCCTCGATTGCGGCGTTCGTGCTGCTGATCGTGATCGCGGGTTGTGTTGTGGGTGTCGCATTGGGGCCGCTTGGGGGGTGACTGGCACGAAGCCAGCGGGTTTCAAGACGAGAAAATCGGCACATGCGTGTAACCAGGTCGCGTGGCGCACCGATATACCCTGTGGAGACCGCAATCCGGTCGCATTGGTTGAACACCCACACCGGCGCGTTTCGCCGGCTTGCCCATAGGGAAATCACGCATGAATCCGCTTTCGTCTGTCTTCCGTCTTGCCGACCCGTGGTGGCTAGTCTCGAAGTTTCAACGTTATGCGCCGTTACCAGTCCGCTTTGTAGTCGGTTACGGATTCATGGCGCACGGGTACGCAAAAATTGCAAAGAATCCCGAGCATTTCGCCGCCATCCTCCACGCTCTTGGCGTGCCCGTTCCACACTTCATGGCATGGGCGACCATCGTGATCGAACTGCTGGGCGGCTTTGCGATTCTCTGCGGAGCATTTGTTCCGCTCGCGACGGTGCCAATGCTTGCTGTGCTGCTCGTTGCGACGCTTACCGTCCATCTGCAGTTCGGGTTCACCTCGATCAAGTTGATGGATGTCGTGAGCGGTGTGCCGCGGTTCGGGCCGCCTGGTTATGAAACCGACTTGCTATACGTAGCAGGGTTGCTGTCGCTCGTATTTGGTGGTGTGGGCCCACTCGCTGTCGATACGCTGTTGCGTCCATGGTACGCACACCTGAGCACACGACTCCGTGTGTCTGGAGAGGCAGTCTGAACGGACAAAAGCCGGCGCTCCGGCGCCTCTTTTGAGATTCTGGATCATGATAGTCAGCAAACTGAACCCCGCAGCCGGAGTGCATGAGCACGCGACGGCCAGTTCGGAGGTTGAACGCCGGTTGACTTCGCTCCTCGCGCAGTCGCTTGAGGGCGACAGGAAGGCTTACCGGACATTCCTTTACGAGCTGACGGGACATTTGCGGGCACGCTTGAGAAAGAAACTGCGCAGGAAGGACGAAGACATCGAGGACCTGATGCAGGAGATCCTGATTGCGGTCCACAAGGGTCTTGAAACATTCAAGCCGGAAGTACCGCTGACCGCCTGGATAAGCGCGATCGTCCGGTACAAGGTTGCAGACTATCATCGCGCGTACTTTCGCTGGGATTCGCTGCACGAGCCGTTGGATGATGATGGTGAGCTGTTCACCGATTCCGGCACAGAAGCTGCGGATGCGAGACGCGATTTACAGCAATTGCTGGCGACATTGCCGAGAGGCCAGCAATTGCCGATTGTGCACATGCGCCTGTGGGGCATGTCCGTTGCGCAAACAGCTTCGGCGACGGGGCTTTCCGAGTCTGCAGTGAAGGTTGGCGTGCATCGCGGACTCAAGGCGCTCGCCGCGAAAATTCGGAAGAAAGCCCATGAAGACTGAAGATCTCATTGTGATGCTGGCAGACGCGCCGCGCCCTCCGAGCCGTGCGGTGGCTGGCAAACGGCTGGGCCGGGCCCTCGCGATGAGCATCGTAACGGCGTTGCTGCTGATTCAAACGATCCCGGTTAGCGGCGTGCGGCTCGAGGGAGTGGTCTTTACGCCGCTCTTCTGGATCAAGGTTCTGCTACCGCTTTCGATGACGGTAGGTGGGGTATGGGTCACCGCGCGCCTTTCACGACCGGGTGTCGAAGTGGGGCGCCTCTGGCTTGCCCTCGGGTTGCCAATGGCAGCCGTGTGGCTGGTGGCAGTGATCACCCTGCTTGCGTCACCCGCCCCGACACGGACAGATCTTGTGCTGGGCCATACGTGGCGTACGTGCTCGCTATACATTGCGGAGCTGTCATGCCTGCCACTGCTTATACTGTTCTGGGCAATGCGGGGGCTGGCCGCAACACAGCCGGTTGCGGCAGGCGTGGCTACCGGAGTGCTGGCAGGAGCAATCGGCACATTGGCCTATTGCTTTCGCTGTCCAGAGACCGCAGTACCTTTCTGGGCGACGTGGTACTCGCTTGGCATGGCCATTCCCGCCCTGATCGGTGGAATGGCCGGTAGATGGATACTCCGTTGGTAGAGCCCCCCATCTCTGCAGCGCGTGGCGGCCACTGCTGCAGTAGCGTGGATTCTGTTTCCACGTCTGATGTGAAGTGTCTCCCACGATACTGGATTGCATGCCGCTACGGTTGTTGCACAATCCGATCTCGATGAAGCAGCTGTAAGAAGCGAATTCGTTTCTCCGCTGTAACCAAAAGCGTATTTGAATCGATGTATCCAGTAGCAAGCTCGAGAATGTGCTTGCCACAGAGGCGATGATCAAAACGATCATAATTAGGATGACGAATTAAGCCGGTTGCTCTTTCGGTACAGGAAAAAACGCTCAAGCTGAAGTGCCAGCGTTTTAGGGGCCTGTCAGGAGGACAGCAGGTGAACCTTATGAGGAGTTGAGATGAACGTGCGAAAAATTATGGGCGTAATCCTGGTTGCCGGTATTTGCGGGGCGGTTGTAACAGACGCAAACGCTCAAGGAAGGACCCGTGCGGAAGCGCGACAGGAACTTATTGATGCGGAAAATCACGGTCTGAATCTGGTCACCGATACCTCGTACCCGGATGTTAGTCCGATCTACCAGCAACGTCCGGCCCAAATGAACGCGATGCAAGACAGCGGTACCGGGGCGGGATCGAGCGGAACTAATGAAAGTGGTACGAAGGAGACCCCTCCGAAACCCTCCTCGAGTGACAGTTGTGTCGGCCCGGTCAGTTTCTGCAACATTTATTTTGGCAGTTGAGTGAGGCTCGTTCGCGCGCTGACGGCTAGCTTCGGTAGGTCGGAGAACCTGAGGATTTGCGTCGACTCGCTCGATCTTGGCGAAGACGTGGACGTTGGCGTGCAGATCGAAAGGGTCAACGGCCACCACCGTGGCCAAGGCGGGATCGTTGATTCGCTCCGCGCTGCTTGCTATATCTTGCATTGACCTCGACGCCAAGAGCGGGATGATGGCCGTTCTTCATGCGCTCGACGAGCTGCAGCGGGAGACCGGCTGCGCGATCCTGATCGTGGATCACAACGGCTATCCGGCTATCCCGGAACCGCCTGAACTTGGCGGACACAAGGTCCTCCTCGAGGCGCTGCACATGACGGTCGGGGTATGGCGCGGAGGCGACCGCCAAGAATTCGGCTGCCAGAGTTTCACTGACGAAATGTCGATTACCGTGGCCTGATCGACGGATGGACGTCGAAGATCGAAGCAGCTGTCGAGCGCGGCAGAGGCCTGGCGTGGCCGCGCCATCGCCGATTCTCACGCGTGAGATGCCGTTGGCCGCGCATCCGTAGCGGAACGGTTGACGCCAAGGGTCGCTGAAAGGTTGTATCGTATGGCGACCCCAACACCATGACATCGCAAATGATTGAGATCCGCCAGCGCTGGGCACCGCTGAGGTATTCGCTAATGTTCGTTCTTTCCATCGCCGCGGCATCGGCTGCTGTCATGACCGCGGGATGTACGGCGTCCTCGCATGCGGTTTCTCGCGACTCGCAAGCGTCCTCGTTGAAGGAGACCTCGCTGACTGCGGCCATCGACGGCCCCCAGCGCAGCGAAAAGGCGAGGGCGCGAGACGTCTACCGTCATCCAAAGGAAACTTTGCAGTTCTTCGAGGTCGGTTCGACGCAGACCGTCATGGAGATCGCGCCGGGCGGCGGATGGTACACGGACATACTCGCCCCGTATCTACATGACCATGGGCATCTTTACGAAGCGCAATACATCAGTACGTTGGCAGAGCTGGCGGGCGAGGACCGTCCAACGGATGCGGCCTATCTGCGCAAGCTGGCGGGAGAGCCGGCTATTTACGGTAATGTCGTGGTTGGCGCGTTGCGCGCCGGGGAATTCATGGGTTTCGACGCGGATGGTCAATTTGATCGTGTGCTTACGTTTCGCAACATCCACAACTGGATGAAAGACGGTCAGTTCGACGCGAATCTCCTGGCCTTTTATCGCGCGCTCAAGCCTGGCGGAATACTGGGTGTCGAGGAACATCGCGCGCGGCCGGGGACAACCTTGCAGCAAATGATCGACACCGGCTACGTAACGGAAGACTACGTGATCGAACATGCGAAAGCCGCCGGTTTCATATTGACTGCACGCAGTGAAATCAACGCGAACGCTCGGGATACCAGGGACTATCCGCACGGCGTCTGGTCACTTCCCCCGACATACGCGGGCGGCGACGTCGATAGGGCACGCTACGCTGCGATCGGCGAATCGGATCGCATGACGCTCAAGTTCGTTAAAGCGGAATAACCTGGCGTACAAACAACCGTGAATACTCCGGTTGCGATCGACTGTAGTTAGACGGTATCGCCGCGCTTGATCTCGGGGTCCGGGGAGCAATGGAACAGTGAAGTCAGTTAAGCCCGTAAACCCGCCCAATGCACTTCATTGATCGTTTCCCCTCGTCAAAGGGCGCAGCTCTCCGCGCGTCACGGACTCGGGCACCGAGAACGAATAGCGCCCGAGCATGTTGATGTGCTCATGGGCGAACGGCGACAGCCGCGCCTCATTCTCGGGCAGCACCGGGTAGCCCTCGCTGCGTAATTGCGCCTGCACCGCGTCCATGTAGAGCGTGTTCCACAGCACGATCGGGGAGGTTCAGACTGCGGAAGATGAGCTCAGCGCAATGGCACAACACCCGCGAGGGAGGCTAAGGGTGGGACTGGCACTTTCGGCGGGGCTACCACTGCCCGTGCTTTCAGCGTTCATGGAGCGCTATCCCGAGATTGAACTCGATCTTGATTTCACTGATCGACTGGTCGATGTAATCGATGAAGGGTTCGACGTAGTCATTCGTGGGAGCACGCTTCGAGATTCGCGCCTGGTGTCTCGCCCGCTGGGTCCCTGGCGCGCCTGTCTGGTGGCCGCACCAGCGTATCTGGAAAGAATGGGGACTCCGACAAAGCCGGATGACCTTTTGAATCACGCATGTCTGCACTATCGCTGGACACCTACTGGAAAACTGTATCAATGGCCGCTGCGGCATTCAACATTCACGTCAGCAGGCTCGTCGCTGCCTTTGACGATGGTGTGCAACAGCCTGGACGTCATGGTTTATTTAGCTCTGGCGGGGCGCGGGATCGCATGCGTGCCTGACTTCTCTGTCGAGAATGCCGTCGCTGGTGGACGCCTGAAAACCGTGCTGGACACCTATGTGGCGGACTCCAGCACTATTCACGTGGTGTGGCCCAGCAATCGGAAAATGACGCCAAAGGTACGCGTCTTCGTGGACTTTGTGCGCGTCAATTTTGGCAAGCACCTGGTCACTGAAACGGACGACCGGAAGCGACAAAGGGTTAGGCCGCACACTTGAATACGTCTCGCTTCACCGGAGCGGTGCTCGATGGAGCAGGCTGAGACGAACGCGACGCGGTGAACAGGCTGAAATTGAGCCAAGCTATGCCTTACATCTCGAATGACCGCCGCCAAAACGCGTTGCGCCATGCGAACGTCGCTGACTGCGCACAGGTGACGGTCCCTTGATGGCCGACTGCCGCCTGACGCGGTCGGCGGTAGTCGACCCCTCAAGCGCCATTTCGACTCGGCGGACGAATGGCGGCTTTCCGCGCAGCATCTCTTCTCGCTGTGACGACCTGTCGGCGCCGAGTTACGGTTTCGCACGCGGGAGTGACACCGAAAAGGTGGTCTCCGTCTCATCCGAGCGCGTTTCGATGGCGCCGTGGTGGGCCCTGGCGATCTCACTCGCGATATACAAACCCAGTCCGAGGTTCCCGGCCCTCTCGTCCTGGTTCTGGTGGTCTCGTCCTCGCTCCAGGGGATCGAAGATGCGGGCGAGCGTTGCGGGTTCGATCGCAGCGCCGCAGTTGCTGACGTCGATTCGGACATGAGTTACATCGCCCGTCACCATCACGCGCACAGGTGTGTCCTGTGCCCCGTACTTCATGGCGTTGATCACGAGATTCCCCAGCAATTGCTGCAGGCGCAGGCTGTCCCAGATTCCCTGGAGATCACCCGTCACGTGTAGCTCAATCTGTCTGTCCGGATGAATAGCACGCAACTCGTCCAGCGCCTCAGCAAGCACATCCGCCAGATTGGTATGCGTAGGCGAGACGTTGATACCCAAACCCAGTTTTGTCCGGTTGAATTCCGTCAGATCATCAAGCAAGGCCTGCATCCGGGCCCCGCTGCGTATCAGGCGGCCGGCGGCCTTCGATACAGATTCCCCCGCATTCAGCGCTGCCAGATACGATGAGGTCACCTGAATCGCCTGAAGGGGGCTGCGCATGTCGTGCCCCAGCATGCCAAGCAGAAGGTTCCGGTTCTGCTCGATCTGCATATTGAACGAGATGACCGATTCGGCAAGCGCCTGATCGATCGCCTCATTGAAGCGAATGATATCGTCGAGGTCAGGCGCTTCCGGCGCGCAGACGTCCATCCACAGGCGAAGCACGCTTGCGCGTAACGCGCGATATTCGGCGGCGAGTTGGTTGACAGTGAAGCCGCCCCGAGCCCTCAGAAAGCCATGCGTTCGCGCCGCTGTTTCGGATGTCCCGACCCGCGTGGGACCTTGGTCTAACGATTTTTTGCGTTGGGCTTCTCTGGTCTGCGGGGTTCGCAAGTCTGCAGCTACGGCGCGCAGCATTTGCTCTGCCTCTTCGCGCAACTCTACCGATCCCATCTCTGACGACGCCGGCAGCAGGGTGGCTGCGAATGCCTCCCATGTCGCAAGTATCGCCTCCATGTCTCGCAAGATAAAGTCTGCAAGCCGCATGTCCGCCTCTCCAAACGGTAAGTGGACTACTGCTGGGGCAATCAGCGTAGCTATGTTACGCGCATATTGGTTACGCCCTCCAATCGAAGGAGTACCCGGCACCTTGGTGACAAGAGAGCGCCTTTTTGTCTGCGGTATGCCGCAAACTCGTACGCGGCGCCAATCGAAAGCGGTCGTTCGCGCGCCGCTATCGAACGTCTCAAGATGGCCAGACTGTGTCCCACGATTGAGCGAGACAGTCATCTCGTGTCGTGCTTGATGCGACAGGCATAGGTCGACCCTCAACGGTCCTTCGCCTCTCCTGATAACGGCCACACGACCCGGACTGGCCACGTAGTTTAGCGACAGGGCACGCCGCGCTCAGAGGAAGTTCCTGATTAGCATCGTCACCCACCACCAGGCACCGCCGCAGCCGGCGGCCCGGCAGCGCGCATCGGGATCCGCCAGAAGGCGGCCATTGGCGTCGCTCACCGAACTTGAGTTGCGCAGGAAGTACGCCACGCTGTCTTGCAAGGGATCGAGCCCGTCCTCAGGGATATCTATCCACAGGCCGTTTTCGGTATTCAAGCGGGCCGACAGCGAATCGAAATTGAAACTGCCGAGATAATATCGATGGCCGTCGATGAGGACCAGCTTGGCGTGCATCATGCGGTTCTCTCGGTCGGAATATTCGCGCACCTCGATCCCGGCATTCACCAAGCCGGGCAGATCGTCGGCATAGGCGCGCCCGACTGCGGGGAATTCCTGCGTGATGCTCGCCAGCGAGGCGCTCACCAGGATCACGTGGACACCTTCGCGCCGCTTGCGCTCAAGCTCCTCGCGCAGTTCCGGCACCAGGATCAGGTAGGGGTTGATGATCAGGATTTCGTGCTGCGCCGTATCGAATGCTTGTAGCATGTCCTGCAACGTGCCTGGCGAGCGCTTGTCGGGCCAGTCGTGGACATAGTGCAGGCGCTCGCAGGCGATCGGCATCCAGGCGGGATCAAAATACGCCCCGGGCGCGGGCGGAGCGGCGGGATCATTGGGCGTATCGGAGGCAGATGGTGTATCGGTAGCGGCCAGGTCTGTCGTCTGGGCTGCAGCATCGAGCGGAGCCAGCAGCCATTCGCGCCAATAATGGATGCGCGCCGGGTCCAGCGTCGCATAACCCTGCGAGACGCGATAAGGACTTGCGACTTTGAGGAATTTTTCCGGCTCGGGGCGAACCACTTCCGGGCTATTCCAGAACAGGGCGAAATGCTGGTACATGGCGTGCAGTGAGGAAGCATCCTGGCCGGCGTCGCCCGACACCATCAGATCGCGCTCGCTGAGCCAGTTGCGGAAGCTCGCATCCCAGATCGAGGTACTGCCGATCACGGCCGTGTCGCCAACCAGGAACAGTTTGTCGTGCATGCGATGCGAAATCTCGACGAGATCGGATCGTGGATGGAAGATTCGGAGTTCAATGCCGGGAGCCACCTCGTGCAGGGCGACGATGAACTCGTCCTCGAACGGGTAGTGCGGCTCGGGGCCGATGCCGTCGACCAGCAGCTTGACCGGCACGCCTCGGCGCGCAGCCTCGACCAGATGACGCAACAGCAGGCCGCCGGTCTGATCGATTTCGAAGATGTAGGCGAGGATGCGGATCTGCTCGGTAGGCGTGGCACGCTCGACCAGCGCAATCCGCGACTGCATCAACTGACCGTCGTCAAGACTGGCGACCAGGTCGACACATTGCGCGTGGCCTTGCTGAGAAGAGGCAAACACGCATGCAAGAATGAGCGCGAGGCTTCTTGTTGTGGCCATGATGTGGCGAACTGGTTCGATGTGTCTCCGGCCCTACGTCCTTGAAGGTCTGGAAGGCTTTGTCGCGTTAGCGCGGTCAAGTAGCTCGCTGTTACTTCGAGAAGGTGAGCAGAACGGCGAGCCTGCACATTAAGCACGCAGTGGACAGGACATCAGCGCAGTTGAAAGAATGGCTTTCCAGAATGTCCGATTGTCGCCGATCTATGAGCACTGTTCCAACGACCCGCTCATGGCCGCACTCGGGAGTTCGTCGCCAACGCTGCCCGTCCATCCTACCGCCGCTCCGAACTTCCGCAGTCGACCCCGAGCTGCCCTTCGTGCCTATGTAAGATGTGTCTGCTGGATTCTCTGAACCGGTCACTCGAATCGTGTTCGACGAGCAGCGGTATCGCCGAAATGTGCAAACCACGCCCGCCTTCTGCTTGCTCTCAGGCAGCGCCTCTCACACCCGTGTACGATGGCGACCGGCGACGCCTTCGCTGGGTCGGCGTCGCGCGCCCGGCACCTTCTCGCGACGTCCCCTCCTTCAAGTCTTCAACTGTTCGATGAACACTGAGAACTCGGTCCAGCCGGACTCGTCCGCTGAAGAGCACGCCCTCATCGAGCGCGAGACGCATCTCGTGCTCGCGATGCCGCCCGCGGACTCGCGCCGCTCGCCGAAACCGCGTCGCCCGTTGTCGCCTGTGGTCGATGATTTGCGTCTCGCGCAGGCCGTTCGCTTCATGGAGCGCAACATGGCCGAATCGGCCCTGCTGAACGCCGTCGCGGCAACGTCGATCTGAGCCCGTTTCACTTCCAGTGTTTTTTCAAAGAAGCGATGGGAGAACCGCCAACCGCGTATGTCCGGCGCGTGAAGCTCGACGAAGCAGTGGTCGGTCTGTGGATCAACGACAAGCCCGTGATCGATCTCGCGTTAGGCTCGGGTTATGGCAGCCACGAGGCCTTCGTGCGCTCGTTTCATCGCCAGGTTGGCCTCGTGCCCTCACAGTACCGTGCGTATGCGAGACGCGCCGCAAGTCAACCGGAGCCAGCGGATCACACGCGCGCCAAAACGGTGCGCGTGCAACCAATGCCCACCACTACGCTTCTGGCGATGCGCTTCTACGGCCCTTATGCGAATGTCGAAGTGCACTGGCAGCACTCTGCGCGAGCGCTTCGCGCGGAGGGTCTTGAGCCGAAGGGGCAGCAGGCGATCGGCATTACCTACGACAGCCCGAAAATTACGCCAAACGAACTGGTCCGCTACGACTGCGCGATCGTCGATCCGGGATTCAATAGCCCTCGCTCCCCTTTCACGCCGCTCAAGCTCGCATCCGGTCTCTACGCAGCGCTGAGGCACCACGCTCGCTATCACGCGATCTTCGAGACATACCGGACCGTCAGCGTCACCAGGCGCGCCGGCGCCGCGCGCAACTATGCGGTTGAGGTCATCCGGGCCTACGAGCTCCCGTCTGCGTTTGCGGGTGCACATCGCTAACTCCTGCAACGATTTGGGAGACATAGCAAGATTTATCAAGTAATGTCTTACGCGCCTTGCTAAAGTCGCGCGTCTGCGCGTCTGCGCGTCAGGCGGGGACAACGGGGCGCCTCCTGCTCGACAACGCGGAGCGATACGCGACGAGCGGGCGCGCTTTAGGGCGTTCGACCGTGACCGCTACGCGGCGCGCGCGGAGATCAGAGAACAAAAGAAACATAGGACAGGCGCCGTCTCGGAGGCGCCGGAGGCCGCGCGGCGCTTTGCCAACGCGCAGATCACGAACTACAGCCAGCGACTCGAAAGCCTGCATGGCGCCGGACACGCGCCTTCGACCAACGGTATTTCGCTGTCGCTTCCCACGCCAGCGCCCGGCGCCGGCGCGCCATGTGAAGACGCAGCGTCGCCCACGTTACGCGATGGCTGCCTGCGCGCTAACCAGGACCTCGGCACTGCCTCGTCGACGTCTGGAGGCGCGGCCAGAACCAGGCAAAGCCTGGCGCAAAACGCAGCGCCCGTGAATACTCATCGGACCTCGCATTCTGGAGCGCCGGCTCGGTCGACTTCGGCATGAACGACGCGGGCGCGCAACGCCAGGGGTTCCGCTTTACGACGCCCGGCGTGACGGCGGGGATGGACTACCGCATCTCCGACCGGTTTTCGATCGGCGCCGGGTTCGGCTATGGCCACGACTCCACCGACATCGGCAGCGACGGTACGAAGAGCACCGGCGATTACTACAGCGTCGCGCTGTACGGCAGCTACCGGCCGCAGCCGGCTCTGTTCGTCGACGGTGTCGCCGGCTTCGGAACACTCAGTTTTAATGCGCAGCGCTGGGATACCCAAGCGAACGCGTTCGCGGTCGGAGCGCGTAGCGGCCACGAGACCTTCGCGTCGCTGTCGGCCGGCTATGAGCGCCGCAGCGAGACGTGGCTCATCTCACCCTACGCGCGGATGTCGTATTCGGAGGCAACGCTGAACCAGTACAGCGAAAGCGGCGCCGGCATCGACTCGCTCACCTACTTCGGGCAAACGGTCACCACCGTCTCGGGCACGTTCGGGATACGCACCGAATACGCACTGGCGACAAAGTGGGGCGTGCTGTTGCCGCAGGCGAGGCTCGAATATCAACACGATTTCAACGGGCAAAGCACCGTGGGCATTGCGTACGCCGACCTGAGCAGCGCCGGCCCCGCTTACTTCGTGACGACGACTCCGTTCAGCCAGAACCGGATGCTGGTCGATGTCGGTTCCAGATTTCAGATGCGCTGGATGACGCTCGGCCTCGACTACAGCGTGATGTTCGGCAACAACAGCTTCTTGCAGACGGTACGGTTGTCGCTGTCCGCACCGTGGTGAGCGGCGTAGCGGGTTCGCGCACAAACGGCCGCTATCTGATGGTGAGTCGACGTTCGAATGTCCTTGGAAGGGCACGGGGCAATGTCGGGAGATGGCCGGTTTCGCGCGGACGGAGGAGCGCCCAAAAGCAGCCGCACGAACTCAAATTCAGTCCGTGCGGCATGCGCCGGTCCGGTTAGATCTCAGTCTGTTTGGAGATCTCCAGGGCATCGTCAACTTCGATCCCAAGGTAGCGCACTGTACCTTCCAGCTTGCTGTGACCAGGCAAAAGTCGGACAGCCCTGAGATTCTTTGTGCGCTTGTCTATCAATGTCACTTTGGTTCGGCGCATCGAATGGGTGCCATGAGCGGTTGGGTCAAGCCCCGACGCAACTGCCCATTGATGTACCATCCGGGCGTATTGCCGGGGCGAAATGTGCGGATACTCCGAAAGTCGACTCGGGAAAAGACGTTGCTCCGGCCTTAGCGAGGCCTTCTCGAGCTAAGCTCCAATGGCGGATCGGGTTGGCTCGGTCAGTTCAAACTGTACGGGGCGCCGGGTCTTTTGCTGAACGACCAGCGCCCGGGGCAATACCTGATTGCCGTGAGTGACGTCGCGAACTCTCAGACTGACAAGGTCACAGCCGCGCAGCTTGCTATCGATAGCCAGGTTGAACAAAGCGAGATCACGGACCGCGTAGGCGTTCTGGAGGTGGACCCTGATGGCCCAGACGTCTTTTGGCCGCAGCGGAGGCTTTGGCCGATGAGCTTCCATTGGCGCTTATGGCCGATGACGCGACGGCGGCTTCCAGCGACCAAGTGACCGCTTACCGAGTGGAGCGGTCGTCTCATTGATCTGGCAACCCATCGATTGACAGTCGCTTCGCGGCCGGCCACGGAGTTGGGTGGTCATCGCATGAACCGCGAATACCGGTCCTGGGCGCCTCTACCATGAGGCCGGAACAGGTGAATCGACAGGGACGGGCGCGCCATGGCGGCAGTGCGCGCAGGCGACGGCACCTTGCTTCCCTTGATAAGGGGCGTCATCACGGCAGATGTGCAGACCGACAGGACGAAAACGGGAGTCTGCGTTGGTCCTTGCTGGGCGGGTTCTGTGGACGCCAAGCCCTCCGCCCGTGTCTTCACACGATTACCCTGGATAGGCGAGGCCACGGACAACAACTTTCCACGTAATGCACCGCCAAAATTGCAGGGTTCCAGCCGGCTGACCACGTAAAGCACCTCGAAATTCGTGATTTCGTATTTCGGGTCAAATTACGTGGAATATCGGACACCGATTACGTGGAAGCACTAACGTCAGGGTCGCCCTTGCACTGACGCAAAATACTGTATAAATTAACAGTATGTGTTTACGTCCAGTAGGAGCGTCGCATGGAACCGCTAGTCCGCATTGTGAATGACGAAGACCGTCAGGCGTTTGAATGGCTGATCGCAAATGTAGGTGCGGATCGCGTTGCTGCTGCGACCCAACGGCTCGCTGGTGGAGGGAAGCGGCCGTTCGTTTCCGCGCTGTGCCGATACCTCGGTGCGTGGCCACCTGCTGCGCGTCGTGCCCGAAAGGCCGAGCCCGTGCATACGGCCGTTGGCGATCTGCATCTGGCGCGCATCCGCGAGTTGCTTGCGCAACGCAACGCAGTGAAAGTCGGCGCGCACTGATTTGCCAGCGCACCCTCGCTCGAGGGCACAACAGCGCTGCACTCACAATCCGCTTGCGATGACTTCCTATCGCAGCGGTGCCTTGTTTGACGTCTTGCGTCACCAGACAGTGCGAAACCCGTAGTTCGTCTTTTCTTGTCTGACTGGCTGAGATCCACTCTGACAAGTCAACTTTTCGCAAGCCTGTTCGAAACATGCCGCCGCCATACTTCGGGGTCAACCAATCTGCGTAATGAATTGGGGAAACTCCTGACTCATATAGCATTCATGACGCGGATTTAACAAAGTTAGAATCAAGGCTCTAGATCGACGCCGGCACTCGTTTCCGAATGGGCAACGCCACTCGCGTTGAAAAGCCATACATCAGATGCGGTCGATGCAGACATAGCGATTGATGAAATGCACGGGGGGTTAAATAAGTATGCCTAATAAAAAATTCGCAGCTGCGGAAGGCGAATCGTGGGCCGCAAATTTCGCGACGCGGACCGGTCATCTATTCGATGGTTTTTGTGAACTCGCGCGCCTGAATCTCGCGACTTGCAGGTCGATATTCACTGGGACGCAACAGCACTTCGAAGGCATGTTGTCCGCGCATACGCCGGAGCAATTTGTCCGCAACCAGGTCGAGATGTTGCCGTGGGTTGCTTCGCAGGCGGCCGGGTACACGCGCGCATGCATGGACATTGCGTCGGAGACTGCGGCGAAGCTGCGGTAGCACGCATGGCGGTTGGGCGGCGAGTGCGCTCGCAATCGCGAAGAAGTGGAATCAAACAGGATCAAGCGGGAGGGAAATAACATGTTGAGCCCCCACGAACTTGCCACGTTGATGCTGATAAAGAATGCGCCAGGGCGGATCGAGCCAGACCGGGAGGAACTCGGTGCGCTTCGCGATCTTCATCTGGTCATCGTCGATACGCCCGAATCCGGCTTCCCTACGCCCCGAGTGACGCCTCAAGGCGATGCGCTCCTGAGAGCGGTCGCCCGCGTGCGCTGATTGGCGGTCGAGGCCGCATAGTCTGTCACACGAACGGGCTATATTCAGAGTGCGTTGCTCACAATTGGGTTGCGATCCGCATGGATCCAGGGAGGCTGACGTGGACCAGTCCTGGTTGGGTATGGCTGCCGGCACGATCGTGCTCGTAATAGCCGCAGTTAGTGTCACCGCTCACTACCGGCGCGAACGGCGCAGGGCCGATTTGCTGCGCAATCTCGATCACCACGAGTGGTGTCGCTGGACACGGGTTCGACGCTGAGAACCCGGTGTCGCACTCCCGCGGCGCAGGCGGATTTCGATATTCGATGCCGCTTTGCTTAGGATAATTGATCGGTTGCTACCTGGCGATCGCCATCGCTCGCGCGATGCGCATGCGGATGACATGCTACGATCGACCGCATCTCACTTCAATTTGTGCAAGCCATGGCGACGTTGTATGACTTGCTGGGCGTACGCGACGACGCGAGCGACGCAGACATCAAACGGGCCTACCGCAGGGCCGCGATGAAAGCGCATCCCGACCGTAATATGGGACGCGAGGCCTCTGCGCATGCGCAGTTCCAGGAGATCAAGGAAGCTTACGCGATTCTTTCCGATCCGGCGCAGCGCAGCGTCTACGACGCGGTCTATGCCGGGGAGATGGGGCGTATCGCCCGTGAACAGGAAGAAGAGGCGCGTTTGCAGGAGGCGGCGCGTCAGGAGGCGTATGCGCGGCACGTGTCCGTGGCCATGCGCTTCGCGGAGCAGGGCTACAACCGTGATGTCGTGTTCGGCGCACTGCTCGCTGGCGATTGCGAAGCCCAATTGGCCGGGCGCATTGCCGACGGTGCTATCGCGCTGCACCTGTCGCGTCAGGCGGACAACGCCACGCCGCGCCATGCCGGGGAGCCGGACGAGGCCATGCCGCCGTCTTCATCGCACGGCGCAGGCGAGGGCGAGTCGCAAAAGTCCGACGATCATCGTCACGCCAGCCTCTTGAGTGCGATCTGGCACGGTATGTTCGGGTTACATCCCTGAATGCGTCCCGGTGCCAAAATGAGCCAGACGGGCAGGAGCGGGGGTACGATAGTGGCGGATACACTACTCAACGTGGCCACCCTATGACTTCGAACTCACATGCCGCCCGCGATGTCGACACAGAGGCGTTGGCAACCTTGTCAGAGTACCTGGAGCTTGCGCTCGACAAGGGGGGAAGCCTCATTCTCGTTCGAACGCCTGGCGGGAAAAGCGAGGTCTATCTGGGAGATCCCGCGCTGTTGCAGGAAGACTGGGCACACCTTGGGGCGATTCCGGAGCCGGTGGCCCGGGCGATACTGGAGGGCACGCGCTCCGGGCTCAACGAACTGACTATCCAGGCGCAAAGCTATCGTTTCGTACGGTTGTTCGCTCAGGTTGCCGATGTGGGGGCAGTCGTCTTCGTCGCGGCCTGAACGATCCGCTGCTTCCGCTTGCTTTCGACGCCGTAAAAGTCGTGCGGTCACGTTGGAAGGGGGCGTGAGCGAAAGCCACTATGATTAGCGAATGGTGTCCACGCGCAGGAGACGATTCGTGGCAACGTACAAGGAACTGAAGGCGCAACTCGCGGAACTCGAGAGTCAGGCGGCCATCGCCCGTCAACAGGAGTTCGAGACGGTTCTCGCCGATATCCGCGCAAAGGTGGCGGAATTCGGGTACACGCAGCAGGACATCTTTGGTAGTCGTCGCGGCAGGCCGGGGCTTTCGCATAGCGCGGCGCCCCCGAAATATCGTGATCCCGCAAGCGGCGCAACCTGGTCCGGCAGGGGACGCGCACCGAACTGGATCAAGGACGCGAAGAATCGCGACCGGTTTCTGATAAGCGAATGAATTGCCCCGTAGCGAGCGTCTGGCCGGGGACCGACGCAATCCTCAAAAAAGGTCGCGCAGCGGCAGGCGACGCAAATCGTCGGTGACCGGGACGCTCGCGAGAATCACCAGCAGCATCGACAAAGGAACGCCGGCGGCAAATCCAAAATGCCGGAAAGCCACGGCGCCCAGCGTTCCGCCAAGCAAAAACATCCCGAGCAGGGAACCGAGTACGCGTACCCGCTTGATATCAGCCGCCACATGTTGCGACGCTGAGGCCGGCACGCCCCAATTCCAGTACAGTGCCTTCCCAAGTTCAATTCCCAGATCTGTCACGATGCCGGTCACATGCGTCGTGCGGATCTCGGCGCGCGAGATTTTCGTGATCATGGCGTTCTGCACGCCCATGATGTAACAGAGCACAGCCACCGTCAGCGGCACGAAGAGAACGCGATGTATGCCCAGATTCGCGCCGAGCGCGGCGAAGCAAAGGAGCAGGGCGGCTTCGAGCAGGAGCGGCAGCGCATAGACGCTGCGCGCGCAACGGCGGCGTCCCCAGTTGATCAGAATGGCGGAAGTCGCGGCGCCACTCACAAAGGCAAGGACGGAACTGATAGCGGACAGCGCGATACCGCTATCGCCAAGCGCGGTGCTGTCGGCAAGCGACGAGACGATGCCCGACATGTGCGACGTGTATTGCCCAACGGCGAGGAAGCCGCCGGCATTGATGGCACCGGCGACCCAGGCCAGCGCACGGCCGAGCCGCAGGTTGGCACGCTCGGTGCGTTCGACAGAGGTGAAGCTGCGCAGATAGTGAATGGGCACGACGGCTTTCCGGACTACGAGCGTCGAAACCCACAGTGTACGATGCGGACTGATTGCACGGCCCGACGCCATATGGCGTTTGAGGTGCGGTTGTTTGCCGCAGGTCTTCCCGCATTGTCGCAAATTCGTGTAAGTCGACTGCGCATGTCTTTTTTGCGCCAGACCCGGGTCTCGATCGAGCGTCCGCAAGGCCGGACAGTCGGTGATCCGCGATGCGCAACGCTGTGAGGTCGTTCAGGCTTGCGCTTCGGGCATCGTCTGGACGATCAGCCTGTAAAGATCGTTGAGATTGTCCTCGGTCTCCAGACTCTCGAACGGATCGCGATTTGCGGCGAACGCCTCATCGATTTCCACCCAGTCCGATACGGTCAAATAACGTTGCGCGCCGGGCAGGATGACGGACTCTTCCAGGTGCCGGTGACTGGCGTAGAAGTCGGCGTAGCCATACACGCCGTCGCGCAACGCGGGCAGCAAGTCGGCGCCAGCGAGTTCATATCGTCTGAGCGCGCGTTCGAGCGCGTGAACGCGCAGCCTGCCGTCCTCGTGCTGGCGCGCGAGTTCCCCGGTGACGGCGTCGAATTGTTCAGAGCGCTCTCGAAGCCGCGCGAACAGGTATTGCTCCTCTTTCGGATGATGAACCTGCTCGGGGAATTCGCTGATGTAGTAGAGCATCGCCCGCATCAGCATGGCGCTGCGTGGGCCAGAGCCGGACGTCATGCCATCGACCACACGCAGCATGCCGCTGACGATGCTCGTCAGACGGCGGTGTTCGCTCAGTATCACTTGTATAGCACTGCTTCGGGTGGCGAGTTCCATGTCGGGCTCCGTGAGAGGAGCGGCCGACCTGGGTCAAGGGAGCGGGGGGCACTTCGCGAAAGCGCACGACATCGCGCCCGCCGGCCCGTCCCGCCCGTCCAGGCCTTACTGCGTCGGCTCGTAGGGGACCGCCTGCTCGCCCCTGCTACTGCTCGTTGGGGTCAGGATCGGCGGCTCATAGCCGCCCGTGTCAACGGCGAAACCCGCTTTGGTTGGGCCGCTCACGCCCGGCGGGCCATAGTCGTTCGCAGCCCGTGCAGGACCCGCGCCGTGGCCTGCGCCGCTGCCCGTGCCGGCCACGGCTGGTGGACCGTAGTCGTTCGCAACCGGCGCAGCACTTGGCCTCGCGACCGCACCCGGGGCCGGCCCCGGTTGCGGTCGCGCTACGTTCGGCGGCGCGTAGTTCGCAACGGGCGCAGCGGGTGCCCCGGGAGTTGCGCCTCGGACCGACGTGGTCGCGCTCGTTGGGGGGGCATAGTCGCTCCTGGCTCGCGCGGGCACCGCCACGGCACTCATACGATGATCCGAGTCGGGCGGGTGCGGCGGTGGGCCGTATGCGTTTGTAACCGTTGCATTTCTGATCGGCGCCGGTGGATGAGGTGGCACTATTTCGACCATAGCCGTAGGTGCACTCACGCTTGGTGAGCCGCGGCCCAAAGGTCCACCAGGGCCGCCTGTACTCGCGCTACCTGAGGAGCTACCCGCACCCGAGCTACCGCTTGCACCGGCGCTACTTCCACCGGCGCTACTTCCACCAGCGCTACTTCCACCGGAACTGCCTGCGCCCGAGCTACCTGCGCCCGAGCTACCTGCGCCCGAGCTACCTGCGCCCGAGCTACCTGCGCCCGAGCTACCTGCGCCCGAGCTACCTGCACCGGAACTGCCTGCACCGGAACTGCCTGCACCGGAACTGCCTGCACCGGAACTGCCTGCACCGGAACTGCCTGCGCCGGAACTGCCTGCACCCGAACTGCCTGCGCCGGAACTGCCTGCGCCGGAACTGCCTGCGCCGGAACTGCCTGCACCCGAGCCCGAGCTCGACCCTGAGCCCGACCCAGAGCCGTGGCCACCGCCCGCACCGGCACCCGCGCCGCCGCCATTACCGCCGCCATTGCCTCCACCGTTACCGCCGCCATTGCCTCCACCGTTACCGCCGCCATTGCCTCCACCGTTACCGCCGCCATTGCCTCCACCATTGCCGCCGCCGTTCCCTCCGCCATTACCGCCGGCCGCACCATAAGCCGCACCCGACAGGGCCAAAGCGAGTACCCATACCACGGTCTGCTTCGTTGATCGGTTCATCGTTCCCCCCCATTTCGCGCAAGCCGCTTCAAATGCACGCCTTGCCCGCGCAAAGCCACTCCGCGCGTTGGTCAACAGGCGCGCAAGCGATGTGCCTCGACACGTTCCCCCGGTGCGTGTCGTTGGCATTGTTCAGAAGAACTATCTTCATTGCGACTCTGCCTGCAATTAGCGGAACGCAATGACGCATCGCTGCAGAATACGGCGATTAGAAATGCAAGTCATCCGTCATTTGATTCGCATTGCGAAGCATTATGATTCACGTACTCGATAAGCGACGCAGCCTATATGTGGATTGTCGAGGCTAGCAGTTGAGATGGAATAGGTTGGCGAAGAAATGCTAGTGAATGGCGTTGGTCCGGGACGTCAGCACATGACGATGGCAGCGCGGGCAAACAAAGCGCTTTCAATAGCCGCTTTTAATTAAACAGAAGTAGGTTTCGTCCATCCCTGAGTGGGGTCAGGCCCGGTAGCGTGGGTTAGTGTAGAGGCACTGCGTTTTCTTCTTCGCTGCCGCGAAAGCGGTTTTCCGAATCGATCATGCGCCGCTTCAGTGGCGGCACATTGTTGACGACACGCATCGCCGTGCGCATTGCCCCGAGCGCGAAGCGTCCGACAATGGGCCGATGTATTGCGTCGCGCTCGTCGAACTGTTTGCGCGATTCGGCCACCGCGTGAAAGCCATAACGGCGCATCTGCGTTTCATAGTCGGCAACCGCATCCACTAGCGCGAGTTCGCCGCGTGCTACCCGCACGAGTTGCGAGCCGAGCAGTTGCGCATCGCGCAGCGCGGTATTCGCACCGACGCCTCTGCCCGGCGTCATGAGATGAATCGCGTCGCCGAGCACGGTAGCGTTCGAGGCCGGCCAGGGCGCGACGGGCACCGACGTGCGCACGTCCAGGGCGAAAGTTGTCGAGAGGTCCGACGCGCGAATCAATGCGCGCAGACTGGGATGCCAGCCGTCGGTCATCTGCATGGCGAGCGCGAGCCGGGCGGGCGCTTCGAGCTTCATCGGGTCGGCGGGGACGTTGCGGCGCGCGCCCCACACGCCCCACATCAGGTAGTCGCGTGTGTTGTCGTAGAGCAGGCCCGGCCAGCGCTCGATCAACGCGGCGTCGTTGCCGCCGACGCCGGACCTGGCGCCGGCCTGGTCCCAGTTGAATGCCATCACGTGGATGATTGCACCGTAGCCCTTCGGCGCCGAGATCAGCGTAATGCCGTCGAGTACCTTGGGCGGCAGCAGCGCGCGGTTTTCTTCGGTCATCGGCACTTTGGCCGCGATGCTCACGATGCCGGTGTTTTCGAGCTTCGCGTGCGGCAGCAGTTGCCTTCGCACCTTCGAACGCGCGCCGTCCGCGCCGACGAGCACATCGGCGCTCGCGCTCGTGCCGTCGGCAAAGCGCGCAGTCACGCGGCCGTCGACGTGCTGCTCGTATTCGACGAAGGTCTTGTCGAAGTGCACGCGCTCTTCGAGGCCTGTAAGGAGGACCTGGCGCAGCGTCATGCGGCTCACGGACTTCCCGCCATCGATCTCGCTTTCGCCGATCCCGACCGAGAGCAGCTCCGACATGCGCTCGGTCAGCATGTTGAAGTAGCGTGGCGTGCGCGCACAGGTGGCGAGGAACGTAGCGAAGAGTTCAGGCGGCAGCGCGGCCTTCAGTGCGGCGAGGCCGTGTGGATCGACGCCGACGCGATAGCCTTGCAGACCGTCAACGCGCGTGCGATCCCGTTCGTACACCTGAACGTCGATGCCGGCACGCTGCAGGCCGTGCGCGAGACACAGGCCGCCGGTTCCCGCGCCAATGATCATGACCGAGAGCGGAGTTTGCGGGGTGACGTGCGACATGGCTATTTCTCCTTCGATGATTCGCGTGCTGCAGGCGCGTCGGACGGCGGTGCGAAACGCTCGGCGAGTTCACGCAGCCAGGGCTCGCTCCACGTGAGATTGCCGGCTTTCAGGTCGCCCACGACGCTCGCGACCCAGTCGAGCTCGGTCTTGAGCGACGCTCTCATGAGTTCGCCTTCGAGCAGGAAAAGGCGCGGCACCTGCATCGCCTCGGCGCTCGCATACAAGGCGTCCATGCGGGCGAGTTCGCGCGTGAGGGCCGCCACGCGCGTTTCGAGCTGACGGCGGGCGTCGTCGGGCGGCAGCAAGGGCAACAGCGAAAGCGCTGCCGGAAACGCCGGGAATTCGCGCGCGGGCTGCGCGAGCTGCTCACGCAGCCACAGGCGGGCGGTGTCGCGCCCCGCATCGGTGATTTCGTAGATCGTGCGTTCGGGAAACGCGCCGTCGCGCTCCGTTTCCCGAACGGCGATCAGGTCGCCGCGCAACAGCCGGTCGATCGTCTGATAGAGGCTGTTGCGCTGCTTCACGTTGACGACTTCGTCCTTGCCGCGCGCCTTGATGAGCTGCTGCATCCGGTAGGGATGCATTGGTGCTTCGGTCAGCATGGCGAGAACGGCGAGGGCGAGCGGCGAATGTCGGAGCATGACGGGCTAGTAACTGTGTGTCTAGTTATATTATGACTAGACGCGCCGGAATGCAAACGAAGGCAGGCCGACATGCCAGCGCCTGAGCAGCACGCCATAGAGAGCGTAGGCGGCACTTGCGCAAAGCATCAGCAGATCGCCCGCATGCAGGCCGCCCGCGAGTAACGCCGGCGGATGGCCGGCTGTGATCAGCCAGACGAGTCCCGCGAACGACAGCACACCGCCACTGGCCATGCCGGCCGTCGGCGTTTCGCCGAGCAGCGCGACCGCGAGCAGCATGGTGAGAAGCGGCACGAGGGCAGTCATGATCGCCATGTTGGTGGCCGTCGTCGTCCTGGCGGCTTCGTACGACAGGCACTGGAACAGCGCCATCGCGAGCAGGCCGAGAAAGGCGAGCTTCGGCAGTTGCGGAACAATGGCAGCGCGGTTGCGCCATGCTCCCACGGGCACGAAGAGACTCATCAGCAAAACGGCGAGCACGAGGCGCCAGAAGGTGATGGCATACGGGTCGATGGTGTGTGCGGAGAGGCGCGACACCATGACATTGCCGGACCACAGCGCAAGCGCCGCGACGGGAAAGAGTGAATAGTGCGCGGAGCGCGAGGAAGGAGCGGGCATCGGTGCCTCCTGAACACAGTCGTGTGAGTGGAAGAACGATGAGATTGCCCGCCGCGAATGGGGTCTGTCTCGCGCTAGAATGGCTGTTCCTGTCGCAAAACTGCCACCCAGCCTACACGTCGATGACTGCTCTCCCGCCGATCTGCTCATGCGTCTGTTGCTCGCCGAACTCGCGGTCATACCGCGTTTGCCGCTGTATCTGCCATGGCCTGCCGGCACGCGACTGCGCAAGCTCTGCGACGCGATCATCGATGCGCCGGACGCGCCGCACGAAGTTGCGCACTGGGCGCACAGGCTGGGCATGGCGGAGCGCACGCTGCACCGAGCGTTCCAGCGCGAGACTGGCATGACGCTCGGGCGCTGGCGCCGGCATGCGCGGCTCTTTCTGGCGCTCGAGCGTCTCGCGCGCGGCGAAAAGATCGTGACCGTCGCACTCGATCACGGCTACACGAGTCAGAGTGCATTTGCTGCGATGTTCAAGCGGCATTTCGGTGTCGCGCCTTCCGAGTTTTACCGCTGAGATAACGGCCGCAGAGTCCTCGGGGCGAGGGAGCGGCACATCGTTGCCGCTTCGCTCAAAGCCCAGGCGAGCGCGCGCCGCTCGCGCGCAAAATCAACCGCACCACTTCCTCGGTGCTCGCCTCGAACCCCGCTGATGAAAGCGCGCGCTTGCCCGAGAGCGCGCGAATTTGCGCCTCGAAATCGGCATAGTGCTGCGTGGTCGCCCAGATCATGAAAAGCAGCGCTTTCGGATCGACGGGTGCGAGCAAGCCTTCCGCAATCCAGCGATCGATCAGCCTCACGCGCGTTTCCATCCACGGCTTCACACGCTTGAGCAGGATGTCCTGCATATGCGTCGCGCCGCTGATGATCTCGTTCGCCCACACTTTTGATCCAAGCGGCCTGCGCCGCGAGAGTTCCATCTTCGCGCGCACGTAACCGCCAATGGCCACGACCGGATCGTCGCTCGCGTCGAAAGTGTTCGCGGCCGCGTTCCATTCCTCGAACAGATCGTCGAGCACGCGCCAGTAGAGCGCGAGCTTGGTCGGGAAGTAGTAGTGCAGATTGGCCTTCGGCAGGCCCGCGCGCTCCGCGATCAGCGCCGTGCTCGCGCCTTCGAAGCCGCGCTCGGCGAACACGGCCTCCGCGCAGGCGAGCAGATGCGCTTCGTTCGACTCGCGAATGGCGGCTTTGCGCCGGCGCGGCTTGTGCGTTGCGTCAGCGGCTTCCGGTTCGTGCGCCGTGCCGCGCATCGCGTGGGTCGCGGCTCGCGTGGTGGGTTCGTCGTCGCGCATGATGGTCGGTCCATTCGGAAGGAAGAGGCGGCGCACGGCGTTCGCGCCCATGACGGCTTCATTGTAGTCACGATGTAAGCGCCTCGTGCACTCACCGCCCTCGGGGGAAACGCGCGGAGCGCCGGGGCGTTATCGCGCACTGCAGCATGGATGGCACGCTTCTCGCTGGTAACACCGCATTGAATTCGCGAAGTTTATCGTCTACAACCTGTCCAATCGGACAGGATTCGCGGGGCGAGGTTTCGGGAATCGCGAAGCGCCATTCAAGCGCGCACCGCCATGGCGCTTCCCGCCCCAGAAGGTGGCACGAATGCACGTTTGACGAACACGGACAGGAGGACACGCATGAACGCAGTAAGCGAAGCCGCGCTGACGACCGCGATTCACGTGAACGGCCAGCGGTTGTGGGACAGCCTGATGGAGATGGCGAAAATCGGCGCTACGCCCAAGGGCGGCGTGTGCCGTCTCGCGCTCACCGACCTCGACAAGACAGGGCGCGATCTCATCGTGCAATGGGCGAAAGGGGCGGGCTGCACGGTGAGCGTCGACCAGATGGGCAACGTGTTCATGCGCCGCGCGGGGCGCAACAACGACCTGCCGCCGGTGATGACCGGTTCGCACGCCGACTCTCAGCCCACGGGCGGGCGCTTCGACGGCATCTATGGCGTGCTGGGCGGGCTCGAGGTGATCCGCTCGCTTAACGACCACGGCATTCAAACCGAGCGCCCCGTCGAAACCGTGATCTGGACCAACGAGGAAGGCTCGCGTTTCGCGCCAGCCATGGTCGCCTCCGGCGTGTTCGCGGGCGTCTTCACGCTCGACTACGGGCTCTCGCGCAAGGATGTCGATGGCAAGACCATCGGCGAGGAATTGCAGCGCATCGGCTATGCGGGCGAACTGCCGTGCGGCGGGCGCAAGATTCACGCGGCATTCGAGCTGCATATCGAGCAGGGGCCGATACTCGAAGCCGAAAACAAGACCATCGGCGTCGTCACGGACGCGCAGGGGCAGCGCTGGTACGAAGTCGTGCTCACGGGGCAGGAAGCCCACGCGGGCCCGACGCCCATGCCGCGCCGCCGCGACGCGCTGCTGGGCGCCTCGCGTGTCGTGCAGCTCGTCAACGAAATTGGCCTGCGCCATGCGCCGCTAGCCTGCGCGACGGTCGGCATGATGCAGGTGCATCCGAATTCGCGCAACGTGATTCCGGGCCGCGTGTTCTTTACCATCGATTTCCGCCATCCTGAGGACGACGTGCTCGCGCAGATGGACGCCGAGCTGCGCGAGGGAATTGTAAGGATTGCGGAGCAAGGCAAGCTCGAAACCCAGGTCGAGCAGATTTTCTATTACGCGCCGGTGCCGTTCGACAAGGCCTGCGTGAACTCCGTGCGCGCGGCGGCGGAGCGCTTTGGCTACTCGAACCGCGAGATCGTTTCGGGCGCGGGCCACGACGCGTGCTATCTCGCGACGGTCGCGCCGACTTCGATGGTGTTCGTGCCATGCATCGACGGCATCAGTCACAACGAGGTCGAGGACGCGACGATCGAATGGATCGAGGCGGGCGCGAACGTGCTGCTGCACGCCATGCTCGAGCGCGCGAGCGAACCCGGCTGACGCCTTTGATGCTAACGCAAGCGGCCTGAGAGCCGCGCTGTCTTTCCCGTTGTCCCCACGTACCGGCTGCGCACGTCACGCACAGCCGGCGGGCCCGTGTTTTGCCTCGCAAGGAGCATCCGGATGTCCCAGCTCAACTCGAATGCCGCCGACGGCATCGCGCCAGGCCGCCTCACGGCCGAGCAGCTTGGCTGCAACTTTGCCGACGTCGCGCCGCCACTTTCCACCCACGCAGCCGTCATCGCCGCCGACCGCTGCCATTACTGTTACGACGCGCCATGCGTCGCGGCTTGTCCGACCGGCATCGACATTCCGGGCTTTATCCGCAAGATCGGCAACGGCAATCTCAAGGGCGCGGCGCGCGATATATTGAGCGCGAATCCGCTGGGCGGCACGTGCGCGCGCGTGTGCCCAACCGAAATCCTCTGCGAAGGCGCGTGCGTTCGGAATCATCAGGATGGCGAACCAGTTCGGATCGGCGCGCTGCAGCGCCATGCCACCGATTTTCAGATGGCGCGCGAAGCCGCCGGTGCGCCCGTGCTCTTCAAGCGCGCGAGTGAGACCGGACGGCGCGTCGCCGTGGTCGGGGCCGGCCCGGCGGGGCTTGCCTGCGCGCATACGCTTGCCCTCGCCGGGCATCGCCTGACCGTATTCGACGCGCGCGAAAAGCCCGGCGGCCTCAACGAATACGGCATCGCGGCGTACAAGGTCGTCGACGATTTTGCGCAACGCGAAGTGCAATGGCTGCTTTCCATCGGCGGGATCGAAATACGTCAGGGCCAGCGGCTTGGCCGCGATGTCACGCTTACGGAGCTGCGGGCCGCGTATGACGCCGTGTTCATTGGCGTGGGCCTCGGCGGCACGCAATCGCTTTCCATTGAAGGCGAAGCGCTCGATGGCGTGCGCGATGCGGTGGAATTTATCGCACGCCTGCGCGAAGCCGACGATCTTACTACGCTTGCGGTGGGCCGCAAGGTGGTGGTGATCGGCGGCGGCAATACGGCCATCGATGCCGCCGTGCAAAGCCGCAAGCTGGGCGCGGAGCAGGTGACGCTTGCGTATCGCCGCGGCGCGGCGCAGATGAGCGCCACGTGGGCCGAACAGGAATTCGCACGCGCGCAGGGCGTGGTACTGGCCGAATGGATGAAGCCGCTGCGCATTACCGGCGACACCCGCGTGCAGGCTGTGGAGTTCGAGCGCACCGCGCTCGATGCGGGCGGCGCGTTGCGCGGCACCGGCCAAATCGTGCGCGTAGAAGCCGACATGGTCTTGAAAGCCATTGGCCAAAAGCTCTTGCCAGAAGGCCTGATCGGCCTCGACGCCCTGCAACTTACCGCGGGCGGTGCGCGCATTGCCGTGGATGCGGATGGAGCGACATCCATCGAAGGCGTATTCGCGGGCGGCGACTGCGCAGGCCATGGCGCAACCGATCTCACCGTGCAGGCCGTGCAGGACGGCAAGCTCGCCGCGCGCGCGATCGACCGCTACCTCGCGAGTCAGTCCGCCAAAGCCGCTTGAACTACGCGGCTGGAGCCAAGCGAACAACACACCGAATCCAGACAATACGAAGGAGTCGCACCATGGCCGACCTGCGCTGCACGATTGCCGGCATCGAATCGCCGAACCCTTTCTGGCTCGCTTCCGCGCCACCGACCGACAAGGCCTACAACGTCAACCGCGCCTTCGAGGCGGGTTGGGGCGGCGTGGTCTGGAAAACACTCGGGCTCGACCCGCACGTGGTGAACGTGAGTTCGCGCTATGGCGCCACTACGTGGCGCGGCCAGCGCATGGCGGGGTTGAACAACATCGAGCTCATCACCGACCGGCCGCTCGACGTGAATCTCAAGGAAATCGCGCAGGTGAAGCGAGACTGGCCCGATCGGGCGCTCATCGTCTCGCTGATGGTGCCGTGCACCGAGCAAGACTGGAAGTGGATCCTGCCGCTGGTGGAAGATACCGGCGCCGACGCGGTGGAGCTCAACTTCGGCTGCCCGCATGGTATGAGCGAGCGCGGCATGGGCGCGGCCGTGGGGCAGGTGCCCGAATACATCGAAATGGTCACACGCTGGGTGAAGGAGGGTACGCGCCTGCCGTGCCTCGTGAAACTCACGCCCAACGTGACCGACATTCGCCACGGCGCGCGCGCGGCGATGAAGGGCGGCGCGGACGGCGTCTCGCTCATCAATACGATCAACTCGATTGTGGGTGTCGATCTCGACGTGATGGCGCCGCTGCCGACCGTGGATGGAAAAGGCACGCACGGCGGCTATTGCGGCCCCGCCGCGAAGCCCATTGCGCTGCATATGGTCGCGGAAATCGCGCGCGACCCGCAAACGCACGGCTTGCCCATCTCCGGCATCGGCGGCATTTCCGATTGGCGTGACGCCGCCGAATTCATCGTGCTGGGCGCGGGAAGCGTGCAGGTTTGCACCGCCGCGATGCACTACGGATTCCGAATCGTCAGCGATATGATCGACGGCCTCTCCAACTGGATGGACGACAAGGGCTACGAGAATCTCGACGCCATTCGCGGCCGCGCCGTGCCCAACGTCACCGACTGGCAGTACCTGAACCTCAACTACGACATCAAGGCGCGCATCGACCAGGACCGCTGCATCCAGTGCGGGCTCTGCCATATCGCCTGCGAGGACACCTCGCATCAGGCCATTACCGCTACGCGCGACGGCAAGCGTCACTTCGAGGTCGTCGATGCCGACTGCGTCGGGTGCAATTTATGCATGCATGTCTGCCCGGTCGACCAATGCATCACGATGGAGCGCGTCGACTCGGCCCGCTACGCGAACTGGACCACGCATCCCAACAACCCGGCGCGCGTGGCCGATCCGAAAGCCGCCTGACGCATCGAAACAGCACTGAGCCGAACCGAACCAGACCAACGACAAGCCACGGAGAACTGCAACCATGAGTCAGCCATTGACAGGCGACGCGAGCGTGCGCCGCGCCGAAAGCGAGCTATACAACGACGATCTCGCGCCAACCGGCGCGGCGCAGCGCACGTGGCGCTGGTATCACTTCGCTGCGCTCTGGGTGGGCATGGTGATGAACATCGCCTCGTACATGCTCGCGGCCGGGCTCACCGAGCAGGGAATGTCGCCGTGGCAGTCCGTGCTCACGGTGCTGCTCGGCAATCTCATCGTGCTCGTGCCGATGCTGCTGATCGGGCACGCCGGCACGAAATATGGCATTCCTTACGCGGTGCTGGTGCGTTCTTCGTTCGGCACGCAGGGCGCGAAGCTGCCCGCCATGCTGCGCGCCATCGTGGCGTGCGGCTGGTACGGTATCCAGTCGTGGCTTGGCGGTAGCGCCATCTATACGCTCGCCAATATCCTCACGCACAACGCACTGGTGGGCGACGCGCTGCCGTTTCTCGGCATCTCGATCGGCCAGGGTGCGTGTTTCCTTGTGTTCTGGGTGCTGCAACTCTACTTCATCCTGCACGGTACCGATTCGATCCGCTGGCTCGAAAGCTGGTCCGCGCCCATCAAGGTCGTGATGTGCGTGGTGCTCGTGTGGTGGGCCTGTTCGAAGGCGGGCGGCGTGGGTTCGATGCTCTCGCAACCTTCCCAGTTCGCCGCTGGCGGCAAGAAGGCGGGTCTCTTCTGGGCGACATTCTGGCCAAGTCTCACGGCCATGGTGGGCTTCTGGGCCACGCTCGCGCTCAACATTCCCGACTTCACGCGCTTCGCAAAAACGCAAAAGGACCAATTCGTGGGGCAGGCCATCGGTCTGCCTATTCCGATGGCGCTGCTTTCGGTGGTCTCGGTCGTCGTGACTTCGGCCACGGTGGTGATCTACGGCAAGGCGATCTGGGACCCCATCGATCTCACGAGCCGCATGGAAGGCGTGGGCGTGGGCATTGCGCTCGTCATCCTCACGCTCGACACGATGTGCTGCAATCTCGCCGCGAACCTCGTCGGACCGGCCTACGATTTTTCGAGCCTCTGGCCCAAGGCTATCTCGTACAAGGCGGGTGGGCTCATTACCGCGGGGATCGCCATCGTGATGATGCCGTGGAAGATTCTCGCCACCACGCAGGGCTACATTTTCACCTGGCTCGTCGGCTATTCGGCGCTGCTCGGACCTGTGGCGGGTATTCTCATCGTCGATTACTTCTTCGTTCGCGGCACGCGCCTGAATACTGCTGAGCTATTCGAGGAGAACGGCGAATATGCCTACACGAACGGCTGGAATCTCGCGGCCGTCATCGCGCTGGTCCTGGGCGTGCTGCCCAATCTGCCGGGCTTTCTCTACACCGCGTTCCCCACTGTGTTTCCCTCCGTGCCCGACGCGTTCAAAAGCATTTACACCTATGCATGGTTCGTCGGGCTCGCCATTGCGGCGCTCGCCTACGGCGTGATGATGAAGCTCGGCAAGAGCCGCCGCGCGAGCGTGGCAAACGCGTGAGTTGCTGCAGCGTGAATTCGTTCAACTGAAGGAGACTTGACATCATGGCGATCCTGATTCGAGGCGGCACCATCGTCAATGCGGACAAGAGCTGGCGTGCGGACGTGCTCTGCGAAAGCGGCGTGATCCAGGCCGTGGGCGAAAATCTGGACGCGCCCGCGGGCGCGACCGTGGTCGACGCGGGCGGCCAGTATGTGATGCCGGGCGGCATCGACCCGCATACGCACATGGAGCTGCCGTTCATGGGCACGACAGCGAGCGACGACTTTTACACGGGCACGGCGGCGGGCCTGGCGGGCGGCACGACGTCGATCATCGATTTCGTGATTCCGAACCCGAAGCAGCCGCTCATGGACGCGTTTCGCGAGTGGCGCGGCTGGGCCGAAAAAGCTGCCGCCGACTATGGCTTTCACGTAGCGGTCACGTGGTGGGACGATAGCGTGCATCGCGACATGGGCCTGCTCGTGAACGAACACGGCGTGTCGAGCTTCAAGCACTTCATGGCGTACAAGAACGCCATCATGGCCGACGACGAGATTCTCGTGAACAGCTTCGCTCGCTCGCTCGAACTGGGCGCTTTGCCTACCGTGCATGCGGAAAACGGCGAACTCGTCTTCCAGTTGCAGCGGCAGTTGCTCGCGCGCGGCTTCACGGGGCCCGAGGCGCATCCGCTTTCGAGGCCGCCCGAAGTCGAAGGCGAGGCGGCAAATCGCGCAATTCGCATTGCGCAGGTGCTGGGCGTGCCGGTGTACATCGTGCATGTTTCGGCGAAAGACGCGCTCGAAGCCATCGCCCGTGCGCGCAGCGAAGGGCAACGCGTGTTCGGCGAGGTGCTCGCGGGGCATCTGGTGATCGACGAGTCCGTCTATCGCGACCCGGACTGGACGCGCGCCGCCGCCCATGTCATGAGCCCGCCGTTCCGTACGAAAGAGCATCGCGACGCGCTTTGGCGCGGGCTGCAAGGCGGCCTGCTCCACACCACGGCGACCGACCACTGCGTGTTCTGTGCTTCGCAGAAGGCAATGGGACGCAATGACTTCACAAGGATTCCGAATGGATGCGGCGGCGTGGAAGACCGCATGGCCGTGCTGTGGGACCAGGGTGTGAACACGGGCCGGCTCACTCCGAACGAGTTCGTGCGGGTGACCTCCACTAACGCCGCGCAGATCTTCAACCTGTATCCGCGCAAGGGCACGGTGGCTGTCGGCGCCGACGCCGACCTCGTCGTGTGGGATCCGCAGGCCACGCGTACGATCTCGGTGAAGACGCATCATCAGAACGTCGACTTCAACGTCTTCGAAGGCATGACGGTGCGCGGCGTGCCTACGCATACGGTCTCCCAGGGCGAACTCGTGTGGGCGAACGGCGATCTGCGGGCGCGGCGCGGTGCCGGACGTTACCTGAAGCGGCCTGCAAATCCCGGCTATTTGCAGGCGTCGCGGCTCGCGAAGAGCCTGAAGGAGACGCAACCCGTGCATCGCGAGGGGGATTCGTCTAACTAGCGGCGAGGCAACCGATCGTTCAACTCACGATTCCGCTATATTTGCGAACCTTCTTGAACCCATTTGCGTGGGCTATGCTTTCGAGACCGCGCGGCGATAAGCGTGGCTCGCGTGAATGCGCTCGATCGACGGGAAGAACATGAAGCGGGAGACCGAAGATGAGCGGAGCCAATGGGGCCAATTATCCCAAGACCATTTTCATCATCAGGCATGGGGAAAAGCCGGGTGACCCGGCGACGGACAGTCCTCAGGACGGCGTCAATCTCTCGATGCGCGGCTATGAACGTGCCGCAGCGCTCGCGCCGTATTTCATCGCGACATTCGGGAAGCCCGATGCCCTGTTCGCCACGCAGGCGTCGAACCACAGCAATCGTCCTGTCGAAACCATTACGCCACTGGCGCAAGCATTACAGATGACCATCAAGTCGGATATCGCGGATGATGACTACGGTACGCTCACCAACAAAATCCTTTCGGACAGTCACTATGCCGGAAAGATTCTGTTGATTTGCTGGCATCACGGCAATATCCCAGCGCTCACGCAGAGTCTCGGTGGTCAGCCACCCCAGACCCCGTGGCCCGGCACGGTGTTCGATCGCGTGTGGCAGATCGACTATCCGGCCGGCTCGGGGAAACCATCAGGACTACCAGTCAAAAATATTCCCCAGCAACTGTTGTACGGCGATCAGTCTGATTGACGGCGAAGTGTCGTTTCAAGGCACCAGACATCTCACGTAGTTGATCGGGGCGTGATCCGCGAGGTCGCGCACCATGACATCACCGATGCGCCAAGCGTATGTGAGCACATAATCTTCGCGCGCGGCGGCGCGGTCCGCTTGCACGAATGCATCGTCGGCGTGCGGAGCCAGTTCGCCTACACGCGTGATGTAGTTCGACGCTCCCGCGTGAATGTATCCGCCAATGGGCGGCGGCAAATCGGTGACGAGATCGCAGCAGTCGACATAACGCGTGATGGCGACCCCGTCGAGCGTCGCGACAAACGTCGCGTCGCCTACGCGTGGCGAGCCGATCGTGACCAGGGCGTTTGGCTTGCATATGCTGGCAAAGAGCGTCGCGATGGCCGCACCGAGGCTATGGCCGGTCAAGATGAGTTGGGTTCGCGTCGTAGCGGTCGCTTGCAACCAGTCATCGACCGCTTCGCGCAAGCCGCGGGCGGCGCATGCGAATCCAGCATGAACCTGACCGGCGCTCTCTGTCCACTCCGTCAAGCTGCCTTTCAGGTCGAGAGCGATATCGGAGAGCGACTGCGGTTCCGTTCCCCGGAATGCGAGCAGGGCGAGGCCATCGGAGTGCCTTACGGCGCCGAAGCCATGCGTGTCGTCGTCGGCATTATTGAAGGGAACGGCGCCCTCAAATCCAACCAGCGCGAGCGCTTGTTCGAGTCGCTGGAGGTCAGCACCGCCATTCTCGTAGCGTATGTAGGCAAGCCGCGCTAACTCGGCGCACAGTCCGTCAATGTCGTAATTGCCTTCGGCAGTGAATACTGTCGGCCTGAGTTCCGGTGAGTTGAGCGCGTCGCACGACGCGTCGTAGGGGATAGAACACATGTGCACCTCCGTGTTCACAGCGACAGCAGGTTGCGCATCTGCGAATATCCCAACTCGCGATGCGATTCCCACTGGACGTCGTCAAAAAACTGGTTGGCGGTGGTCTCGTTGGGAAACGAGGGGTTCTGCTTCCGATATTCCCGCACGTCCGGCGGCGCGGCGGACGTGACGCGCGGCTTGATGACCAGTATCTGCCCGTTGCTCCCGTTGGCGAAGGTGACGGCGAACTGGAGCGCGAGGAACTTTCGCTTCTTCCTGAATTCTCCAATCGACAAGGCGATATGGGCCGGATTCAGGCGGAACCAGGAAGGGAGGGGGAGCCGTGTGCGCGGCTCGCGTATTTCGGCGCCGAAATCGACGCGCGCGCGGCGAATCAGGTTTGCGATATCGCCGAACTGGTATTTTGGATCGTAGCCATTGTCGATCAGCACGATGAATTTCAGCTTGCGACGCAGCAATTCGTAGGCGCCCGTGTTTTCGAAATGACCGCCATCGGTGAGATACCAGCGGCGGCCACGGGGCCCGTCGTATTCGCCCATCAGTTCGTCCATGAGGCAGAACTGCGTGCCGAAGAGCTTCTCGGAGAGAAAACGGTGAGGCAGGTTCGCGTCGGGTATCGGCACACGCTTGCGCTCGAAGTTCACCGCGCCCAGCTGGAATGGCTTCGAAAACGTATCCCACCAATAGCCGAGGCGAATATTCGCCACGCCAAGCAGCAGTGAGTAACCAACGTGCGTATTCTGGCCGAGCCCAGTGCTCACAGCCGCACCGGAAATGGCGACCCAGTCGCCCAGCGTCATCGATTCGAGCCAGATGTCACGCGTGCGCGATTCCCCACGGACGTAACAGGCCGGCGTCGAAATATCGTTCGCACTTTCCCATTCGCACTCGAGCACGCCGAGCCTGGCGCCCACGGTCATGCCGGCTGGCCCGATGCTGAAGGCGAGCCCGCGGGCGCCACGCTGCACCAGCGACGAGTCCCAGTCGATCGTCTTGTTGATCGTCGCGTTGATGAGATGAACCGGCGCATGGCTGCGGGAGTGGAAATATTCGGCCATCGTGATGCTGTCGCCAGCCACGAGATTGGTCACGTCACGCATGGCGGGCATGTTCAGCCGCGCGGCATTGGTCGCGCCCAGGAAGGCGCGGGTCAGGCGCGTGCTGTAGAGCCGCTGATAGGTCGAGAGGTTCAGGAACTGGATGCACAGGCCATCCACGATCGCTAGCACGAGAAAGGCGCCACACAGGATCGCCAGGCGCGAGGCGTAGTCCTGGCCGTTACCGTAATGTCGCCATATGACCATCGAGATCGAGAGGGCCACGGCGGACCAGAACGCCAGCGTGGCGAGCGCGGCGAAGACCGCGGCGACCGAAGCGAGAACGAGGCGCGGGATTTTGCTGAGACCGCCAACGATGTTGTCGCCTTTCGCTAGCAGGAAACGGGCGAGACTCCATAGCACGGCGCCGATGCCGGCCAGCGCGCCCAGTGGGCCAGAGTTCGGCGCACTCAGGAAGTTCATGGAGAGATGGCGGGTGGCTTCGTAGGTGAGTCCACCGAGTGCGTCGACGAGTGCGAGAAGCAGCATCCAGAGCACTATCTGAATCGGCCCGGCGCCGACACGATGTCCGCAGAGACGAAGCGGTGTTGTGAACGCGTTCGTGAGCGCATTGCGCAAGCGGTCAACGAAGGCGCGGCTATCCGAGCGCGGCGAAGAGGAGGGAGTCGAGCCGCGGTACCACGATTTGCCGGACCCGCTGCCGCGCTTGCCGACGTACATCCACGCGATGACGAGAAACAGGGTGCCGAGCACGCCCGTGCTGATGACGAACAACGCGGCGAGAAGCTTGCCGGACGGATGCGTCAGCTGGCCGAGCAGCAGCGTTGCGACCGGCTTTGACGATCCGTGATTGAATACGGCGATCGTGCTGACGGCCAGTGAAGTGACTACGAATAGCGAAATGAATGGCAGCCACTTTCCGACGAAGCCCGTTTTCTGTGCGAGGTTCTGAGTCAGCCAGTAGGCGCGGCTGAGCGGAGAAAAAACAAATGCGGCGATGAAGGCGGCGATGGCCGCCGGCAACAGCGAGCGCGCCCACCAGATGTCGGGCACGGCCGATTGCAGCGGAGCCCACCAGGGGTCGCCCACGATCAGCGGGGAACACCAGACGTCGGGGACGGACGAGAGCAGCGGAGACCAGCACACTTCAGGCGAGACCAGGTGCAATTGCTTGAGATCCGCTACGGCCATCGAGGGATGTGTCAACCACGTCGCAGGGTGGGGTGAGAGTACGTAGAACCACCAGACGTTTGATGCTGGCAAGGGCGGCCCGAGGAGCTGTGCGGCCAGACCGTGCACAGCGAAGTCCAGCAGGCCAAACGCAAGGAGGATCGTCAGGAGCGACACGCCGATTACGTACTGTACGGCAAACCAGTTTCTCATCGAGAACACAAGGTATTGAAGGTAGTCCTTCAAACCGTTCGGCACGAGATAGTTGCAGTTGTCGCGCAAATAGGCGATGGGCGTGACCGCGTCCGCAGCGGTAGGCGCCGCGTCCGGACATAACTTGCCCGACGCGCTTTGGGCCTGAGCGATGTAAGCGGACTGCGCAAGCCGCAAATTCCCCGCGCGTAGTTCGTCCGGAACGAAAAGACTGCCATAGAAAGCGCCGATGTAGCTGCCGCCTGAAACCGTTGAAAGATAGTCGAAGTGCTTCAGCGTATTCGTGTCCGCCATAGCCTGAAGGATGCCTAACGAAAATACGGCACTCCGTATGCCGCCGCCCGAGATGGCCAGGCCGCAGGCATCGGCGGCGCTGGGCAATGCGGAAAGATTGACCGCGTGCCGATGACGCTCGACCTGCTCCAGTTCCCGACGGGAGAAGTCCTGGGGCAGTTGCCACGACGGTGCTGGTGGGGGCGTCGACACCGTGGCGGGCTTGCGCGCTGGCCGCAGTAGGGTCCTGACAATGAACGAAAGTAGACCCGGCATCATTCACTCCTGTTCCCTGGACGATGAACGGCGCAGCACTTGTCAAAATATCAGGATAGCCAGGCACAGGATGCGAGATCGTAGCGTGTCCAGACTGCCGCGGCGCGCGAGCCAGCCCCCCGGCGCACACCGAAGCGACGCCGGACTTAAGCTGACGTGAAGCGCCAACGGCAGGCGCTTTACGGATGCTCCTTCGAACACATATGAGGAAATTAAAGGCCGGATAGTTAGCGGCGTATGTGATCTGGCGAACACAAGTGGCGCAAACACCCTGGAGACGATCGCAATCGTTCGTAACGCGCAAGCGTCCGTTTGCTTGCAACGTGCCAGTAGGCGTACTGGCCGAGGTGGCGAGTGGGGAGTCGATCGCTAATCAAAAGAGCTTATTCTGTATCGTTTGTTGTTAATTGTTTTATATATGATGGAAAACGGAAATTCTTTAAGAACGACTCCTATCAGAGCTTCGTTATTGCAATAAATTTCCTCTGGTCCTACGGTTTCGATGGTTTTCAAGAGTGAGTGGGGGTCGCCCGTGAATTCCAGGCGACAATCTACCTTCCATTCCTGTTGCAGGTTCAACGGGTAGGCGGAATCGTCGATGGCAAGTGTCTTTTTATAGCGTTGATCTTCGGGGAGTGCCGCTTCCGCCTTCGCGAAATCATCAAAGCACTGGCGGCTGGTGACATATCTCTCCCACGGCAATATTGCATGCACTGGTGAGCAGTCTTTGTAGAAGTCAGCCTTTGCTCTGCTGTTGGCATGGTGCACCAATGTCAGTACCCTGATCAAAGACTCGTCTTTCACAAAAGAGAGCAAATAATTTTGGCAATTCGCCAGCGTATATCCAACACCGGCAACATCGTCCACCAGCAGGATTCTCTTGCCGTCCTTGATGCAGCCGTCGACAAGATCAAACACTTTCTTGTTGTTGATTTCAGCCTTTTCCTCCCGACGATCGTAGTGTACGAAGTCCACGGGTAGGCCCAACATCTGCGAAAGCATCAGGGCAGGTATGGCGCCTCCGCGCAAGATGCCGAGTATCAAGCCTATGTTTTCTTGAATCAGTTGCTCTCTTTTAGACAAGCAAAACGTTTCTATGTCGTCGTAGCCATAGAAGTAGACGGGAAGTCTGGAAAATTCTGTGTTCACCTATTTTTGCTCCGTTCACCTACAACGATATCGGCAACGCAAGATGTCGGGCGTACATCAGATCGCGATGTTCAAGCAAGATGTGATCCAACGCCGCGTCGGTCTCCGGATCCCGTGTTTCGAAAGCAGTCCTCACGCCAGCGTCCATCGGACACACGTCATGCGGTAGCGGGCGAAAGAGCGCCAGGACAGTGGCACTGTAGATATCAACCGCAGTCACTGAATCGCCGATGTAATACGAGGAGCCCGCCTCGCGCTGCGCCTTCAGACGCGTGGTCAGCATTCCCAACACGGCCTTCACGCGGTCGGCCGCAGCGGCACCGGCCTCCGGACTGTACCCGTACTTCTTGCCCAGATACTTCGCGACCCGGTCGGGAAAGCCACCGTCATTCTGCAAGCCCGCATGAATCAGCTGCAAACGGCGCGACCACCCCAAACCGCTCTCACCGCACAGTTTATGCGCGAGGCCGAAAGCCAGAGCACGCTCGGTGGGATCATCCGGCAACAACGACGGTGGGGGCGCCAAATGCTCCGCAAGCAGAAGAATATCCGCCCATCCGCGGCGCGGTCGCTCCTGCCCGATCATGAGCACAGGCGCGCTCAGTTCCCCGGCCCACTGCTTCAGTGTCTCGCTGTCGTAGGCGAGTCGCGCGGCAGCCCACTCGATACCCTTGATGTGCAGGATGCCCTTGGCCGCTTCGCTCCAGGGACTCGGAACACCGCCGACCACGACCATACGCAAGCCATCGCGCTGGACTGCGGTTTCGACGTCGATATATTCGACCGGTATCTATCTGCTCCCCCAAGGCGAGCAGGGCCAGCGCACTAGCCCCGTTCTCCCGATCCAGGTCCGAACTTCACGTCACGCCACGCGCTTTACTGCGTGGGCGGACCGCTGCCTTGCTTGAGCGTCGGATCGAGCACCGCATCCTTGACGTTGAGCGAAGACGTTTGTCCGAGCTTGGCGTAATCCTTCTTGAGCCACAGGTCGGCGATCTCGCGTCCACGGTCGAACAGCATTTTGAGCAACGCCCAGGACGTGCTGCTCTTGGAGACGAAGCCGAACTGCGCGAGAAAGTCGTCGTCGCGAATCAGGTGAAACCGGATGGTCTTGAAGCGGCTTTGGCTCGCGGCCTGCTCGCCAACCGAATCGAGCACACGGTTGACCGCTTCGATCGCATTGATCTCCAGCACCACTGAAGCGTTGAAGCCGATTTCGTTGAGCCGGTCCAGAATGCCGCGAGCATTTTTCGGTGGCATGTCCTCGCGCTTGAACGGATTCACGAGGATTAGAATCAAGTCCTGCGCGTGGGCGATCAGTGGCGCCAAAGGCGGATTGCCGAGATAGCCGCCGTCCCAGTACGGCACGCCTTTTACGTCCACAGTGCGGAATTCGCTCGGCAGGCACGCGGAAGCGCGCAACACGTCGACGGATATTTCGGGTTGCGTAAAGATGGCGCGCTCGTTGGTTCGTACATTGGTGGCGCATATGAAAAGCTGCGGGCTGCCGCTCTTCGCGTTGAGCGTAGAGAGGTCAGATTCTGAGAGCGCGGAGCGGATCACCGGGCCGAGCGGATCGCGATAAAAGGGATTGTTGTAAGGCGAAGCGACGAGTCCCACGATCTCCGTGAAAATGGCGCCGGGACTCCAGTCGATATTCCAGCGGCCAAACGGCCCAGGTTCGGAAAAGCCGAAAAGCGCATTGCCGGCCAGTGTCCCGGCGCGCGACACCGACTCCCAAAAGGCGCGCAGCATCTCGCGCGCTTTCGTGGCTCCCCCGCTGGCGAGGCCTGCTGCGCAAAGTGCTGCGTTGATTGCGCCCGCGCTCGCGCCGCTGATCGCCGCGACATTGAATGGCGTTGCCTGCGAAGTCGATTCGAGCAATCGATCGAGCACGCCCCACGTGAAGGCGCCGTGTGAGCCGCCCCCTTGCAAGGCAAGCGCGACTTTGGGGCCGGACTGTTGCACACCGCTCGGGGATTCCTCGATCGCCATGGCTCCTCTCTCGTCGTTATCGCGTTGCTCGCAATCGTACGCGTGCGGGTGAATGCGCGTGCTGTGAATGCCGCGTCAGAAACCGACGAGGTCAGGCGGCGCGACCTTCAGCGCATGCGTCATCAGGGCAATCGCCATTCGCTCTCCGGCAGGATCGGCCGGAATGCGTCCGTCGAGCGCCAGCGTCGCGAGGCCGTGGACGAGCCCCCAGCAAGCGAGCGCGCCAGCCTCGACCCCATTCGGCGCCAGTTCCGCCACGCGGCGGGCCATCAACGTATAAGCGCCCCGGCAATCCTCATGGGGCAGCGCGAGTCCGGCCCCATCGGCGAACATCAGCCGGAACAGCGCGGGATGCGCGCGGGCGAAGCCAACGTAGGCCACGCCCTGCGCGGCGAGTGCTTCGCGCGCATCGTCCGATTCATTGGCCCGCGCAGCGTCCGCCTCCAGCATGGCAAAGCCTTTGAGCGCGACGGCGCCCATCAGCGCCGTCTTGTCCTCGAAATGGCGATAGGGCGCCATCGCCGAAACGCCGGCCGCCCGCGCAACCGCACGCAGGCTGAGGTCGCTTTCGCCCTGTTCGAGCAAGGCCAGCGCGCAGTCGACCAGCCGGTCACGAAGGGACAATATCGAATCGCTCATCGCTGTTTACACTGTAATCATCTGGGACTATGCTTACAGCGTAAGCAGCCGGGAGCCGCCATGCAAGCCTCTGTTACCCGCAGGTCCGTCGACCTCAGCACGTACCCGAATCTTGTGGTCATCATCCTGGGCTTTCGCGTGCGCCGGTTGCGGGGGATCGCCACCTTGTTCGGCATCGGCAAAGGCTTGCGGCAAATCGAGTTGAATCCGCCTGCCGGATTGCTCTCGAGTGAGCAGTTTCTTTTCGCGCTCAATCATGTGGGTATCCGCCAGTATTGGCGTGACCTCGAAAGCCTCGAGGCGTTTACTCGGAGCGCGCCGCATTCGCGCTGGTGGGGCGAATTCCTGCGCGACAGCGGCGGCGCGGGCTTCTGGCATGAAAGCTACAGCCGGCAGGGAATGGAGGCGGTTTATATCGATATGCCCGGACCCGTGGGCTTCGACCGCTTCGCACCGGCGCGCCAGCCGACCGGACCTTTCATGACCGCGCGAAAGCGCATGGCGGCGGATTAGAACTCTGCCGGTTCAATTGGCGCTAATACGTGCGCAAGCACCATGGTTATCAAACACCTCGATATCCTCGTGCAGAATGCGCCGGATTTCGAAAATCGCCTCAGGTGTTTCCTGAACGCTATGTCCCGAAACGATCACCTTTTCGGAGAGCGCGCCGTCGAGGTGCGCGCTGCGATACGGGACGACCCCATCATCGGAATCCTCAAGCGGGCCCGTCTCACGGCGCCGCGCAATAATCGAGTGAAAGCACACCGTTGGGCTGATCGGCAGTCGTGAAATCGACTGGATGATCGGATCGGTCTCCCGCAACTGCTCAATGCTGTTGGGAACCGGGATGGTCTTGCCCGCCCGCTGGGTGCTATCCGCGTTGGTGGCGGTCTGCAGCATCTCGTCGATCTCCTTCAACAGCGTAAGCGGCAAGCGCACCAGGTTTGCGACCCAGCGAGAAAGGCGATTGCTCGCGAACGGCGTGCCGCGGTGCGGCGTGGCGATGAAGATCGCCCGCTCGACCTGTGGCATCGGCGTAAAGCGCAGCAGACGATTGAGCCGCTCATCCTCGCGCACGATGTCGATACCTTCGGGCAGGTACTTGTTCTGGATGGTTACCCACAGAACATCGTCGGAGGACGAGACGAGCAACCGCGCGAGCACACCGCCCATACTGTGCCCAATCAGCACCATACCGTTTGAAGCTGGCAGCTCGCCTGCGGGATCGAAATGCGCGAGCGTCAGTTGCACCGCCTGTCGTATTCTCGCGAGGTTCACGAGTATGGGCATGTTGGTCGGGTAGTAGACCTGCCAGACCTGGAAATGCTGCCGAAGCATTTCGTCGCCCTGAATGTCGTTGGCGACGTTGACCCATGCCTCGGGACTGCTGGCCAATCCGTGCAGCATCAGAACGATGCGCCGGTCCGGATCGAAGGGTTGCATCATGTAAATGCGTGGGCGATCGATGCCCCTCGTGCGGCCGAGCAGCGAACGCAAGGATTGCCTGGCAAAGCCGGAGCGGGCAAGCCAGATGCCGTAGCCCGCACTGAAGTTGGCCGCGAGCGGCACTGTCTCGCCGTTGAGTTCTACGCTCTCTACGCGAAACGGATCGTAGGCGGAGAACACCACGTCGTGCGAATCGAGCACCTGCTCGAGCGTGCCCTCGCCAAACGACAGCAGTGCGGTGACGTTCGGCGAAGGCATTTCATTGAACGGACGCGAGCCGGGTGCGAACCAGATGCTTGCGCGTGCGTTCGCATTCGCATTGTCCTCAGCCGTTGTCGCGGTGCCGGCTGTCGCGCTATTAGTCGCGCTGTCAGTCCTGGTGCTATCCGGGTCGGACTGGGCGGCCTGTGTGACCGCAACCAGATCCGCACCCAGGCCGTCCCGGCGATAGGTATTGTGGAGTCCCGCGAATGACAGTCCCGAGGCGGGAATGACTTCGCTGAGTTCGCGTACGCCCTCGGGGAGCCGGACCTCGCGCAGGTCGATATGAACGGTCCAGCCTGCTATGAACTGCTTCTCCGGGTCGCGATGGCTGGCGTTCGCTTCGGAGGTGCCGCGCAGAAACAGCGCACCGGCAAGCTCCTGGACCGCATAGTTGTAGTAGTCGCGAACCTGCGTCTGGCGGTCCTCGAATGCCCGTTCGCCAGCCGTGCGTTGGCCCAGGAACAGGAACGCGTAAGCGTATCGCGCTGTTTTGAGCCACGAATCGAATTGAGCGTCGGTCCAGGGGGTGCCAGCGGGCGGCGTTTGCTCAAGCGCCATCTGGAGCGATAACTCGGCGAGGCTGGCAAGGCGCTGTCCGGTATTGAGTCCGCCGACGGTTCCGATCGTGTCGATACACGCTTGCGGCGCGCTCTGGCACGAACTTTCGTCCAGGGCCGCAACCCGCAACGTGGCCCGTGTCGCTGCGCTCAACTGCCCGGTCGAGAGAATATCTCCCCGACGCATGGCAAAGTATTGCTGCGGGCCGAGCGAGTTCACGCGCACCATCGCGCAGCCGGATAGCAGCGCGGCAACAAGAAGGGCCAACACATTGGCCAGCAGCGGGCAACGCGACATGCGTGATGAGTAAGGGCGCGTCATGAAGGATCCAGGCCATTCGCGCGGTCGCGCACAAGCGTGTGGCGAAATGGGGGCCGTCGCAGCGCTGTGGCCGGCAGATCGATATATACCAGCCTGGTCTGGATCGCGTCCGCACGGTGATCCGCGGCCGGCCGAGATGCGGTCGCCCGGGTTGACTGGCGGCCCTGGCATCAACAGACTCTAGTCACGATCGATCCACGCGGGAGCGAACTTGGCCAACCCGGATCTTATTGAAAGCGAGCGGAAGGGCGCGCATGTCGTCTCCGTGCAGGCGAGCCCGTGCGACGAGCTCGTCATCCGCACGCAGCCCACCACAGTCGACCGTCCGTGCCGGCGCAAGCGTCTTGCGCTCGCTGCGACGATCCTGGGTTCGAGCATGGCGTTCATCGACGGCTCCGTCGTCAACGTCGCACTGCCGTCCATTCAGAGCGAACTCGGAGCGAGCGTCGCGGCGATGCAATGGGTCGTCAACGCGTATTTGCTTTTTCTCGGCTCCCTCGTGCTGGTCGGCGGGTCGATGGGGGACAAGCTTGGCCGCCGCACAGTGTTCATCGCGGGCATCGCGCTGTTTACGCTGGCGTCGGCGGCTTGCGGCCTGGCGCCGAATGCGGCTGCGCTGATCGCCGCGCGCGCGGTTCAAGGCATCGGCGCGGCGCTGCTCGTACCCAGCAGTCTCGCGATCATCGGCGCGGTGTTCGACGACGAAGCGCGTGGACGGGCGATCGGCACCTGGGCTGGCGTCGGCGCGATCACGTCGGCGGTGGGGCCCGTGGCGGGCGGCTGGCTCGTCGATGCATTTTCCTGGCGCGCGATCTTCTTCCTGAACGTCCCGCTAGCCGCGCTAACGATCGCGCTCGCCATTTCATCCGTGCCCAACAGCCACAGGCTCGATGCGCCCGGGCAGCTCGACTGGCCCGGCGCGCTGGCCGCGGCAGGGGGACTCGCCAGTCTGACTTTCGGCCTGACCCAGGCGTCGGCGCGAGGCTTTCAGCATCCGTTCGTATTGGGCGCAATGGGCGCCGGCGTGCTCGTGCTCGCCGCATTCGTGATGATCGAAGCACGCAGCGCTAACCCCATGATGCCGCTCGATGTGTTCCGTTCGCGCGACTTCACCGGCGCGAACCTCGTCACACTGCTCCTTTATTTCGGGCTGGGCGGCGCGTTCTTCTTCCTGCCGTTCACGCTGATCCGCGCGCATGGTTTCACCGCGACCGAAGCGGGCGCGGCGCTGTTGCCGGTGCCCGTCATCATCGGTTTGCTGTCGCGCTTCACCGGTGGGCTGACGAGCCGCTTTGGATCACGCGCCCTGTTGACCGTTGGCCCGGGCGTCGCCGGCATCGGGTTCACGCTACTGGCGTTGCCGTTCGTGCGCGGCAGCTATTGGACCGGATTCTTCCCTGCGCTCGCGGTGCTCGGGCTCGGCATGACGATTACCGTCGCGCCGCTCACCACGACCGTGATGGGCTCGGTGTCGAGCGAGCGCACCGGCGTCGCGTCCGGCATCAACAACGCCGTTGCGCGCGTGGCGAGCCTGCTGGCGGTGGCGGTGCTCGGCATCGTGTTCGTGTGGTCGCATGACGCAGCGCTCTCGGCGCGCCTCGACGCGTTGCACGTGCCGGTGGACGCACGCCAGAAGGGGCAACTGCTGGAGCCGGACGGGCAAGGCGGGATCGCATCGAACGGCGCCAACACGTCGCACGGGACGCTGGTGGCGCGTGCGCAAGCGGACGCCATGATCGACGCGCTGCGCGCCGTCGCCGTTGTGTCTGCCGCGTGCGCGTTCGCTGGAGCGGGTATTGCGGCGGCAGCCATACGGCCACGGCGATCAGCTGCAAACGTTTGCAGCTGATCGAATTGGCGGAAATTACACTTCGGCACGAATATTTCGAGAATCCAGGTGGGTTAATGCGCGCACGCCGAACATGCTTAGCAGTGCATCTAATGGTGCTATTCTTTCGACCGCGCGTTCGCGTCCGGACGGATGCTCATAAAAGATAATTCTGTTTGACCTCATACCCTGGCGTGCAGGGCAGATCACATTCAAAATGAAAACGACTGAATTCAAGTTTCGTATTCGGGGAAGCTGGCGATCTGGACTAGTGAATGCGGTGCCGCGTTAAATTAGCGCGCCCATTTTTACGCGCAAACGTTTTCGTATTTTATTTGTCGTGCAGACGTGACAAATCGAGCGCTGCAGACAAATTAAAAAATAAACCTGGCGAGAATCATACGTATAATCCGCCGCGCGCGTCAGTTGATCTCCCGTCCTTCCGGAATCACCCACAAAGATCGCCTGCGCTTAACGCCGGTCACTGCGCGAATGGTGACCATGGCCGCTTCTGCAAGTTCTGTTGACCCGATGCGCCTCCTTTCCGGGCGCATGAATAGGTGATGAATTCCATGCCAGCACCGCAATGGCGTCCGTTCCTGTCGTTCCTCACACAAGAGTTGACGCAGAACCTGACGCCCAGGTTTTTGACCCAGCTCATGCGTGCCGCGGGCGGGCAATTCGCGCGTCAATATGCGCTTGGTGAGGCGGGGACCGTGGCCGCGATGCGGGAGGCCATGAATCAGGTGTGGGGCGAGCTGGACTGGGGCCAGGTCGAGATACGCGAGGCTCAGGACTGGCTGGTGCTCACGCACTATTACGCGCCGCTCAAGGCCGTATTCGGCGCGGAGAATGTGGCGTGGGCCGCGGCGTTCCTCGAAGGGGCCTATGAAGCATGGATGCACCAGCTGGGCGCCGATTCGCAGTTGCGAATGACCACGGCAGGTCCTGCGGATGCGTCGGGAACGCTGGTTTTCCTGTTCGGTAAGTAGCGGTCAGCAGGTCGGCAGGTCAGTAAAAAAACACAAAACGTGCGGCGCGCATGACGCGCTTTGATGGACAGCACAACAAATACTACGGGGTCGGGGCATGAGCAGCGCATCGGACATTGCGAATCTTTTCGAGGTAGCGGACGCAAGCCCATCGCAGTACCAGGAAGTGGAAAGGGCGGAGCAGATGCAAGGTCTGCGTGGGCGCTGGTCCATGCTGCACGCGCAGGAGCCGGAGCCCGTCGCGCCAGTGGCGTTGGCGCAGAGCAACGCCACTGATTCGGCCGATGGTCCCATTACGACCGATGCGCCCGACACGACTGATTCGTCACCCGACGCGGTTTGCGCCACGCCTGCAACCGCGTCCGAACCTCCCCCGGCTGAGCAGGCCGCACCCGCACAGCCTGTCGTTCAACCCACGCCCGAGCCTGTCGTCGCTGTGCAGCAGTCTGCCGCGCTGACCAGTGTGTTTGCGCGCCTCATGGAACGCAATGAGCCTCGCGGCGAGGTTGCGCAGCGTGGGGCGCCATGATCGTCAAACAGAAATCGATGCGGCCGCAACGACAACCGGCCGGTGCGGTGCAAAGCGACGATGCCGGAGACTGGGACGACAAACTGCTGCAAGCGGGTGCGTCCCTGCTCGCGTCGCGCTGGTCGCGCGTACTCGTGACGCTGGCGGCCGTGCTGTTGTTCACGTCGGCCATGACGGTCCATCTGGCTTTGTCGAAGCAGTGGGTGTTCGCCATTCTGTGCATGAGCGTCGCGATCGCCCTGAGCCGCATTCGCGGCCGCGTCCTCACCGTGTCGCTGGTGGCGTTGTCGGTCTTCATGTCGCTGCGCTACCTGTACTGGCGCGTGACGCAGACCCTCTCCTTCACCAACTCGCTCGACAGGACCTTCGGCTATTTGCTGTTGCTGGCCGAAGGCTACGCGGTGCTCATGCTGTTGTGCAGCTACTTCCAGACGCTCTGGCCGCTGCATCGCCGGCCTGCGCCGCTGCCGGCCGATACGTCGGCCTGGCCCACGGTGGACGTCTACATCCCCACCTACAACGAGCCGCTCGAAGTCGTGCGGCAGTCGGTGCTGGCCGCGACGCTGCTCGACTGGCCGGCCGACAAGCTGCGCGTGTACCTGCTCGACGACGGCCGTCGTGACGAGTTCCGGGCATTCTGCGAGCAGGCCGGCGTGGATTATCTGACTCGCCCCGACAACACGCACGCCAAGGCGGGCAATCTCAACGCGGCGCTGGCGAAGACCCACGGCGAGTACATCGCCGTGTTCGACTGCGATCACGTCACCACGCGCTCGTTTCTGCAGATCTGCATGGGCTGGTTCCTGAAAGATCCGAAGATGGCCATGGTGCAGACGCCGCACGTGTTCTATTCGCCCGATCCGTTCGAGCGCAACCTCGAAACCTACCGCAAGGTGCCCAACGAGGGCGACCTGTTCTATGGCGTGCTGCAAAACGGCAACGATCTCTGGAATGCCGCGTTTTTCTGCGGTTCCTGCGCGGTGTTGCGACGTTCCGCGCTCGACGAGGTGGGCGGCGTGGCGACCGAAAGCGTCACGGAAGACGCGCTGACCGCGCTCAAGATGAGCATGAAGGGCTACAACACGGGCTATCTCGCCATTCCGCAGGCGGCGGGTCTGGCGACCGAAAGCCTGGGCCGCCACATCGGTCAGCGGATTCGCTGGGCGCGCGGCATGGCGGAGATCTTCCGCCAGTTCAACCCGCTGTTGATCTCGGGGCTGACGCTGCCGCAACGGCTGTGTTACCTCAGCGCGATGATGCACTTCTTCTTCGGCTTGCCGCGCATCGTGTTCCTGATCACGCCGATGGCCTATCTGTTCTTCGGCGCGCATGTCTTTCATGCGTCGGCGCTGATGGTGCTGGCCTATGCCGTGCCGCATCTCGTGATTTCGAGCATCGGCGCTTCGCGCATTCAAGGACGCTTCCGCCATTCGTTCTGGAGCGAGGTCTACGAAACGGTGCTGGCGTGGTACGTGATTCTGCCCGCGCTCCAGGCCGTGCTGTTTCCCGGCAGAAAAGGCTTCAACGTGACGTCCAAGGGCGGCGTGATCCGACAGTCCTTCCTGGATTGGGCGATGGCGCGGCCCTACATCGGCCTGTTGCTCATCAACCTCGCCGGGTTCGCGGTGGGGGTGACCGGTCTGATCCGCAGTCCCGGCTGGCCCGAGGCGATGAGCATTTTGTTCAACCTGATCTGGGTGATCTACAACGTCATGAACCTGAGCGCGGCGGCAGGCGTGGCGTCCGAGTCGAGGCAACTGCGCCTCATGCCGCGCGTGCAGATCGAGTTGCCGGCCGCCATCCGTCTGGCCGACGGGCGTCGCGTCGTCTGCCAGACCAGCGACTATTCGCACGGCGGCCTCGGACTGGTGCTGCCCGAGGACGCGCCGCTGCCGCAGCGCGGCGAGCGCGTCGTGGTCTCGGTGTTCCGCGACGACTACGAGGGCAAGTTCCCCGCCGAGGTCCAGGTGTGCCGCGGGCGCACCGTGGGCGTGAGTTTCCCGGCCCTGACGATCGATCAGGAACGCGACCTGATGCGCGTGACGTTCTCGCGCGCCGACAGCTGGATTGCTTCCTGGGGCCGCTATCGTCGCGACCGGCCGTTGCGCAGCCTGCTCGAGGTGCTCGGCGTCGGCATGCGCGGCCTGAAGGAGTTGTTCCGGCATCTGCTGATGGGCTCGCGAGAACGTCTCGCGCGTTCGGCCGAGGCGCAGGCGGGCGAGTTGGGATCGAAGTCGTGAGTCGCGCCTATCTGTTGCCTTTGCGCGCCCTCGCGTGCACGCGCCGGTTGGCGCCGCGGTTGGGTTCGGTGCTCGCCGTGCTCGCGCTCGGCGCCAACGTTGCGCTCGCCGCGAGTGCGCCGCCCATCGCGCGAGCCGCATCCGCGCCGTCGTTTGCGTCGCAGGCCGTGACGGCCGAAGCGCCTTCATCAGCGCAGCCGCAGCCCGCTACCGACTCTGGCGATACCTATACCTATCGCATCCCGCTGCTGCGGCAAAGCGCTGCGCAAGGGCTGACGTTGCTCGGCGAGGACGCCTATGGCGGCATGGACTTCGGTGTGCGCCGTGACGAGCGCGTGGTCGGCGCGCGGCTCGTGCTGGACTACCGCTATTCGCCCACGTTGCTCCCCGCGCTCTCGCACCTCAATGTGCTGCTCAACAGTGTGGTGGGGGCGACGATTGCGTTGCCAGAACCTGCGCCGCGCACGTCGACGCAGGTGACAGTGGATTTGCCGGTGTCGCTGCTCACCGAGTTCAATCACCTCAACCTCGAACTGATTGCTCATAGCAAGGCCAGCGATCAAGGCAACGATCCGCTGAGTCCCGACCTGTGGCTGAAAGCCGGCCCGAATAGCGCGCTCGAACTGACCGTGGCGCCGGCGGCGCTCGCGAGCGACCTGTCGCAATTGCCCGCGCCGTTCGTCGACGGGCGCGACGTGCGCAGGGTGAAACTGCCCGTCGTGCTGCCGCGCGCGCCGGGCGCGAGGCGCCTCGAATCCGCGGGGATCGTGGCCTCGTGGCTGGGCGCGCAGGCGGGCTATCGCGGCTCGCACTTTGCCGCGAGTCTCGGCGCGCTGCCCGCACATGGCCATGCCGTCGTGCTGGCGCTGCGCGACGAGTTGCCGGTGCTGGGCCTGGCCCCGCTCGCGATCGATGGTCCGACGCTGGCGATCGTGCCCAACCCCAACGACCCCAGCGGCAAGCTGCTCCTGGTCACGGGCCGCGACGAGCCGCAACTGCGCACGGCGGCGCTGGCGCTGGTGCTGGGCGCGAAGACGCTCGCAGGGCCACAGGTCCGCATCGACGGTCAGGTTTCGGCAGCGCCGCGCAAGCCCTTCGACGCACCGAACTGGTTGCCGGGCGACCGCCCGGTGGAACTGGGCGAACTGTTGCCAGCGGACCGGTTCACGATCCAGGGTTTCCGCCCCGGCGCGATCGATGTGGACCTGCGCCTGCCGCCGGGCTTGTTCGGTTTCAACAACAGCGGCGCGGTGCTGAATCTGCGTTATCGCTATACGGCGCGCCCCGAGTCGACTCATTCGGCGCTGCACGTGCTGGCAGGCAATACGCCGATCGCGGCGTTGCCGCTACCCGGAGACGCATCGGACGGCCATGCCTTGGTTCGGATTCCGACGTATCTGCTGCCGCCGTTGACGACGCTGCAATTCGACTATCGCTACGAGTCGGTCAAGACGAAGGACCACTGGCAGGACGTGCCCGGCGGCCCGCTGCTGAGCGCCATCGATCCGACTTCGACGATCGATATTTCGCAGTTGCCGCGTTACACGGCCATGCCGGATCTGGGCGCGTTCGCCAACGCGGGCTTTCCGTTTACGCGCCTCGCCGATCTGTCCGAAACCGCGGTGATTCTGCCCACGCAGCCGGCCGCGGACGACTACTCCGCGTATCTGACGCTGATGGGCAGCATGGGTCAGGCCACCGGTTATCCGGTTCTGGGCGTGACGGTGGGCAATCCGGCCCAAGTCGAAACGCTGCGGCAAAAGGACTTGCTCGTGCTGGCGTCGGGCGACAACCAACCTGTGCTCAAGACGTGGCGCAGCGATTTGCCGCGCGGGTTCTTCACTCCGGCGGCGGCGTCGGGCAACGGGCTCGCCGGGTGGTGGGACAAGCTAACCGGCGGCCAGACACAAGCCAGGCGCGAAGCCGACATCGCCGCGCTCTATCGCAGCGACGACCATGACGGCATGGTGGCCGGTCTCGAGTCGCCGCTGGCGCATGGCCGCAGCGTGGTGGTCGTATCGGGCAATACGCCGGGTGGCCTCAGTGCGGTCGTGGACGCGCTGCAAGCCCGCCACTACCGTGCCGACGACACGATAGGCGGCAGCCTCGTGGTCGTGAATGACGGCATCCTCACCACGCTGAACAAGGATCAGAGCTATTTCATCGGGTCCTTGCCGCTTCGGCTCGCCATCGAGTGGTTCTTCGCGAGTCACATTCTGCTGCTGCTCGTGGCGACGCTCGTCAGCGTCGTGCTCATCGGTTTGCTCGGCGGCGTACTCCTGCATCGGCGCGCCCTGAGCCGCCTGAATCTGGACATTCCCCAGACATCGCAACGTGAAGAAGGACGACGAGGTTCTCATGTTTAAAAGACGGCCTGCTATTTCCCGGGCACGCCTCGCGCGTTGCATGACCGTACGGCCGGTATTGCGGGCGTTGCCTGCACTGCTGCTCGGCTGCACCTTCGTCTTGACGGCGCACGCCCAGGCCGCGGCAAGCGGCAATGGCGCAAACAACGCGCAGGCGCAGCCCGCTGCGGCTACGGCGGCGTCGTCAACGACCGTGACCTGGTCGTTGCGGCAATTGGGTGCGCAATACGCGCTCAACCTGCGCGGTGTCGACGGCAGCAACACGGTGCCGGTCGGCGTGCGCGACGATCAGGTGGTGAGCGGTGCGCGCCTGAATCTGCGCTACGCCTATTCGCCGGCGCTGCTGCCCGATCTCTCGCACATCAACGTGCTGGTCAACGATCAGGTGGCGGCCTCGATCGCGGTGCCGAAGGACACGGCCGGCTCGAGCCTGCAGCGCACGATCGCGCTGCCGGCGTATCTGTTCACCTCGAACAGCAAGTTGCGTCTGCAACTGATCGGCCACTACACCACGCAGTGCGAGGACCCGCTGCATTCGAGCCTGTGGGCCAACATCAGCAACGAAAGCACGCTGAGCATCGACACGCAGCCGCTGCCGCAGGCCAACGATCTGGCGCGCTTGCCCAAGCCGTTCTTCGACGGCCAGGACATCCGCCGGCTGAACCTGCCGGTCGTGTTCGCGCGCAATCCCGATACGGCCGCGCTGGAGGCCGCAGGCGCCGTGTCGTCGTGGTTCGGCGCGCTGGCCAGCTATCGCGGCGCGGACTTCCCGGTGTCGCTCTCCGCCGTGCCCGCGCAGGGCGACGCGGTTGTCATCGTCGAAGGTACGGAGCAGGCGGCGCTCGCTGGGGCCCCGCTGCAAGGTCCTACGCTCGCCATCGTCAGCAACCCGAACGATCCCAACGGCAAGCTGCTGCTCGTCATGGGCCGCGACGGCAAGGAACTCAAGCAGGCGGCCGACGCGCTGGTCACGGGCAGCCAGACGCTGTCGGGCTCGAGCGCGCTCATCACGCATTTCGCCGATCTCGCGCCGCGCAAGCCCTACGACGCACCGCGCTGGCTGCGCACCGACCGCCCCGTGTCGTTCGGTGAACTGATCGACACCAAGCAGTTGAGCGTGTCGGGCTACAGCCCAGACCTTATCCGCATCAATACGCGCGTGCCGCCCGACCTGTTCGGCTGGCACGCGCCCAACGTGCCGATCGACCTGCATTACCGCTACACGCCGCAGCCTTACATGGTCAATTCGTCGCTGCTGTTCAGCGTCAGTGATCAGTTCATGAAGTCGATTCCGCTGCTGCCGCTCGAGCGCCTCGAAGGCGGCGACAAGCTGCGCGCCGAAGTGCTGCCCGACAGCAGCCTGCCGCGTCGGGCGAAACTGGAAGTGCCGCTGGAGACGCTCCTGCAGCCGAACACGCAGCTCCAGTTCCGCTACATGTACGACTACATCAAGCAGGGCGAGTGCCGGGACATCATCATCGACAACGTGCGCGGCGCGATCGATCCCGAATCGACGATCGATCTGTCGACGTATCCGCACTACATCGCGATGCCGAATCTGGCCGCGTTCGCCCAGGCGGGTTTCCCGTTCACGCGCATGGCCGATCTGTCCGACACGGACGTCGTTCTCGGCGCCAATGCGGGGCCGCAGGAGTACAGCACGTATCTGGCCGTGATGGGCCGCATGGGCGACTCGACCGGCTATCCGGCGCGCGGCGTCACCGTGCTGCGTGGCCAGCGCATCGACGCCATGCCAACGGCGAAGGATCTGCTCGTGATCGCCTCGGGCGCCGATCAAGCCTGGCTCAAGGACTGGGCGCCGTACATGCCCGCGGCGTACGACCACGGCGCGCAGTTCTCGCTCTCGGATCTGCCGGGCCGCGTGCGTGGGTGGTTCCACTCCAATCCGCGTCTGGACGCGGCACCCGGGCGCCTGTCGCTCGCCTGGACGGGGCCGGGCGTAAGCGCCGTGCTGGCGGGGTTCGAGTCGCCGAAGGAGAAGGGCCGCAGCGTGGTCATGCTGGTCAGCAATCAACCGGACGGGCTGAAGGATGCGGTCTCGGCGCTCCTGGGCGTGCCGAACTACGACAAGCAGCCCATCCAGGGCAGCCTCGTGTCGATCCGCGGCAACGAAGTCGATGCGCTCGTGGGCGAGCACACGTACTACGTCGGGCATCTGGGTCTCTGGCGCGGCCTCGACTGGTGGCTGGCTTCGTTCGGTGTGTCGCTGGCCTCGCTGCTGAAGGCGCTCGGTGTCGTCGCACTCGTGCTGCTGGCGGCGGGTGGGTTCGTGGTCTTGCGGCGCCGTCAGGCGCGGCGCGATGCCGAAGCCGAGGCACGGCTGCGCGCCAGGCAGCACGCGCAACAATAATCAGGAAACCTTCATGTTAGTCAGCCGCAGCCAGGCCTGTGTTCTGGGTTTGTTGCTCACCTCGGTCAGCCACCCCGCGTGGGCGCAGGACGCCAGCTCCAGAATGCTGCTCGAGCAGGGCCGCTATTGGCAGGCGCATGACAAGCCCGATCTGGCCGCGCAGTCCTGGTCGAAACTGCTGCTGACCGACCCGAAGCAGCCCGAAGGCCTCTATGGCATGGGGTCGATCGCCGTGGGCAAGAAGCAGTTTTCGGTCGCCAGCGACTATCTGGCGAAGCTGCGCGCCGCTGCGCCCGACAGCCGCTTCGTGCCGCTGCTCGAGCAGGACTTGCGCCTTGCCATGGAACCCGGCAAGGCCACGGTCGCCCGGGCGCGCCAGATGGCGCAGGACGCCGTCAACCAGAACGACCCGAAAGCGCTGACGGCCGCGATCGCGCAATACGACAAGGCATTGGGCGGACGGGCCCCGCAGGGCAGTGTGGCGCGCGAGTACTACACCTACCTCGGCTATACGGATGGCGGCGTGGATCCCGCCATTCAGGGCTTGACGCGCCTGAACGCCGAGACGCCCAACGATCCGTACACCCTGTTGGCGCTGGCCCAGCATCAGGTGCGCGACGAACGCGATCGTGCGGCTGGCGTCGCCTTGCTGGAAAAACTGGCCGCGCGCCCGGACATCGGCGGCGCGGCCACGGAAGCCTGGCGCTCCGTGTTGACCTGGGTCACGCCTACGCCGAAGAACAAGTCGTGGTTCGAGGACTATCTGAAGCTGCATCCCGATGACGATGAAATTCGCCATCAGATGCTGTCGCCGCGCGCGGCAGGCGCCGCCGCCGTGCCCGTCATGGACCCGCGCCTGACGCGCGGCTTCGCGGCGTTCAAGGCGGGCGACATCACGACCGCCGAACAATCCTTCACCGATGTGCTGCGCGACAAACCCAACGACACCGACGCGCTCGGCGGCCTGGGTCTGGTGCGCATGCAACAGGGGGATCTGGCGCAGGCGCAGACGCTGCTCGCGCGTGCAGTCGCGCGTCCGGGCGCCGGAGCCAACTGGAACAAGGCGCTCGCTTCGGCGCGCTACTGGCTGCTGGTGAATCAGGCCGAAGGCGCGCAAAGCGTGAGCGACTACGCAACCGCGCGCAGCAAGCTCGACCAGGCGCTGCGCATGGACCCCGCGGAGCCGGGCGGCCTCAATGCATCGGCCCGGCTGTATGCGGCGCAGGGCGATCTGACCCGCGCCGAAAAGGTCTACCGCGAGGTGCTGGCGGCACACCCGAACAACCGCGAGGCGGTGAGCGGGCTCGTCGATATCCTGGCCGCAACGGGGCGCGCCGACGAGGCCCAGAAGTGGGTCGATGGCATGTCGCCCGAGCAGCAGGCGGGCATCGGCGGCCTCGATCGGCTGCGTGCCGCCGTCGCCTCGGGCCGCGCCGACGCCGCCGAGCAGCGCGGCGATCTGGACGCCGCGCGACATATTCTCGAAGACGCGCAGCGCCGCGATCCCGACAATCCGTGGATCCGTCTGGAACTGGCGCGCTACGAGCTGCGGCAGGGCCATGCCGACGAGGCGAGGGAACTCGTCGACGGCCTGCTCGCCTCGAACCCCGACAATCCCGACGCCCTCTACGCGAGCGCGCTGCTGGCCATGCAGATGGGCGACTGGACGCGCGCGCAGGACACGATGGCGCGCATTCCCGCTGCCGCGCGTACGCCGAACATGGTTGCGACCGCGCAGCAGATCGACTTCCAGGCGGTGGCGGCGCAAGCCTCGCAACTGGCGCGCGACGGCAATCTGGACGACGCGCGCAATATGCTGGCGCGGCTCGAAGCGTCGGCGGGCAAGGACCCGGCGCGGGTGAGCGCGCTCGCCCAGGCCTATGTCGACGCTGGGAATCTGCCGCGCGCCATGGCCTTGATGCATGGGCTGATGCCGGGCGGCCTGAAGGGCAGTGGTCCCGATGTGCAACTGGCCTATGCGGGCCTGCTGCTCAAGACCGGCCAGAACGTTCAGGCACAGGACGTGATCCGCGGGTTGCAGGGCGAGACGCTGACCGCAGACCAGCGGCGGCAACTGGATGATCTGAATTACCTCTACGCCGTACGCCTCGCCGAGCAGCAACGCCAGCAAGGCGATCTTGCGCAGGCCTACGACACGCTCGCGCCGGTTCTCGCGAAGCGGCCCAACGACAGCCTGGCCAACGCCGCGCTGGCGCGCATGTATGCGGCCGACGGCCAGTACAGCAAGGCACTGTCGCTCTATCGGAAGGCGCTCGCGAACGACCCCGACAACCCCGGTCTGGAGCTGGGCGTGGCGATGACGGCGGTGCAGGCCGGCGAGGGCGGCGTGGCGGACGCCGCCTTGAAACTGGCCGTTGCGAAGGCGCCGAACGATCCGGACGTGCTGGCGGGCGCCGCGCGCATCTACGTCATGCAGGGCAAGACCCGCGAGGCGCAGTCGCTGCTGGTGACGGCCATCGCCGCCAAGGAAAAGCGGCTCGGCGTGCAGGCGCAAGGCGTCCACGTGGCGGGCAATCCCTTCGTGCACGACGACGATCGCCGCCGCCGTGCGGCTCGCGAGAAGCGCCAGCCGGCTGCCAATGCGTTTGCCGCGCAGGGCACAGCAGGCGCTGCCACTGATGGCGTGCTCGCGAACGACGCGGGAACGGCTTCTGGTCTCGCGTCTGCAACGACGTCGAAGGCGGCGCGTGCGTCCGCGCTGCCTTCCGTGGCCGGCACGCCGATCGGCGAGCAGACGCCGCAGGACGCGGCGGCCACGAGCGCGCCTCAGGAGGGCGCCATCTCGCTCGACGACATGCGCAACGAACTCGACGATATCCGCTCGGAGCGCTCAGCGGAAATTCGCGGTGGCCTGTTCGTCTCGTCGAACAACAGCGCCGGCGGGACCTCGCAATTGACGAATGTGCAGCAGCCGCTGGAAGCCTTGCTGCCGGTCGGCAACGGCAAGCTGTCGCTGCGCGTGACGCCGGTGGAGCTCGAGGGCGGCACGCTTGGCACCGACGTCTACAGCAGCAGCCAGTTCGGCGGCGGCCCGGTCGCGGCGCAGGCGCAGAAAGACGGCACGGTCGCTGCGCCCGGCGCGCAGAGCGCCCATGGCGTCGGTCTGGGCGTGGGCTACGAGACGCGCAAGTGGGCGTTCGACATCGGCACGACGCCTCTGGGTTTCCAGTACACCAATGTCGTCGGCGGCGTGTCGTTCAAGAGCGCCATCGATGCGAAAGCGGGCAGCTGGTTCAACGCGGGCGTGTCGCGCCGTGCCGTGATCGACAGCATCACGTCGTTCGCCGGCTCGACCGACGCGCGCTCGGGGCTGCGCTGGGGCGGCGTGACCGCCACGGGGCTGCATGGCGCGATCGGCCTCGACAACCAGGAATACGGCTTCTACGGCTACGGTTCCGTGAAGTACCTGGACGGCTATAGCGTCCAGTCCAACGAGGGCGCCGAGGTCGGCGCGGGCACGTACTGGTACCTGCTTCGCAGCGCCAGCAACATGCTGACCATCGGCATGAATGTGAGCGGCGAGTTCTACCGCCACGACCAAAACAACTTCACCTACGGCAACGGCGGCTATTTCAGTCCGCAGCGCTTTTATGCGTTCACCGTGCCCATCACGTGGTCGCAGCGCTCGGATCGCTGGACCTACAAGCTGCAAGGGTCGGCAGGTTTGCAGTACTACCACGAGGCCGGCGCGCCGTACTTCCCGACCGACAGCACGCTGCAGGCGGCCGCCGCCACGGCAGCGACGTCGCTTGGCTTGAGCGACGGCGCGGTCCATCCCGCGCAGTCGAAGACCGGCATCGGCTACAACCTGCTGGCCGCGGCCGAATACCGCTTCAGCAATCACCTCACGGGCGGCGCATCGGTAGGCGCCAACAACGCGTCCAGCTACCGCCAGTGGGTGGCTGGGCTGTATCTGCGCTTTAGTTTCGCACCGCAGACGAAGTCGCTGGATATGCCGGTCATGCCTTACCAGTCGCATTACAACGATCAGTAGCCCGATCGATCGGAGATCGATCGTTTTTCAGGAGTTTTACGTTCATGCTTGCTTCCGTACTTGCAGGTCTCAGCATTCTCATGATTGGCGATAGCCATCTGAGCGAGCCGGGTTATCTCATCGACACGTTTCAGGACCAGCTGATCGCCGCTGGTGCACAGGTGCATACCTACGGGGTGTGCGGCAGTGCGCCAGGCGACTGGGTGAAGTCGGTGCCGGGCACCTGCGGCGGAGCCACGCGTAACGGCAAGTCGCCGCTCGTCGTCGATCACAGCGCGAAGACGCAGCCGATCGATCAACTGATCGCCGCGAACAAGGCCAACCTCGTCATCATCGTCGAAGGCGACACCATCGGCGGATACGGCAAGGACGAATTTCCCAAGAGCTGGGTGTGGCAGCAGGTCACGGCGCTCACGCACGATCTGGCCGCGAGCAAGACTGCGTGCGTCTGGGTCGGGCCGGCCTGGGGCACGGAGGGCGGTAAGTACCAGAAGACCTTTGCGCGCGTGAAGCAGCTCTCGTCGTTCCTTGCCACCAATGTCGCGCCGTGCCAATACATCGACTCGCTCGCATTTTCGAAGCCGGGCGAATGGGCAACGGTCGACGGTCAGCATTTGACGACGACCGGCTACAAGAACTGGGGCGCGGACATCATGAAGGCGCTGGTCAAGCTGCCGGTCGTACAACAAAAGTAAGGCGCCGCCGCCGTTTCGTCACATCGAAAGTCCGAGAAAAACAATGAAGAACGTCCTTTCCCAGCCGTTGCGCATCGTCCTTCGCAGCCTCGCGCTGTCCGGCTTCGTGCTGGCCGCGCAGTTTGCTATTCAACCGGCCACGGCCGCCGATATCCCGCTGTACCCGACCGGTCCCGCGGAGGATTCGTCGTTCGTGCGTTTCGTCGATGGCGGATCGCATCCTGTGGACGTGACCTCGGCAGGTTCGAAAGCGCGTCTGACGCTCGATGCCGCGAGCCCGGCCAGCCACTTCTTTCCGATCACCGCGGGCAAACCCGTGGCCGGTACGTTGACGGCCGGCGGCGCGCACCAGGATGTCAGCGCGACCGTGAAGCCCGGCGAGTTCGTCAGCATCGTTGCGCTCGACGGCGCGGAAAAGGGCGCGCGTTCGCAGGTCGTGACGGTCCGCGAAAAGCCGGACGACTTCAACGCGCTCAAAGCCTCGGTGGGCTTTTACAACCTCGATGCGCACTGCGCGACGCCCACGCTGAAAGTGCCGGGCCGCGACATCGTGCTGCTCGACGGCGTGGCCGCGCGGCAGAGCAAGCGCCGGCAAGTCAACCCGGTCGCGTTGTCGGTGCAACTCGCCTGCGGCGGCCAGCCGGTGGGTCAGCCGCTGAATCTGGGCACGCTCGTGGCGGGACAGCGTTACACGGTGTTTCTCGTGCCGGCCGGGGCACAGTCGCGCATCTTCTTCGCGAACGACGCGGTGAGCCGCTGATCGCATGGTTTTCGCGTCCCTCGAATTCCTGACGCTGTTTCTGCCGGCCTTCCTCGCGATCTACGTCGTGTCGCCGGCGCGCTGGCGCAACGGCGTGCTGCTCTTTTGCAGCTGGTTCTTCTACGCCTGGTGGAGCCCGGTCTTTCTGCTGCTGTTCATCGCGCTGACCTTCTGCGGGTGGTTCGGGGGCGTGGTCATCGACCGCGCGCCGAGCCCGCGTGCGCGGGGCGGATGGCTCGCGGTCTTCATCGTCGTGAACGTCGCGATTCTGTGCTGGTACAAGTACGCCAACATCGTGGTCGATAGCCTCGACAATGTGCTGGCGGCAGGCCATGTGGGGCCGCTTCCCTGGCAACACGTCGTGTTGCCCATTGGACTGTCCTTCATCGTGCTGCAATCCATCTCGTACCTGATCGACGTGCAGCGCGGCACGGTCCCGGCCGACCGCAGCGTGATCCGCTATGGGGCCTATCAGGGAATGTTCGTACACCTGATCGCCGGGCCGATCATTCGCTATGCGTGGGTCAAGCGCGAGCTGGTGTCGCGCACGGTCGACTGGGACGCGTTTGCGGCGGGAGCGCGGCGCCTCATGGTGGGGATGAGCATGAAGGTGCTCGTGGCCGACACGCTGTCGCCCATCGTCGATGCGGTCTTCGGCATGCATGCGCCCACGCTGGCGGACGCGTGGCTCGGTTGCGGCTTCTATACGCTGCAGCTTTTCTTCGATTTCGCGGGCTATAGCGCCATGGCCATCGGGCTGGGGCAGATGCTGGGCTTTCGCTTCCCCGAGAACTTCGACCATCCGTACCTCGCCAGCAGCATTCAGGACTTCTGGCGTCGCTGGCACTTGTCGCTGTCGAGCTGGATTCGCGATTACCTGTACATCCCGCTAGGCGGCAACCGCGATGGCGAGTGGCAAACCTCCCGAAACCTGCTGCTGACCATGGCCATCGCGGGCCTGTGGCACGGCGGAGATAGCTGGAACTTCCTGCTGTGGGGTATCGCTCACGGTGTGGCGCTGATGGTTGCGCGCCTCTGGCGGCGCGTCGGCATGCGCGCCGTGCCGCTCGGGTTGTCGCACGTGCTGACGCTCGTTTTCGTCATGCTCGCGTGGACGCTATTCCGCGCGGTGGGTTTTCATGCCGCGCTCGCCATGTACCGTGGCCAGTTCGGCTTGAACGGAATCGGCTTGAGCGACGCCACGATCGTGCTGCTGCGGCCCGTGCATGGGCTGGCCGCCGCGCTGGGCATCGTCTGTGTGCTGCTGCCGATCTGGGAATCGCGCTGGGGCCGCCTGGCAGACACGGCGCCGGGCCGGTTGTGGCAGGCCGTGTGGCCGCTCGCGGGCTTTCTGCTGTCGTTCGGGTTGATCGTCGCGCGCGGCGCGGTGCCTTTCCTTTACTTCCAGTTCTAACGCCATGGAAGATCCCAAGCCGCTACCGCAAATTCCCGCTACGCGCGCCGGCAAGGTCGTTGCGGTCATCCTGATGGGCTTTCTGTTTGCGGGCCTGTTCTTCAATATCCGGTTCGCCGCGACGACGGCGTCGCTGTTGCCTCACGCCGTCACGCGTGCGGGCATGCTGGACGGTACGGTATCGAAGGAACTCGCCAGCCGCATGGCCGATACGCCGATCGCTGCCGACGCCGCGCGCATGCAGCGCGCGCTGGGCTGGCTGACGCTGGGCGATCTGGGCCCGCGCGTGCGGCGGGGCTGTCCCGGCTGGCTGTTTCTGCGCGACGAACTGAACGTGTACGCCGACGGCGACCACCATCTCGCGGCGCGCGCCAGTACAGTCGCCGCAGTACAGCGCGAACTCGCGAGTCATGGCATCGCGTTGCTCGTCGCCGTGGTGCCCGACAAGTCGCGCATCGAACCGCAACATCTGTGCGGCCTGTATCGGCCGGCATCGCTGAGCGCGCGTCTGAACGACTGGACATCGCGTCTCGCAGCCGTTGGCGTGCCGGTGGTGGACCTGGGCGCGGCGCTGCGCGGCGTGCCGGGCAACGCGTTTTTCCGGACTGACACGCACTGGACCCAGGACGGCGCGGGCGCTGCGGCGCGCGCGGTGGCGCAGCGCATTCAGGCGATGGGCGAGCCACCGGGTTCGAGCGTTTCGAGCCAGCCCGGCTACCGCGTTGCCGACAAGCCGCCCGCCCGGCGCCCCGGCGATCTCGTGCGACTGGCCGGCCTGGATGCGTTGCCGGTGTCCTGGCAGCCGAGAGCGGAGATCGTGACTGGCCGGGATTACCTTCACGTGGCCCAGGCGGCTGCGTCGGCCGACGATCTGTTCGGCGATGCCGATCTGCCGAGTATCGCGGTCATCGGCACCTCGTATTCGACGACGTCCGATTTCGTGCCTCAACTGGCGTTGGCGCTAGGGAGGGGCGTGGGGAATTTCGCGCGCGACGGCGGCAAGTTTGGCGGCTCGGCGCGCGCATATTTCGCGAGCGCGGCGTATGCCCAGACGCCGCCCAAACTTGTTGTTTGGGAACTGGACGAACGGGATTTGCAGGCGCCGCTCGAAGCGGAGGACGACGTTGTCGTGCCGAAATCCCGTCCGGTCGGCACGATGGCTTCGCGTTGAGACTTTCGGTCCGGGAAATCGATGCAGCGGGCCAGCGACGATCAGGCCTTCAGCAGCTCGGCTGCGAAAGAATTCGCATGCGCTACGGCCTCTTGCGCGTTGAGGAATACACCGAGCTGCTCCCAGCGCTCCTCGACCGCGTATGTGCCTTTTATCGCGAGCGCTCTCTGTACGCGCAATTGCGCTGCGTACTTGCCGTCCTCCAGGGGGCGAGCCGTCGCAACGATCCTGTGCGGAGGGCCGGATCTTTCTGGCTGGACTAACTGTGCAGGATCGCCAGGGATGCCGACATCTTTCAACTCGTTTCGGGTGTTGCAGTCCGGGCAGTAGAAGCACCACCCCTCGTCCTCGTGACTGGCTCTGACCTGCCCGCGAGCCAGCACGGCACGACATTCAACGTTTTCGCAGATGAACGGCATCGCAGTCTCCGGAGTTGTTTGAAGGGAGCCTAGCACGTCCGCCGCCGGTCAACCATTGGCGATGTTGCCGGGCCCGACGTTAAGGAAAACCCTCAAGCGCGCGCCGACGTCGTCGCGTTAAGCGGCACTCGCAACGCTCCATGTCGCCCGATGGGCGTACTCGGAGAAGCTGACCTCTGCCCCGAACGGCAGAGCGCAGTCCTGGGTGTAAAAGAAGAACCACGCTCCCTCGCGCGCAAAGTGCGCCCGGAAACAGGTCGAATCGTCACGCACTTCCGGCGCGTCGGAACAGCGAAACCAGTAGGTGATCCCGTCCAGAACACCGTGGGCGAGGCGGTGCGAAGGGACCTTTTCGCAAGCCGGGGATTGGTAGGCAAGGGCGCGGCTCACTCTCCCACCGGGCAGGAGAACGGTCACTTGACCGGCGACGCGATCCTCGCAACTGGGGGCCGTGTTATTCGGAGCCGGATCGATTGCGTCGCCACCCGTGCCGGGATGCCAAATCAGGGAGCGAACGTGTGCGAGGTGGAAGGACGGTATCGCCTTCGATCCGGGGCGAAAGGGCTTGATGTTTGCCACGCTGCGGCTCCTGTGCAATTGGTTCTCGGGGCAATTGCAAGGATAGGATTGCACGGGCTGGAAGCCTGCGACCTGGCGGCGCACATTGAGGCTCCACTCTACCTTTTGGGCAGAGCGGCCTTTTATCAATCGCGTGCGGTTGATATGTCCACTAACATATCGAGCGTGATCGCGAGCCGCCGGAAACGGTAAGCGAAATACCGATAAGGCCAGCGCTAGAACGCACTGGCCGGGTCTACGCGCTACGCGACCTTGCGAGTCAAATCCACCTGTCCCGAGGCGCCGGCGCTCAGCTCGGCGCGATCCGACTCGGGCACTTCACCCGCGCGCCGATGGATGTCGTGCGTGACGAAGCCTTGCTCGCGGCTCGGTATCGCGAACCAGTCCGGACGTGCAAACGACGCGCGAATGTCTTCAACTCCGCTCGACCAGTGCTCGTTCATGGTGTCGGCACTGAATTCGTAGTCCTTGTAATGTCCTTCGTAAGGCTTGTTCTTGTAGATCAGATGAACCACATTGATCGACGAACCATCGGCCACATTCTCGGCGAGCCGGAAAAGGGGATCACTGCGGCGCGCTTCGGCAGGTACGTGCTCGAGGAGTTCCTTGATAAAGCGCGCGTGCTTTTGCCGGTCGGCAAGCATGTTGGTGATGGCGCGCGTGCGGCTCGAATATTGAATGTCCTTGGCTCGCTCGGCCACGTCCATGAAATCGGCGGGTACGTTGCCGCTCGCGCTCCATAGATCGACCTGGAATACGAGCGTGTCCTTGTGGTCCGCGTCACGCAGCACCTCCGTGAGCGGTGTGTTCGACACGAGGCCGCCGTCCCAGTAATACTCGCCTTCGATTTCCACGGCCGGAAAGCCCGGCGGCAGCGCGCCGGATGCCATGAAGTGCTCGGGCTCGAGCCGCATTTTCGCGTTGTCGAAATAGACGAGATTGCCGCTGCGCACGTTCACGGCGCCCACTGACACCCGGATTGGGCCATCGTTGATACGGTCGAAATCGGCGAAACGTTGCAGCGTCGACTTCAATGCGGCGGTGTCGTAGTAACTTACCGCAGTCGGCGTTGCCTTATGCCAGCCCGCGACAGGCAGCGGGCGGCGCGGTGCGAAAAAGCCTGGCTGACCTTCAGTGAGCGCACGACCCGCGGCCCACATGCTGGCCCAACGGCGCGACAATTCTTGATGGCTGAACATCGGCATGGCGAGCGCGCCGAGGTTCCCGAACCAGTCGAGCGGATGGCAGATCGACTCCCAAAAGCCACGCAGCGCTTCGACGCGCCGCGCGGGCTCGTTGCCCGCAATAATCGCCGTGTTGAGCGCGCCGATCGACACGCCCGCAATGCGATGCGGTTCGACGCCAGCCTGCGCGAGCCCTTCGAACACGCCGGCCTGATAGGACCCGAGCGCGCCGCCGCCCTGCAAAACAAGAGCGATTTCGTCGTAGCGCGGCAGCTCAAACGGCTTGCGCTCCGTGCGGACGGCTAGATTGCTGCTGCGCATACGTTCTCCCTTCGTTCGTTGGTTGCTTAGTGCATCGACCAGCCGTGCGTGACGAGCACAGACTGGCCCGTCAACGCGGCCGACTCGAAGCCCGCGAGGAACGCGACCGTGTTGGCCACGTCGTCGAGCGAGGTGAACTCCCCGTCCACGGTGTCCTTGAGCATCACGTTCTTGACGACTTCGGCTTCCGAGATACCGAGTGCCTTGGCCTGCTCGGGAATCTGCTTGTCGACGAGCGGCGTACGGACGAAACCCGGGCACACGACGTTGGCGCGAACGCCGCGCGGACCGCCTTCCTTCGCCACTACGCGGGCAAGGCCGAGCAAACCGTGCTTCGCGGTGACATAAGCAGCCTTGAGCTTCGACGCCTCGTGCGAGTGCACCGATCCCATGTAGACGATCGAGCCGCCCTTGCCGCTGCCGTACATATGCTTGAGCGCGGCCTTGGTGGTGAGAAAGGCGCCGTCGAGATGGATCGCGAGCATCTTCTTCCAGTCGGCAAACGGGAACTCGTCCACAGGGCTGATAAACTGGATGCCCGCATTCGATACGAGCACGTCGATCCCACCGAAGACTTTCGCCGCTTCTTCGATGCCTGCATTCACGGCTTCTTCGTTGGTGACATCCATCGCCACGGCAAGGGCCTTGCCGCCCCCGGCCACGATGCTGTCCGCTACTTTTCCAGCGTTCGCGAGATTGAGGTCGGCGATCACGACCGCCGCACCCTGGCTCGCGAACGTGCGCGCGCAATGTTCGCCAATGCCGCTCGCGGCGCCCGTGATGACTGCAACCTTATCTTTCAAAGACATGCGTATTCCTTAATAAAAGCGATTTATATACAGATCAGGCGAGCTCGGCTTCGGGTTCGCCCAGGGCGGCGTCCTGGCTCGATGTCGAGGCGAGATAGTCGAAGGCGACCTCGCCGATGTCGAGCGTGAGGTCCGCGATGACGTGACGTGCACCCACCACGCGACGCACCGGCAGATCGGCGACGGGCGCGAGCGCGTGCGGATGCAGCTCGATCGCGGCCGGTCCGCTCCATGCGCCTCGCACCGTCACGTCGCGCAGATAGAAGCGCACGAGTTCGCAGATGCGCGCTGTGCCGTCCACATGCGGAATGATCTTGAGAAGATAGTTGGGCGTGTCGGCGAGCTTGCGGCGCTCGTCTTCGCTGTTGAGCACGTGATGCTTGTAGCCCATCGTGCCGGTAGCGATGCGCTGCGTGCCGTAATCGAGCGTGCCAAGCAGCGTGTCGTTGCCATCGACTGCCAGCACGGGGCGCGCGAGCTTCTTCGGGAAGCCCCAGATTTCACGGCCGCCGGCAATCGGGCCTTCGTCGTCGAGATACATCGAATGCGTGTAATTCGCGAGGCGACCTTGCGGATCGCGTACGGAAATCACCTGTCCGCTTTCGGTGTAATCGCCAAAACCTGACGAGTCGGGCATGCGGATGAATTCGTAGTGAACGAGATTATTTTCCGGCTTTAGCGGCTCCGGCACGATGGCGCGCAGCGCATCGGGATCGGTTTCGTACGTGATGATGAAATATTCGCGATTGACGAAGCGAAACGGCGGCCGCGGATACGCGGGGTTGTGCATGGGCATCGCGAATGCATCGCGGCGGATTCTTGCCAGATCCATACTGTTCTCCAGGCTAGGCTGCGTGAAAACGTCGGGACAGATGTTAAATGGAAAACATGACACGATCGCATTTATGACGATAAAACACCGTTTCAATTTCGTTAAATAAAAAGGAAATTGAAAGTTTATTGATCATCTCGACGACATTTTCGTGTGACTGGCTCAACGCCGCGTATGCCGATTTCCGCTGCTTAATCATGACATTACGTTTGTTGCGCTGGAAACATATGATGAATGCTGCTCAAAACAGGAAATAGATTGATGCGTGGATTGGGAGAGGAGGCCAGCCACCTTGCACAGTGAAGGAACGCCTCGCCCCGGCATAGATGTAGTTCGTCGTAATTTAGAAGGAGTACGAAGGGTATGGCTGCGTGGGAGAAGCCGCCGCGATACTGCCTCGTCGCGCACTGAGCACCATGTTATATGACATCTCTATGGTTGGCTGGCGTAATATATCCCCGCTTCCAGCGGGGAAGCGGGCGGGGCCGGCTGTGACCGACTAGAATGGATTGGCACGCCTAAGCACGAGACGTGCTTCCTGCTTCGCGAGCCAGCGAGCATACCGGCGAGATGCGATGAGCATATTCAGGTTTCAATCGGCGACGGAATCGGCGTTCCTCAAACGCTCGCATGCGCCCAGCGCCGTTCGCGCATGGCTGGTCGATATGCTTTGCTGGCCCGCTCGATTCGAGGATCCGCAGGTCGAACGGGAATTTACGGAGGACTATGGTCGGCGTTTTGCCGACTTTCGCCGTGCGGCGTTGGTGCTCGGAACCCTGATCTGGGTGTGTTTTGGCTTTTGGGAAATCAGCCTTGCGCAGAGCAGTCCGGTGTTCCGGCCGTACTTTCCGGAGGTTTTCGCGTTCCGCTGTGCCGGTGCGCTTGGCGCGACCGTCGGCATCGTGCTGGCCTTCAGGCTCGAATTTCATCGGGACAAGGTTGCCCACTGGATCCTGCTGTCGGGCTTGGCGTTCATGTGCCTTTGCCTGTTGATGCAAACGGTCCTTGCCCCACGCCCATTCAATTTCACCCATTTTTTTGTCGGCTTTTATTTAATTCTCTTTTATTTGTTTGGCTTTCTTCGCCTGCGGGCCAAGGCGACGCTAATGCTTACTGTGTGCGTGATCGCCGTAATCGTGATGACTCAACTGGTCACTCAGGCGGTCGAGCCGGACAACTTCGCGGCGGGCATGTTCTATCTTTTGAACGTCGCCGTTCTGGGGCATAGCGTCAACGTGAATGCCGAGCGGCATGTGCGCGACCGGTATGTTGCCGTCCAGGCACTTGCCCATAGCAACGATGCGCTGCAAAGCGCTAACGCCGAGCTCGCGCAAAAGCACCATGACCTCGAGCACGCACGGCGCGACCAGCAGACCAAGTCGGAAGCCCTGATCGCCTTGCGCGAGCAGCAACGCGAAGACGCAGAGCAGGCGAGCCGGGCAAAATCGCGCTTTCTGGCCGCCGCAGCGCACGACCTGCGCCAGCCCATGCACGCGCTGAACCTTTTTCTTGCGGCGGCAGACGAAGCGCTGGGAGCGCGCGACATCGAAGCATCGAGCAAGCTGATCGGCGAAGCGCGCAAGGCGTCGGTATTGACGGCGCGTCTTTTCAACGCGGTGCTCGACCTGTCGAAGCTCGAATCGGGGCACGTCAACCCGAACTATACGAGCGTCGATCTGAGCCGCGTGACCGAGGAGGCGGTCGAGCAACTCGCGTCGTTCGCTGCGAGCCGCGGCGTGGTGCTGCGCTATGCAAAGGCGCTGCAAAAACCCGCGTGGGTACGCACCGACGCCGACTGGATTCCCCGCGTGCTGAGCAACCTCATTGCGAACGGAATCAAATATTCGGATCCGTCGAAAGCGGGACGCTCCACGGTGCTCGTGGGTTTGGTACGTATGCCTAATTATGTGCGGCTCGACGTGCTCGATAACGGAATTGGCATCGCGTCAGAGCATTGGGATGCGATCTTCCAGCCGTTCGTACAACTCGGAAACCCGGAGCGGGACCGCGAGAAAGGGCTCGGACTCGGTTTGTCGATCGTGAATGCGGTGGTGTCACTGCTCGAGGGACATCGTCTCGAACTCAAGTCGATCGAGGGTCATGGGTCGCGCTTCTCGGTGCGCATGCCGGTGGCGGATCAATTCGCGCGCGAGGATGCCGCGATATCGCCCGCTGATGCGGCATCGTCGCCGTCACCGTCGTCGCTGCGCGGTCGCTACGTGTTGCTGGTCGAGGACGACAGCCTGGTGCGCGCCTCGATGGAGGCCTTGTTTGCACGATGGGGGGTGCTGTCCGATTCGGTTCGCTCCGCAGCCGAACTCAACGATCTGCTGCAGACGATCGAACGCGTGCCGGACCTGGTGATCAGCGACTACCGGTTGCCGGAGATGTCGACCGCGCACGACGTCATCCGTCTCCTGGGCGATCACTTTGCGCGGCCCGTGCCGTGCCTCGTGGTGACGGGGGAAGCCGTGGCAAGCACGCAGGGTGTGTTGCCGGAGCGCTGCGTGCTCAGCAAGCCATTGTCTCCCGACCTGCTGATTGCGCGGATGCTCGAATTGACGGAGGCAGCGGCCCGGCCCGGTTAGACCGCCGGGGCGTGCGCAACGGTGGGAATCTCGATGCCGCGGCGCGCCATTTCGACGATCAGGAACGTGCGCCGCGATACGTTGAAGCGGCTCAGCAAATCGCTGATGTACTCCTTTGCGGTGTTCTCCGAGATATTCATCTTTCGCGCTATGGCCTTGTTCGACATGCCCTGCAGGAGAAAACCCAAGGTTTGCGCGAGGCGCGGCGGGAGGTTCAGCGAGTCGATTGGAATGGCCTTGCTCGGGCCCGGGGACTGCGGGGTATGGCCGCCCTTGCCGAGTACGCTGTTGGGCAGGTAGACCCGTCCATTCAAGATCGTCTGCAGGGCTTCCCGGAACACCGCACCGCCCTCCTCGCTGGCCTTCGAGATGAAGCCGCCAGCGCCATTCTTGATGCAGTCCAGCACGGTCTCGCGGTCGTCCTGCGCGGACAGCATGACCACATGCGCAGCGCGCTCGTTTTCCTGCAGCCAGCGCAGCAAGTCAAGCCCAGTGTGATTGTTCCCGATCTGGTAATCGAGAAAAACCAGGTCGTAAGCCTTGTTCTGCAACCGTTCGACGGCAGCGTCGTACGAGCCGGCCTCGTCGATGTCGAGCGTCGGTTCTGAGGTCAGGATCAGGCTCTTCATCGCGATACGCGTCAAGCCCTCGTCTTCTACGAGCAGTACGTGGCGGAAATACAGGTTGTCCATCGGCTCTTCTCCAGTGGAGACCACTGTACCCGCATTCCTTCAGGTTGCGATCCCCCCAAAGCGGGGGACGCTTCTGGGGCCGCCTTGTGGGGGCGTTTTTCCCCCGGCATGGCCGGTTTTGCCAGAACCCCGGTCCGCGCACGATGGAGTCGCTGCAGTTCGGACGATAAGGGACACCATCATGCACACGCCGCATCCCGACTTCAAAAGCCTGCTGAACATTTTCCGCTTCGCGTCGGATGACGAAACACGCGCACGCCCTTGCAAACCGGAGCCTGAACCGGCGACGCAGCCGGACGCAACGATCCTGGCCGAGTTGCTTCGGGCAAGGGCGCTCATGGTCCGCATCGAGTCGAGCGGCGTGAAATTTCCGGACCAGATCTACGACGTCTTCGTGCAGGCCCTGGCCGCCTATGACCAGAAGTGCTGGACGGAGCAGATCGACCGGAGTTTCTGCATCACGTTGAGCCTGCTGGAGTCAGTCGCACGCCACCGGCGTGGCGCCGCAGCGGCGCGCGCCGTGTGCACGGATGCGACCCTTGTTAATCACGACAATCCGGGCCCGACGGTCATCATCAGCGAGCACCGGAAGCACCGGAACGTGCTCGACGGTAATTGGTGAGCGATCAACACATGGGCGGTTGAACTGCCTGGCCGACGAGGAGATCGTGCGATGCAAGACAATTCCATCGGGTACGACGCTTTCGATGAACAGCGCCTGCAATCCCTGCTTGCGCAGGAACGTGAAAGCCGGGCGGGAGGCCGGCGGGCAGGGAGCGAGAAAACGATTCAGGCAAAGACGGAGACGGAACGCCGACCTCTCAGTCCCTACACTGTCCACAATCTCGACACCGCAATTGCGCACCTGGAAAGCGCGATCAGCGCGGACAAAGCGATGGCGATTTTCGGTGCGAGCTATTGGCACTCTCGCGTGATCGAGCTCCGTTCCACACCGGGCATCCTGCACATTCAGGAGCGTCGGCTGCAGTGTTTGCTGGATCAGTTCGTGGCGAGGTCCGGGGGATAACAAATTGACTGAATAGTGCCTGAATCGGGAGAGCAAAGGAGATCGAATAAATTCGGGAAGCGTGAGAGACCACCAAATAATCAGCGAAAAAACCATTAACTTGTATTAACCGGCAATGGCGGCTAGAGATCCAGCGTCACGCCGGCCGCTGCCGGATGCCCGACGCAGATCAGCGCGTAGCCCGGCTCGACGTCGAATTCCGGTGGTTCGTTGTATTCCACCCTGCCATCCAGCACGCGCGTAGCGCAGGTCCCGCACATGCCGGAACGGCAGCTGGACACCGCGTCGGTGCCGCAGCGCTCGGCGGTGTCGAGCAGCGAACCTTGCTGCGGCGCCCAGTGCACCGTTTTCCCCATGCGGGCAAATGTCACCGGTCTGGCTTTCGTTGGCTCGCTCGCAACGGGAGCCTGATTAGACACACGCTTCAAACTCGATGGCCCGAACGCCTCGAAGCGGATCCGCTCGTCCGCAATATTCAGCGCGCGCAGCCCGTCGTACAGATCGCGCATGAACGCTTCGGGGCCGCACAGATAGAAGTCGTAGTCGTCGAACGGCAGGAAGCGACGCATTGCATCGATGTCCACGCGGCCCGCGAGCCGGTCGCCATCGAGCGAGTCGTGCTGCGCCGTGCTGTCGAACAGATGCACCGACACGTTCGGATGCGCGCGTTCGATCTCCCGCAGCGCCGCTGCGAATGGTCTTTCGCGCTCACCGCGCGTACCGTGGAACACGTGGATTCGGCGTTGAGGTTCGAGCGTGAGTGCCGCGTCGAGCATCGCCAGCATCGGCGTGATGCCGATGCCTGCCGCCGCCAGCACGATCGCGCGCGGGCTGCTTGCATCGAGTTTGAACGAGCCGCGGGGCGCCAGCGTGTCGATCAGCGAGCCGATGCGTGCGTGTTCATGCAGCCAGCGCGATACTGCGCCGTCGCGCTTCACGCTGATCCGGTAGCGCGCCGGACGTGCCGCATCGCGCGCCGCAGAGAGCGTGTACGTGCGCATGAGCGGCTTGGCCGACCCAGGCATTGCGATGCGCAGCGGGAGGTACTGCCCAGCTTCGAACAGCGCGAGTGGTTCGCTGTCCACCGGTTCGAAATGGAACGAGCGGATCGTTGGGGATTCGTCGCGCACCTCGGCCACGCGCAGCGGGCGCCACGGGCGCGTGTCGGCTTCTTTCGGCGCAGCCGTCGATGAGGATTCCGTTGAAACCTGTGCGAACTGCGGCGCATAGTCGACCGCCGACCATCGCAATGGCAAGGCTTCTCGCACGCGGCGGACTTCCGCCACATGAAACCGCACCAGCCGCTGTGCCAGCGGGAATTGCGCGATTTCGGGGCCGTCCCAGATCACCTCGGCGCGTACAGCCAGATACAACAGATCACCGCGCGCAAAGTCGACGAACAGCAACCCCGCGCGCGGATCGCGCAGCAGGTTGCCGATCGTGTTGAAAAACTTGTTCCCACTGAAGTCCGGCGCGGTCAGCGTGCGCACGTCGTCGATCCGCACGAAGCCGGGCATGCCGCCGCGATGCGAAACGTCGGCGCCGCCCGCCGCGCCCGCTGCCTCATCGAGATTGGCGGTGGCGATGAAAAATACATCGGCGCGCGCGATCAGCGCGCGGTCTTCCTGCGAGAGTGCGTCCGCATGTTCGACCATGGCTTTCGTCGGCGCGTTGCCGACGAAAGCGGGCTCACGTCCGTTGATGTACTTCGCGCAGTTGCCGAAGCTCTGTTTGACTGCAAGCGTCACCACGCCGCCATCGACCGCTTCGATCACGCCATTCACGCGATTGCGCCGCCTTGTGTGCGGCTGGATGCCGAGCCCGCCAATACGCGCGCCCGGCACCCAGCTCCCTTCGAGCGGATCGCCCGGCAGCACGCCGCCGTCGATGCGCAGCGTGCGGCTGTCCGGCGTCGACACGAAGCCCGCCGTATTCGCGCGCAGTGTCGCCCACGGCTGACCGCTTGCGTCGACACCGCCGAACACCATGAACGGCAGCATCGCGAAGAACGCGCGATGCTGGTCCGGCATGTAATCGCGGATGCCGCGCGAGCCGTTTTCGAGTGCGACGCTGGCCACCCCCGCGCGCAATTGGGCCTCGCGCTCGCCGTCGTGAAACGGCCCGGCGGCGCGGTACGAATCCAGTACAGGGAGAGCGGTCATGACGGTCTCAGGTTGGCGGCGCGCAACTGCCGTTTAGGCGGCGAGCAGGCCCGCTTTTGTCGGTGGCATCGGCACAAAGCCCGGCAATGCGGCCACGCGGTCGAGCCATGCGCGCAGATGCGGATACGGCTCCAGCGACACGCCGCCTTCAGGCGCATGCGCGATGTAGGTATGCGCGGCAATATCGGCGATCGTCACGTGATCGCCGGCCGCGAATGGCTTGCTGGCGAGTTCGGCATCGAGCAGCGGCAGCAGCGTCCTCGCGATTTCCTGTGCGCGTGCCAGATCGAGATCGCGCTTGAATACGTGGACGAGACGTGCGGCGCACGGGCCGAACGCGATCGGACCGGCTGCGAGCGACAACCAGCGTTGCACGGCTGCCGCGCCACGTGGATCGTCCGGCAGCCACGACGAATCGCCGTAACGCTTTGCCAGATAGACGAGAATCGCGTTCGAATCGAACAACACCGTATCGCCGTCGACGATGGTTGGCACCTGGCCGAAGGGATTGAGCTTCAGGTACGCGGGCTGGCGGTGTTCGCCCGCTGCGAGATCCACCGGCACGATCTCGAACGGCAGATCCAGCATGGACAGGAACAGCCGGACGCGGTGTCCGTGGCCGGAAAGCAGGGTCGTGTACAGGCGAATCGGCGTGGCGGGACGGACAGCGGGCATTGCATTCTCCATAATAAAAGCGCCTCGGGAAGAAGCGGCAGGGAGCGTTCAGGATAGGCAATGGCTGCGCGCGCGAGAAGACTGCTAAGCTTGCATTCATTTTCTATCGAAAGTGGACAATCGCCGATGACTGATGTGCGCGACGTGAATCTGAACCGGCTGGCGGTGTTCGTTGCCGTGGTCGAGGCGGGCTCGCTTACGGCGGCGGCTGAGCGGCTCGGCATCGCCAAGACGATGGTCAGCGCGCACATGCAGCGCCTCGAACGCGAGATCGGCGCGAGCCTGATCACGCGCACCACGCGGCAGCTGTCCGTGACCGATGCGGGTCGTGCGTTTTACGACGCCAGCTGCCGCATCCTGCAGATGACGGAAGAGGCGCTAGCGGCCGTCTCGGACGAGGCCACGCCCGCGCGCGGCGCGCTGCGGGTGAGCGCGCCTGTCGACTACGGCGCGCAGATCGTCGCGCCCGCCCTCGTCGATCTGCGTGGGGTCTATCCGGAACTCGACATCGAACTGATTTGCGCCGATCACTACGTCGACCTGATCGGCGAGGGGATCGATCTGGCTGTGCGGCTGGGCAATCTGCCGGACTCGAACTACCGTACGGTGAAACTCGGTAGCTACGTGCGTTGGCTGGTTGCGAGCCCCGCGTTCGTTGCGCGGCACGGCATGCCGAGGTCGCTGAACGCTTTGGCGTCCTTGCCGCATATCGCGATGACAGTGCTGCGGCATCCGTCGACGCTCGAGTTGACGCGCGATGCCGGGCGGCTCGCGGCGAGCCGCGTCACCAACGACCGCGCCGTGCGCCGCGTGCGCTGCGTGAATGCGCTGAGCGTGAACACGGCGACGTCGGCGCGCGCGGCGGTCCTCGCGGGTGGCGGTTTTGCAGCGCTGACCGATTTCTCGACCCGGGCTGATCTTGCGTCTGGCGCGCTCGTCCGGTTGCTGCCCGAGTGGTCCGGTGTGCCTTCGAATGTGCAGGCCGTGTTTGCGCCGACGAGCTACCCGTCGGGCAAGGTGCGGGCGGTCATCGAGGCCCTGAAGGCGAGGATCGCGAAAAGTGCCGCGTAAGCGTGCCTCGCTGCTCACGTGAGTGATCTTGAACACGCGCCGTGAGATTAGCCGTGAGGCAAAAAGCGATCCTCGACGAAGAACCGCCGGCGAGCCTCTTCGTCCGAGGGCGTCTCAGGACCGAGCCCCGGGAGATCGGGCGCGCGATCGGGCTCCATGGCGAAACACGGCAGGATGCGTGCGCGGCGTTCGTCGGCGATCGCGCCGCGTTCGTACAGCAGCTGGGTGAGCCAGTCCAGTACGCGGTGCAGGGCGCCGTAATACCGGTCGTGCTCAAAGGCGTACGCGTGTGCGGCGGCTTCCCAGTCATCGGTCGCGAGCAAACGGTCAAGCAGCACCCTGACGTCACGCAGCGTCAACGACAGCCCGCATCCCCATGACGGGTCGCTGGCGGCCGCCGCGTCTCCGATCAGCACCACGCGGCCGTTGCAGGGATGCTCGACCCAGATGTCCGCTCCTGGATAAGCCGCGAGCGGCCCAATGACACTCGCGCGTTCGAACCAGTCGCGCGGCACGCCCGTGTCGACGCAGGCGTCGAGGAACTCGCGGATCTGCCCGCTGCCGCTGATGGGGTGCGCGCGCTGCCCGACCCATGAGACAAAGTACGACCTGAACCGCTGGTGCCCGATCGGAAAAATCAATGCGGCCTGTCCCAACGCCGGGGACTGGAAGTGGTGGACCGAATTTTCCGGCGCGTCGAGCCCCTCGTAGAGCACACCCGCCACGACCAGTCGCCCGGGATCCTGGTTGAGCGTGAAGCCGGCTATTCTGCGCACCGTCGACCTGCGTCCGTCGGCGCCCACCACGAGCCGCGCTTTCACCCGATGTGTGCCGCCTTCCATTCGAATCTCGACGACCGGCAGCTTGCCCGGGGTATCGCCCGGCTCGATGCGCACGACCTCGGCGCCGCGCAGCACAACGGCCCCCGATGACTCGGCCGCGTCCAGCAGGGTGCGCTGCATCGACGGATGATAGAAGTCCAGACACGGGGTGTGCTTTGGGGTGGTGTCCGCGAGGTCGCGGGATTCGGCTGGCACCAGTCCGCTGTATCGCCTCCAGAACGGGACCACGTGCGCCCCGTCATCACACAGCAGTCGATCGATGCCGAGCGCTCGGGCTTCGACGACACCCCAAGGCATCATGCCCTCGCCGCGGACGCGATCCCTGAACGCCGCCTCGCGTTCGACAACGAGCGTCCGCAATCCAGCGCCTGCCAGTGCACGGCCAAGCGTTGCGCCGCCGAGACCGCCGCCCGCGATCACGATGTCGTAGCTGCCCTGTGTCATTTGAAAACCTCCATGCCATGGCGGCGGCGCGAACTCAGACGTCAGCAAACTGACGGCGCACGAGGCGCACGAGCGTGTGTGCCGCGAGGCGTGCGGATAGCGCTATTATGCGACTCGCATAGTCCGCGGAGGCAAGATTCGATGTTCGGGAGGCGAAGCGCCTTGATGACAAAGTCGAGCGTCGGCGTGCTGCCTCAATTCACGCCAGTGGCATAGCGGCGACAATGCTCAAGATATCCAGCTTCGTGGCTGCTCGCCAGTTGCACGATGCTTGTCCAGAGCCACAGCGGCGCATCGATCGTCTTCGAGCGAGCGCGCCGGAGTTCGGCGAGCCAACTGCGCCGGGTCGGCGGATCCATCTGGCGTGCGTGCGCGTTGCCTACCACCGCCGCGAGATAGAACGCGACCTTGCGCGCCTCGCCCTCGGCGAGTTCATCGATTTCGAGCTTGAGATCCTGTGGCAGCAACTCGCGAATCACCACGGCGCGATCGAGCAAGCGGGCCGCCCGCATGCGCTCGCCGAGAAAGGGCGAGAGATGACGCGCGCCTTCCACCACTCGCTCGGCGTTGTCGCGCGGCATCGATGCGTCTTCGTAGCGCGGCGCAGCGGCTTTCACGCCCTCCTTGATGTCCATGAGGCACAGATCGTCGCCATCGATCACACCGCCGTCGACATCGAGTAGGACTGCATAGCGTAGCCTGCCGAGCGAGCTGCAACCCTTGACCCAGTACGCCGCGTCGATCACCTCGACCTTGCCGGCATCATTGCGGCCGCGCAGGCCCGTGGGCAGACTCGCGATGGCTTCGTCGCGAAAGAGCGTGTCGATTGCCTTGCGCTCGGAGCGCGTGAGCGGCCAGAAACGCTTGCCAAGCGGTATCGTGGGCTCGAGATCCTCAATGCGTTCCTCGGCCAGATGCTGCCATGAGCGGCGTACGGCCACTTTCATCGCAAGATGCACGGGTTCGGGGCGCCCGGACATTTGGACCTTCGCGCGCTTTGTTGCGAACGCAGATTCGTAGCCCGCTGCGAGCGCCTCCATCATATGCACGATGGTGAGACCGGAAAGCGAGGAGCCGCGTGCCGCGGTCGCCAGCGAGAGGCCGAGGCGGATGAGGTCGTGCGCGGGGTTGCCGATCACCGTCTGATCGAGGTCGCGGATGTGGACTTCGACCTTGCCTTCCTGATTCGCGACGGGGCCGAGATTGCCGGTATGGCAATCGCCGCAGATCCAGATCGCCGGGCCGCGCGGCAGCGAGTCGCCGTTCGTCTCGACGATCCATTCGTAGAATCGGGTCGTATTGCCACGCACGTAGGCATGCGGCGAGCGCGCCATTTTCAGGCGACGCTGCCCGGTAAGGATGGCCGCGCGCTCGCCGGGTCTGGGCAGCGCCTTTGACGGCCCTGCGCCTTTCGAAGCTTTCGGGTTCCGCTCTTTCGGCAGTTTGCCGCGTTTTTTTTCGCTGGACATGTTCGTCATCCCCTTTTTACAGGCGCTCAATTGCATCGACGCCTATGTCATGGTTCGCGGGGTGAGAGCAAGCGGTGTGCCGCCAGTGTCGTTACGGGCCGAAAGATCGATGTTGTGCTGCCGTCACGAACGCGGCGGGACACGAAACCACGTGACTGCCACAACCAGCAGGAACCCCGCATAGGCCGTCGCAAACACCCAGCCGGGCAAGTCGTAATACAGCCAGTCGCTAACCCAGCGCTGGACGAAGCCCTGCGGCCCCGCGTGTCCGGTACGTAGCCAGTCCTCGAGGACCGTGAGCGGACACGGGATGCCAAGGACAGCAAGAATGGCGACGACGCCTATCGCAATGAGATGCGTGAGCCGGAACACGCGGTTGCGTACCCAACCGCGCCCGAGCCAGGCGCCCACCCAGATCGCGAGCAATCCGCCGACGATGAAGAGTACGACCAGCGCGTGCAACACGAGAACGGTATTGGCCAGCCAGTTCATGACGGTGCTCGCAGTTGCCCTCGCCCTGCGTTCCCTGCTTCGATGATACGTCTTCAAAGGTCGATGGGTCGGGGTAGGGTTCCCGCGTTTGGAGTCGGCCCGGTTGCCGTGAACGGCGAGTCGAAAGCCGTAATTTCGATTTCAGGATTGACGAGGTCGTTGTCGCGCTTGTTCTGCTCGGTCCAGATCCGGCTATCGGGAAACCAGAATGCGTTTTCGCGTGGAGGCACGACGAGCCTCACCCGCAGCGACGGATTGAAGATCTTCGACCACGCCGAGAGATAGGAGGGCGTCTTGATCAAATGGCCGCAATTTGCGAGGAGCAGGCTCGCGACCAGTGCTTCGCGGCCGATTGCGAGTCCGGGATGTCCGCTGAAGTGCACGGGCTTCTCACCGCTCGCGAGCAACGTGGCAGGCGCGACGTTGACGGGCACAGCGAAGCCCCACTTCTGGAAGAAATCGAGGAAGGTCTGCTCGTCGCTGGAGACGAAGAGGTTCGTGAGACGGTGATCGTCCGCAAGTGTTTTCTCGACCAGGCGGCAAAACGCATTCCAGTCGATCGTCTGGGCCTCGAACTTTTTATCTGTGCCGCGAAAATGGACGCCCAACGTCGAAGCGCCGATATCGAGCCGCTCGCAGATGCGCGCGACTTCCTCCCGGATCGATTCGCCTGGCCGATAGTTCGACAGGAATAGCTTACTAGCCCGCTCCAGCCCGAGGCCGGCTTCGTAACGGCGAAAGCCCAGATCGCCGAGATCGCGCACGAGCGACGTTCGCAAACCAGGCCTCGCGGCGTCCGGCACGGCGGACGGTGCAAGGTTTTCAAAGCATTCGGCTAGCCAGTCGATCTTGCCTTCCTCGTCGCCATAACTGCCGCCGCGCGCCGAAATGACGGGCGTCAATCGCTTTTCGTCGCAGTACAGCAGGATGCACAAGACGATCTGCATGACGGAAAAGAAGCCCGAATTTGCGCGAATCTCTATGACGAAGTAGCCGCGGTTGAAGCGTTGCTTCGCATGCAGGCAAAGGCGAGCTGGCGTATTGAGCACGTTCTTGAAGTCTTCGCTGCGCCGCACCTGTCTTGCGAACTCGATAAGGTTTCTGAACATGCCATGTCCCTTCGATCCACGAAACGGGGATTACCTTTCGAGCAGAGCGACGCCGCTTCCTGTTCGCAGGCGAGCGGGGCGCTCACGGTAGATTCCGTCGATGGATTCGCCATTAACTGCGTTAGCAACGATTGTGGGAGGAGACGTATATTTTCCGACGATAGCTGATCGTCGCACACGCTTGGGCTGGCTGGTTATTTGGCATCCTAAGCGGTTGAGGCATTCTAGGATGCCATGTTTACGCATTGATTAAGCTGAGGATTAGGTGGCATCCCCAATGCCAACGAACGCTGGCGCGACTAGTCAAACGGCCTGAGCTGCGAATCTGGCACGTCGACGCGCAAGTTTACCATCAGCACCGTTTCGATCGGCTCACGTGACTCGCCTTCGCTCACGACCTTGACGGGCAGCCCATGGCTCGAATCGAACCACAACTCATAACGGAACACGCCGGTCGAAAAGTGTCCAGGCCGGCACGTCACGATCACATGCGCCGCCCGGTGCGTGCCGATCGTCTCGGCGCCGACGACCTGCGTGTCCCCTTGTTCCTGCAGCTCACGAACATTGACTAACAGTGCGCCGATATCGGACTCGTCGACGCGATGGCCCTGCGGGCTCTGAATCATGTGATTGTCGGGGCTCAGCGTGAGCCTCGGAAACGTGTCGATACCGAACGGCCAAAGCTTGACCTTCCCCGATTCCGGGTTGAAGGTGAGTGTCGCGCCGCCATGCGGCCGGATGAAGTCCATCCGAACGAAGCCGGGCTTTCGGTAGCCATAAAGCACCTCGACCGTTTCCGCTCCCGCCGATGTCGATTTCAACGTGACCAGATAGTTTGCGAGCGCATCGAAGCGTGCCTGCGCGACGGCAACGAAATCGCGGTCCGGAAGCGTCATCGCCGCCTCCTATACTCGAATGTGAATGTCAGGTAATTCTGGAGCACGGCTTCACACCACGCAAGGCACGCCTGGCCCTGGCGCAGACAAGGAGGAAGCGAACGATGGCGGAATTCCGTCTGACCACCTTGTGGTGCATCGAGGCGCCGCTGCAGCCGGTGTGGGACGCGATCCACGATTCGACGAATTGGCCGAGGTGGTGGAAGAACGTCGAAGCGGTACGCGAGTTGCAGGCGGGCGAGACCGACGGGCTGGGCGCGGTGCATCGTTACACGTGGAAGGGTGTGCTGCCTTATCGGGTGATCATCGACGTGCGCGTCACCCGCGTCGCGCCGCTCGTTGCCCTGGAGGGAGAGGCCAGCGGCGCGCTGGAGGGCGTGGGGCGCTGGCATTTCGCAGCCGACGGCAGCCGCACGGTGGTGCGCTACGATTGGCACGTCAGGACGGCCAGTGCGTGGATGAGCGCGGTCGCGCTCGCGCCTCTCGCGCGGCTGGCATTCCGCTGGAATCACGATTCGATCATGCGCGAAGGCGGCCAGGCGCTTGCGCGCCTGCTCAAGGCACGATTTATCGACTACAGCGGCAAACCGCGATAAGTGCAACAATCGAATTCGTCAGTGCGGTTGCACACGCTTTCTGCGAGATTTCTGCAAGACGGAGGTGTTATGAACAGTCCCCACCGCGCACTTGCCTTGCATGGGAGGCACCATGATTGAGATCGAGAAGGAGCCAGTCGTCGCAGCGCTGAACAAGATCCTCGAATCCGAGCTGGCGGGCGTTGTGCGGTACACGCACTATTCGTTCCTGGTGTTCGGTTTCGGCCGCATTCCGATCGTCTCCTGGCTGCGGCAGCAGGCGGACGAGTCGCTCTTGCATGCGCAGCAGGCTGGCGAATGGATCACGACGCTCGGCGCGTATCCGTCGCTCGCAATCGGTCCGCTGCTCGATTCCCACACTTTCGATATCGGGGCCATCCTGCGCGAATCGCTCGAGGCCGAACAGATCGCGCTCGGCCTTTACCGCGAGCTGCTTTTGCTCGTGGAAGACCGCTCGGTTGCGCTCGAGGAGTACGCGCGCCAGATGATCCAGGTCGAGGAACTGCACGCGGGCGAGGTCGACAAGATGCTGCGCCGTCCAGGCTCCACCACGACGTCGCCGCAGCACGGTATGGGGCTCGCCGAATAGGCGCTGCATCTGGCTCAACATGCTGACGCTTGCCAACGTATCGAAGCACTATGACGGCACCACGCCGCGCAACGTGCTGCGCGGCGTGAATCTCGAACTGCGCTCAGGTGAATGCGTCGCGATCATGGGCGAGTCGGGCGCGGGAAAATCGACGCTGCTCAATCTCGCTGCAGGTCTCGACCGGCCGGACGCGGGAGATATCGTTTTCGACGGACGCGATCTGGCTACACTCGACGACGACGCGGCCACCCTGCAGCGCCGCCGGAAAATGGGCTTCGTGTTCCAGGCGTTCCATGTGCTGCCGAACCTCTCGGCCGCGCAGAACATCGCGCTGCCGTTGCTCTTGAACGGGATGCGGGGGAAAGACGTGCCGGTGCGCGTGTCGTTCGTGCTGCACTCGGTCGGGCTCGGCGGGCGCGAGCACGCGCTGCCGCGCGAGTTGTCGGGCGGCGAGTTGCAGCGCGTGGCGATCGCGCGTGCGCTCGTGCATCAGCCGCGTCTTGTGCTGGCCGACGAGCCCACCGGCAATCTCGATCATGACACGGCGATGCGCATCCTCGCGCTCCTGCGCGAGCTGGCGCAAAAGAACGGCGCGGGCGTGCTGCTCGCGACGCACTCGGCCGCCGTGGCGGCTGCCGCCGACCGCGTACTGCGGCTCACGCCCGACGGGCTCGAGCCGTACGCGCCCGGCGCAGGCGGCGCGTAGGCGATGCGCTGGTTCGGCGCCCTGGGTTCATCGCGCGACTCCGCCGCATCGCGCGCATCGCGTTGCCCGGGCAATCGCGTGCTCGCTGGCGGCGTCGGCGCGGCGCTCATCGCCGGTGAAATGCGCGCGCATCCGCTGCGCACATTGATCGGCATTCTCGCGATTGCGGCGGGTGTCGCGATGGGCTACGCCGTGCAGTTGATCAATCGCGCGGCGCTTAACGAACTGTCGGCGACCGTCAACTCGCTGATGGGCAACGCCGATATCGAGCTGCGCGGCCCGCGCGCGGGCTTCGACGAAGCGCTTTACCCGCGCATTGCCCGCTTGCCCGAAGTCGCCGCGGCGAGCCCGGTGGTTGAGGTCGATGCGCGCGTGGTGGGTCGCGACGAGTCATTGAAGCTGATCGGCGTCGATGTGTTTCGCGCAGGGTATGTCACGCCGAATCTCGTCGGCCGCGTGAAAATGGCGGATCGCACGAATGGCACGAAGGCCACCACCCTCGATCTGCTCGACCCCGACACCGTATTTCTCTCGCCAGCGGCGCTGAGCTGGCTCGCGCTCAAGCCCGGCGACTCGCTCACGGTGCAAGTCGGGCTCGCTTCGGTCGCGCTGCGCGTCGCCGGCGTGTTGCCCGCATCGGGCGATGCGGTGCGCGTCGGCGTGATGGACATCGGCGCCGCGCAATGGCGCTTGCAGCGGCTCGGCACGCTGGAGCGCATCGACATCAAGCTCAAGCCGGGCGTCGATGCCGAAGTGTTCGCGCAGTCGATCGCGCCGCGCTTGCCCGCGGGTGTCGCCGCCGTTACACCGGGCGACAACGCACACCGCACCTCGATGCTCTCGCGTGCGTATCGTGCGAATCTCAACGTGCTCGCGCTCGTTGCGCTGTTCACGGGGGCGTTCCTCGTCTTCACGATGCAGGCCCTCGCGGTGCTGCGGCGCCGTGCGCAGTTTGCGCTGCTGCGCGCGCTCGGCGTGACGCAGCGAGGCGTGCTGTGGCTCGTCGTCTCGGAGGGCGCGATTCTCGGCGTGCTCGGCGCGGCAGCGGGTCTTGCCATCGGCTTCGCGCTCGCGGCCGCCGTGCTCCGCTATGCGGGCGGCGATCTAGGTGGCGGCTATTTCGAAGGGGTTCAGCCGCGCGTGCATTTCGATGCGATGCCCGCGGCGATATTTTTTGCGCTGGGGATGGCCGCGTCGGTGCTTGGCAGTCTCGCGCCGGCGCTCGAAGCAGCGAGAGCGCGACCCGCGCGGGCGCTGAAAGCGGGCGACGAGGAAGCGCGGGCCGCCCGGCTGCGTACGAAGCGCACGGTCACGGCGGCGCTGCTCGCTGTCGCCGCCGGGCTCGTAACCGCGCTATTGCCGCCCGTGGCTGGCTTGCCGGTGTTCGGCTATCTCGCCATCGCGCTGTTGTTGCTGGGCGGCGTGCTGGCGATGCCGGCGCTCGCGCGCGCCGTGTTCGCGGTGCTGCCGCGCTCGAATCATGCATTGCCGCAGCTCGTGCTGGCGCAGCTCGCCAATGCCCCCGGCCGCGCGACGATTGGCCTCGCGGGCATCGTCACGAGCTTTAGCCTGATGACGGCGATGGCGATCATGGTGTCGAGCTTTCGTGTGGCGGTCGACGACTGGCTGCAGTTGCTGCTGCCCGCGCCGCTCTATCTGCGCGCTTCGCCCGGCGGCGACAGCGCATTCCTTTCGCCGGGCGATCAGGCGGCCATCGCCGCCACGCCCGGTATTGCGCGCGCCGAGTTTCTGCGCGCGACGCAAATCTCGCTCGACGCTCGCCTGCCGCCCGTGAGCCTGCTCGCGCGGCCCATCGATCCGCGTAATCCCGCCGCGCGCCTGCCGTTGACGACTGTGCCTCGTGTGCCGCAAGCCGGCGAGCCGCCGCCGGTGTGGATCAGCGAGGCGGCCGCCGATCTGTACGGGATGCACCCGGGCCAGCGCATCACGCTGCCGCTGGCGGGCCGGCGCCTCCCGTTCACGGTGGCCGGCATCTGGCGCGACTATGCACGCCAGTTCGGCGCCATCGTGATCGACGCGAGCGACTATCGCCGGCTGACTCGCGACACACGCGTGACCGATGCCGCCTTATGGCTCGACTCGGGCGTGGCGCCGGCGCAAGCGATCGCACGGTTGCGCGAGAGCGTGCACGGTGGGCAGCGCCTCGAGTTCGCGCAGCCCGGCGAGATCCGCGCGGCGAGCCTGCGGATCTTCGACCGCAGCTTCGCGGTGACGTATCTGCTGGAAGCGGTGGCGGTGATCATCGGTCTGTTCGGTGTCGGCGCGAGTTTCGGGTCGCAAGCGCTCGCGCGCACGCGCGAGTTCGGCATGCTGCGGCATATCGGCGTGACGCGTCGCCAGATCGCGGTCATGCTCGCGATGGAAGGCGCGCTTGTTGCGCTGCTCGGCGTGCTTGCCGGCTTGACGCTGGGCTTGAGTCTCGCGATGGTGCTCGTGCATGTCGTCAACCCGCAGTCGTTTCATTGGACGATGAGCGTGCACATGCCGTGGGGGTTGCTGGCCGCGCTGGCTTCGGCGGTCGTCGTGGCCGCGGCGCTCACGGCGCTCCTGAGTTCGCACGCCGCGATGTCGGTCGATGCGGTGCGCGCCGTGCGCGACGACTGGTGACGCGATGAGACGGCGCACGTTCCTGCACAGGTTCCTGTCATGGCCGCTCGCCGCGCTGTCGCCGGGCGTTGCGTGGGCGCGCATGCCGGACTATCCAGCGGTGACGAGCGGACAGCCACTTGTGTTCCCGCGCGACTATGGCGCGCACCCGGGCTATCGCACCGAATGGTGGTACGTGACGGGCTGGCTGCAAACGGACGCCAACGCGGCCGCCGCTGGCAATGCATCGCTGGGCTTCGAAGCGACGTTCTTCCGCTCGCGCCCCGCGCTCGACGACGCGAACCCGAGCCGCTTCGCGCCGAATCAATTGCTGTTCGCCAACGTGGCGCTGAGCGATCCGCACGCGGGCCGCCTGCAGCACGACCAGCGCGTTGCGCGCCGCGGCTTTGGTCTTGCCGAAGCGAGCGAGACGGACACAGCGGTCCACATCGACGACTGGTCGCTCGAGCGCAACGCGGACGGCCGCTACCACCTGAACGTCGCGACGCCCGGCTTTGCGTTCGCCTTCACTTTGGCGCCGACGCAGCCAGTGCTCGTCAACGGCGCAGGCGGGTACAGCCGTAAAGGTCCGCTGCCGGACGAAGCGAGCTACTACTACAGCGTACCGTGGCTGCAAGTCGACGGCATGCTCGAGCGCGGTGGTCATTCGACTGGCAATGCCGGGCACGTGCGAGGGCAGGCGTGGCTCGATCACGAATGGTCGTCGGCGCCGCTCGCGGACGAAGCGGTCGGTTGGGATTGGATCGGCATCAACTTCGATGACGGCGGCGCGCTGATGGCCTTGCAGATGCGCGACAAGGCAGGCCGCAAGTTCTGGGCAGGCGGCACGTTGCGCACCGCCGATGGAAGCACACATACGCTATCGCCCGATAGCATCCGCTTCACGCCGCTGCGCCAGTGGCATTCGCCGCATACCGGCGCACGGTATCCGGTGGCGATGCGCGTCGATGCGCAGGACCTGCATCTGACGCTAGTGCCGCTCATGGACGATCAGGAGTTCGACAGCCGCGCGAGCACCGGCGCGGTGTACTGGGAGGGCGCGGTGACGGCGTTTCAGGCGGGCGGGGCGAGCACAGGCACTGCAAAAACCGCTGCGAAACCCGCAGGAAAACCGCTAGGACGCGGCTATCTCGAACTCACGGGCTACGTTCAGCGGCTCGAGCTTTAGAAGTTTCAACCCAGCTCGAACGACGTCAGCCCAAACACGCGATCGATTGCAATCGCGGGCGCGTTTTTCGTGTACATCCGCGCGGTTTCGAAGACACTCGTCATACCATGCCGTTGCGCCAGCGCGACGGCCGCAGGGTTCGTTTCCGGCACGTCGAGCACGATGACCTCGCCGGGCATGCTCGCCGCCAGCGCGCGAAAGAGGCCCGTGGCCACGCCCGCATCATCGGCGAAAAGCGGGCCGATCTTGCAGCCCGCCTCGCAGCGACGCACGACGCCATATCCGACGACGCGGCCCGCGTCGACTGTCGCGAGCGCAACGGCATCCGGCTGCGCGATCCAGGCGAAGAGGAAACGCTCGCGCGCCGCGGGAAAACAGGGGCGATCGTAGGCAAGCAACTGCTCGAACGGCACGTCTGCGGCTGCCGCCACATGCGCGCACCCGATGCCGCTCACGCGCCCTTGATAGCGGACGTTGCGGTACGCGAGCCGGAATCCGGACTTACCGTAGTTCGCCTGTTGGGCAACGACGCCATCGAGACCAATATTGCGGCCTCCCAGGTAACGCATGCCGTGCTGCCAGATTTGCATGCCGAAGCCCTTGCCGCGAAATCCGGGTTTCACGATGTAGAGGCCGATGAAGCCAAAGCTGTCGTCGTAGGCGACCGCGGAGAGGCACGCGACCGGCTCGCCGCGCCAAACGCCGACGAAGAAACCGTCCGGGTCCGCTTCCCTGAAACAGCGCGGGTCATGCCGCCCGGGGTTCCAGCCCTCTGCAGCCGCCCATTCGACCGACATGGCCACCTCGTCGGCCGACATGGTGCGCACGATGAAGTCGTCAGTTTGATCCATGAAATTGGGGCTGCGGTGCGTGATGCCGTGGTCACAGCACAATGCGCCAAAACTAAAAACCAGTAAAGCATGCCGGCACCGTGATCGCAATCAGGCTGCCAGCGCTGGTATCCCAGTGTTCTTCAGTCATGCAATGCGCAACGTCGTGTCGATGCGCGTGCCGCGCTTGATGAAGAGCGTGACTGGCGTCTTTTCGCAGATTTCGGCAAGGCGCGCGCGCTGCGCTTCTTCAAGCGGTCCGTCGACCGCAACGCCGCGGCGGATGTACTGGGTCCCGTCGTGATCCGCATGCAGGCTGACCTCGACGGCGATTGTGGCGGCTGGCCAGGTCTTGCGCTGCATGTAGATGCGCAGCGTGGCGGCCGTGCACGCGGCAAGCCCGGACAGCACGAACGCGAAGGGCGCTGGGCCGCGATCCTGGCCGCCTTCGTGCGGGCCTTCGTCGCCGGTCAGCGGATGGTGGCCAGCTTCGATGGCGACGACGTAATCGGGCGCATCGGCGGCAAGGCGAGCCGTAGCGGAAGCGAGCGGCATGGGCAAACTCCTCGGCGTGGTGCGATCTCGCGTGCGAGATCAGTTGAAAGAACGCGGCTGAAAAGTCAGTCGAGCTGCGCGACGATCCCCTTTGCTCGCTCGACTATGGGACGATCGATCAGTCCCGAAACAGGGGAGCTTAGCGTAGCTCAGTTGATTGGCTTCCATGGCCAGCCCGTCCTCATCGCAGATGTCTGTGACGCTCCGCCGATTTCGTCGTCGCGATCGTTCACCTGTGTTGACGTGCGTGTCGTCTCGTCGAGTTCGAGTCCGAACCAGCTGACCTTCTGCCTGACGTAGGCGGCGTATGATGCCCAGCCTTGCGGATCGTCCGCGAAGAGTTCGCGTTGCACCGTCAAGGCTAGCCCGATGCGATCGAGTTCGGTCTCCAATAGCGCCTTTGGCCAGTTCGCATAGGCGCCTGCGGCCCGTTCGAGAAAATCTCTCGCACGCATGCCAGGCGACATCTGCTGCAGAAAGGGTAGCGCCTGCAACGAAGGCTCGCGCGACGCAAGGTGCGCAACGGGCGAAAAGGGTTGAGTCGCGACGACCACGTTGCGCATCGCTTCCAGTACATCTCCAAGGTGCAGCAAAAGTTCGCGTCGGTCGAATCGGTCGTCCACAGTACGTTCCAGGTCGTATTCCCCGGCGGTGGTGCGCGGCCGCGTGCCAGGGACAGGGTGATGAGGGTAACAGCGGTGCGCTTCGGCAAGCCATGCGCTTGCCCACAGGAGAAGTTTACCGGCTCATCGTGCATAGAACGTTTCGAGTTGTATCCGGGAGCGGTGAGCCTGTCCCTCAAAGAGTTCGGGCTCCCGGGGCGCGTGCCTGTATGGATCAAGCTCGACGGATAAAAAAAACGCCAACCCGGATGGGTTGGCGTTTTGCTTGGGGTATGACCGGTATCAGAACTGATTCATGGTGTTGTCTTTACCCGCCGCTTTCAGCGCCGCTTCGCCGCTGAAATACTCCTTGTGGTCGTCGCCGATGTCCGAGCCCGACATGTTCTGGTGCTTGACGCAGGCGATGCCCTGACGGATTTCCTTGCGCTGCACGCCAGCCACATAACCCAGCATGCCCTGGTCGCCGAAGTATTCCCTGGCCAGGTTGTCGGTCGACAGTGCGGCGGTGTGGTACGTCGGCAGCGTGATCAGGTGGTGGAAGATACCTGCTTCGCGCGCCGCGTCGGCCTGGAAGGTGCGGATCTTTTCGTCGGCGGCGATCGCCAGTTCGGTCTGATCGTATTCCACGCTCATCAGCTGGGCGCGCTCGTATGCCGACACATCCTTGCCTGCGGCCTTCATCGCGTCATACGCCTGCTGACGGAAGTTCAGGGTCCAGTTGAACGACGGGCTGTTGTTGTACACGAGCTTGGCGTTCGGGATGACCTTGCGAATCTCGTTGACCATGCCGGCGATCTGGGCGATATGCGGCTTTTCGGTTTCGATCCACAGCAGGTCAGCGCCGTTTTGCAGCGAGGTGATGCAATCCAGCACGCAGCGCGCTTCGCCCGTGCCGGCGCGGAACTGGAACAGGTTGCTAGGCAGGCGCTTGGGACGCAGCAGCTTGCCGTCGCGCTTGATGACCACGTCACCATTGCCCAGTGCGTCGGCCGGGATTTCGTCGCAATCGAGGAAGGAATTGTATTGGTCGCCCAGGTCGCCCGGCGTGTGGGTCACGGCGATCTGCTTGGTCAGGCCAGCGCCCAGCGAGTCGGTACGGGTCACGATGACGCCGTCGTCCACACCCAGTTCCAGGAAGGCGTAACGAATGGCGCGGACCTTGGCCAGGAAGTCCTCGTGCGGCACGGTGACCTTGCCATCCTGGTGGCCGCACTGCTTCTCGTCGGACACCTGGTTTTCGATCTGGATGCAGCAGGCGCCCGCTTCGATGAACTGCTTGGCCAGCAAGTAGGTTGCTTCGGCGTTGCCGAAGCCCGCGTCGATGTCGGCGATGATAGGCACGACGTGGGTGACGTGGTTGTCGATCTTTTCCTGGATGGCGGCCTTGGCAGCGCCTTCAGCCGCGTCCAGCTGGCGGAACAGGCCGCCCAGTTCACGGGCGTCGGCCTGGCGCAGGAAGGTGTACAGCTCGCGGATCAGCGCGCTGACGGAGGTCTTTTCGTGCATCGACTGGTCCGGCAGCGGGCCGAACTCCGAGCGCAGCGCGGCCACCATCCAGCCGGACAGGTAAAGGTAGCGGCGCTCGGTGCTGTTGAAGTGCTTCTTGATGGAGATCATCTTCTGCTGGCCGATGAAGCCGTGCCAGCATCCCAGCGACTGGGTGTACTTAGCCGGGTCGGCATCGTAGGCGGCCATGTCGGCGCGCATGATCTTCGCGGTGTACTTTGCGATGTCCAGGCCCGTCTTGAACTTGTTCTGGGCCCGCATGCGTGCGGCAGATTCGGGATTGATGGCATTCCAGCCGCTGCCTTGTTTCTCCTTCAAACCAGCAACTGCCTTGATGTCGTCTTGATATTGAGCCATGTGTATCTCCTGAGTCTCCGAAGAGCAAAGCGCGTTTGAGTGAACGGTTCAGCGTGCCGCTACGTATGTCGAAGCGAACTGCATGGCTCAATTGTAGGGTCTTCCTGATGCGTCGCAGCAATGTCTTATATAAGACATATGACTTATTTATTTGTTATTTATCAATGGGATAGCTAACAATTTTTGCGCTGTAGAACATGTTTTCATAAAGCGGAATGGGGCCGCCTCGGGAATTTAAGATGCATTCCACAATGTGAACTGCACTTTCGGTTGCCGGAGCAGGGGGCGAGCGCGGATGGCTCGAGCAACGGCAGCTGGGGGGGGTAGACGTCCGTTTTGACGAACGGACGTCTCAACGCGCGATCGGACACGCTTTCGATGCGGCCTGAATGGAACAGGCAACCGTCACGTGTCGTGGACTGGTGAACGCGTGCTGGCGCGCGTCACTGCTTCAGGAAGCGTTGTGCCAGGGCTTCGTAAAGCGGCGGCGCGAATAGCCTGGAAACCTGGCTCGAAACGAGCGCCGTTGCCATCAACGAGATCACGAGCGCGTGCCCGTCGATCATTTCGATGACGATGACGAACGCCGTGATCGGGCTCTGCGTGACGGCGGCCAGATAGCCGACCATGCCGAGCGCGATCAGCATCGGCAACTGCATCTGCCCGAACACCATGTGCAGCACGTTGCCGATGCCCGCGCCGATCGCCAGCGAA
>NZ_JAMBPR010000035.1 GCF_024206475.1 Paraburkholderia sp. CNPSo 3274
CTTCTTCCCGATTGGCTGTGGCGCGATAACACCGCGACGCAGCAACCCGTCATGCCTGATGACCATAGCGAGCTGGTCCCACCCCTTCCCATCCCGAACAGGACCGTGAAACAGCTCCACGCCGATGATAGTGCGGATTGCCCGTGTGAAAGTAGGTAATCGTCAGGCTCCTTATGCTGTAACGTCCAGAACCCCGGTGTCTCCGAAAGAGAGCCGGGGTTCTGGCGTTTGGGCGCGTGGGAAATAAAAAACGGCTCGCCAATTTAAGGCGCGAGCCAGGTCCCGCGCCATTCGCCTTCTTCAAACACCAGACTGGCCCGCATAGGCCCTGCGGGATTCAGATCAAGATAGTCAATTCTCGATACGGTCACATCAATCAGGCAGAAGTTTTCGAATCCCGCTGATGAGTCGATATCTTCGGCGTGCTTCGTTGCATGCGCCTCGGCGGGAGACGCAACCGGTGTCGCGGGTGCAAGCGGCGTGCGATAGACGATCAACGTCCGAGGTCTGCTCGAGTTCCAGGCCGCTCTCGTTTCCAGGGGCGTCTCGACGATTCTCGCAACGCCGTGCAGCCTTATCTGGATCCCGCCGTCGAGATCACAGCCGACGAGCGATATGCGCGGGTCGCGCCTCAATTCGGACACCTTCGTAGACCGCACGTCGGTATGAAACACGACTGAACGCTGCTCGCGAGAGACACGGCGCAACACGACCGTCCGCACGGCAGGTGCCCCGTCTAGCGCGATCGTCGCGACCTGTAACATCGTGAAGGGCGAACGCTCTTTTCCCGCGTTTGCGCCCGCATGCAGGCGTGCCCAGACCTCATCGACGATCTGATCCATATTTGCCGCGTTACAGACCACGCACGATGCCGCCATCGACCCGGATGTTTTGCCCCGTGATGTATCCCGCGGCATCCGACAACAGGAACGCGACCGTTTGTGCGATTTCCTGTGTCTTCCCAAAGCGGCCAACCGGAATGCGGGCGACGATCTCGGGCGTTTCGGGCCAGCTGTCGATAAATCCCGGCAGTACGGAGTTGATTCGAATATTGTCCTTTGCGTAACGATCGGCATAAAGGCGCGTGAACGAACTCAATGCGGCGCGCAGCGCAGAAGAAACAGGCATGGCCTGCTCAGGCGCATCGGCGGCAAAGCTCGAAATATTCACCACCGCGCCGCCGCCTTGCTCGAGAAACGCAGGCGTCACGTGACGCAGCACGCGAGCGACGTTGAGCAAGATGAGATCGAGCCCGAGGTGCCACTGTTCGTCTGCGATAGAAAGCAGATCCCCCTTCGGCGGATGCCCCGTGTTGTTCACCACCGCGTCGATGCGGCCATACTTTTCGAGCGTTTCGCGAACGAATCGGTCGATACAGTCCGGCTCGGTAACCGAGCCCGTAAAGCCGAATCCGCCAAGCTCTCTCGCCAGTTCGGCCGCGCTGCCGGAGGGCGACATCAAGGCCAGTCGGTAGCCGCTGGCTGCCAGTTCGCGCGCGATCGCCGCGCCCATACCCTTGCCGGCTGCCGTGACGAGTGCTATTTTTTCTACTGCCATGGTGCTCCCTCCTTGAATTGGATTCAGCGCGTCAGAGCTACGCTGCATGAGACTTCGTCTGGAAACTGTATGGCGTTATGATTTGGTTGTCGAATGATGTTTTCTATCGTCTGACAATAAAATTCCTACTGGCTCATTGCTGGATCGCTGCTGGTTGATCGCCGGCTTTCCGCTAGCCAATATACGCGTTGAAGCACTCATTGAAGCCACGCCACCTGCCGCCGCTGAATGCGCTCCGCGCGTTCGACGCATCCGCCCGGCACCTCAATTTCCGCCTCGCGTCCGAGGAGCTCGGCGTCACGCAAGGCGCCGTCGCGCAACAGGTGCGTGTGCTGGAGGAAGCCCTCAATTTGCCCCTTTTCGCGCGGGGACCGCGGGGTCTCGCTCTCACGACCGAGGGGCAGACTTACTTCGCTGCCGTTCAACGGGCGCTCACGATCGTCGCCGACGCGACCGCGGCGCTGAACCGGCGTTCGACGTCCCTCACGATCAGCACGACGCCGTCATTCGCTTCGAAATGGCTGATACCCAGGCTAGCAGAGTTTGGAGAGAGCCACCCGGAAATCGACGTCCGTATTATTGCTGATGCGGCGCTTTGCAACTTCAGGTCCGATGGCGTGGATATCGCGGTTCGGCTCGGCAAGCCACCGTTCGCGAAAGGTCTCGTCAGCGACCTGCTATTTCCGTTGCAGGTGTTCGCCGTGGCCAGCCCGCAGCTGCTCAAGCCCGATTACCCGGTGCGCACGATCTCGGACCTGGAAAATTATGTGCTGCTCCACGATTCTCATGATCTGTGGCCGGAGTTTTTCAATGCATTGGGCTGCCCAAACGAACTGGGCACACTGAAAGGGCCGCACTTCAGTCAATCGTCGCTCGCCATCGATGCCGCCATTGCCGGGCAGGGCATTGCGCTCACGAGCGAACATCTCGTCGAGCGCGATATCGCGGCCGGAAGGCTGCGACGCCTGTTCGATTTTTCGTTGCCACTGTCGCTGGGTTACTACGTTGTCCTCCCGCAGACCAGCGTCCGGTGGGAGACGAGCCAGAAGCTGCGCACCTGGCTGCTCGCCCACTTCAAATCCGCATCGAAAGCGGCTACATAAGCGCGTTGAAGCGGGCGTTCGCAGCCAGCAAGTTCTGCGCCAATTCCGCATTGCATTGCAGCGCAGCGTCTCACCGAGAGGCAGCACGTGCGCACGCATTCATCGTTCGATCACCTTGCCGGTGCATAATGACTGAACCGCCGATGCAGTCGATGACTATCCGCCAAGGAGTTCGTCATGCTTGCGAGGAACGAAGAATTCGTCGCCCATCTGCTCTCCGACGTCATGGAATTTGCGCGGGCGCGCTTGCCCGAGCCGACATTCCAGATCGTCGAGCCATTCCTGCGGCACTACTACGATTTCGCCGACGCCGAAGATCTGCGTAGCCGCGGCATCGCCGACCTCTACGGCGCCGCCATGGCGCACTGGCGCACCGCGCAGCGCTTCGTGCCGGGCAGCGAGCGCATGCAGGTCTACAACCCGATCCTCGAACAGCACGGTTGGCATTCGGACCATACGGTCATCGAAATCGTGAACGACGACATGCCGTTTCTCGTCGATTCGGTTTCCATGGCCGTCAACCGTCTGGGCCTCGCCCTGCATTCCGCGCTGCACCCCGTATTCCGGATCTGGCGCGGCAAGGACGGCACGATCGAGCGTGTGGACGAGGGCGGCGCTAGCGCCGGCGACGGGCAATCGCAACTCGCCTCGTTCATCCATTTCGAGGTAGACCGCTGCGGCGACGCAGCAAAGCTCGACGAGTTGCGCCGCGACATCGCCAAGGTGCTTGGCGACGTGCGCGCGTCCGTAGAAGATTGGCCGACCCTGCTCGAGGCCGCGCGCACCACCATCAAGACGATGAAAGCGCGCGAAACGAGCGCAGAGGACATCGAAGCTCGCGCGTTTCTCGAATGGATGGTGGCCGATCATTTCACCTTCCTCGGCCAGCGCGATTACGCGCTGGTTTCGCATGACGGCGGCTACGCCCTGCGCGGCGAGGAAGGCTCGGGCCTCGGCATTCTGCGCGAATCGCTGCGCGCGCCGGGCACGCCCGACATCACGCCGCTGCCGCCCGCGGCCGTCGACATCATCAGCGGCGCGTGGCCCATTTTCCTGACAAAAGCGAACTCGCGCGCCACTGTGCACCGGCCCGGCTATCTGGACTATGTTGGGGTGAAGCTCGTCGGGGCGGATGGCAAGGTGTGCGGCGAGCGCCGCTTCGTGGGCCTCTACACCTCGACCGCCTATATGGTCTCCACCGCCGAAATCCCGATCGTGCGGCGCAAATGCGCGAACATCGTGCGGCGCGCGGGGTTTCTGCCGAAAGGCCATCTCGGCAAATCGCTGGTGACGGTGCTCGAAACCTATCCGCGCGACGAACTGCTGCAGTCCAGTGAGGACGAGCTTTTCGACATCGCGCTCGGTGTGCTGCGCTTGCAGGAACACCAGCGCACGCGGCTATTCGTGCGGCGCGACCGCTTCAACCGTTTCGTTTCATGCCTCGTGTATGTCTCGCGCGACAAGTACAACACCGATCTGCGGCGGCGGATTGCAAACCTGCTCGTGGAGGCCTTCAACGGCGTTTCCGTGGAGTTCACGCCGCTGCTTTCGGAGTCGGCTATCGCGCGGATTCATTTCGTCGTGCACGCCGAGCCCGGCACGATGCCCGAAGTCGACACGCACGAACTGGAAGCGCGGCTTGTGCAGGTCACGCGACGCTGGCAGGACGATCTGGCTGATGCGTTGCTCGACGCCTTCGGCGAAGAGCAGGGCACGAGTCTGTTGCATCGCTACGCCGATTCATTTCCACCGGGCTATCGCGACGACTATCCGGCGCGCACGGCGGTACGCGACATCGAGCTGATCGAGCGCGTGCAGGGAACGCCGCGCATTGCGATGAATCTGTACCGGCCCATCGAGGCGGGGCCGCGTACGTTCCGCTTCAAGGTCTATTGCGCGGGCGAAGCGATTGCGCTCTCGCGCAGCCTGCCGATGCTGGAACATCTCGGCGTGCGCGTGGATGAAGAGCGGCCTTATGTGATCGAGGCGCCGTCCTGCGCGCCTGCATGGGTCCACGATTTCGGCCTCGAACTCGCGGACGACGCCGAATTCGACATCGAACGTGTGAAGGGGCTGTTCGAAGACGCATTCGAAAGCGTCTGGAACGCACGCATCGAAAACGACGATTTCAACCGGCTCGTACTGCGCGCCTATCTGAGCGCGCGCGAAGTCACGATCCTGCGTGCCTATGCAAAGTATCTTCGCCAGGTGGGCTCGACATTCAGCGACGCCTATATCGAGCGTGCGCTAACCGGCAACCCCGCGATTGCCCGACAGTTCGTCGAACTGTTCATACTCCGATTCGATCCACGCGATTCACAGGCTCGGGAAGAACGCACGGCGCTCATGCTCAAGGCCATTGAAAGCGCGCTGGACCAGGTGCCCAATCTCGACGAAGACCGTATCCTGCGGCAGTTCCTCGGCGTGATCAATGCGACGGTGCGCACGAACTATTTCCGCCGCGAAGCCAATGGCGCTGAGCGGCCCTCGCTCTCGTTCAAATTCGATCCGTCAAAAGTGCCCGGGCTGCCCGAACCCAAGCCCATGTTCGAGATCTGGGTCTATTCGCCGCGCGTGGAGGGCGTGCATTTGCGCGGCGGGCGCGTCGCGCGCGGCGGCCTGCGCTGGTCGGATCGCCGCGAAGACTTCCGCACCGAAGTGCTGGGCCTCATGAAAGCCCAGATGGTGAAGAACGTCGTGATCGTGCCGGTGGGATCGAAGGGCGGCTTCGTCGTGAAGAATCCGCCGCCCGCGAGCGACCGCGAAGCATGGATGCGCGAGGGCGTGGCGTGCTATCAGACCTTCCTGCGCGGCCTGCTCGATCTCACCGACAATCTCGTGAACAACGCGATCGTGCCGCCGCCGGATGTCGTACGCCACGACCCCGACGACCCGTACCTCGTCGTAGCCGCCGACAAGGGCACCGCCACGTTCTCCGACTATGCGAACGCGATATCCGCCGAATACGGCTTCTGGCTCGACGACGCTTTCGCCTCGGGCGGCTCCGTGGGCTACGACCACAAGAAGATGGCGATCACGGCGCGCGGCGCGTGGGAGTCGGTCAAGCGGCATTTCCGCGAAATGGGCGTGGATACGCAGGCCACCGATTTCACCGTGGTCGGCATTGGCGACATGTCGGGCGACGTGTTTGGCAACGGCATGCTGCTCTCACCGCATATCAAGCTCGTCGCAGCCTTCGATCACCGTCATATTTTCCTCGACCCCAATCCCGATCCGGCCGTGAGCCTCGCGGAGCGCACCCGGCTCTTCGCGCTCGAACGCTCGAGCTGGGCCGACTACGATCCGGCCACGATATCGGCGGGCGGCGGCGTGTTCGCGCGCACCATGAAGACGATCCCGCTTTCGGCCGCGGTGCGCACGTCACTCGGCATCGAAGCGGCAGCGCTTTCGCCAACCGAGTTGATTCGCGCGATCCTGCTGGCGAACGTCGATCTGCTCTATAACGGAGGCATTGGCACCTATGTGAAAGCCGCGCGCGAGACCAACGCGCAGGTCGGCGACCGCGCCAACGACGCCGTGCGCGTCAACGGCTCGGAACTGCGCTGCAAGGTCGTGGGCGAGGGCGGCAATCTCGGCGCCACGCAGCTCGGGCGCATTGAATTCGCGCAGCATGGCGGCCACATGAACACGGATGCAATCGACAACTCAGCAGGCGTAGATTGTTCGGATCACGAAGTGAACATCAAGATCCTGCTCGGACTCGTGGTGGCCGACGGCGAGATGACGACGAAACAGCGCAACAGCTTGCTCGCGGAGATGACCGACGAAGTCGGACTACTGGTGCTGAGCGACAACTACTACCAGACTCAGGCGCTGTCGATCGCGGGCCGCTACGCTGTGGAACTGCTCGATGCCGAATCGCGCCTCATGCGCTGGCTCGAACGCGCTGGACGTCTGAACCGCCATATCGAGTTCCTGCCGACCGACGACGAAATCGCCGAACGCCAGGCCGCGAAACTCGGGCTCACGTCGCCTGAGCGCGCCGTGCTGCTCGCTTACAGCAAGATGTGGCTCTACGACGCGTTGCTCGACTCAGCCGTTCCGGAAGACCCGCTCGTCGCGGACTTGCTGATCGACTACTTTCCGCAGCCGCTGCAGCAGCGCTTTAGCGAACCCATGCATCGGCATCCGCTGCGGCGCGAAATTCTGGCGACGCATCTGACGAACGCGCTCGTGAACCGCGTGGGCTGCGCATTCGTGCACCGTTTGATGGAGGAAACCGACGCGCAGCCCGGCGAAATCGTGCGCGCGTGCATCATGGCGCGCGACGTATTCGGCCTTGACGATATCTGGCGCGCCATCGACGCGCTCGACAACCGCGTGCCCGACGACGTGCAGGCGCGCATGTTCGTCGACATAGCGCGGCTGCTCGAACGCGCGGCGCTTTGGTTCCTGCGGCATCTGCAGGCGGGCGCGGTGGGTAGCGATGGCGTGAGCACGCTGCTGGCGCGTTGCCGCGACGCCGCTCAGCGCCTCGCGCCGCAATTGCCGACGCTGTTGCCCGAAGCGGATCTCGAAGCGCTTTCGGCACGCCAGGGCGAGCTCGTGAAGGCGGGCGTCGAAAACGCGCTCGCGCTACGCGTGGCGAGCGGAGATATTTCGGTAGCACTGCTGGACATCGCCGATGTGGCGGCGGCGTGCGCCCGCCCGCTTGAGCGCGTAGCGGCCGCATACTTCGCCTTGGGCACGCGGCTCAATTACAGCTGGATTGGCGAGCGTGCGGCGACGCTGCCTACGCCGACGCATTGGGACACCATGGCGCGCGCGGCGGCGCTCGCCGAGGTGGCGCATCTCAAGCGCGCTCTCACGACGAGCGTGCTTGCACAAGACGCCGATGCCGCGGACGCACAAACGCTCGTGGACGCATGGTGCGCTCAGCACGAGGCAGCGCTTGGGCGCTATGGGCAGTTGCTTACGGAACTGCGTGCTTCGAGCGGTGTGAGTCTTTCCGTGCTGCTCGTGATCGTGAGGGCAATGGCGGCGCTCGAAAGGGCTTGATGACTCGAGCGATGACGGCGGTGGAAGCGGCTCTCACGCGGCGGCCGCTTCGGTCACCGCCTGCGTGCTCGCCACGGCTGCCGCATGCTCGCGAATCAGACGATAGACCGTCTCGCCGGGCACCGTCTCCGACTCGAGCAACTGATCGGCGATCGCGCGCAGCACCGGCTCGTTCGCACGCAGCAACACGAAGCACGCGTCGTTGAGTTCGTGCAGCAGCCCGTTCGCGTGCTCGATCGCCGTCTTCAACTGCAGGCCAGCAACCTGCTGCGGCAGGGCCGCGAGGCTGAACAGATTGCCATCCGCGTTGAAGCCGTGCTTCGACACCATGTCGAGGCCGATGCGCGAGGCCTCCTGCAAATCCTGCGCCGCGCCGCTCGATGCTTCGCTGAACATGAGCAGTTCCGCATTGCGCCCGCCCAGCAGCACCTGGATCTCGTTGCGCATTTCCGTCTCGCGATACAGGTACTTGTCCTGCATTTTCGTGATCAGCGCCACGCCCAACGCGCCGCCACGCGGCAAAATCGTCACTTCTTCGAGCACGCCGGTGCCGAGGAGGGCGGCGACGAGGCCATGTCCCGCTTCATGGATCGCAATGCGCGAGCGCTCGTCGTCCGAAAGCGCGCGCTCTGCGCCGTTGACGTCGCCAATGCGCGCAATCTTGGTCGCCTCGAGAAAATGCACCGCGGCCACTTCCTGCTTACCGGCTTTGCGCGCAACAAGACCCGCCTGATTCACGATCATCGAGAGCGTGGCCGGCGAAAGGCCCGTGGTCAGCCGCGCGAGCTGGTTAAAATCGATGTCGTCGGCTTTCGTCTTCAGATTGCCGGCGTAGAAGCGCAGAATTTCTGCGCGATCCTCCAGGTCGGGCAGACGCACCTGCACCGTGCGGTCGAAACGGCCAGGGCGGCGCAGCGCTTCGTCGAGATTGTCCGGATGATTGGTCGCGGCAACGATGATCACGCCTTCGTTCGACTCGAACCCATCCATCTCCGCGAGCAACTGGTTGATGATGCGGTTGCTTTCCGCCTCGACCGGGCCGCCGCCCGTATCGGTGCGCTTGCCGAGTCCGTCCGCCTCGTCGATGAAGATGACCGTGGGCGCGTTCTTGCGCGCGAGCTCGAACAGGCGCTTGACCTTCTGAATGCCCACGCCGTAATACTTCGCGCTGAAATAGCTGCCCGTGATGGCGATGAAATTCGCGCCGCATTCGCCGGCAAGCGCCTGCGCGAGGCGCGTCTTGCCAACGCCTGGGCCGCCCGTCATCAGCACGCCGCAGGGCGCGCGCACGCCCATGCCCGTGAACTGCGCCGGCTCGGTGAGCCACGCGCGCACGTCAGCGAGCGCGGCTTTCGCTTCGCCCGCGCCAATCACGTCGTCGAAGCGCAACGTAGGCGATTCGCCGAGCAATTGCGCGCCGCCGCCCATTTCCCGGCGCATGAACCACAGCAAGCCGCCTAGCATCAGCACGGGGAGCAGCAGACTGAGTGCGTCGCGCAGGCGGTCGAGGGCTTCTGTCCAACGCTCGGCGCCGATGCGCACATCGGCGTGCGGCAACCAGACGAGTTGCCAGGACGGCGTCGCGTCCGGCTTCAGATCGCCGAGTAGCAGGGCGTTCGCGAACGCGCCATTATGATCGGCCACATAATACTTTTCGCCCTTGAGCGTCGAGACGAGAATCGCTTCGCGGCTCACGCCGATTGCGGCGACATCGCGGTCGCGAATATCGCGCAGCAATTCCGAGGCATCTTTCTCGCGCTTCGTCCATGGCGACGCGTCATGCCGCATGTCGCTGGCGACACCGGTCAGCGCTGCAGGCTGGGACCGCGCAAGATTCGCTTCATGGTGCCAATAGAAAAAGCCAGCCGTCGCCGCGAGCGCGGCCGCGCATACACCCAATGCCACGTGTCGGCCAAAGCGTGACCACCGCGAATTCCTTGCCGGTTTCATGAATCCATTCCTGCCTGGCGTCGCCATGACGACGCCGGATAATCTATCGTGGGACTGGAGGCGCTCGAACGTCTCGCCTTGCGTAGTCCATGGATATTCAGGAATACGAAAACGACCCTTTTAATCGCGCTGCTCCTTTGGAATTATGCCTGCGTTGGGCGGTACGCGAATAAGAGGATTGGCGGATAAATACCTTTTAATCCGGTGATTTAGTGTGGGTGCCTGGTTTCTGACGGGGCGCGAACAGCGATCTACGCCTGTTTGGGGTGGTTTGCCGAAGAGGGCCAGACGATGCCAAGCCGGCTCGAACTTTTTCCGCTAACCCGTAGTTCGCTGCGCAACGTGTGCTATCCGGTCCCGCACGACACCGATCGCCTGCTTGAGCGCGTAGACGTCCTGAAAATATCGATACGGAATTCGTATCCGGCTCGCATTCGCGTCGATGTTTTCGATTTCTTCGCTCCATTGCGCAATCTGTGAGCGGGTCGGCTCGCTGTTGCTCCACACTTCGTCTTCCAGTGCCTTGATTTCGCGGTACCAGACCACGAGCCGCTTTTTCATCCGCGCTTCGAGCAGGCGCGGCAATGCCTGAAGCAAGCCGATCAGGAGCGCCGCGAACGGCACGAGGATCAACAGCCGTCGTTCAATCACACTCGCTAGCCAGAACGGCAGATAGCGGTACAGGAACGGCTGGCCGGATTTGAAGTAGCGACCGCTTTCGTCGGAGAGCGGGAATTCTTCCGTCTTCAGGTTAGGGAACGTGCCGAGCGGGGTGAAGTAATCTTCGCCACCGTGAACAGTGTGAGCCGCGTCGAGCAGCAGGTAGACGAGCGCGGGATGCAGCGTATCTTTCGAGACTAGCAGCGCCGTTGCTGCGAGCAGCGTGACGTCGGTGCGCGGCAGATCATCCGCGACACTTGTCGATGCGCGTGGCAAGACGATTTTTGAAAGCGACGGGAACTTCTGAACCAGCGCGTCGGCCTGCGCAAAATTCATCAACTTGAGACTGCTGTTCAGCAGCGTCTTCTGCATATCGGCGTCGGGCCTGCCGATGAAGAAAGCCGCGTCGATCTGGCCGCTTTCGAGCCCCCGATAAGCTGCAGGTGCATCCATTTGCAGCAGGGTGGAGTTCTGGCTCGTGATGCCACTGTAGCCGAGCAATACCTGCGCAACGTTGAGCAGGCCACTGCCGGGCACGCCCATCGAAATTCTCTTGCCACGGAGTTGCGACAGCCGGTCGATCGTCGTGTCGCCGCGATAGAACACCCAGATCGGTTCGTACGACACGGCGGCGATCGTCTGCAGACCGTCGGTCTCCTTCGGGCTGATGGTACCCGACTGGATGAAACCGACTTCGTAGGCGCTGTTCGGGTCTCTCAACCGCTCATAGTTCTCCACCGCGCCGGAAGAACTGCGGATATCGAGTTTGATGCCCGCGCGCTTCAGGATGGGCGCATATCGATCCGCGAAGCCGCGATAGATGCCGTTGTCCGCGCCGCTGGTCATGACGATGGTGCGCTGGAACGCGGGTGCGGCCACGATCGCCACCACCCAGCCAGACACTGCCAACAGAATGATTACGCCGATGATCAGGAAGTGCCGCCGCGCCCTGGTCATGGGGCCTTTCTGGCTGCGATGCAGTGCTGGATTGTGTCGGGGCATCGTTATCCACGCCTCCAGTATTCACCGCAGCAAGGATCGCGGTGCCATGATCCGCTGTGATCGAACATCGAAACGCATCGTAACGGACTCGTCAAGCATCAGGCAAGTGTGTCGAGTACCCGGTTGAGTCGCCGCCAAGGCTGCCGATTGGAAGGCCGCCACGCGTACAGGTGATGCGTCCGCGAAACTTCCTCCAGATTAAGATATATGAAAAAACATATGGAGGATATGAATTTGTCATTTTACTCGGCATATCTCCATGGCGTTTAATTGGCTCCGTCACATCGACCCATAGAGCCAGCGTGCTGCGCCAAAGGCTGAAAAAGACAGGAGACAACGATGTCAGCAACAACGCTGCGCAAGCGGCAGGTGGCGCTTGCGGACACACCGCGCGTCGGCATTCGCCACGGCGAACACTGCCCAGCGCGTTAAACCGGCGCGCGTCCCAAGACCTTTCAACGCTGCGCGTAACGCACAGCCTGGCAAGGCCCCCGATTCCCCGAAAAGCCCCGACGCAGCGCGCCTGCAACGCGCACCGCGCGGGATGGGACAGGCGCGCCAATGGGCGCCGCCTGGCCCTGACGTACCACCACAACCAGCTCGCAACGTAGTGCCTGAAGCGGTACGCATGGTGCGCAACCGCAATCTGAGGAGACAACCATGGCAATCTCACGCACCGTCGATGTGACGGCCTTCATCGATCGGCATCGCGTCTCGCGGTTTCAGACACTGGTCGTGACGCTCTGCTTCCTGATCGTTGCCATTGATGGCTTCGATACCGCCGCGATCGGCTTCATCGCGCCCGTGCTGCACTTGCAGTGGCAACTGCAGCCCGCGCAGCTCGCGCCATTGTTCGGCGCGGGGCTGGCAGGGCTGATGGTCGGTGCGCTCGTTTTCGGCCCATTTGGCGATCGGGTGGGACGCAAGCGGTTATTGCTCGTTTGCGTGTGCGCATTCGGGGTGGCGAGTGCGATGTCGGCGTTCGCGCCGTCGATCGGCGTGCTGATCGCGCTGCGCTTTCTGACCGGTCTCGGCCTTGGCGGCGCCATGCCGAACGCAATCACGCTCACTTCGGAGTACTGTCCGTCGACACGCCGCTCGTTTCTCGTCACGACGATGTTCTGCGGCTTTACGATCGGCTCCGCACTCGGCGGGTTCGCAGCCGCCGCGCTCATCGAGCATTACGGCTGGCGCTCGGTGCTGTTCGTGGGCGGCGTTGTACCGATCGCACTCGTGCCGCTCCTCGCGTGGCGGCTGCCGGAATCGGTGCGCTATCTCGCAAGCCGCGGCGAACATCGCGAGCGCATCGAACGCACGCTCGCGCGCATCGCTCCCGATGACGAACTCGCAGGCGCGACGTTCACGACGTCCGGCGCGAAAACGGGCGGTTCGCCGGTGAGTCAATTGTTCCGTCCCGAGCTGCTGCGCGGCACGCTGCTGATGTGGCTGGCCTTCTTCATGAGCCTGCTCGTGATCTACCTGCTGTCGAGCTGGCTGCCAACGCTGCTGCGCACGACCGGCGCCTCGCTGCGCACGGCTGCGCTTGTCACGGCGATGTTCCAGGTTGGCGGCACGGTCGGCGCGATCGTGCTCGGCTGGCTCATGGACCGGCTCAACCCCTGTTATGTGCTCGGTGCGAGCTATGCGGCGGCTGGCGTGTTCACGGCCGCCATCGGCTCACTCGCTGCAACGCCCTGGCTCGCGGCGCTTGCTGTATTCCTCGCCGGTTTTTGCGTTTCAGGCTCGCAGGTCGGCGCCAATGCGCTCACAGCGGCGTTCTATCCGACCGATTGCCGCGCAACCGGCGTGAGTTGGGCCAACGGCGTTGGCCGGCTTGGCTCGGTGGTCGGCTCGGTCGCGGGCGGCGCGATGCTCTCGATGGGGCTGACGTTGCCTTCGGTCTTCGTGATCGTCGGCGTGCCTGCGGTCGTTGCGGGCATTGCGATGACGGCACTCGGCCGCTGGCGAACGCAGGCGCTCCTGGCGCCGCAAGACGAATTGCTGCTGAGTGGGGAATGAACGGGGCGAACGCGCCGCATGAAGTGACATAAATAAAACGACGAACGCACGAGCGACGTCGATATGACTGGAGATCCTTTAATGAAAAAGTTCATCGCCGCGACCTGCGCGGCGTCATTCGGCATGGCGGCAAGCAGCGTGGCCCAAGCCCAGGGCAGTGTGACGCTCTACGGCATCCTCGATACCGGCATCGAATATGTGACGCATGCAAATCGCGAGGGCGACAGCCTCGTACGCATGCCCGGCATCACGGGCGAGATGCCATCGCGCTGGGGCCTGCGCGGCGCCGAACCGCTCGGCGGCGGTTTGTCCACGTTATTCGCGCTCGAAAGCGGCTTTAACGTGCGCGGCGGCGACAGCGGGCAGGGCGGGCGTCTCTTCGGGCGCCAGGCGTGGGTCGGCCTGGAAGGACCATTCGGAGTCTTGAGCTTTGGCCGTCAATACACGATGACGTTTTGGGCGCTGCAGGATTCGGATCTGCTCGGGCCGGACATCTACGGCGGCACCGGTACATTCGACAACTACGTGCCCAACGCTCGCAGCGACAATACCGTCGCCTGGAAGGGCAAATGGCACGGCGTAACGGCGGGTGCGACCTGGTCGTTTGGCCGCGACGCCGCAGGCACCGGCAACTCGCCCGGACAGGGCACCTGTGCAGGGCAAATACCGGGCGACTCGCGGGCATGCCGTCAATGGTCGGCGATGCTGCGCTACGACGCACCCCCGGGCTTCGGCGTCGCGGCCGCGTACGATCAGCAACGCGGCGGCCCCGGCGCAGCCGCGAACTTCTTCGACGGCGTGACACCACTACCGCTTACGGACTCGGGCGATACCGACTCGCGCATCCAACTGAACGGGTATGCCCAGCTCGGGCCGGTGAAGGTGGGCGGTGGCTGGCTGGGGCGTCGAGTCGACACGGTCTCGAGCGCGGTGCCGAACGTGCAATCGAATCTCTACTATATGACTGCATCGTGGTACGCGACGCCGGCATGGCTGCTCGATGGTGGCGTCTATCGCATGATCAACGGCGACCAGAACGCGCGCGGCACACTCGTTACGCTGCGCAGCACCTACCTGTTTTCAAAGCGCTCGGCGGTCTATTTGCAGGGCGGCTACCTCGCCAACAGCGCACATGCGGCTTACACAATAAGCCAGGGCGGCGCGGGCGCGTCACCGGGGGCGGGCATGTCGCAGCTCGGTGTGATGGCCGGCATCCGGCAGATGTTCTGACGCCTGGATGACGTCACGAAAGCGAGTGGAGACGAACAGGCACGGCACGCGGGCATCGAAAGCACGAGCATCGCGCCGACGACCAGCATCGCGGCCATCAGCCATATCGAAGTGTCACTGCTGCCGCTCCATTGCTTGACGAACCCAACGATATACGGTCCGAGAAAACCGGCGAGATTGGCGAGACAGTGGATCAGCGCGATTCCAGGACCCCAACTGACCATGATCCGCGCAAGCCAGCGGCGAGCGCCGACCCGATGCAGAAATAGATTGCTCTGCACTTCGAACAAAAAATAGCCGGGAAAAAAGATACCGGCGCCAAATCCGTACATCGCGTCGGAGAGCCCAGGCGCGTGTGCTATGTGCAGCTTCGCAAAGCCGACATTGACACGATCGATCGACGCCGCGAGATAGCCGAGCAGCAGAACCGGCAGGATGCGCACCGCGATTGAGGCGATCGCTAACGGGGAAGCGAGGCGCACGCGATGTTCAACGCACTCCGCTCGGCGAAGATGCGCCGGATGGTCGCGAGCGTTCGGGCAGCGTCCCGGCGCGGGACTGAAACGGGACGCCGACGAATTTTTGGCAGGTAGGTTTTTTTGTGGATTGCTATATACTTTTCGGACTTTTCTTGTCTCGGGGCGACGCCGCAGTGAAAAAATTCATTCTCACCCTTGCCGCCTCGGTGGCCGCCTGCGCTATGTGGTCTGCCGTCGCGCACGCGGAAGACCGCGAACTGGTCGTGGCATCGAGCGCCACGTATACACCGTTCGCGTTTGAAAACAAGGACAAGCAGATCGTAGGCTTTGACATCGACATCATCGACGCGATCGCCAGGCAGCAGCATATGAAACTGCGTATCGTGAACACGCCGTTCACCAGCATCTTCGCGTCGCTCAACAACGGAGACGTGGACCTGGTCATCTCAGGCGTCACGATCAACGATAAGCGTAAGCAGAGTTTTGACTTCTCGGCGCCATATTTCGATGCGCGCCAGTTGATCGCCGTGCCGAAGAACAGTCCGGTGAAATCGCTGAAGGACCTGGATGGCAAGAAGGTCTCCGTGGTGAGCGGTTCCACGGCTGACGATGTCATGAGCCGTGAGGTGGGCAAGACCAACCCGAATATCCGCCGATTCGAGAGCACGCCGCTCATCATTTCCGAACTGGTTTCAGGTGGTGTGGACGCGGCGATTGGCGACAACGGTGTCATTGCGTACCGGGTATCTCAGAACCCTGGCCTCAAGACCGTGGAAGACGCAAATTTCCCCAAGGAATATTACGGAATCGTCGTGCGAAAAGGCGACAAGGCCCTGCTGGACAAGATCAACGCCGGGTTGGCTGCGATCCGCGCAGATGGCAGCTACAACGTGATCTACAAGAAGTGGTTCAACCAGGACTTCAAGCCGCAGTAATGGTGTGATGCACTGGCGCGCACCGGGCCCCGCCCGCGCTTCGGCCTTTTATTGAAAGCGAGCATGGAAGACAGCAATCCGGTCATGTGGTTCGGGTGGTTCCGCCCGGACATCCTGGTGGAGTACAGGCAACTGTTCTGGGAGGGGGCGCTGGTCACGGTTGGCACGACGGTGGCGTGCGTGCTGATGGGCTGCGCCCTTGGCCTGTTATTGGCGCTGGCGCGGCTTGCCGACGCGAGGCATCAGCCGTGGCGGACGGTGTGCAAATATGCGCTGCGCTGGCCGTCTACGGCTTATGTGAGTTTCTTTCGTGGCACGCCGTTGTTCGTGCAGATCCTGCTGATGCATTTCGCGGTGATGCCGGTGTTCATCCATCCTGTGCATGGGCTTTTAATCAGCGGCGATCTGGCGCGTACCTTGAAGCAGAACCACGGGGCGCTGATCTCGGGTGTGGCGGCGCTAACGTTGAACTCCAGCGCCTATATCTCCGAGGTATTTCGCGCAGGCATCCAGTCGATTGCGATCGGCCAGAGGCAAGCGGGCCAGTCGCTGGGCATGACGCATGGACAGATGATGCGTTACGTTGTGATCCCGCAGGCATTCCGGCGCATGCTGCCGCCCCTGGGCAACAACGTGATTTCGCTGCTCAAGGACACGTCGTTGATCTCGGCTATCGGTCTCGGTGAAATGGCCTATGCTGCGCGCACCGTGGCCGGCGCCTACGGCCGCTACTGGGAGCCTTACCTGGCGATCGCGGCAGCATACTGGCTGATGACATTGGCGCTGACGATGGGCCTGCGCAGGCTGGAGGATCACCTGGCGCGGACCGATCACGTCGCGCGGTAACGCAAAAGACAAGGGCTGACGGCAGCGTAGGCTGCGTTAGCAGATTGCGGATGCGGTGATGATCGTCGCTCCGCGTTTCGCGAACGCTCGACCTGATTCACGCGCGGCGGTTTACACGCGGGAGCACGCAGAGCGCTTCGTATGCGAGATTGGCGCCAAGCAGCGCGGTGGTGCCGAACGGATCGTACGGCGGCGCGACTTCGACCACATCTGCACCCACCAGGTCGAGCCCCCATGCGCCACGAATGATTTCGAGGGCTTGCGGGACCGTCAATCCCGCGATCTCCGGCGTGCCCGTGCCGGGCGCGTAAGCCGGGTCGATTCCGTCGATATCGAAACTCAAATAGACCGGCCCTCCACCAACGCGCTCGCGCACCTCTGCCATCAGCGGTTCGAGCGAGCGGTTCCAGCATTCCTCGGCTTGCACCACGCGAAAGCCCTGTTCGCGACACCAGTCGAAGTCTTCGGCGGCGTAGCCGGTCCCGCGCAGACCGATCTGAACCACACGCTGGCAGTCGAGCAGCCCTTCCTCGACCGCGCGGCGAAACGGTGTGCCGTGCGCAATCTTCTCACCCATCATCGTGTCGTTGACATCCGCATGCGCGTCAACGTGAATCAGGCCAACCTTGCCGTGCTTGCGATGAATGGCACGCAGGATCGGCAGCGTGATCGTATGGTCGCCGCCGAGCGTGATCGGCGTTGCGCCGTGGCTCAGGATTGCGTCGTAGGCGGTCTCGATCCGTGCGATCGAATCGGGGAGGTTGTACGGATTGATCGCGACATCGCCGATATCCGCGACACGCAGCGAATCGAACGGCGCGGCGCGTGTCGCCATGTTGTACGGGCGCAGTAACACCGATTCGGTGCGAATCTGGCGCGGCCCGAAACGCGCGCCGGTGCGATTCGATGTGCCTAGATCGAACGGCACGCCGACGAAGCATGCATCGAGCCCTTCGGCATTCTGCACGTTGGGCAGTCGCATCATCGTCGCGATCCCTCCGCAGCGCGGCATCGCGTTGCCGCCCAGGGGCTGGAAGTATTCCATGTTCATGATTCGCTCCAGTTGCATTTGGTTAGACGCTTAAAAGCATTCACTGAATGCATTTTCTGCGCGAGGGCGGGACACGAACAATCGAAATAATTTCATGCGATGCATGTCTCCCAGTCATGGATCGGCGTAAACCCTTGCACTCAAGACACGGGTTTTCCTCAGGTCATGCAAGAACCTCATGCACCTCATGAAAACATATCGATTGTCCGCGCCGCGCGGCGCCGCTGAGAATGGTTTGGACAACGACGCAGATGCAGGTTCATAGGCCAACTGAGCCGGCAACTGCATCTGGCGGTACCAACCAGGAACGCGACCATCCATGAACTATCCGGAATTTACCGCCCGCTTCGAGGAAGCGGGCGCGCGGCCAATCCAATGGCCCCATACAACCGGCCTGACCTGCGGAGAGGCGCTCGTCACCCTGCTCGAGGGATACGGCGTCCAGTACGTTTTCGGGATCCCAGGCGTGCATACGGTCGAGCTCTATCGGGGTCTCGCCGCTTCGTCCCTTCGCCACGTCACGCCGCGCCATGAGCAGGGTGCGGGCTTCATGGCGGACGGCTATGCACGTGTGACCGGAAAACCGGGTGTGTGCTTCATCATCACCGGGCCGGGCATGACGAACATCGCGACCGCGATGGCGCAGGCTTATGCCGACTCCATTCCGATGCTGGTGATATCGAGCGTGAATGCACGTCGCGAACTCGGCAACGGAGACGGACGCCTTCACGAACTGCCGTCGCAGCGCGACGTGTTCGCCGGGCTGACTGCGTTCTCGCATACGCTGCTCGATGCTGCGGAACTGCCCCAGGTGCTGGCCCGAGCATTTGCCGTTTTCGGCGGCGCGCGGCCGCGACCCGTGCACATCGAGATTCCACTGGACGTGATCGTCGCGCCAGCTCGCGGCATGAACCTGATCCCGGCCGTGCTGCCAGCGAAGCCGGCAGGGTGCCCGGCGGCCCTCGCTGCGGCGGCAGACCTGCTCGCTACGGCGCAACGGCCGCTGATTCTCGCAGGCGGTGGTGCACTGCACGCCGCGGCCGAACTGGGGGAACTCGCCGAGCGCCTGCAGGCGCCGGTTGCGCTGACGATCAACGCCAAGGGGCTGCTGCCGCCGGGACACCCGCTGCTGATCGGCTCGACGCAATCGCTGCCGCCAACGCGGGCGCTGGTCCGCGAAGCGGATGTCGTGCTCGCGGTCGGCACCGAGTTGGGCGAAACCGACTATGACGTGGTGTTCGACGGCGGGTTTTCGATTGAGGGCAGGCTGATCCGCATCGACATCGACGCGCAGCAACTGATGCGCAACTTCAGTCCCGACGTGGCCATCGCCGCCGATGCGCGGCAAGCGCTTGGCAGTCTGTCGACGCGGCTGCATGAATGCGTCACGTCGGCGCTTCAGCGCGACTGGGGCGCGCAGCGGGTTGCGCTCGCGAGGCAGGCCGTGGAGGCCAGCTACGACGCGCCGACGCGCTCGCAGAAGCGCCTTGTCGATACGATCACTGCCGCGTTGCCACACGTCATCATTGCGGGCGACTCGACCAGCCCCGTGTATGCGGGCAACTTCGTGCACGATGCACCGGAGCCGCGTTCATGGTTCAACTCGTCGACCGGCTACGGCACGCTGGGCTATGGGCTGCCCGCGGCGGTTGGCGCGAAGCTTGCGGCACCCGATCGCCCCGTGGTGTGCCTGATCGGCGACGGCGGGCTGCAGTTCACGCTGCCGGAACTCGCCAGCGCCGTTGAAGCAAGGGTGCCCGTGACGGTTCTCTTGTGGAACAACTTTGGCTATGGCGAGATACGGCGGTACATGACGGCGCGCGACATCGTGCCTGTCGGCGTCGATATCCATACGCCTGACTTTCTCGCGCTGGCGCGCGGTTTCGGCTGCGTGGCCTGCCGCGTGGACACACCCGATGCGCTTGCTGCCGAGTTAAAGCAGGCCGTATCGCGCGACATCCCCACCGTGATCGAAGTGAACGAAGCAGACTGGTTTGCGCGGGTGCCGGCATGAAACAGCATGAATGGCTCGAGCCTGGCGTGGCACTGCGTACGCAGCTCTACATTGACGGCTTCTGGTGTGCGGGCGAGGGCGGCCAGCGTCTGCCGGTCGTCAACCCATCGACCGAAGCAACGATTGCCCAGGTCGAGGCCGGCAACGCCGCCGATGTCGATTGCGCCGTGCGTGCCGCCGCACGGGCTTTCCGCGCCTGGAAGAAGACAACCGGCGCACAGCGTGCAATTTTGCTTCGTGCGATCGCTCACGGCGTGAGCGACCGGCGCGAGCATCTGGCGGCGCTCCAGTCGCTCAACAACGGCAAACCGCTGGATGAAGCGCGAATCGACGTGAGCGACGTCGTCGCCACTTTCGAGTACTACGCGGGCCTGGCTGAACAACTCGACGCAATCGGCGAATCCGAGGTCGCCATTCCCAGCGACGACTATCAGGCGACCATCGTGCGCGAGCCAGCGGGCGTGGTTGCGCTGATCGTGCCGTGGAATTTTCCGATGGTCACCACGGCGTGGAAGCTCGCGCCCGCGCTTGCGGCCGGTTGCACGGTCATTCTCAAGCCATCCGAAATAACACCGCTGCCCGAGCTGGCGCTTGCGGCGATTATCGCGGACGCCGGTGTGCCGAGAGGCGTGGTCAACGTCGTTACGGGCACCGGCACCGAAGTCGGGGCGCCGTTGGCGGCACACCCGCTCGTCGCGAAGGTTTCATTCACCGGAAGCACGGCGGTTGGCGCGCAGGTCATGAAAACTGCAGCGGACACGATCAAGGGTGTGAGTCTGGAACTGGGCGGGAAGTCCTCCATCATCGTGTTCGCCGACGCGGATCTCGATCTCGCCACCGACCTCGTTGCAGGCGGCGCGTTCTTCAATGGCGGGCAGATGTGCTCGGCCACTTCGCGTGTGCTGGTCGAGAGACCTGTAGCGGACGCACTTGCCGCGCGTCTCGCAGACCGGGCGACGCGCACGGTCGTGGGCGATCCATTCAAGCCCGGCGTGCAAATGGGGCCGCTCACCAACCGCTCGCAGTACGAACGCGTGCGGCGCTACATCGCGCGCGGCAAGGCGGACGGCGCGCGTCTCGTGATCGAAGGCGAGGCGCCAGCCGGTCCCGGCTACTTCGTGAAGCCGACGATGTTCGTCGATATCCCACTCGAAAGCCCGCTGTGGTGCGAGGAGATCTTTGGCCCCGTGCTGTGTCTGCGCAGCTTCGATACCGAAGACGAGGCCATCGGCGCGGCCAACGATACCGAGTTCGGCCTGGTCGCCACGGTCGTCACGCGCGACGCCGGGCGAGGCAGGCGAGTGGCGGCCGAGCTGGAAGCGGGCGTGGTGTGGATCAACGCGCCGCAGGTCATCTTTCCTCAGACCTCATGGGGTGGCTACAAGCGCAGCAGCATCGGGCGCGAACTGGGTCCGTTCGGGCTCGCCGCCTTCCAGGAAATCAAGCAGGTGCTCATGCCTGCCGGGCGCGCCGGCGCTCCGGAATGCGTTCGCGGCGCATGAGCATTTGTCATGGCGCGCATGCAGAGATTTCGTTTGTTGCGGGTTATTGACGCACGTAGAGTCCATTCAAGCAGCACGTTCGCGTGACTTTTGGTAATGGCAGCGCGCAATGGGCAGCGGCCATACGGTTCAATCAGGAGATGACCATGCAGGGGATCAAGCTGGGGAGAAGGCAGGCCATTAAGGCAATCGGCACGGCTCTGGCGGCATCGGCGCTGCCCATGCCGTTCATCAGTACTGCCAGGGAACAGGAGAAGAGCTATGCGGGCAAGACGCTTCGTCTGCTTACCTGGTCCGACGATACCGGCGCAGCGGCCTTGCGTAACATCGCCGCCACGTTCAGCCAGAAGACCGGCGCGCAGGTGATCGCCGACCGCGCCGATGGCACCTCCGGCATGGTCGCGAAACTCAAGGCGGCCGGCGACCGGCCGACCTACGACGTGATCACGCTTGCCGGGGTCGGCGCCTCCGGTCTCGCCGATGCGGGCCTGCTGATGAAGCCGGACCTGAACAAGCTTCCAAACCTGAAAGACGTCGCGCCGCAGTACCGGACGGGTGCCAACGGATTCGGCGTCGGCTACCTGCTGTGGTCGGACGGGCTGATCTACAACACGTCCACCGTGAAGACCGCACCCTCGACGTACGAAGCACTTTGGGATCCGAAGTATGCGGGACGCCTGTTCCTTCCGCCGCCCGAGTGGGCCGAAGCGGTCGATCTGGCGATCATCGCCGCGAAGATGGCTGGCGGCTCCCAGCAGAATATCGACCCGGGTTTCAAAAAGCTCGCCCAGTTGAAAGACCGCGTGCTGACGCTCGGCGAAAACCCGAACCAGGTCGCCGATCTGTTCCGCACTGGCTCGCTCGATATTGGCGGCATCTATGCACCGGCATTCTTCCCGGACCAGATCCGCAAGCCCGAGTACAAGATGGCCGTGACTTACGGCATGAAAGAGGGCTTCGCAACCCAGCTGATGTTTACGGTGATTCCGAAGTCACATCCCGGCGATATCGATCTCATCCACGCTTTCATCAATCATTCACTCGATGCCGGCGTGCAGGGCCGCATGGCCGCCGACGTGCTCAATGGTCCGGTGAACTCGCGCGCGGTCATTCCCGCCGAAAGCCGCGCCTTCGTGCCGTCGCCGCAGCAGATCGCCGAGAAGGCCGTGCTTCATGACGACAAAGCGCTTGCCGCGTTGCAGCCTGCGTGGATCAAACGCTTTACCGAGATCTTTTCCGCGTGAGCGCCATGTCAGCACTCTCTTCTCGCCGCGCGGGCGCGCCGGCTTCTGCCGGGGAATCAACGGCCCAGCACAATACAGCAACGGCGCTGCCGCGCGTCCCGCCGTTGCTGCTGCTCGCGCCGATCCTCGCGTTTCTTGTCGTGCTGATCGCGGCGGCGCTCGCCGTGCTGCGGATGAGCTTCGGAACCCCAGGCAACGAGTGGCATGCCTTCACGCTCCAGAATTACGTCGACCTCGGAGACGCTTACTTCCTGCGCTCGCTCTGGCTGACCTTGCGGCTTGCCTTCCAGAGCATGATCGTCGCCGTCGTGCTGGCGATTCCAGTGGCACTCGCGATGGCGCGTACGCAGTCGCGCACCGCGCGGCGCCTCCTGCTTGCCGGCGTGCTCCTGCCGCTGCTGGTCAACCTGCTGCTGCAGGGCTATGGGTGGCTCGTGATACTGGGGCCCGCGGGCCTCGTCAATCACACGCTGATGGCCACCGGCCTGATCGAGCGTCCGGTGTTGTGGCTGTATCGCGAGAACGGCGTGCTGCTCGGACTGATTCAAACGGCCTTTCCGCTCGCCGTGCTTCCCATATCGAGCGCGATGCGCGCGGTGTCGCGCTCTTACGAGGAAGCGGCGGCTACCCTCGGCGCAAGCCGCTGGCAGACGCTGCGCCACGTGATGCTGCCGTTGGCGATGCCTGGCATCGTCTCAGGCGCGTTGCTCGTGTTCGCCTATAACGCGAGCGCGTTCGCGGTGCCATTGCTGCTGGGCGGACGCCGGGTGCCGATGCTCGCCGTGCTGGTGCACGATCAGGTGGCGCCGTTGCTGAACTGGCCCGCCGCGTCCGCCTCGGGTGTGGTCCTGATGGCTGCGACGCTTGCGGTGATGGCCATCTCGCAACGGCTGGTGCGCAACCTGCAACGCCACGCGGAGTCCCGCTCATGAATGCCTTGCGTATCCCCCTGACGATGCCCGGCCGCCTCAGTCGCGTGACGGGATTGTTCGCGACGATCGTGCTCGTTCTCGCCGCGCTGCCGATTCTGACGATGATCACGATGTCGTTCGGCAATTCCGACACGCTCGAATTTCCGCCGCAGAGCTTCGGCTTTCACTGGTATCGGGCCGCATGGCACACCTTCGTGTCGCCCGATGCGAGCGACGTGCTGTCCATGGGCACCGCGCTTACGACGAGCCTCGTCGTAGCGGTTTCAACGATGTTCATCGCCACCGCCGTCTCCGTGCCCGCTGCTTATGCGCTCTCGCGCTATCGCTTTCGCGGCAAGGCCGTGATCGAGCAACTGGTCGCGCTGCCGCTGGTTTATCCGCTCGTGATGCTGGGGCTTTCGCTGCTGCTCGTCTTCAATGTCCTGCCGGTGGAACTGGGCATGGGGCGGCTCGTCATTGCACACGTCATTCTTGCTCTGCCGTTCACGGTGAAGAACTGCGCGGCATCGGTTGCGTCGATCGGACCGGAGTTCGAGGAAGCAGCCTGCGTGATGGGCGCGAGTCCGCGGCGTGCGCTCGTTGACGTCGTGCTGCCGCTCATGCGCCCCGGCATTCTCGCCGGCATGCTGTTCGCGTTCATCATTTCGTTTAACGAATTCACGGTGACGTTCTTCCTCTATGGCATCAACACGATGACGCTGCCTGTCTGGCTCTACAGCCGCACCGTTTCGTCGCTCGACCCCACTGTGTTTTCGTTCGCGGTCTTCATCGGGCTGATCGACTTTGCCCTGATCTGGCTGCTCGAAAAGCTCGTCGGCGACGAAGGCGTGGCGCTCTGATCGCTGCTCCGTACGTGGTCCCCGGGCACAAAGGAACTCTCATGACCCATCTGTCTTTGCAGGGCATCACCAAGCGCTTTCACAACGCGTTCGCGCTCGACCATGTTGATCTCAACGTTCCGGACGGGAAGCTGGTGTGTTTTCTCGGACCTTCCGGCTGCGGCAAGACGACCCTGCTGCGTATCATCGCGGGCCTGGAAACGCCGACTTCCGGATCGGTGATGTTCGCGGGCCGCGACCTCACGCATGTGCCGGCGAACCGGCGAGACTTCGGCATGGTGTTTCAATCGCTCGCGCTGTTCCCGCATATGAGCGTTGCGGAGAATGTCGCCTATCCGCTGCGCTTGCGCGGCGTCGACAAGAGCGCACAAGCGAAGCGCGTGGCCGATCTGCTCGAACTGATCCAGCTTCCGCACATGGCGAACCGGCCAGTTACACAGCTTTCCGGCGGGCAACGCCAACGCGTGGCAATTGCACGTGCGATTGCCTCGTCGCCGAAACTGTTGCTGCTTGACGAGCCCCTCTCGGCGCTTGACGCGAAGCTGCGTGAAGCGATGCAGGTCGAAATTCGCCTGCTGCAACAGCGGCTTGGCATCACGACGATCATGGTCACGCATGACCAGCGCGAAGCGATGACGATGGCGGACGAGATCGTGGTGATGCAGAAAGGGCGCATCGCCCAGGTCGGCAGGCCGCTCGACATTTACCGCGATCCCGTGAATGAGTTCGTGGCGGACTTTATCGGCCTCGGCAACATTTTGCCAGTGACGCTCGAAGCCGACGCTGGTATCGCGCTGCCGGGCGGCCAGCGGATCGCCGTCAATGCTGCGATGCGCACGCCTGAGCGGGCGGGCGACATCCGCCTGCTCATTCGCCCGGAGGACGTGTGTGTACGGCCCGCGACTGCGAATCCCGGCCCGAACGTCGTTGCCGGCAAGGTGACGTTTGTCCGCGACGTGGGCGCGCAGATCGAAGCGACGATCGATTGCGACGGCTTCACGCTCACCGCCGCCACCACGCCCCGCGAGACGCCGGACCTCGAAGTGGGGCGGCCAGTGCTCGCCGAGATGCCAGCACACGCGTGGAGGCTGATTCCGGCGCACACCGGGCATTGAAACCCCGCAATGAACCTTTTTACCCCCAAGAGAAGCAGTTGGAAGGAGACACCCGTCATGAACACCACTCACTTCACCACGAGCCCCATGCAGCGCCTGGCGGCTCGCACCATCGCAGCCTTCGCGCTTGCCGGCACGGCTGCCCTCAGCGCGTTCGCACCGCTCGCACATGCGGACGCCCTCGACACGATTGCGAAATCGGGCGTCGTGCGTGTCGGCGTATTTGAGGACTATCCGCCGTTTGGGTCGATCGGGCCTGACATGAAGCCACAGGGCTACGACATCGACGTGGCCAATCTGATCGGGAAGGCCCTGAACGCGAAGGTCGAACTCGTGCAGGTGACCGGCGACAACCGCATGGCCTATCTGGCGGATCATAAGGCGGACATGCTGCTCTCGGTTGGCCAGACGCCTGAGCGCGCGAAGGTCATCGACTTCTCGCAGCCGTATGCGCCGTACTATCTCGCTGTATTCGGTCCGAAATCGCTGCCAGTGAAGAATGCGGGCGATCTGGCTGGCAAGACGGTCGCCGTTGCGCGCGGCACACTCGAAGATCTGAGCGTGTCCAAGGTGGCGCCACCCTCCGCGGTCATCAAGCGCTTCGACGATCCGAACGGCGCGATTTCCGCATTCCTGTCCGGCCAGGCCCAACTGCTCGTGGTTGGCAACGATGTCGGCGCGACCATTATGGCCCGTCATCCCGCCAACGATCCCGAGCAGAAGTTCTCGTTGTTCAGTTCTCCAGATCACGTTGGCCTGAACAAGAACGAGCCGCGCCTGAAGCAGAAGGTCGACGACGCCATCGCGGCCGCAAAAAAGGACGGCTCGATGAACGCCATCTCGCTCAAGTGGCTGCGCGCCCCGCTGCCGGCCAGTCTCTGATGCGCTCCGGCCCCCGCTTACCTGAACGATAGACGGCGCAGCGATGACTTACACATTCGACTTTAGTGACTTCGGTCTTTACGCGGGCATGCTCGCGCGCGGCGTGGAAGTGACGCTAGGCCTGACGGCGGTCTCGACCGTGCTGGGCGGCATGCTCGGCATTGCTGGCGCGAGCCTTGCCGTCGCGGGCCCGAGGTGGGTGCGCGCGCTGGTTGCGTCCTACGTCGAGCTGATCCGCAACACGCCTTTTCTCGTGCAGCTCTTCTTCGTGTTTTTCGGGCTGCCGGGCCTCGGCGTGCAGATCAACGAGATGCAGGCGGCGGTATTGGCAATGACCGTCAATCTGGGTGCCTACTCGACCGAGATCGTGCGCGCCGGCATCGATTCGATCCCTCGCGGCCAGCGCCAGGCGGCAATGGCACTCGGCTTGCAGGGGCGGCAGGTTTTCCGCCATGTCGTGCTGCCCCAGGCGCTCGCCAACGTCTTCCCGGCGCTGCTGGGCCAGGTGCTGATCGTGATGCTCGGCTCGGCCGTAGTCTCGCAGATTTCCGTGCCCGACCTGACCTATGCAGCCAACTTCATCCAGTCGCGCAACTTCCGCTCGTTCGAGAGCTACGTGATCGTCACTGTGATCTATCTGCTGCTGTCGATCGTGCTGCGGCTGCTCATCAACCGGCTTGGCAAGGGTCTCTTCGCCGGACGCACCGCACGCGGCGCTGGTGCCTCACGCACCTCTCTGCGCTCGCGGTTTTCCGGTCACGCCCGCATGGCTGCATCCCGCCTTTCGAAGGAGCGTTCGTAATGGTCGAGTTCACTCTCTGGGATATCGCGCGCAACCTGCTGCTCGCCGCGCGCTGGACCGTTTTGCTCTCGCTTTGCGCATTCGTTGGAGGCGGCATCGCGGGCCTCGTGCTGCTGGCGATGCGAGTTTCGCCAGTGGCCTGGCTGCGTCGCATCGCTGTGCTGTACGTCGAGCTGTTTCAAGGCACGCCACTGCTGATGCAACTCTTTCTCGCGTTCTTCGGGCTGCCCCTCGTGGGAATCGAAGTTTCGCCGTGGCTGGCCGCAACGGTGACGCTTATCCTCTACACGAGTGCCTACCTGGCTGACATCTGGCGCGGGTGCGTCGAAGCCGTGCCGCGAGGGCAGTGGAGCGCCGCAGCCAGCCTCGGCATGACATGGCCTCAACAGTTGCGTTACGTCGTCTGGCCCCAGGCATGGAAGATCGCCGTGCCGCCCACGGTCGGCTTTCTCGTGCAGGTGGTGAAGAGTACGGCGCTCACCTCGATCATCGGCCTGACCGAGCTGACCAAGACCGGAACCATGATCACGAACGCCGTGTTTCGTCCATTCCCGATCTACGCGATGGTCGCACTGCTGTACTTCGCGATGTGCTTTCCGCTCACGTGGTATGCGCGTGTGCTCGAAGGCCGTTACCAGCGCGGCCGCCACCGCTGAACACATGAACTTCAACGCTCTTCAGACGCAGGTTTCGACATGATTACCATTAGCAACGTATCGAAGTGGTACGGTCAGTTCCAGGTGCTCACTGACTGCACGACGGAAGTGAAAAAGGGCGAAGTCGTCGTGGTGTGCGGCCCGTCGGGCTCGGGAAAATCGACGCTCATCAAGACGGTCAATGGCCTCGAACCGTTTCAGAACGGTGAGATCAGGATCAACGGCGAGTCGGTTGGCGACAAGAAGACCAATCTGTCGAAGCTGCGCTCGAAAGTGGGAATGGTTTTTCAGCATTTCGAACTATTCCCGCATATGTCGATTACCGAAAACCTTACGCTCGCACAGATGAAGGTGCTCGGCAGGCGAAAGGACGAGGCCGCCCAAAAGGCCTTGGGGCTGCTGCATCGCGTGGGCTTGCGCGCTCATGCGGACAAGTTCCCTGGCCAGCTCTCAGGCGGTCAGCAGCAGCGTGTTGCGATCGCCCGCGCGTTGTCGATGGACCCGATAGCGATGCTATTCGACGAGCCAACTTCGGCACTCGATCCGGAGATGATCAACGAGGTGCTGGACGTGATGGTCGAACTCGCTCAGGAAGGCATGACGATGATGTGCGTCACGCATGAGATGGGCTTCGCGAAGAAGGTGGCGAATCGCGTGATCTTCATGGACCAGGGGTGTATTGTCGAAGACGATCTCAAGGAGGCGTTCTTTGCACAGCCGAAGTCCAGCCGCGCGAAGGACTTTCTTTCAAAGATCCTTCACTAGCACGCTCCCGTCAAACCGGACACGCGGATCCCATGCGACGCCTTCCTCCACTCAACGCATTGCAGGTATTTGAGGTGGTTGCCCGCCACCGCAGTTTCACCTGTGCTGCGGAACATCTGTGTCTCACGCAGGGAGCCGTGAGCCGGCAGATCCTCACGCTGGAGGACTACTACAAGTTTCCGCTTTTCATAAGAGGAAAGAAGGGGCTTACCCTGACGACCGAAGGAGAGATGCTGCTGCCCGTCGTGAAGGAGGGTCTCGCGCGCATCGAAGAGATGTCGCTGCGTTTGACGCGGCAGCGCACGGATCTCGCAATGAAGGTGCCGACCTGCATCATGCGCTGGATGTTGCCGAGAATCATGCGGTTTCAGGGGGAACACCCCGACTTGCTGGTGCAGATCACAGCAACCTGGCAGCATGACGTTGACTTCCAGGTCGAGCCGTTCGATGCTGCGATCATCTACGGTTCGTCCCCAGGGGCCGATGTTCACGCGGTGCCGCTCTTCGACGAGCGGATTACACCGGTATGCGCGCCGGAACTGCTGAACAGCAAGCCGCTCGCACAGTTCGACGATCTCTCGCATTTCACACTGCTGCACCCGACGCGAGACCATCGTGACTGGAGACAGTGGCTTGATCAGGTCGGCGCGACCCAGGTGGACGCGAACATGGGTCCGAGTTTCGAAACACTCGATCTGGCGACGAACGCGGCCATGCAAGGCTTCGGCATCGCAATCGGCGACCGGACGCTGGTCGATGACGACCTCGTGGCGAGGCGGCTTGTGATGCCGTTCGACAAGGTGATCGAAACGGGCGCGCGCTATTACTTTGTCTATCCCGATTGCGTGGCGCATCAGCCAAAGATGAAACTCTTTAGCGAGTGGATGGCACTGAATCGCCAACAGCAACCGGCGATGGCGGCTGTATAGGAAGACCGCAGGCGAGCGCGCTTACTCGCGGAACGTCTTCGCGGTTTCCGTTGCGGCACGCCTTAGGTCTGGCACGAAGGCGAGCAGGTCGTCGAGTGCGACGCGTCCGACCGGCGCCTGGACGGCGATTGCCGCGCACGCACGGTTGCGGTCCAGCATTACGGGAACGGCGATCGCGATCAAGCCCTGTAAATGCTCCTGATTATTGATCGCGAGCTGCCGGCGACGTGTCACCGCCAGCTCCTTGCGCAACGCTTCGCGGTCGGTGATCGTTTGCTCCGAATGCGCGCGCAGCGGCAGCGTGTCGATCATGCGGTCGCGCCGTTCCTTGGGCAGAAAGCTCAGGAGCAGCTTGCCGCTTGCCGAGCAGTGCAGCGGCACGTGCGAGCCCGGCTGCAGATGCATGCGCAGCGGCCATTCGGTCTCCACGCGGTCGACATAGACCACGTCGTTGCCGGCGAGCATGGTGAGATTGCAGGTCTCGCCAATCTTTTCGACGAGCTGTTCGAGCAGCAGATGCCGCGCCGCCGCCGGCCCCGCATGCATCAGCACGTTCACCGCCATCATTCTCACGCGTGCCGAACACTCGTACAGCTTGTCGTTGGCGCCGCGTGTGACGAGCCACGCGTCGGTGAGCTGGGTCAGAATGCGGTGCACCGTCTGCTTGGGCAAACCGAGCGCCTCCACCAGATCCATCATCGCCAAAGGATGGCCCGCCTGGGCTAGCGTTTCCAGCACACGGAACGCGCGGACTGCCGCCGCATTCGATTGGTTCGATGTGGACACGCTTGTCTCCTGCGTCGGGTGCATTGTGCGGTTGACGCTAGCTTTCCCGTCATTGTGCATCTCCCGGTGCGATTTTCGGGACTGGTGAAAGTCCCGAAAATCGCATATTCCGCGGCTCCATAGCCGTGTGTCTCCGATTGTGCGGGAATCGGGACTCGCATTCACGCGCCGATGAATAGATTGGCAGTACAGCCAATTATTTGATCGGAGCGCGCCGATGAATGTGAGAGAGACCGTTGCCAATGCCGCCGGTGCGGGCAAACCCGAAGCGCCCGCGCCGCAGGTCGCCGCGCTCGTGGCGCGAGCGCGTGCGGCGCAGCAAGCCTTCGAGTTCGCCGGGCAGGCAACCCTGGATACCGCTGCGGCGGCGGCCGCGTGGGCGATCATGGAGCCCGGCCGAAACCGCGAGCTTGCCGAGCGGGCTGTGCGCGACACAGGGCTCGGGAACGCCGAAGACAAGTTCCGCAAGAACTACCGCAAGACGCTCGGACTGCTGCGCGACCTGCATGGGAAAAAGACCTGTGGCGTGATTGCGCGAGACGAGGCCACGGGCATCGTCGAAATCGCACGCGCGGTCGGGGTGGTCGCGGCGATCACGCCATCCACCAATCCGGCCGCGACGCCGGCCAACAAGATCATCAACGCGCTCAAATGCGGCAATGCGGTGATCGTCGCGCCCTCGCCGAAGGGTTATGGCGCGTGCGAGGCGCTCATCGGCTTCATCCATACGCAGTTCGCCAAAGCGGGGCTGGACCCGGCGCTCGTGCAGATGCTGCCCGCGCCCGTGGACAAGACCGCAACCGCCGCGCTGATGCGCGAGGCCGACCTCGTGGTCGCGACGGGCTCCCAGGCCAATGTGCGCATGGCCTACGCCAGCGGCACGCCGGCCTTCGGCGTGGGGGCCGGCAACGTGGCCTCGATCGTCACGCGCACGGCGAACCTTCGCGATGCGGCGCACAAGATCGCCGCGTCGAAGACCTTCGACTACGCGACGAGTTGCTCGTCGGAGAACAGCGTCGTGATCGACGAGGCGGTCTACGACGCGATGCTGCGCGAACTCGCCACCTGTGGTGGCGTGCTGCTCGACGCGCAGCAAAAGGCGCAATTGCAGGCGGCGATGTGGACCGACGGCAAGCTGTCCTCGCGTTGCACCGCAAAATCTGCGGCACAGATCGCGCGCGCGGCGGGCCTCGACGAAGTGGCGACGCGCGAGAGCGCGTTTCTGATGGTCGAGGAAAGCGGCTTCGGGGCGAACCATCCGTTTTCGGGCGAAAAGCTCGCGCCTGTGCTCACGGTCTACCGCGCGCGCGATTTCGACGATGCGGCGGATATCGTGCGCAGCCTTTACGCGTACATGGGCGCGGGTCACTCGGTCGGCCTGCACACGGGTGAACCGAACCAAGCCGTGACGCTGGGTTCGAGGCTGCCGGTGGCGCGCGTGATCGTCAACCAGGCGCATTGCTTCGCGACGGGCGGCAACTTCGACAACGGCCTGCCGTTCTCGCTCTCGATGGGCTGCGGAACCTGGGGGCGCAACAACTTTTCGGACAATCTCGGCTTTCGCCAGTACCTGAACATCACGCGCGTGGCGTACCCGATCGCGGAGCACGTTCCCGAGCTCGACACCTTGCTCGGCGACTATTTCCGGAGGTTCGGCCAATGAGCGCGCCCGCCACGATCCGCGCGCTGATCGAAGCACGCGCCGCCCAGTACCCGGACAAGCCCTTCCTCCTGGCGGCGCCCGACGAAGGTGCCAATGAAGGTGCCAATGAAGGTGCCGAGGAGACTGCCAATTCGGCCACAACAGGCGCGACACTCACCTTCGGCGCGCTGCTCGAGCGCTGCCAGGCGCTCGAGCATGGTTTTCGCGACGCCGGCCTGAAGCCGGGCGACGTCGTTTCGGTCCTGATGGGCAACGGCATCCAGACTGCCACGCTGCTGCTCGGCGCGATGTACAGCGGACTGATCGCGCATCCGCTGAACCTGCTTTGCCAGGCGTCCCAGCTTGCCTATGTCGTCGAGCATTCGGATACGCGGATGATCTTCGCGAGCGCGCAGACCAGCATCGCGCTTTCGGCGGCGCTCGCCGCGCTGCGCGAGCAGGGCATGTCGCGCAACATCGCGCTCGTGCGTACGGAGCCGGATGCCGTCGCATTGCCGGTGCTGCCCGCGCTCGAAACGGCGGCCGCCGATGTGGCGAGCGCCGTGCCGGCGTCGTTCCTCACTGGCCTCGAGCCTGCGCCAGCGGAAGTCACTGGCGGGCCCGACTGTGCGGACATCGCCCTCCTGATGTACACCTCGGGCACGACCGGTGCGCCGAAGGGCGTGCTGCTCAGCCACGAAAACCTTTATGCGAACGCGCGCAACATCAGCCTCGAGCACCGGCTCGCCGACGATGACCGCGTGCTGGCATCGCTGCCGCTGTATCACATCAACGGCCTCGTCGTGACCTTGCTTGCGCCGCTCTGGCACGCGGGCTCGGTCGTGCTGACGCCGCGTTTCTCCGGGCGCACGTTCTGGCGCGACGCCGCCAGCTACGGCTGCACGTGGATCAACGTGGTGCCGACCATCGTCGCCTATCTCCTCAACGGCGACGCACCGCGCGGGCTCGATCTCTCCGCGCTCAAGTTCTGCCGCAGCGCGTCTGCTGCGCTGCCCGCCGACCATCATCGCGCATTCGAGGCGCGCTTCGGCATTGGTGTCATCGAGACCATGGGGATGACCGAGACCGCCGCGCCGGTCTTTAGCAATCCGTACGACGCATCGCAGCGCCGGATTGGCAGCATCGGCCTGCCATCGGGTGGCGAAGCGCGCGTGATCGATCGTGACGGCCACGAATGCGGGCCGAACGAGTGCGGCGAAATCGTGTTGCGCGGCGCGCAGGTCATGCGCGGCTACTACAAGCGCCGCGAGGACACGGCGAAGGCGTTCACCGCCGACGGCTGGCTGCGCACCGGCGACCTCGGCTATCGCGACGACGAGGGCTACTTCTATATCAACGGCCGCTCGAAGGAGCTGATCATCAAGGGTGGCGAAAACATCGCGCCGCGCGAGATCGACGAGGCGCTGCTACGCCATCCGGGCGTGCTCGATGCGGCGGCCGTCGGCGTGCCCGATCCCGCCTATGGGCAGGAGATCGTCGCGTTCGTGGTTCCGCGCGAGGCTCACTGGCAGGGCGCGCCCGACCCGGACGATCTGCGCGAGCACTGTCTGCGCGAGCTGGGCCGCTACAAGACACCGAGAGAGTTCCGCTTCGTGAGCGAACTGCCGCGCGGCCCTTCGGGCAAGGTCCAACGGCTGAAGCTCGTGACGCCCTCGGGCTGACACGCGCCTCGCACCAACGCGCATTCGCCCCGGCGACACAAAAGAGAGACTCAGGAGACGATGACATGAAGCAGCACGCGCAGCGCATCAAGACGCGCCATATCATTCTCGCGGTGATGTGCCTGATGTATTTCATCTCGTACATCGACCGCGTGAACATCGCGATCGCGGCACCGCTGATCCGCCACGAAATGGGCCTGAGCGCGGTGCAGCTCGGCCTGGTATTTTCCGCGTTCGCCTATCCCTATGCCGTCATGCAGATCATCGGCGGCTGGCTTTCGGACAAGTTCGGTCCAAAGCTCGTGCTCACCGTGCTCTCGTCGATCTGGGGCGCGGCGACGCTCGCCACGGGCTTTGCCGGCAGTGTCGCGATGCTCGTGGGGCTGCGCTTCGCGCTCGGCGTGGGCGAGGGTGGGGCGTTTCCCACGGCCACCCGCGCTTTCACGTACTGGATGCCGGTGGGCGAACGCGGTTTCGCGCAGGGCATCACGCACAGCTTCGCGCGCCTGGGCGGCGCCGTCACGCCGCCGCTCGTGCTCGCGGTGGTCGTTGCAGGCGGCTGGCGCGACGCGTTCATCTTGCTCGGCATCGCGAGCCTCATATGGACGGTGCTCTATCTCTTCGTATTCACGAACTCGCCGGAACAGAACCGGCGCGTCACGCCCGAAGAGACCGCCGAGATCGGCTATTGCAAGGGCGACTGCGACCGCGCGAAGCGCGCGGCGACACCGTGGCGCAAGCTCGTGCGGCGCATGTGGCTCGTCACGTTCGTCGACTTCTGCTATGGCTGGCTGTTGTGGGTCTATCTCACCTGGCTGCCGTCGTATCTGAAGGAGTCGCGCGGCTTCGACCTCAAGCAGCTCGCGCTCTTCACGGCGCTGCCGCTGCTCGCAGGCGTGGTGGGCGACACGCTTGGCGGCGTGGTTTCGGACAAGCTCTACAAGTGGACGGGCCGGCTACGCTTCGCCCGCTGTGCGGTGCTCGTGACCGGCATGGGCGGCTCGCTCGCTTTCCTGCTGCCCATGGTGTCCGTCGCGAACCCGATGGTCGCGGTGCTCTTCCTCTCCGCTTCGTTCTTCTTCCTCGAGATCACGAATCCGGTGCTGTGGACGCTGCCGCTCGATATCGCCGGCAAGTACGCGGGTACGGCGGGCGGCATGATGAACACCGGCTTCGGCATTGCGGGGATGGTGTCGCCGGTCGTGTTCGGCTACCTGATCCAGCACACCGGCAGCTATAACGTGCCGTTCATGATCTCGGCTGGCTTGCTGGCGCTTGGCATCGTCGCAGCGCTCTTCATCGATACCGCGCGCACGGTCGAGGCCGACGAGGAACGCGAGCGGCGCATGGGCCCGGAAGAGGCGGGGGCCTTCGCGTTCCTCGACAGCATGCCGACGGTGCGGCTCGAACGGCACACGCTGCGGCGCCCGCTGCGCTGGTGGCGCTGAGCCGGTGTGGACCGCACAGCGTTGTTCAGGGCATGCATGCGGCGGCCCCAAAGGCATCCGGGGGACCGCCGCGCAGGTACGCGTTACGCGCCGCCGTCGAGCTTGCGCAGGCGCCAGATGAGGCTCGACGTGTCGAAGCGGCTGCCGCCCAGGCGCTGCACGTCGCCATAGAACTGATCGACGAGCGCGGTAACCGGCAGCGCCGCGCCGTTGCGCTTCGCTTCGTCGAGACAGAAGCCGAGGTCCTTGCGCATCCAGTCCACGGCGAAACCGAAGTCGAATTTGTTGGCCATCATGGTCTGGCCGCGGTTGTCCATCTGCCAGCTCGCGGCGGCGCCCTTGCCGATCACGTCGAGCACGAGTGCCATGTCGAGCCCCGAGCGCTCGCCGAAGTTGATTGCCTCGGAAAGCCCCTGCACGAGGCCGGCAATGCAGATCTGATTGACCATTTTGGCGAGCTGGCCGGCGCCCGCCGCGCCCACCAGCGTCACGGCCGCCCCATAGTGGGCGAGCGTGGGCTTCGCGCGCTCGAAGGCCGTGGCTTCGCCGCCGCACATGATCGTGAGCTTGCCGTTCTGGGCGCCCGCCTGGCCGCCCGAGACGGGCGCGTCGATGAAATGCAGGCCATGTTCGGCGGCGCTCGCCGACAGCTCGCGCGCCACGTTGGCGGAGGCGGTCGTGTGGTCGGCGAACACGGCGTCGCGCGCCATGCCGGCGAATGCGCCATCCGCGCCGAGCGTGATGCTGCGCAGGTCGTCGTCGTTGCCGACGCAGGCAAGCACCAGATCGGCGCCCTGAGCCGCTTCGCGCGGCGTGGCGGCCGCGCGGCCGCCGTATTCGGCGACCCATTGCGCGGCCTTTTCGGCGGTGCGGTTGTAGACCGTGACGTCGAGCCCGGCTTTGGCGAGATGACCGGCCATGGGATGGCCCATCACGCCGAGGCCCAGGAACGCGACACGGCGTACCTGATTAGGGGCGGACGAGGATGCGGATTGGCTCACAGTGGCTCCTTGGGGTGGGGTTTGAGGCTGGGGCGGCTTCATTATCTCAGCTATCGGCGCGGCGCTTGAGCGGCGTCCGCACAAGGCTGCGCCGTCCGGGACGCGACCTGCACTCAGCCTGGACTCAACGATAGGGCGCAACTGGCACTAGCCTCGCGCGTTTTTGTCAGCCGATACTCGGTACAACAAGACGGCCTGGCTGGCCTTGCTCGCGATCGGAGCAGGGCGTCCAGGCCCGCAAAAGGAGACAAGGATGCTCAGGTATCTGATCGGAATCGGCCTGCCTTTTCTGGGCGTCATCGGCGCGCTGCCCTGGGTGGCCGCGCAGCAGGACCGCTACGTCTTTGGCGTGCCCTTCATCTACGCGTGGATCTTCGCGTGGTTCCTCGTGACCTCCGCGTGCCTTTTTGTCTGCTGGCATTTCTTCGACCGGCACCGCTACGCGAACGAGAACTAGCGAGCGCCAGCTGCGCAGACAGCATCCGGGCGCCACCGCCGCCCCTCCCACCGTCTCCACCCTGGAGAGCCGCGCATGTCCACATTCGTTTTCTCGCTCCTGATCGCCTTTTCGCTGTATCTCGCCATCCGCTCCCGGCGCGGCCACGGCAAGCAGAGTGTGCACGACTTCTTCGTCGCGTCGCGCCAGTTCGGCGTCGCGCTCGTGTTCTTTCTCACGGCAGGCGAGATCTACAGTATCGGCACGATGGTCGGCTTTCCGGGCGGCATCTATGCGAAAGGGCCGACCTACGGCATCTGGTTTCTCGGCTACATCCTGCTGGCTTACCCCATCGGCTATTTCATCGGGCCGCGCATCTGGGAGGTCGGCAAGCAGCACAACGCCATTACGCAGGCGGACCTCTTCAAGGGCCACTATCGCAGCCGCGCGCTCGAGCTGATCGTGGCGGGCTCGTCTATCCTGTTCCTGATACCCTGGGGCGAACTGCAGTTCACGGGCCTCGTCGCTGCGCTCAAGGGACTCGGCTGGCACGTTCAGCCGGTTTGGCTGATCATCGTTTGCGCCGCGCTTGCGTTCACCTATATCGCCATTTCCGGCGTGCGCGCCTCCGCCTGGATCGCCGTGCTCAAGGACATCCTGATGCTGCTCGCGATCGTCGTGACGGGCGTGGCCGCCGCGTGGATGGCGGGCGGCACGCACGAGGTCTTCCAGGCCGCGAGCCACCAGGTGAGCAACGCCATGACGACGCCGCAACTGCGCTTCTCCATGAGCACGATGCTGTTCCAGTCGCTCGGCTTCTACATGATGCCGTTCGCGGCGCAGGGCTTCTTCACGGCGCGCGGGCCCAACACGATCCGCCGTACCCAGATCGCGATGCCGCTCTACATGATGATGTACCCGTTCCTCGTGGTGGCCTCGTACTACGCGATCAGCGCGAACCTCAAGCTCGCCTCGCCCAACGACGCGTTCTTCGCCGCCGCCGTCCACCTGCTCCCGGACTGGCTGCTCGGCCTCGTCGCGGCGGGCGCCGCGCTCTCGGGGCTGCTCGTGCTGGCGGGCATCTGTCTCGCGATCGGGCCGATCGTCACGCGCAACCTCATTCCGAACCTGCCCGAGGCGCGCCAGAAGCGCACCGCGAAATTCGTGATCGTGGCCTATCTGGTGGTGTCGATCACCACCACGCTGCTCACGCCGAACCTCATGCTCTCGCTCATCAACACGACCTACTATGGCATCACGCAGTTCCTGCCCGGCATGCTGATCCTGCTCGCCGGGCGCCAGGTGCGGCCGGGTGCGGTGGCGGCCGGCATCGTCTGCGGCCAGGGCCTCGCGATCGTGTGCTACGCGCTGCATATCGGCTTCGGCGGCATCAATCTCGGGCTCGTATGCCTCGGCGTGAACGTACTCGTCGTCTTCGTGGGACATATCCTGTTGCGGCCGTCCGGGCGGCGCTATGCCATGCCCGATCCGCTTCACCGTCATTCATAGGAGTTGAGCCTGTCAATGAATCCGCAAGCCTCGTCCTCTTCTGCCGGTCAGCCGGTCACGGTTTTCGCGGCGCGCCGCATCCTCACGCTCAACCCCGGCCAGCCGCATGCGACGCATGTGGCCGTGCGCGAGGGGCGCATTCTGGCGGTCGGCACGAGCGAGGACGCCGCGCGGTGGGAGACGCAATTCGGCGCCTGCGCGCGGGACGACACGCTGCGCGACAAGGTGCTGATGCCCGGACTCGTCGAAGGCCATTGCCACCTGATGGAGGGCGCGGTATGGGATGCAGTCTACGTGGGCTACTACGACCGTCGTGGGCCGGACGGCACGCTGTGGCACGGGCTGCGCACGCTCGACGCGGTGCTCGAACGCCTCTCGGAAGCCGAACGCGCCATGACCGACGACGGCCCGTTGCTCGCGTGGGGCTTCGATCCGATCTACTTCGGCGCGGCCCGTCTTAAGACACGCGAGATGGACACGGTCTCGGCGAGCCGCCCGATCGCCATTCTCCATGCGAGCGTGCATTTGATGAACGTAAACAGCGCGATGCTCGCGCTCGCCGGCATCGATGAGGACACGGACGTGGACGGCATCGCGCGCGACGCGCAGGGCCAGCCCACGGGCGAGCTGCAGGAATTCGCGGCGATGTTCCCGATCTACCAGGTGATTGGCGGCAAGCTCGCGATCGCGGCCAGCGAGAAGCCGCACGCGGTCTGGAATTTCGGCCGCGTCGCGCAGCTCGCGGGCGTGACGACCGCGACCGATCTCGTGAACGACCTTTCGCCCGAGGGCAACCGGACCTTGCACAGCGTCACTGCCGACCCCGACTACCCGGTGCGCATCGTGCCCGCGTTCGCTCCGCAGCGTAATCCCGCGCAACGCGCGGCCGGCGTGCTGGAGGCGATGGCGGGCAATACCGACAAGCTGCGCTTCGGGCCCGTCAAGTTCATCGTCGATGGCTCGATCCAGGGCTTCACCGCGCGCGTGCGCTGGCCCGGCTACGCGGGCGGGCAGCCCAACGGCCTGTGGCTGATTCCGCCCGAGCAGCTGGTCGAGGTGTTCGAGCCGTACCACTGCGCAGGCCTGCAACTGCATATCCACACGAACGGCGACGAAGCGACCGAAGTGGTGCTCGACGCGCTTGCGACGCTGCTCGCGCGCCATCCGCGGCCCGACCACCGGCACACGCTGCAGCACTGCCAGATGGCGGACGCGGCGCAATTGAGGCGTATCCGCGCGCTGGGCCTGTGCGTGAACTTCTTCGCGAACCACATTTACTATTGGGGCGATGCGCACTACAGCCAGACCATGGGCCCGGACCGCGCGAACCGCATGGACCCGGCCGGTTCGGCGCAGCGCATGGGCATTCCCTACGCGTTGCATTCGGACGCGCCCATCACGGCGCTGAGCCCGCTTTTTACCGCTTGGTGCGCGGTGCGGCGCGAAACGGCCACCGGGCGCGTGCTGGGCGAGGCGGAGCGGCTCACGGTCGATGAGGCGCTGCATGCGATCACGCTCGGCGCCGCGTACACGCTGCGCCTCGATCACCTGATCGGCAGCGTCGAGGTGGGCAAGTTCGCCGATTTCGCGGTGCTCGACGAAGACCCGAGCACCTGTGCGCCGGAGCGCCTGAAGGACGTGCCGGTGTGGGGCACGGTGCTCGGCGGACGCGTCATGCGCGCCCCGCGATGAATCCCGCCGCCACGCCGCCGACCGTGCGTGAGCCGATCGACCTCGCGGTGATCGGCGGCTACCTCGGCGCGGGCAAGACCACGGTGGTCAACCATCTGCTGGAGGCGCCGCACGGCAAGCGCATTGCGGTGCTCGTCAACGACTTCGGCGCCGTGAATATCGACGCGCGGCTCGTGCGCGCGCGCAGCGACGACGTGATCGAGCTCGACAACGGCTGTATCTGCTGCACGATCGGCGGCGCACTCGTCGATGCACTCGCGCGCCTCGCCGCGCGCGAAGAGCGGCCGGACCTCCTGCTCATCGAAGCGAGCGGCGTATCGGACCCGGCGAAGATTGCCCAGGTGGGCTTGCTCAACGGCGCGTTTCGTCTCACGGCGGTGCTCGTGGTGGTGGACGCGCCGGAGCTCGTGCGCACGCTTGTCGATCCGCTGGTCGGCGCGATGGCGCAGCAGCAGATCGACAGCGCGAGCGCGGTGATCGTCACGAAGCTCGACCTCATCGCGCCCGAGTCGCGCGAGCGCGCCGTCTCGGATGTGCGCGCGCTCGCGGCGACCGATATCGTCGTGGCCGCGAATCACGGCCGCGTGCCGCTCGCACTGCTCTTCGACGCGAGCGCGCCGCAAACACCCGCACTCGCCGATGCCGGCCGCTGGCAGCATCGGCCTCTCGGGCAAAACGCCAGCGTGTTCCCCACCTTTCAGAGCCTGGCGCTAGCCGCGCCCGCTGTACTGGAAAAGGTGCGCCTGCGCGCGTGGCTCAAGGCGCTGCCGCGCACGATCCTGCGCGCAAAGGGCTTCGTGCGCGTGGTGGATGCAGAGGGCCGCGTCAGCACGCGCGTGTGCCAGGTCGCGGGCCGCCGGCTGCGCATGACGCCGCCCACACAGGGCGAGCAGGCGGCGAACGGGACGGAGAGCGTCATGGTCTTCATCGGATTCATCGATACGCAGACCGAAGGGATGCTGCGCGACGGACTGCTCGCGTGTTGCGTGCGTGCCGCCGCGTAGTGGCGCCATGTAGTGCCGCATTGAATGCCGTGCGCTAAGCGCGGCGAGCCACTCATCGCGCGCCGCTCATGGCAAGATGCCGCGAGTGATGCCGGCGGCCCACCCACGCGGCCGAGAGCGCGCTCACGAGACCCGCGAACATCGTATAGAGGCAGATGAGCCACGGATCGCCGCCGTTGCGCTGCAAAAGCCAGGTCGCGATGATCGGGCTGATGCCGCTCGCGAAGATGCCGGAGAACTGATAGACGAACGAAATGCCGGAGTAGCGCACGTTGGCGTCGAACAGCTCGGCGAAGAGCGCCGCCTCGGGCCCATAGACGGAAGCGTAAACCACGCCTAGCGGAATGATCACGGCGATCCATACGAACACTGGCGACCCGCCGCTGTGCTTCATGAGCCAGAAGCCGAAGAACGACGACAAGCCCGTGAAGAGCGAGCCCCAGAAATAGATGCGCGTTCTGCCGATGCGGTCCGAAAGGCGGCCGAAAAACGGAATCGTGAAAATCATCGTGAAAGCGGCGGCCATGACGGCGAGCAGGGCGTCGGTGCGCGAGAGCTTGAGCGTCTGCGTGAGATAGGCGATCGTGAAAACGGCGAAGACGTTAAAGAACACACCGTCGATGAAGCGTGCCCCCATGCCGGCAAGCACGTTGCCGGGATAGCGGCCGAGCACCTCGGCGATCGGCACGCGGACCTCGGCGCCCTGTTGCTTCACGCGTTCGAACTCGGGCGTTTCCAGCACACGCAGGCGGATATACATGCCGATTGCCACGAGCGCGAAGGAAAGGAAGAACGCGACGCGCCAGCCCCAGGCGAGAAACTGCGCATTGCTGAGCACGGAGGAGAGCAGGGCGACCACGCCCGACGCAAGGCAGAGCCCGATCGCGAGGCCAATTTGCGGAATGCTCGCATAGAGGCCGCGCTTGCCTTCGGGCGCGTATTCGAACGACATCAGCACGGCTCCGCCCCATTCGCCGCCAAGGCCAAGGCCCTGCGCAACGCGCAGGATGAGCAGCAGCGCGGGCGCCCACAGGCCGATCTGCGCATAGGTCGGCACCATGCCGATCAACACGGTGGCCACGCCCATGATTGAGAGTGTCATGATCAGCATGCTTTTGCGGCCGAGCCGGTCGCCGAAGTGCCCGAAGATGATGCCGCCGAGCGGACGGCTCAGGAAGCCCACAGCGAAGGTGCCGTAGGCGAGCATCGTCGAAATGAGGGGGTCGCCGCTCGGGAAATAAAGCTTGCTGAATACGATGCCGGCGACGACGCCGTAGAGGAAGAAGTCGTACCACTCGATGGTCGCGCCGATCAGGCTCGCAACGACCACGCGCCTCATCTGCCGGGCGTCGGTGCGGGGCAATGCGTTCATGGCTGTCTCCTTTTTGGGGCGCACCTGGTGCGGTGCGGTTCCTTGAAATGCAGGTATTTTCGTAAGGTATCCTTTGTTTGCTGCCTGTCGTTGCGGTGCTGCATGTACTACGTGAGCCCCTGCGCCGGGTGACTTCAGGGGTTGGTCTCGGCATGCTCCTGTTGCAGCCGGGAAAGGGTCGTGTGGTCCTCGAGAATCATGTCGGCGGCTTTCTCCGCGATCATGATCACGGGAGCGTTGGTGTTGCCGGAAACCAGCTCGGGCATGATCGACGCATCGACGACGCGCAGCGCGGCGAGGCCATGCACGCGCAGGCGTTCGTCGACGACCGCGGTCGCGTCGCGGCCCATCTTGCAGGTGCCCGCGGGGTGATAGATGGACTGGCTGAACTGGCGCGCCGCATCCAGCAACTCGGCATCGCTCTGATACCGCTCGCCGGGCACGAACTCGGACACGATGTGCGGTGCAAGCGACGGCGCTGCGGCGATGCGGCGCGCCACGCGAATGCCGCCAATCACGACGGGATGGTCGCGCGGATCGGACAGATAGTTGGCGCGAATGGCGGGGTACTGGAGCGGGTCGGCGCAGCGGATTTCGACGCTGCCGCGACTATGGGGCCGCAACTGGCAGACGGACGCCGTGAACGCCGAGAAGGGATGCGCGCCCTGGCCGGGCTTGTCGGCACTCAGCGGCTGCATGTGAAACTGGATGTCCGGGCGTTCCAGTTCGGGGCTCGAGCGCGTGAAGATGACCACCTGGCTTGCGGCCAGCGTGAGCGGCCCGGTGCGCCAGAGCGCGTATTGCAACCCGATCAACGCCTTGCGCAACGGATGGTTGACCTCGTCGTTGAGCGTGCGTTCGCGCGTGCGGAACACGAGCCGCACCTGAAGATGGTCCTGCAGGTTCTGACCGACGCCCGGCAAGTCGTGCAGCACGGGAACGCCGGCGTTGCGCAACACGTGCGCAGGGCCAACTCCGGAGTGCTGAAGAATTTGCGGCGAGCCGATCGCACCGGAAGCGAGAATGACCTCGACGCGCGCACGTGCGCGCTTCTTCACGCCGCCCTGCACATACTCCACGCCGACCGCGCGGCGCCCTTCAAACAGGATCCGGCTCGCCTGCGCCCGCGTTTGAACGATCAGATTGCTGCGTTTGCGCGCGGGCTTGAGAAAGCCCTTCGCGGTGCTCCATCGAAAGCCGTTATAGGCCGTCTGCTGGAAGTAGCCGACCCCCTCCTGGACCGCGCCGTTGTAGTCGTCATTGAGCGGGATGCCGATTTCCTGTGCGGCGGCGATGAAATGATCGGCAATGGGCCGGCGCAAGCGCAGGTCGGAGACTTTCAGCGGTCCGCCCACGCCGTGCCAGGCGTTCGCGCCGCGCTCCTGATCTTCGGATTTCAGGAAATACGGCAGAACGTCGGCATAACTCCAGCCGCGATTGCCAAGCGCGGCCCAACGATCGTAGTCCTCACGCTGCCCACGCACGTAGAGCAGACCGTTGAGCGAGCTGGATCCGCCGAGCACCTTGCCGCGCGGCCAGTCGATCTGCCGGCCGGCCACGCCTTCGTCCGGCTCGGTGCGGTAGCACCAGTCGAGCGCGGGGTTGTGCATGGTCTTGAAGTAGCCGACCGGGACGTGGATCCACGGATTGTTGTCCTCGCCACCCGCTTCGAGCAGCAGCACGGCGTTGCGCGCGTCGGCACTCAGCCGGTGGGCAAGCACGCAACCGGCCGATCCGGCGCCGACGATCAGGTAGTCGACCTCTTGGTCCATGAATCCCGTCTCCTCGAAATCCAGGAGCGGCGTGACATGCCGCGTTTTCGGATCAATGTCGGGGAAGGGGATGCCGACCGCAAGCGGCGATCGTGCGCACAGGCCGAAAGTGAAACGGAAACTGCCGAAACGGAATCAGAAGTCCACGGCGAAGCGCGCACGTTTTGCCGCCGAAGCGGCGACGAGCCGGCGCCCGTTCAGGCCAGCGAGAGCCCCTGAAGCAGCGGCGCGAGTCTGCTCGCCGTTTGCTTCATGCGGCCCACCGACTCCAGCAGTTCCTCGAGGGTCGCGCGCGCGGTCGGGGCATGCACGGCGAGCGCCGCGAGCACGCGTTTGCTGGCGGGGTCGCGCACCGGCACCGCAATCGCAACCATGCCGCGCACGAACTCTTCGTTGTCGATGCCGATGCCGCGCACCGCGAGCTGTTCAAGCTCGGCCTCGAGCGCCTTGGGGGCGGTCAGGGTGCGGTGCGTCATCTTTGTCAGCACGAGGCGTTCGAGCAGCGCGTTGCGCTCGAGCACGGTCATCTGCGAGAGAAAGAGCTTGCCGCTCGCGGTGCAGTGCAGCGGAACATGCATGCCCGGACGCATCTCCATACGCAACGGCTCCGTCGTCTCGACGCGCTCGATATAGAGAACGCGGTCGCCGTCGAGCGCGGTGAGATTGCAGGTTTCGCCTAGCGATTCCACCAGTGTGCGCAGCAGCACGCGGCACGAGCGCGTGAAGGTGTTGTTGGCCAGCGTGGCGAGCGCGAGCTGCGCGGCGCGCGGGCCCAGCGCGATGCTGCGGTCGTGCCCACGCGAATCGGGCATGTGGATCACGTAGCCGCGCGCTTCCAGCGAATCGATGAGCCGCAGCAGCGTCGCCTTGGGAATATGCAGCCGGGCCGACAACTGCGAAAGCGTATACGGCTGGCCCGCCGACGCCAGTTGCTCCAGCACCACGAGCGCGCGCAGCACGCGAGCGTCGTCCGCCGACGATTCTTCGCGCAGCGCGGGGGCGCTGTCTTGCGCCCTGTTTTGCGCTGGGTTTTGCCCTGGGTTTTGCGTCATCTCTCGCGCTGTGTCGCGCATCGGTCTCCTCCTGAAGGGCGTGGAATTGAGACGAATTGTTCGAGTTTCCGGGCACATTTCAGTATGAGCGCAAAGTTCACGGGGTTACGTAGCGGATTACCCCGATACGTCATGCAAATCATCCCCACGCTGTACCAGGCGATACCGGGCCACTGGCTCTACCTGCGCAATTCTGGTCTGCCTAGAATTTTTCCCAACAGAGCGAGAACGACGACAGCTTTGCATGGGATCAGAGTCAGGCGCCAAAGCGCCAACTCTATTCGACAGGAGACAGGCATGACGAACAGGCAGTCGACAGGGACCGCTCTCGCAGCGGAGCGTGCAAGCGTCTTCACGAAGCCTGTGGAGCATTGATCATGGGATACAGCACAGTCGATTCCGCCGCCGCCGGTTTTGCCGCAAGCGACTCCGGCTCCACGAAGTACGACCCCAAGTACGATCCGCTCGTCTCGCCGGGCCCTGGGGTCGGCAAGGATTACGCGCCGACCTACTGGGTCGCGACGGCGGGCAGCCCGCCCCCCGACGACGGCCCGGTCACGAAAGATCTCGACGTGGATGTCGCGATCATCGGTGCGGGCTACACGGGGCTCGCTACGGCGCTCTGCCTCGCGCGCGAGCATGGCATCAATGCAGCGGTGCTGGAGGCGAACCGCACGAGCTGGGGCTGCAGCAGCCGCAATGGTGGACAGGGGCAGAACGCCTCTGGCCGCCTCTCGCGCTCGCAATGGATCGAGCGCTGGGGCAAGGATGTCGCCCTGAAAATGCACGACGAGATTCAGCAGGGCTTTGATCATTTCAAGGAACTCGTGGCCGAAATCGATTGCGATCCGCAGCCGGGTGGCCACTTCCTGATCGCGCACCGGCCGCGCATGATGGCAAAGCTCGCCGCCGAGGCGAAGGTCTGGAAGGACGTATTCGGCTACCCGTCGGAGCTTTTGAGCGCGCAGACGTTTCGCCGCGAATTCATCGACGACCACGAGGCGGCCGGTGCGCTGCACGAGCCCGAAGGGATCGGCATACATGCGCTGAAGCTCGCGTTTGGCTATCTGCGCCTCGCACGTGCCGCTGGTGCAAGGGTCCATACGAGCAGCCCGGTGATGGGATGGGAAACCATTAACGGCGTGCACCACCTGCGCACGCCGGGCGGCGTCGTGCGGGCGCGCGCGGTTGGCATCGCGACCGGCGCGTACACGGCGCAGACGCTGCATCCCATGCTGCGCAGCAAAGTCATGCCGATCCTCTCGAACTCGATGGTCACGCGCCCGCTCACCGAAGCCGAGATCGCCGCCTGCGGCTTTCGCACGACTCAGGTGCTCACGGACACGCGCACGCTGCGCTTTTACTATCGGTTCTTGCCCGACGGCCGGTTGCAGATTGGCAGCCGCAGCGCGATTACCGGCGAGGACGCGCCCAATCCGCGCCACCTCGATCTGCTCAAGGAAGGCATGGTGCGCAAGTTTCCGGCGCTGCGCGGGGTGCAGATCGACTATTCGTGGTGGGGCTGGGTGGATGTGAGCCACGACATGATGCCGCGTGTGTGTCAGCCGGATCCCCGGCAATCGGTGTTCTACGCGCTTGGCTATGGCGGCAATGGCGTGTCCTATTCGCAGCAGGCGGGGCGGCGGCTTGCCGAGCGCATCGCGGGTAAGGGTGGGCAGCAGACGCTGCCGATTTTTACGTCGCCGCTGCCTGGGCATCCGTTTGCACCCTTCCGGCGGATTGGGCAGAGGTTGCTTTATTTGCAGTATTTCCGGCGGGATGAGAAGGCTTGATGGTGCGCTTTTTTGGCCTTTCCTTGTGTTCGCGTCGGTATGCGAGCGTTGCCCCTGTGCGGGGCGCAAAGAAAGCCGCTCAAACCGCCAGCGCCTGCCACCGTTCACCTCGCGACATTATTGGTGAATGGCTCCGGAGCGTCTGTCACCACTCGCCCCCAAACGGAGTGACAAGGCGCTCATCCCTCCGGCGGCGCTGCGCGCGCCGAAGGGCACAACCAAAAAACCGGTGGGGCACATGTGTTCTCGCGAATGCTCATTCGTACCATTCGGTTTCCCATGCAGACCCAACCGCAGCGCGCGAAGCGAGCAGCGGGATGAATGAGCGCCTTGTCACTAACCTGGAAGGTGCGAGGCGACAGACGCTCCGGAGCCACTACCCATGACGGCGAGTGGTGCAAGGGGACAGGCATTAGCGGTTTGAGCGGCTTTCTTTGCCTACTTTCTTTGCCGCGGCAAAGAAAGTAGGTGCCGCCCCGCACAGGGGCAACGCTGGCATACCGACGCGACCACTGGAAAACCCACAAAAACCAAAACACACCACAAAAAAAAGCGCCACCCAAAAGGCGCCTCGAGAATCGAACCCAAAATCTGTGGAGGTGACATGCAACCCCCGATGGACAACCATGAACTGAAATGCGGCCTCAAGCAGCGCCACATGACGATGATCGCGCTAGGCGGCGTGATCGGCGCCGGTCTTTTTGTCGGCAGCGGCGTCGTGATCCAGCAGACCGGCCCAGCCGCCGTGCTCTCATTCCTCATCACCGGCGGCCTCGTCGTGCTCGTCATGCGCATGCTCGGCGAAATGGCGTGCGGGATGCCCGCAGTCGGTTCGTTCTACGAATATGCACGCCTCGCGTTCGCCACCTGGCGCGGACCGGGCAAGCTGGCCGGCTTTCTGACCGGCTGGATGTACTGGTATTTCTGGGTGATCGTGGTCGCCGTCGAGGCGGTGGCCGGTGCCAAGCTCGTCCAGTTCTGGCTACCCGACGCGCCCGCGTGGATCATCAGCCTCGTGTTGCTCGTGCTCCTGAGCGCAACGAACCTGATCTCGGTGGGCAGCTACGGCGAATTCGAGTTCTGGTTCTCTTCGATCAAAGTGGCGGCGATCATCGTTTTCCTCTTTCTCGGCGGGCTCTATGTACTTGGATTGTGGCCGTCGTCGCTGCACACGAGCGCCGTATTGCCAACGCTGCTCAGCCATGGCGGCCTCATGCCCAAGGGCATCGGGCCGGTGTTGAGCGGCGCCGTCGCGGCAACGGGCTTTTACTTCGGCGCGGAGATCGTCACGATTGCGGCCGCCGAGGCGCGCGAACCCGCCAAGGCCGTCGCGAAAGCCACGAACTCCGTCATCACGCGCGTGCTCGTGTTCTACGTAGGCTCCGTGCTGCTCGTGGTCGCGCTCGTGCCGTGGAATTCGCCGGCCATGTCGACGCCCTATGTGAGCGCGCTCCAGGTGATGGGCTTGCCTGCCGCCGCGAACATCATGAACGCGATCGTGCTGACTGCCGTGCTCTCTGCGCTCAACTCGGGGCTTTATGCGGCCTCGCGGATGCTGTTCGCGCTGACCCGCCACGGCGACGCACCAGCGGCGCTCGCGAAAGTCAACCGCCGTGGCGTGCCGGTGCGCGCGATCCTGCTTGGCACCGTGTTCGGCTATGTGTCGGTCGTGATGTCGTACGTGTCGCCGGATACGGTGTTCGCGTTCCTCGTCAACTCGTATGGCACGGTCGCAATCTTCGTCTATCTGCTGATCGCCCTGTCGCAATTGCGCCTGCGCAAACGCCTCGATCCGGTGGCCGTTGGCGAGCTACGCGTGAAGATGTGGTGCTTCCCCTACCTCACATGGGTTGCGATTACGGGCATGGTGGGTATTCTCGTGGCGATGGCGTTCATCCCCGAGCAGCGCAAGCCGCTCTGGCTCGGCGTGGCGAGCCTCGCCGTGGTGCTCGTCACCTACGCATGGCTGCAGCGCCGCGCGCGCATCCGTGAGCGCGCCCGCGACTACGCGCCGTCCTTCGCGGCGTGGCCGCCCGCCGCTACAGAGACAGGTGCGGGCCGCTTCGGCAAATGAAGCCGCCGCCTGCATGCAGTCATGAAAGCGATAAGGAGGACGCGATGACCACAGAACGCGCGATGGAGGGGCCGGACCGCATGGTGTCGGTGCACGAGCGCTTCGGCTTCGATTCGAACTTGATGGTGCCGGCCTTCAGCGAGCGCGACGCCCACGTGCCGGACGTGGACGAGGCTTATCGCTTCAACCCCGAAGTCACGCTCGCGATACTCGCCGGCTTTACGCGCAACCGGCGCGTGATGGTGCAGGGGCTGCACGGCACCGGCAAGTCCACGCATATCGAACAGGTCGCCGCGCGCCTGAACTGGCCCTGCGTACGCGTGAATCTCGACGGCCATATCAGCCGGCTCGATCTCGTTGGCAAGGACGCCATCGTGGTACGCGACGGCCGCCAGGTCACGGAGTTCCAGGAGGGTATCGTACCGTGGGCGCTGCAGCGCCCGGTCGCGCTGATCTTCGACGAATACGATGCGGGCCGCCCCGACGTGATGTTCGTGATCCAGCGTATTCTCGAGCGCGACGGCAGCTTCACGCTGCTCGACCAGAATCGCGTGATCCGCCCGCACGCGCACTTCCGCCTCTTCGCGACCACCAATACGATCGGCCTCGGCAATCTCAACGGCCTGTATCACGGCACGCAAATGCTGAATCACGCGCAAATGGACCGCTGGAACGTGGTCGCCACGCTCAACTATCTGCCGCGCGAGGAGGAGGCCGGCATCGTGCTCGCCCGCGTCCCGGAGATGACCGACGACGTGGGCCGGCAGCTCATCGATTCGATGATCAGCATGGCGGCGCTGACGCGCAAAGGGTTCGCGACCGGCGATCTTTCCACGCTGATGTCGCCGCGCACCGTCATCGACTGGGCCGAGAACTGCCAGATTTTCCGCGATCCCGCGCTGGCGTTCCGGCTCACGTTCCTCAATAAATGCGACGAGGCGGAGCGGCCGATCGTCGCCGAGTATTACCAGCGCTGCTTTGGCGTCGAGCTGGACGCGGCGTCTACCGCGAGGGGCGGCGAGGGCGGCGAACTGCGGGAGCCGCGCGCGTGACGTCCGTGCCCACGCCCGAGGCCGTGCGCGCCGCGCTGCGGCGCGAGGCGCTATGCGCGGCCGCCGTGCGCGCGCTCACCGGCGACGCCGCGCTGCATTATCGCGGCGGCCGGCTTTGCCGCGAGTCGAGGCCCTTGCCGCTTCATGCGCCGCACCTGCGCAGCAACGTCTACGAGGACGCGTTCGCCTCGCTGCGTGGCGCCGCCGACGCCGCCGCGCAGCGGCTTCTCCATTCCGATGCAGCGTTGCACCGGCTGCTGTCTCCCGAAGCCCCGATCGAGCGCCTGCTGTTCGAGCTGTTCGAGCAGGTGCGCTGCGAGGCGCAATTGCCGCCCGGCATGCCGGGCCTCGCGCACAACCTGCGGCACCGGTTCGAAACGTGGTCGCGCGCCTGGTGCCGGGCGGGCTTGAGCGAAGGCCATCTCGGCATCCTGCTCTATACGGTGGCGCAGATCGTCTGGTCGCGCGTGAGCGGCTGGCCCGTGCTCGACGAGACCGAGGATCTGATCGAAGCGACACGCGCCGGCATCGTGCCGGAGATCGGCGTGCAACTCGCGGGGCTGCGCGCGAGTCGCGCGAATCAGCGCGCCTATGCGGCGCATGCCCGCGAACTGGCGCGCCGCGTCGCGACGATGCTCGACGACGCGCGCGCGGCGCGTGCAGGGGACGACGCCGAGCAAGCGCGCGCACCCGACGACGCATTGACGTCGTTCTCGCTGTGGGTCGACTTCGACGAAACAAGTGTCGAACTGCCCGCACTCGCGCCGACCGGCGTGAGCCGCGTGCTGGCCGAGGCGGCGGATGGCTATCGCGCATACACGACGCTGTACGACCGCGAGATCCGGCCCGCCGTACGCGTGCGCGGACCGCTGCTGCGCGAGTATCGCGAGCGGCTCGACGAGCGCATCGCCGCGTGCGGCATCAACGTCGCGCGGCTCGCGCGCGCGCTGCAGATGGCGATTGCGGTGCCGCAGCGCGATGGCTGGCTTTTTGGCGAAGAGGACGGCCGCATCGACGGTAGACGCCTCGCGCAGGTCGTCAGTTCGCCCGCCGAGCGGCGCGTGTTCAGGCGCGAGCGACTCGAGCCGCGCAGCGACTGCGTGGTGGGCTTCCTGATCGATTGCTCGGGCTCGATGAAGGCGCATATCGAGCCCGTTGCGGTGATGGTCGATTTGCTCGCGCGCGCGTGCGAGCAGGCGGGCATCGCGACCGAGGTGCTCGGCTTCACGACGCTCGCCTGGAACGGGGGCCGTGCGCGTGCGGACTGGCTAGGGGGCGGACGGCCGCCCCATCCGGGGCGCCTGAATGAGACCTGCCACATGGTGTTCAAGTCCGCCGACGAGACCTGGCGACGCGCTCGCCCGGCCATCGCCGCGCTTCTCAAGGCGGACCTGTTTCGCGAGGGCGTGGACGGGGAGGCCGTCGAATGGGCGTGCGCGCGGCTCGCGGGCCGCGCCGAGGCGCGCCGCATTCTCGTTGCGATCTCGGACGGCAGCCCGATGGACACGGCAACGGCGCAGACGAACGACGCCTTCTATCTCGACAACCACCTGAAGGAGGTGGTGGCGAGGCACGAGGCGATGCGCGATGTCGATGTGATTGGGCTGGGTGTCGGGCTGGACCTCAGTCCGTACTACCGGCATTGCGTCGCGCTCGACTCCGGTGAGGCGCTAGATATGGCGCGGCTGATCGATCTCGCGCGATGGATCGGGGCGCCGCGTTAGCGCAATGGGGGCGCCCCGCGCGCACCGATCGATTCCTGCGCCGGGCGCCCCCCAGACCGCCTTAGCCAACCAGCTCCTTCACCGCACACAGCACGAGCGAAGCGCCAATGATCATCAGCACGCCGAACGCCAGCCTGCGCATCGCGATGGAAGAAGGACACGCCGAACATGCCGCTCAGGAGGCCGCCACACACGCCGCTCACGAAAAAGCTGCGGTCGCCCGAGCGTTGCGCGAGCGGCGCGGGCCGCAGCGCGGCGCCCAGGCCGCCGTACAGCACGACGGCGCCGAGCAGCAATTGCAGCATGCCGGAGGCCGAGGCGCTCAGGTAGTCGAGCACCATTACGCCCACCACGACCGAAGGCAGCACACCTAGCGTCGCGGCCCCCACCGCCCGCCAGTCAATATGGTGGAGCTTGCCGGGCAGCGCGAGGCTGAATCCGCTCGTGGCGCCCATGACGATCATGCTGAGGCCGAAGCCTGTGATCGTCTGAAAATAGCTGGCCAAGCCGATCACGGCGATCAGCACCAGGACCTTCTCATGCGTCATGCTGCGTGGGGTTCCTTCGAATGAGTGACGTCGCGCTGGCGGGCCGTCTGCGCCTGGACCGCCGTCGTAGCGATCACGTAATAGATATCCTCGGGGCAGCAGCCGCGCGAGAGGTCGTTGGCGGGCCGGTTCAGACCCTGCATCAGCGGGCCGATGGCCTTCGCGCCGCCGAGACGCTCCGCGAGCTTGTAGCCGATATTGCCTGCATCGAGATTCGGGAACACCAGCACGTTCGCGTGGCCGCCGCACTGCGAATGCTCGATCTTGCGCTCGGCGATCTCCGCCACGAGCGCCGCGTCGAGCTGCACGTCGCCGTCCACGCAGAGCGCGGGGCGCTGCTCGTGCACGCGCCGTGTCGCCTCGATCACCTTGTCCACGCTCGCATGGTGGGCGCTGCCGCTCGTCGAGAACGACAGCATCGCGACGCGTGGCTCTTCCATCAGAAGGCTGCGCGCGCTGTCGGCGGCGGCCATGGCGATCTCGGCGAGCTGTGCGGCGTCGGGGTCCACTACGAGCGCGCAGTCGGAGAAGATCAGGCCGCCTTTATAGCGATGAAACGGCTCGCACAGCATCATCAGGAAGAAGCTCGACACGAGCTTGAACGACGGCTCGACGCCGATCAGCTGGATGGCCGTGCGCACCACGTCGGCGCTCGTGTGAACGGCGCCCGCTACCGAACCGTCCGCGTGGCCGAGACGCACCATCAGGTTGGCGAAGACGAGCGGTTTCGTGGCCTCCTCCCACGCAAGCGCGGGCGTCATGCCCTTGGCGCGGCGAAGCGTGACCAGTTCGTCGGCGAAGGCCGCGCGCCATGCGCTGCTTTGCGGGTCGATCAGCGTGATCTCGCCGAGATCGAGCGACTCGCGCGCAGCGGCCGCGCGGATCGCGCCCGGGTCGCCCAGGAGCATGATGCGCGCGATGCCCTCCTGGTTCGCTCGCGCCGCGGCGCCGAGCACGCGTGGGTCATCGGCTTCGCACAGCACGATGCGCATGGGCGCAAGGCGGGCGCTTTCGACGATACGGTTCAGGGCTTTCATGGTGTCATGGGCTCATGGGCTCACAAACGGATGGACTTACACCAGCGACTGGCGTGTCCAGACGAAAACCGGCCACAAGCGGGTGCACCGCCTGCGGCCGGCGACCGGACGCAGCCCGCGCACCTGCTTGCAACATACGGCGCGCGCGGGCTGCTGCTGGCCCTTCAGACGAAGTCCTTGTACTTGTCGAGCAGGCGCACGGGCTTCGAGAGCGCGTCGCGGCGGAACGGATCGCCAAGCTCGCGCGTGCACATGATCTCGACGATGGTCGTCTTGCCCTGGTTCATCTGCAGATCGATCGCGCGCTTGAGCGCCGGACCCACATCCTCCAGCTTGTCCACCACGATGCCTTCCGCGCCCATCGCCTTCGCGATCCCGGCGAAACTCGGGCTTTCCAGCTCGCCCGCCACGAAGCGGCGATCATAGAAGTCCACCTGGTTCTTCTTCTCGGCGCCCCACTGACGGTTGTGGAACACGACGGCCGTCACCGGAATGTTGTGGCGCACGCAGGTGAGCGTTTCCATGAGGCTCATGCCCCAGGCGCCGTCGCCCGCATAAGAGATCGCGGGGCGGTGGGGCGCGGCCACCTTCGCGCCCATGATGGTCGGGAACGCATAGCCGCAGTTTCCCCAGCTCATCGCGGCGAAGAAGCTGCGCGGCTTGTTAAAGCGCAGATAGCTGTTCGCGACGGAGTTGATGTTGCCGATGTCGGTCGACACCATGACGTCCTCGGGCATCGCCTTCTCGAGTTCGCGCAGCACCTGGCGCGGATGCAGATACTCGCCGCCGGTGGGCGTGCGCTCGTGCTTCTGCTCTTCGATCATGTCGAGGCTGTAGGCGTCGCGCTCGTGCGTCCACGAGTCGAGTTCTTTTTCCCACGCGGCCTTTTCGGTGGCGATCTGGTCGGCGCGCTCGCCGCGCGAGGCGTCGCTCGCGAGGGTGCGGTTCGCGAGGCGCTCGGTCAGCGCCTGCGCCGAAGCCTTCGCGTCGCCGCAAATGCCTACTGAGATCTTCTTCACGAGCCCGAGCATCTTGTGATCGGCGTCGATCTGGATGATCTTCGCGTCTTTTGGCCAGTAGTCCATACCATGCTGCGGCAGCGTGCCGAACGGTCCGAGGCGCGAGCCCAGCGCAATCACGACGTCCGCGCGCGAGATCAGCTTCATCGCGGCCTTCGATCCCTGGTAGCCAAGCGGGCCACACCAGAGCGGATGATTCGCCGGGAACGAATCGTTGTGCAGGTAGCTGTTCACGACAGGCGCGCCGAGGCGTTCGGCGAGCGCCTTGCACTCCTCGATCGCATCGCCCATCACGACGCCGCCGCCGGAGATGATGACAGGGAACTTCGCGGCGGCGATCAGATCCGCCGCTTCGTTCAGGCTTTCGGCGCCGCCGGGGCCGCGGTCGAGCCGGCGCGGCTGCGGAATCTCGGCCTTGATCTTGCCGTAGAAGTAATCGCGCGGAATGTTGAGCTGGGTCGGGCCCATTTCGGACATGGCGCGGTCGAAGCAGCGCGCGGTGTACTCGGCCATGCGCGCGGGGTTCGTCACGTGGCCCTGGTACTTCGTGAACTCCTGGAACATCGGCAACTGATTCGCTTCCTGGAAGCCGCCGAGGCCGATGCCCATCGTGCCTGCCTCGGGCGTGACGATCACGACCGGGCTATGGGCCCAGTAAGCCGCCGCGATGGCCGTCACGCAGTTGCTGATGCCGGGACCGTTCTGACCGATCACGACGCCGTGGCGGCCCGAGACGCGCGAGTAGCCGTCGGCCATGTGCGCTGCGCCCTGCTCGTGAACGACGGGAATGAGGCGAATGCCGGCGGGCGCGAAGATGTCCATCGCGTCCATGAACGCGGAGCCCATGATGCCGAACATGTCGGTTACGCCGTTGGCCGCGAGGGTTTCGACAAAGGCCTCGGACGGGGTCATGTCCTGCGGGCCGCTGGCGGTCTGGGTTGGGGTCTTTTCGCTCATCAACTGTCTCCAGTTATCGTTTGACGGAATGCCGTGTTTCGAATGCTATTCGGCGCCCAATGAGGGTCAAGGGATTCCGTCCTTGATGGGTGAATCTGAAATGGAATGGAACGTTTCGTTTCAAAACACTGGCGACCGATGCGCCGATGCGCCGGTGCGCCGCTGCGCCGATGCACTCGAGTCAGGCGGCCTGCTTCGGGCGCTCCTTGCGGAACGCGCGCTTCACGGCGATCAGGCCGTCGCGGAATTCGAAGAGATCGCAGCCTTCGGCTTCGATCCGCCAGCCTTCGGCATGCGTGCCGCTGAACACCCATTCGGATACGCCGCGATCGCCCGCGACGTAGTGGCGGCCGTCGCCCCAATGGGCGTCGGGGAACGTGCGAAAGACCGCTTCGAATGCGGCGCGCACTGCCTCACGCCCGACGAAGCGGGTGCCATACACCTCCGGGCCGCCGGCCGCGTCGAACACGCAGTCTTCGGTCATGAACCCCATCAGCGCGCCGGCGTCATGGCGGTTGAAGGCTTCGGAAAAGGCGGCGAGCGTGTCGGCCGTGACGGCGGGTTGGGCGCTGAGCGTGTCTGCCATACGTGTCTCCAGTGGAAAAGCCGGTGCCGTCCGGTGCGCGAGGACTCGCGCGCGGCACGGTATATCGACACGTTAGGGTTTGCCTGTCGAGGGCGGTAGCACCAGTGCGGGGCTTTCGCCTGGGCCAGCGCCCGGAGACTTCCTGAGCGACTCAGGCGGGCCGCTGCTTGCGCACGACCTGGGCGAGCGCGCGCACGCCGGGTTCGATTTTCTCGAGCTTGATGGCGGAGAATCCCATGCGGAACCACGGGCTGTGTTCGGCATCGTCGGCAAAGAAGACGCCGCCGGGCTCGATCAGAATGCCGGCTTCGCGCGCATCGTCTGCCAGGCGCGCGGAGTCCAGCCACGCTGGCCCCTGGACCCAGCACGACGCACCACCGCCGATCGGTACGTACTGCACCTCGGGCAGATGGGTGTCGAGCGCCGCCATCAACGCGCGGGCGCGCTCCTTGTAAGCATGCGCGAGCCGGCGCAGGAGCGCGTCGTGGTGTCCGAGCGCGAGGAACGTCGCGAACGCGCGCTGGATATAGGCCACAGGGTGCCGGACCATCAGGCGGCGCAGCGAACGCAACTCGCGCACGAGCTCTTGCGGGCCGACCACGTAACCGAGACGCAGGCCGGGGGCGAACGTCTTCGAAAGGCTGCCGACGTAGATCACGCGATCGGCCGTGTCGAGGCTCTTCAAGGCGGGATGCGGCGTGCCGGAGAAGGTGTTTTCGCTCTCGTAGTCGTCTTCGATGATGACGAAGTCGTGCTGCTGGGCGAGTTCGAGCAGCGCCTGGCGGCGCGCGATGGGCATGGTGGCCGTGGTCGGGCACTGGTGGCTAGGCGTGACGAACACGTAATCGCAGCGGGCGAGCGAGTCGCGAAGGCGTACCGGATCGACCCCTTCGCCGTCGATCGGCAGTTCGAGCAACTGCGCGTTACGATTCACGAAGATGTTGCGTGCATCGGGATATCCCGGATTCTCGAAGCCGACCGTTGTGTTCTTGCCGCAGAGCAGGTCGGCGACGAGATAGAGCGCCTGCTGGCAGCCGTTCGTGATGATGATCTCCTCGGGCATGGCGAACACGCCGCGCCGCGGCAGCACACGCGTGCGGATCTGCTGGATCAGCGATTCGTCGTCGCGTTCGATCAGGTCGGGCGCCCAGTTGCGGATCTCCATGATCGAGAGCGCCTTCAGGCAGCACTCCCGCCAGTCGTTGGTCGGAAAGAGCGATTGGTCGAACTGCCCGTAGATGAAGGGATATGCGTAGTTCTGCCAATTGGCTGGCTTGACGATGTTGCGCTGGGCAGAGGGCGGGCGCACGATGCGCGATTTCCACGCGGGCGGGGCGGCCAACTGCGCGCCATGGGGCTCGACGACGTCGGGCTGCTGCACCCGCTGCTGTACCCGTTGTTGCACGCGCTTTTGCACCGTTACGCCGTGCAGGCCCTCCAGCATGTCGGGGTTGACGAAGTGGCCGCTGCGTTCGCGCGAGACCAGATAGCCTTCTTCCACGAGCATCTGGTAGGCGAGCACCACGGTATTGCGCGCCACGCCGAGCTGCTCGGCCAGCTCGCGGCTCGAAGGCAAAGCGGCGTCCGCGGGCAACTGCCCGTCGAGGATCGAGGCCACCAGCATCTCGCGGATCTGGTGCTGCAGACTTGTCTTCGACTCCGGTGACCGTCGGAATTGCTGTGCCCAAAGGGCGGACGGGGTACGGGTCGGCATGCTTGCTCCTGTAATTGATGACAGCGGCGAGAGGACGTTTGAGCAACCGTATTGCAGCAAAATCGGCCAGTCAATCGACGCACGATATTCAACACTGGCCGTCCAAGTCGATTAGGTAAATTTCGGAGCGACTGTTCGCGATAAGACGGTCAGCCCTGCGCTTTAGGGTGGAAGCTCGACATGCTCGCGCTTGCCAGGCCCTTGCTGCGGCGCAGCGCGCCCGCTGGGCGGGCTTTCGGGCTCCGGGCATGCGTCGTTCAAATAATCGGAGGAAATCGGATGGAGGGTGCCTGCGGCGTTCCGGGAAACCGGGAAACAACGCGGGGGCAACGCTCGTCCGCCACTGGCCCCATCGGAACTTCCCGCCTGGTACTACCCGCCGCTTTATTGATTGAGAATGCTTGACTCAACGGGCGAGTTCGCAAGTGCGCAATAAAAGAAGCCGAAATTTGCCCTGGTAGCCGCTGACTATACTTGAATTGAGACGGAACCCGAACCGGACGCGGAGCTTCGCGCTGGCGTGCGCATTGTTTTTCAACTTGAGGAGACGGCGGTGAGAGCCTTACCCAGACTAAAGACGATGAAGCATCCCGCGGACTCGCCGATCGAGCCGGTGATCAAGATTCGCCGCGGCCACGGGAAATTGAATTCCTGGTGGTTGACCACTGCCGTGCTCGTGATATGCGTCGTGCTTTGGCAGGCGGTATCGATGGCGGGCATCTTCCCGGCGTTCGCGCTGCCCTCGCCGGCGGCGGTGTGGCAGGCCTTCGTCGAAATCGTCCGCAACGGATACGGCGGCCAGTCGCTGATCAGCGACATCCTGATTAGTTGCTTTCGCATCGTTATTGGTTTTGTGGGTGCGATTGCGATCGGCGTACCCATCGGGCTGCTCATGTCACGCAACAAGATCGTGTTCGACATCATCGATCCGCTGCTGCAGTTCGTCCGGCCGGTTCCGCCGCTTGCCTATATTCCGCTGCTGGTGGTGTGGTTCGGCATCGGCGAATTGCCCAAAGCCATTCTGATTCTGGTCGGCACCATTCCTGTGATCATCATCGGCACGATGTCGGGCGTGAAAAGCACGCCGCCGCTGCGCATCGAGGTTGCCCGCACGCTCGGCGCGACCAACGCGCAAATCTTCCGCAAGGTCGTGCTGCCCTCGGCAATGCCGGAGATCTTCACCGCAATGCGCGTGGGTATCGGCGTGGCGTGGACCTGTCTGGTTGCCGCGGAACTGATCGCGGCGAGCAGCGGCCTTGGCTGGCTCGTCCAGTTCGCCGGACAGGCCTTGCAGGTTGCCATCGTGATCGTCGGCATCGTGATCATCGGGTTGATCGGATATGGAATGGAGCTGGCGATTCGCAAGATCGAAAATATCGTCGTACCGTGGCGCGGACATAACTAATCGGGTAATCGGAGGAGACGAAAAATGAAAAGGATGCAATGGGTCTATGGTGTGAGCGCGGCTGTGCTTGCCAGCAGTTGTCTGGTTCCTGGCGCGGTTCATTCGCAGAGCAAGCCCGAGGTGATCATCGGCTACGAGGACAACGGCGCCGATCCGTACATGGTGTCGATGGCCGAGCATCTGTTCGAAAAGCAGATGAACGCCGATGTCCAGTACAAGCTCTTCAGTTCGGGTCCGGCGGCGATGAGTGCATTGGCATCGAACAGTCTTACGTTCATGTGCGGTCTGGGCGTTCCACCGCTCGTCACCGCTATTGCACAGGGCTTGCCGATGACCATCGTGTACAACCAGGAGCGCTATACCAATGCGGCCGGCATCGTGGTCAAGCCGGATAGTGGCATCCACGACGTCGCGGGGCTCCAGGGCAAGAAGATCGCGATCGTGGCCGGCTCGCAGGCCTCATTCGAGCTGGCGACCTTCCTTGCGGCTGCGCATGTGCCGTATGAGTCCGTCACGCAGATCAATATGGCGCCCCCGCAGATGCGCACCTCATGGGTGACCGGTGCGATCGACGCGGCGATCGTCTGGGATCCGGTATTCAGCGCGTTGCGTACGACTGGCGGCAAGGCAATCAAGACGGACGGCGATTTGCCGCGAGAAGCCTCGAGCTACAACGTCTGTATCGCCAACTCCGATTGGGCGAAGGCACATCCGGACCTGGTCCGCGGTTTCGTCGCGGCGCTCGACCAGGGCTATCAGGTGACGATGAAGGATCGCGACAAGGCGCTCGCCGAGATGGCAAAAGCGACGGGCGTGAGCGTGCCTGTTGCGACGAGCGAACTCGCCGGTTACGAGCTGTTTTCCGGCGCGGACCAGACCACGCCGAAAGTCATGGGGCTCGACGCAGGCGTCAAGACCTCCGCTACGTACCTGACTCTGGTGAACACGGCCAAGGTGCTCAACTCGATTGGCCGCATTTCGAGTGTGCCGGCGAATTTCGACAACAACGTCGCGCCACAGTACTCGAAACATCTAGCGCATTGATTGACTCATTGACTGTCTGACTGGCAAGCAGGAGACGAACTTGAACATCGTCATCGATTCGCTGTACAAGACATTCGGCGCCACATCGGCACTGGAAAACATCAATCTGCAGTTCCGCGGCGGCGAATTCATCACCGTGCTCGGCGCCTCGGGCTGCGGAAAGACGACCTTGCTGCATTTGCTCGCCGGTCTGACTTCGCCCACGCGCGGCAACATCTATGTCGATGGCGAGATCAAGGATCAGCCAGGGGCCGACCGTGTCGTCGTGTTCCAGCAGGCCGGCTTGTTTCCGTGGCTCAGCGTGGAAGAAAACATCGAGTTCGGGCCGTCACTGCATGGAGTGCCCAAGGCGCAACGCCGCAAGGAGTCGGCGGACATTCTGCGGATCATCGGTCTGGAGTCTTTCGCCCGGCACAAGCCCTATGAGCTATCTGGCGGCATGCAGCAGCGCGTGGCGATCGCGCGGGCGCTCGTGATGAAGCCGAAGGTGCTCCTGATGGACGAGCCCTTCGGCGCACTGGATGCGCAGACGCGTAGTTCCATGCAGACGTTTTTGACCGCGTTGTGGGAGCAGCTCCACTGCACGGTCGTCTTCATCACCCATGACATCGATGAAGCGATCTTTCTCGGTACGCGCCTTGTTGTGCTTTCAGCGCGACCTGGGCGGGTGGCACTCGACGTACCCATCGAACTGGAAAGGCCGCGTACGCCGGAGGTCGCATTCGAACCACACTTCCTGGATCTGAAAAAACGCTCGATGGGAATTCTTGCGCACTGATTTTGTGCGTGAACATGACGTCCGTGGGTGCGCCGACGGCGGGGTATCGTGTCGAAAGCGCGTTGCACGAGATCCGCTTCGACCTGACTGCTGTTTGACAGCACCGCATTCGAGCGACTACACAACGTGTGTGGATTGCCGGGTTCCATTCCGCGCGACATTCTTTCCGCGGCGCCGATGCCGCGCTTCGGGCGCGGCGGCGCCGCAGATTCGAAACAAGTGTAATGATCTGTTAGCGGCAGGCATCAAGCCCGGTTTTGCCGCGAGAAATGCGCCGGCGCTTTGGTACGATCCGGCCTTTCGTCCATTGCGCAGCCATCGTGAATCACCCGTATGTGTCGCTATTTCGTGAACTCTGCGCACGCTGGGTGAGCCGTGCCCGCTCACTTGCCGCCACCGCCGGCGCGAAGGCACGCCGCCTTCTCCGCGCGGCGCTGCACGGCGTTCGCCACCCGACACGTCGCGGCATCGCACTGGCGGTCGCTGCACCAACACTGTTTTCGCTGGCCTACACGCTGGCGCTTGTTCCGTTCACACCTCGCCTCGTTGATATCCGCAAGGCCCGGGTCGATCGTCCCGCGCTGATCCTTTCCGCCGATGGCAATGTGCTCGCCGAGTTCAAACCGGTAAATCGCGAGTGGGTCACGCTCAACCGGATTTCGCCGCACGTGATGGACGCCCTGATTGCGACCGAGGATCACCGGTTCTACGAGCATCACGGGATTGACCTCCAGCGCGTTGCGGCGGCCGCGCTCCATACGTTCACTGGCCGTCGTCAGGGTGGCTCCACCATTACCCAGCAGCTCGCGCGCAACCTGTATCCGGATGAAATCGGCCGCGCACCAACGTTGACGCGCAAGCTCAAGGAAGCGATCACTGCGCTCAAGATCGAATCCGTGTACAGCAAGGACCAGATCCTGGAGACGTACCTGAACACGGTGCCCTTTCTGTACAACGCATACGGTGTGGAGATGGCCGCGCGTACGTACTTCGGCAAGCCAGCCGCGGATCTCGATGTCCTCGAGAGTGCGACGCTCGTTGGCATGCTCAAGGCGAACAGCGCCTACAACCCGGTGCTCAATCCCGAGCGCGCGCTGGAGCGCCGCAACACGGTGCTCGCGCAGATGGTGAAGTTCGGCAAGCTCAGCCCGCGCGCGTATGCCTGGCTGAAACGTCAGCCGATCGACGTCAATTTCGAGCCCCAGTCCGAGCAGGTTGGCGCGGCTCCCCACTTCGCCGCCCAGTTGCGAAGGTGGCTGACTGCATGGGCGGATCGCAACGGCTACAACATCTATTCCGACGGGCTCGTCGTGCGAACGACCATCGATTCCCGGCTTCAGGCAATGGCAGCACAGGCCGTTGCCTGGCAGACCAGCCAGCTGCAGTCGATCGCCAATGGCGCATGGAACGAGCGTACGGGTTGCTGGCCGGGTAACGCGCTGTTCCAGTCGTTCATCAGGCAGACGGCGGAGTACCGCACAGCGCGCGACACGGGCCTGCAGGATCAGACCGCCATCAGGAAGCTTGCGACGGACGCTTCGCTTGTTGATGGCCTTTGTCATGGCAAGAGACAGGTCCAGGCCGGATTCGTGGCCATGGATCCGCGCAACGGGGACATCAAGGCCTGGGTCGGCAGCCGCGATTTTCACGACGAACCTTTTGATCACGTGCAGCAGGCACGACGGCAGCCCGGTTCCACGTTCAAGGCCTTCGTCTATGGCGCCGCCTTCGCGGATGGCGCACAGCCGGGTGACACGATCGTCGATCGCAACGTCGCGATCCCGTTGAAAGGCACTGCGGCATGGACGCCGACCGATCCCGAGCCGCCGACCGGCCGCCCGATGTCGCTGCGTGACGCCCTTGCGTTTTCACGTAACCGCGTGACTGCGCAGCTCATGCAGCGTGAGGGGCCTGCCAAGGTCGCCGCACTCGCGCGTGCGATGGGCGTGCGCGAGAGCCCACTGGATCCGGTGCCGTCGCTCGCGCTGGGCACGAGCCCGGTCACGCTCAGGGAGATGGTCTCGGCGTACGGCACGATCGCCAACCGGGGTGCCTATGTCGAGCCGCGCATGGTGACACGCATCGAGGATCGCAACGGCAACGTGCTCGCCGACTTCCCGGCCGCGCAGCCGGAGCAGGCACTTCCGGCCGCGGCCGCACTGAAGCTGGTCGACGTGATGCGCGACGTCGTTAATCGCGGCACCGGTAGCGACATCCGAACCCGTTTCGGGATTTACGTCGACGTGGCTGGTAAGACGGGAACAACGCAGGCCGGCACGGATAGCTGGTTCATCCTGATCCACCCCCAACTGGTTGCAGGCGCATGGGTGGGATTCGACGACGCACGCGTGACGTTACGCAACGACTATTGGGGCGAAGGTGCGCACAGCGCGTTGCCGGTGGTGGGTGCTTTCTATGACATGGCGCTGCGCGCACGAGTCATCGATGCGCACGCCCAGCTTGCGCCAGCGACCAATCCGTCGCACTCAGGCCATGCGCGAGCGCATCATCATTTTCTCTTCTGGAAATTCTGAGGCTCTTGCATCGCGGCAGCTTTCGCACCGGTGAGGGCGACCGGCACTTCTTCTACCGGCACAGGCTCGACCAGATGACGGGCGAATCCCGCCTGACGCGTGCGCTCCAGATCCTCGGGCTGGCCATAACCGGTAAGCGCCGCCAGTACGGGGGCAACGGGTGCCAGTTCCGCAAAGCGCCGTGCAAGGTCGCACCGGAAGTCCGCCAGACTTGTTCCAGACCAATGGCGTCACTATCCCTGCGGCATGACGACCTTCACGGACGCGGTGCTGCCGATTTGAAGAAGGCGCTCCCTCACCGCGTCTTCCCCTGCCATAACGACAACACCATAGACTTGACGCGGCGCTCCGTTACCACCGGCCGTCTGTTGGAGCGCCCCATTATCCGGGACAGAGCCAAATACAGCCTGGACTTTGAATCCGAGTGCAGTCAGGCTTTGCTTCTGCCCGGGACGATACGCATTGACTGAATTGGCCGACACTTTCATCGGTCGTGGATCTATTTCCTTTTTGGCAAGTAGCTGTTGGATGAATTCGTGCGACCCAGCATGGCAATCCAGGCTTGCGCCGATCTCACGCGCGTAGATCGCATTCGAGGCGAGGGCCGTACCAACAACGGCGCGCCGCATCAAATGAGAGAGTTTCACGGCAACCATATCCTTTGGCGCTTCAGCAGCGCAGAACTCGCACCACTGTATGAAGTTGCTCGCCGTTTGCCGGGCAACGGCCGGCCGAAGCCAACGTCGATCTGGCCGGCCCGATCGTGGCCGGCCGTATTGAAGCTCAATTCGGTGCTTCTGCGGGGCCGAAGGACTCGTATCGGCTTCTATCATCGGGGACGCCCAGTTCGCGCAGTGACCGTTTGATGAAAGCCATGAACGGCTTCGGACCCAGGAAGTAGGCGTCGAATGTGTGGTCGATGGAGAGACGTCACGTCCAATATGAACGTAACGCCGTCGGGTTCATGACTGTGGCGTGCAAGCATGCAGGCGCTGCGGCGGACAAAGACTATTTGGCCGCCGGTTGCTTTGGGATCTTCGTGAAGTCGGGCGGACGTTTCTCGAGGAAAGCCGATAGCGCTTCCTTGGCCTCTGCTGAGCTAACCCGCACCATGAACTCCTGGTTCTCTGCGGTTACAGCCTCGTTGAGCGGGTCGATAGAAGCCTGCTTGATGAGCCGTTTGCTCGCCAGCAACGCGCCGCCCGGTTTTGCAGCGAGCTTCTGGGCCGTTGCCGTGGCCGTCGCGAGCAGATCGTCGTCGGGCACCACACGAGTCGCTAGGCCCAGCTCGACCGCCCGCTGTGCTGTGAATGGCTCGCCCAGCAGGAACATTTCCGCTGCCCTCAGATGACCCACGCGCGCGGGTACCGAAAAGCTCGATCCGAATTCCGGCACCAGGCCAAGATTGATGAACGGCATCAGAAACTTTGCACTCTCGCCCGCGTAGACGAAATCGCAGTGGGTTAGCATCGTGGTGCCGCTGCCGACCGCCGCGCCCTGCACAGCCACGACGATCGGCTTGTCGAACGCGATGAGCGCCTCCATCAGGCGGCCCTGCGGAAAATCGCCCGGCTTGGGCGGACGATCGAGAAAGTCCCCGATGTCGTTTCCCGCGCAGAACGACTGCCCGACGCCATGCCAGAGCACAACGCGGACTTCCTCATTTTCGGAGGCCTCGTTGAGGATATCCGCGAGGCGCGAGTACATGTCTCCCGTCATGGCGTTTTTCTTCTCGGGCCGATTGAGTGCGACACGCAGAATGCCGCCGTCGGTATGTTCGGTAGTGATGTCACTCATGGTTTGCTCCAAACTTTCGTCGCGCCCGTGTCAAGCTAATTGCGCCTTGACGCTCGGCACCGTGCCGGTCTCGCGCAGGTTGTCGATGTCCTTCGCATCGAATCCCAACTCGCGGAGGATCGCGTCGTTATGCTCACCAAGGTCGGGCGCACGACGCGCAGGCACTTTGGCAACGCCATGCACCTGAATCGGATTGCTGATCGTCGAGGTCAGCTTGCCGCCGGCACCTTCGAGCGGAACGATGACATCGTTTGCGTGCAACTGCGGATCATCGATCACCTCCAGCGGTCCACGCACCGCGCCATACGTGACATGTGCGCCACTGAATACGTCGTGCCAGTGCGTCATCGGTTGCGCGTCGAAGACTTCGTCGAGAATGGCTGTGAGCTGTCGCATATTCGCCGTCAGCTTCGCGGGATCGGAAAACCGTTCATCGGTCAGCAGATCCGGGCGGCCAACCGCGTTCGCGACGGCGGCCACCTTGTCGGGTGTCACGACGAGAACGAACCAGGTGCCGTCCGCCGCGCGGTACACGTTGAGCGCTGCATTCGCGGGATGCTCGCGATTGTGAGGCGGAGCGAACTTCGCGCCGGCCAAAGCGGCCTGGATCGCAACGCTTGCCGACCAGACACCTGAGGCAAGGAGCGAAGTCGTGACATAAGATCCAATGCCCGTGCACTCGCGGCGGTAGAGCGCGGTGACGATCGCCGCGTAGATTCCGAGCGCTGTTGCATTGTCGCCGCTTCCGGCCACCGGCCAGGTCGGCGGTGCGCCGGCATCGCGCGTCATCGAGAGCAGGCCGCTACGCGCCCAGAACGCCGTGATATCGAAGCCGGGCATTTCCGCATCCGGCCCGCTTTCGCCAAAGCCGGTGAGATCCGCATAGATCAGGCGCGGGTTCCAGCGCGCCACGTCGTCGTATTCGAGCTTGAGTTTTTTGCGCGCGGGGTGGGGCGTATTGACGATGAAGACATCCGCCCACGCGACAAGCTGCTGGAGGACCTGCTGGGCGCTCGGCGACTTCAGGTTTAGCGTCATGCTGCGCTTGTTGCGGTTGGCTAGATGCCATTGATAGGGTTCATCCGCCGCTGGCTGTGGCGCGATCTTGTGCCCGTGTCTCCACGGGTCGCCGCCCGGCGGTTCGACTTTGATGACGTCGGCACCGAAGTCCGACAGGATGACGGCGGCGCCGGGCGCCGCGATGAAGCTGGAAAAGTCAACCACTTTGAGTCCAGCAAAAATGTTATCGCTTGCCATTGAATCTCTCCTGAATCGCGGCCTTTGTTTCACCGCCCCAGAAACTGCGGGGTGCGTTTTTCAAGGAAGGCGGACGTGCCCTCCTTTTTATCCTCCGTCCCGGCGCACAGTCCGAAGTAGGAGGCTTCAAGGGCGAGGCCCTCGCTCTGGTCCGCGTCCAGTCCCTTGTTCACCGCTTCGAGCGATAGCTTCACGGCGACAGGGGCGTTCGAGGCGATCGTCCTCAGAATGGCTTCAGCACGTTCCATGAGAGCGGCCGGCGCAACGACTTCGTTGACGAGGCCGATGCGCCAGGCTTCCTGCGCGCTGATCAGCTCCGCGGACAAAATGAGCTGGAGTGCGCGGCCCTTTCCGACGAGGCGCGGAAGCCGCTGCGTGCCGCCTCCGCCGGGCAGCAAGCCGAGCTTGACCTCGGGCTGACCGAGCTTCGCGTGCTCCACGGCAATGCGAAGGGTGCACGCCATGGCCGTTTCGCAGCCGCCGCCAAGTGCAAAGCCGTTGATCGCCGCTACCACGGGTTTGCCAAGGTTCTCGATCAAGTCGAGCACGGCTTGCCCGAAGCGGCTCGACTGCTCCGCTTCGATCGCGCTCGCGTGCGCCAGCTCGCTGATGTCGGCGCCGGCGATGAACGCCTTGTCGCCCGCGCCGGTGAGAATGACGCCGCGCACGGCAGCGTCCTCGCGCGCATCCTCGAAGGCCATTCGCAGATCCTTCCATGTCTGCGTGCTCAGGGCATTGAGCACTTTGGGCCGGTTCACGGTCACGTAAGCGAACGCGTCGCGCTTTTCGTACAGGACCGTTGCGAGCGTTGTGACTTCTGTCGGCGAGGTGTCAAGCACTGCTCCAGGTGATACTAAATTCGCCATGGTTGTTGATGGCATGATTAGCTTTCCTTATCGATAGCGTGACGGCAAAAAGCTCGCCGTCACGCCTTCGGTCTTAAATGAACGCGCTGAACCCGGTGATCGCCTTTCCGACGATCAGGTTCTGCATCCAGGTCTCAGCGAAGTGATAGAAGTCGCCGTTCGGCGGCGGCAGCTGCTTCGGGGTAGTCTTGTTTTCTGCGGCCGTAGTGGACATTTTGCGATTCCTGTTGCTCCGGCTTGAAAGCCCAGAGAAGACTTATTGAAGGGGCGACCGATCCCTCGATCGCGCCTGGGATTACGCGGCCGAATCCAGCTATTGATTGTGTTTCCGACTGCTAACATTCCGGCGCAGTTCAAGCAGACCGAGCAGAACTTCATCGCGCTCAGCCTCCAGCGACTCGACCGAACGCGACCCGGTCTCGGCGTGGACACTGTCGATGAGCTTCTTTTGCACGTCGGGGCTCAAAACTGGCGCGCCGAGGGTCTTCCACCAGGCCGTCATCGGGCCGCTGAACTGCTGGAAGAAGTGCTCGATGCCGCCTGGGCCGCCGCCGAGGTGGTTGAGCATCATGTTGCCCATTACGCCCCAGCGCAGACCCGGTCCCCACGAGAGGGCCGTGTCCACATCGGCGGCGCTCACCACGCCCTCGGCAACGAGGTAGTACACCTCGCGCGCCAATGCGGCCTGAAGCCGGTTTGCTACGTGACCGGGCATCTCCTTGTTGACCCGCACCGTGCGCTGCCCGATCGACGTATAAAAATCCGCCACGCGCTGGATGGTCGCTTCCGAGGTCTTTGCGCCGCCAACGATCTCGACTAGCGGGATCAAGTGGGGCGGGTTGAACGGATGCGCGATGACGCAGCGCTCGGGATGTGTCGCGGCGCCTTTCTGGATTTCGCTCATGGTCAGTCCCGACGAGCTGGATGCAATGATTATGTCGGAATGCAACAGCTCGTCGAGTTGCCCGTAGAGCTTTTGCTTGAAATCGATCCGCTCGGGTCCGTTTTCCTGTATCAGATCCGCGCCGACGAGTGCTTGCTCGAGCACGGGCGTGAACGTGAGGTTAGCGAGCGACGCTCCCGACGAGAGGCCCAATCTCGTGAGCGCCGGCCAGGCGGTCTCCACGAATTTTCTCAATGACGCTTCCGCGTTCGGTGCGATGTCGGTCGCCACGACATGCAACCCTTTGGCGAGAAACAACGCGGCCCAGCTCGCGCCGATCACGCCCGTGCCGATGATGGCGACGCGGCGAATGGGCTTGGTGTCAGTCATGTGATTTCTCCAATGTACGGGTCAGACTTCGGCGTAGGCAACCCCGGTGAGATTGCCTTGGGCATAGAGGAAGTTGCGCAGATTGCTTCCGTCGAGCTGTGCGGAATAGACCGAGCCACCCAGATCCGTGACGAACATTCGGTTACCGGCAACGTCGAGCGTGATGCCGATGCCTTCCAGCAGGTGGGTGATCACGATCTCGGGCGTTGCCGCTGCGTCGACCGGGGCGCGATTGACCGTGTTGCCGCGCGGGGGATCACCGCGGTCCGTCCAATACAGGACGCGGTTCGCGCGATCGAACTCGAGGTCGATCGGTTCCGGCAGATGGTCGAAGAGCACTTCGATGTCGGAGCGGGTGGCCGGATCTTCGCCATTCGGCATCTCCAGGTTCGCGCGGAAAATACGGCCCTGGTCGCCGTTGTCCGGGCCCTTTTGCGTCCAGTACAGCTTCCCTGCCTTGCGATCGACGGCGACGCCGACGCACCATTTGTTTTGGTCGTGCCGGTCGTTGTCGCTTCGCCCTGACTCGACCAGCGTTTCGACTTGAGAGCCGTCGCAGTTGACGCGCATCACGCGCATGCCTTCGCGGTCGCACCAATAGAGCTTGCCGCCGTCCTTGTCGAACTGAAGCTGCTTGGGTGTGTGCGTGACGCCTTGCGGGACGATGACGACGCGGTTGTTGCCGTCGAGGTCGGCGCGCTCGATCGAGCCGTCGTTGGCGCTCAGGGAACCGCCCATGTTGGTCCAGTAGATATGACCGGCGTCCGCATCCACTGCGATGCCGTCGGGGAGGCGGCAGTCCGTGACGATCGTCTTGCGATCAGAGCCGTCCGGATTCATCGAGTGAATGGAGTTGCTGCTCAATTCAAGGAAAAATAAACGTCCCGAGGCAATCGTTCCCTGAGAAACGTTGTCTGAGAGGGTGCGAGTCGTAGTCATTTGGCATCCTTAACAGGTTTGAGCGATGTCGATTTCGGAAGACCCTGCTCATGGACACCAACTTTATGAGTCGTCGGCGTGCGACTCAATTGCACGATGGTGTAACGACACCTTCGTGCAGGTGGGAAGGCTGGTCGTTCAACCCTGCACCCAAGGTGTAATTGCAGCTGTTTGCGGCATACCCTAAGTTGCGAAAGTACCGATGGGTCTCATCGGAGCGGGCGTTGTTGCCCAACCTGAGCATTGCCATCGGCGAAGAGTATTGGAAATCGTCTTTCATTCATTGAGTGCTTGCCATGAAAAAGCCAACTCGTGTCGTTATCGTAGGTGGGGGAATCGCCGGGATTCTGCTTGCAACCAGGCTCGGCGACGGGCTGGGCCGTTCGGGTGAGGCTAGTGTCACGTTGATCGACCGAAGCCCCACGCATATCTGGAAACCGATGCTGCACACCATTGCGGCAGGTACGCGCGATGTGAATCAGCAGCGCGTCATTTATCTCTCTCATGCGCGTGAACATGGCTTCACGTATCAACCGGGTGAGATGTGCGGACTGGACCGACAGCGGCGCGAAGTCCAGCTTGCCGCGATAGAGGCGCACGAGGGCGGCTTGATGCTCGAGCCGCGAGCCGTGCCATACGACGTGCTGCTGCTGTGTATAGGCAGCCGTGCGAACGACTTTGGCGTGCCTGGAGTCATGGAGCATTGCCATCTAATCGACAGCCAGCAGCAGGCGGAGGCATTCAACGTCGCGTTGCGCGAGCGTTCTCTTCGTTCTGTGGTCAAGGATGAGGTACTCAGGTTGGCGATTGTGGGCGCCGGTGCGACCGGGGTTGAGTTGTCTGCCGAGCTCAGTCATCTTTTCGAACTTGCGGCCGGCTATGGCGATCCCGCGATCAGAGAAAGGCTGTGCTTGACGCTGCTCGAGGCGGGGCCACGTGTGCTCCCGGCCTTCCCGCCGGAGATCTCGTCAGCCAGCCAGCAGCGACTCGAGAAAATTGGTTTTCGCGTCATGACCTCGACGGGCGTCTCCGCCGTCGAACCGGGCGGCCTGCGTTACGGAGACGGGAAACTTGCCGAAGCGGACTTGATGGTATGGGCTGCCGGTGTGAAGGCTCCTGATTTCATGCACCGGCTAGCGGGCCTCGAGACCAACCGGTCGAACCAGATCGTGGTATCGGGCACGCTGCGGGCGCTACAGGACGAAAATATTTTCGCGCTCGGTGATTGCGCTTCACTCACGCCGGAAGGTGTACAGCGTCCACTGCCTCCTACTGCGCAGGTCGCCGCTCAACAGGCGGAGCACCTTGCGCGCCATCTGCCGGAATGGATCCGTTACAACAAGCCACTTCCGGGCTTTGCATTCCGGGATTTCGGTTCGCTTGTATCACTGAGCGAGTACGACTCCTTTGGCACGTTGGGGCGCTTTGGCTTGTTTCCCGGGGGGCTCATTCGAGGCAAACTCGCCCAGCTGAGCCACGCGATGTTGTACCGACGCCATCAGCAGGCGCTGCACGGTTTTCGCAGGGCGACGCTGCTCTGGACGGCCGAACAGATCAACGGGCTGGCTCAACCGGATATCCGGCTCGCTTGACGGGATTTCGTGGCCCAACAGCCCTGCATATTTGCCGCTCTTTTGAGCGGCATTTTATTTTTCGATGCAAGTTGTCTGGGGGAACGACGCTGCATCGCAGCGTCGCTTATGAGGAAATGAAGCCGGATTACACGCAAAGTCCAGATCCCGTTGAATCGACGCCAACGCTGCGACCTGGATAGCCGAACGCTTCGACGGCGATCATTGCAGATGCGTTCGATGGGGCGGGGCGTTCGGCGGGGCGAAAGACTGCATCGCCGCGGCGGATCGTGCGTCGAGACACAACGCACACGCCAGACGCGCTCGCATAACGGCGACGCCAGCGCTGCTCGCCATAATGGCATCGTCCGGGCTCCACCCAGCGAATGATGAGTATGTTTTCAGACCGTTCGAGAATTTCGATCTGGACTCGTGCGGCGTCTACCGCGGCGTACTCGCTCGTCTTCATTGGCTGGTCCTGGAATCGAGACGTTTTGATGAATTCGCCTACCCTCACGCGCGGGTCGTGTCGATCACCTTGCCGCGGAAGACCGCGTACTGGTACAGGTTGTAGCCGATCATCACAGGGAACACGAGGCCAATGCCGATCAACATGAACGCGAGGGTCAGGGTGTCCGACGCCGCTTGCCAGATCGTCAGCCGGCCCGGGATGAAGTCCGGAAAGAGGCTGATCGCGAGGCCAGCGAACGACACCATGAAGAGCGTCACCGCCGCGCTGAAGGGCTGGCGTTCGCGTCCCCGATAGAGCGACGCGAGCAGCCACACGAACGAGAGGACCGCGAGCGCGCCAAGTACCACAAGCGGGGCGAACACGCGAGGCTGGAACCAGCGGGCATGGACCGCCACGCCGTCAAACCATGTCGCGGCGGTGAGCACGATCGCGGCAGCCACAGTGAACTGCGCGCTCACCACGGCCAGCCGTCGCGCCCAGCGCTGGATCGAGCCCGCCGCCTTCTTCACGAGCCAGGTCGCGCCGAGCAGGGCATAGCCGCTCACAACTCCAATGGCTGTCACCGCGATGAACGCGGTGCTGGACCCATCAGGCAGGAAGCCCGTGATCACCTTGCCGAGTACGATGCCCTGCGAGACGGCGGCGACAAGGCTGCCCACGCCGAACACGGTGTCCCATAGCCTTCCATGCTGCGAGCTGTGACGGAATTCGATGGCTGCGCCCCGCATGATCAATCCGGCAATCATCGCCATGACGGGCAGATACAGCGCTTGCATCAGGATCGCGTAGGCAGCGGGAAACGCGCCGAACAGGCCGCCGCCGACCACGACCAGCCATGTTTCGTTCGCGTCCCACACGTGACCGATGGATTGAATCATCACGTCATGGTCTTCGCGCTTTCTGCTCAGCAGCGTGAGCATGCCCACACCGAGATCGAATCCGTCCGTCACGACGTAGAAGACCAGCATCAGGCCGATCAGGCCGAACCACGTGAGGGTAAGCAGGGAATGAGTGGTGCTGTCCATCGAACTATCTCCCTTCAGTTGGAAAACGAAGATTCAGTATTCGCTAGCCGCCGTTTGAGGCGGGACGAGGGTGGTCGCGGGCGGTGTGGCCGTGAGATCGGGACCGTTCCTCAACCAACGCCGCGCGAGAAGGAAGAAGGTGATGAGCAACACGACATCGAAAGCGAATAACATCGCCATGCTGGCCGTTACCGACGACGCGGGCACTGCCGACACGGCTTGACTCGTTCGCAGCAGGCCATACACAACCCACGGCTGGCGTCCTACCTCGCGCACGATCCATCCGGCCTCGACAGCCACGTAGGGCAGCGGGATGCACAGCACCCACGCGAGCAGGAGCTTGCGCTGCGCGACAAGGCGCTCGAGACTGCCGCGCGCCTTATGCAGCGCATATGCGGTCCAGAACGCGAGCAGCATGAACGCGAAGCCGATGCCGGCCATCACGCGGAATGCGTAGTAGAGAAGCGGCACCATGGGCGGCTGGTCGGCGCGCGGGAAGTCCGTGAGACCCGAAACGCGTCCGTGCAGCGAGTGCGTGCCGATGATGCTTAGGAGTCCCGGCACTTCGATTGACCAGTCGTTACGCTGCTTTTGCTGATCGGGCCACGCAACGAGCGACCATGCGGCGCCCGTGCCGGGCGGATTGGTCTGCCAGTGCCCTTCGATTGCAGCGCCTTTCGCAGGTTGCGTGGCGAACACGCTGGTGCCGCTCGAATCCCCCAGCCAGACCTGAAGCGGTGCAACGAAGATGAGCACAGCCAGTGCGATCTTGAACGAACGCGCAAAGAACTCCGAATGCCGTTGGCGGAACAGATGGTACGCGGAGATGCCCGCGATCACGAACATGCCGGTTTCGATCGCTGCCGTCCACATGTGCGAGACGCCCCACACCATGTCGCGGTTGAAGATGGCGGCCAGATAGTCCGTGACGACGATCTTGCCGTTGACGACGGCGAAACCGGCTGGCGTCTGCATCCACGAATTGGCGACCATGATCCAGAACGCGGAAATGCTGGACCCGAGCGATACCATCGCTGAGGCAAAGAGGTGGACGCCGCGCGGTACGCGTCCCCAGCCGAGCATCATCACGCCGACGAATCCGGCTTCGAGCATGAACGCCATAGCGCCTTCGAAACCCAGGATGTTGCCGACGAACTGGCCACTGTACTGCGCAAAACCAGACCAGTTGGTGCCGAACTGAAATTCCAGCGGAATCCCCGTGACCACGCCGACCGCGAAATTGAGCGCGAGCAGCTTGCTCCAGTGGCGTGCATGGCGGTAGTACATCACGTCGCCAGTGCGGATCCACAGTGCTTCGACCAGCAGCAGGAATGCGGAGAGACTGATGGTCAGGATCGGCCACACGATGTGGAAGATCGTCGTCATCGCGAACTGGGCTCGCGAAAGATGGAGTACGTCGGTGAGCATGATGGCCTTCCCGTTGCGGAGTGCGAATGGCTGCGTTTGAGCGACGCCAGCGTTGGGAGACGTTGCCCGTGCAGAGCCACTTTAGGCCGTTGGAGGTGGGCGGCTCAATTGCACGATGGTGTAACGCAGCCGCCGTATCGAAGGGAAGGAGTGTCGTGAAAACCTGAACCCAAAGTGTAATTGCGGCTCCTCCGGGCACCCCCTAAATTGATTCGCATGCCGACACACACCGGAGCTGGAGCAGAGCCATGGACCGCGACCGCCACCAATCAGGGAGCGAACGTGACGCACGATGCGCAGCCGCTTATGCGCCGGCGGATGTCGTACTGGATGGATCGAATGGCGAACTCGCGCTCGGTGCCCACCTGATCACGAAACGCCACGGCTACGAACATCACGGCATTTATGTCGGTAGCGGCATGGTCATTCACTACGCGGGTTTCGCGAAGTCCGTGTATCGCGGCCCTGTCGAAGAAGTCCCAATCGAGCAGTTCGCCGGCGGTCACACCGTTTCTGTGCGCGCGCGTCAGCTTCCGACGTATTCAGGCGCGCAAGCCGTGCGGCGCGCCCGCTCGCGGCTCGGCGAAAACCGCTATCGCCTGTTGACCAATAACTGTGAGCACTTCTGCACATGGTGCCTGCTCGGCGAAAGCCGCAGCGAACAGGTTCATGCATGCCTGAGACGTCCGCTCGTGGGCGTTCACGCGCTGCTGTGTCTTGTGAGCACCTTCATCGGCAACCGGAGCAAAACCGATCACGCGGTGGTCAGCGCCGCGTGAATCCCGTTACTCAACCTTGATGTAGACAACGACGCGAAGGAGGCCACCATGAGCCCGACCGAAATGACGCTGCGCTGGGCCGTCGAGAAGTGGCTCGCGCCCACGCCTGCAATGCCCGCGCATGTCGTGCGGGTCCGCCGCACCCGAAGGCATCGGCGCCGCGTGTGCATCGAGGCGGGGCGCCCCAGCGGTCTGCTGTCGATTTTCTTCTTCCGTCACGACGACGGATCGTGGAACGTGTATCCACCCGTGCAAGCGCGGCTGGCCATGTCCGTGTGGAGGACTGCGTGATGAACTACGGCTCTGGCAATCTGATGAAGCGCGCTCCTGGCAGGCACGAGGTCCTGGCGGGATTCCAGGCGGATGCCGACGACCCGGTGTCCAGAGCAGAGCGCCCGTTCAAGATATCCGTCGTTGCGGTCTGTTGCTGGGTACTAATCGAGGCGCCGCTGGAACTCAGCGGATCGATCAGTTCGACCTCGCTGCTCGCGGTGCTGGCGTCGAAGGTAGTCATGTGCCTAATTGGTTTTGCCGCCATAGGCGGCTTGCGCTTTACGCGTCACGTCTTCGCTTTCATTTGCGCGGCGAGTGTGTTCGCAGTAGCACCGGCGTTGCCCCTCGAGTACGCGCACAGCGTTGCCATAGCACTCGTCTCGACGGTCGAGTGCATTGCCAAGGCCGCATGCGTTGTCGCGTTCGCAATCGCCCCAAGACGAGTCTGATGAGCGCTCTGGGGCGGGCATGGCTGTCGATCGCGCTGTCGAAGGCGCTTGGAGGCGGGTATCGCGAGGCGGCGCCTGTCGAACTGGGGGACGCTGACGCGGCCGTCACGCGGATGCGCCCTCAGCGTGCAGTTTTCCCGCAATGTTGACCAGTTCGGCGAGCGAGCGGGCGTCCATCTTGCGCATGACGTGCCGGCGGTGCACCTTTACCGTGATCTCGCTGATGCCCAATTCCGCGCCCACCTGCTTGTTCAGCAGCCCTGATACCACCAACGCCATGACTTCCCGCTCGCGTTTGCTGAGCGAGGTGTAGCGCTCACGGATCGACTGCATCCCGGCTTCCTTGCTCAATGCCGCGCGACTGCGCTCGATAGCGTGCCGAATGGCATCGAGCAGAATCTGATCGTCAAAGGGCTTGGTGAGAAATTCGGCCGCTCCGGCCTTCATGGCCCGTACCGTCATCGGCACGTCGCCGTAACCGGTGATGAAGATGATGGGCATGTCTGTGCGCTCGGATGCAATGAGATTCTGCAAGTCGAGGCCGCTTAGATCGGGAAGGCTCACGTCCAGCACCAGGCAGTTCGGGACCATCGCGCGCGGGCGTCCGAGGAAGTCCTGAGCGCAAGCGTACGTCTCCGCCCTGAGACCCGCAAAGCGGATCATCGCTTCGAGCGACTCGCGCACCGAGACATCGTCGTCGACGACGAAGACAACCGGCGCGGCTTGCGGCGACGACGATTTCGATGCGAATTCAACTGCATGTGCGGGTGTCATTGCGAACTCCATTCACAGGCCCCGAAAGGAATCATTCGACCTTGAGCGCGGCCTGGATCGCCCCGAGCAGGGCGGTGTCGCTGAAGGGTTTGAACAGACAGTCGACGGCGCCCTGTTCGAGCACGTGTGGGCGCAGCGTCTCGTCTCCATGCGCCGTGATGAAGACGATCGGAACGGCTTGCCGGCGCTGCTTGAGCTCGTGCTGCAGGTCCTGGCCGGACATGCCAGGCATGGCGATGTCGACGATCAGGCAGCGCGCTTCGCCGGCACAGCCAGATGCCAGGAACTCCTCTGCCGACGCAAATGCCCGCGCTGCGAAGCCGAACACGCGCAGCAGGTCGGGCAGCGATTCGCGCACTGACTCGTCATCGTCGACCACCGCGATTAGCAAGCGTTCGGCCATCACAGGTTCCTTTCGGTTTGCTCAGCGTCTGCGCGCGCAGGCTGACCTGTCGGTACGGACTGGTCGGCAGCCGCCATGCTGTCCGTTCGAAGCGGGATGGAAAACGTAAAAGTGGCGCCCGGGTCCGCGTTGGATGAGGCCCACAGGCGGCCGCCGTGACTTTCGATGATGCGGCGGCTCACAGCCAGGCTGATGCCCATGTCTTCCCGCGTGGTCGTAAAGAACGGATCGAAGAGCTTGGCCGAATTTTGCGGGTCGATGCCAACGCCGGAATCGGTCACGGCGAGGCGCACGCAGTCGCCATCGTCGTGCTCGATACTCACCCGCATCTGCCGTGGGCGTTCATCGACGCCACTCATCGCTTCCACGGCGTTGAGAAGCAGGCTCAGCACCACCTGCTGGAGCTGGATTCTGTCCCCGGTGACCGGCGGCAAGTCCTCGGCCGCCTTCACATGCAGCACGATCCGCTTGTTGCGAATCTCGCACTGCAGCAGCTCGATCACCTCGTGTGTGGCTTCGACCAGATCGACCGCATCCGTCGTCACGGCTTGCTTGCTGAACAGCGCGCGCAGGCGTGCCATCACCTCCGACGCCCGATGCCCGTCACGGATCGTGCGCCGTACCGTCTCGAGCGCGCCTTCGACATTGGGCGGCTGTGCACTCAGCATTCGCAATCCGGTGCTGGCGTTGGTCACGATGCCAGCCAGCGGCTGGTTGATTTCGTGCGCGATCGAGGCCGTCAACGCGCCCTGGCTATTGACCCGGCTCAGATGCGCCAATTCGGCGCGCAGCGCGAGGAGCGCACCCTCGGACTCACGGCGCTCCGTCATGTCCTGGGCGGCGCCGATGTAGTCGAGGCCGCCTTGCGAGTCGCGCGTGGGGTGCGCCTGTATGTGAATGTGCCTCACCGAGCCGTCGGGCAGCAGCAGGCGGTGTTCCAACTCCAGATCCTTGCCTGCTTGTGCCCGCTCGATCATTTCATCCAGTATGAGACGGTCGCCAGGGTGGAAGCGCGCTGCGATCATGTCTAACGTAATCGGCACGCCTGGTTCGATGCCGAAGATGCCATACAGCTGCTCCGACCACGTGATCGAGCCGGTCTGCGGGCACCAGCAAAAGCTTCCGCTCGAGCTGAGCTGCTCCACCTTGGCCATCAGCGCCGCGCTTTGCCGTAACCGCTCATCCACTTGCTGACGTGCCGCGATGCTGTGCGCCCGTTCGATGGCGATGCTCGCGATGTGCGTGAGCTGTGCGATCAGGTCGTGCTGGAGAGGCGTGGGATTGCCGGTATGGGACCGAAACAGGGTGAATGTTCCGAGCACTTCGTTGGTACGCGACAGAATCGGTGTCGCCCAGCAGGACCGCAGTCCGTGCGCGAGGCTGCGCTCGCGCCACGCCTTGGTCCAGCGTACGTCCGACGCGACATCGGGCACGATCACCGGCGCCTTGAGGGACACCGCCATGCCGAGTGGACCGGAATCATGGGAGGCGGCACGCGTACCGGGACGTGGGAGAAAGAGCTTCGGGAGGCCAGGAGACCCCAGGTGCCGGCACGCCGTACTGCGGGCATCCTGAAAGGTGACTCTGCAAACGCAATCACTCGCGATCTCTTCGACGAGGCGGCACAGCGCATCGAGCACGGTTGGCAACGGCTGCCCCGTGGCGATCATTTCGAGGAGACGGTTCTCGCCCGCAAGCAGTGCCTCCGCACGCTTGCGGTCATCGATATCCGTCTGGAGGAAATACCAGAGTGCGATTCGCCTCTCGTTGTCACGCAACGGAAAACCCTGCACGCGAAACCATCGGTAGACGCCATCGGCACTGCGATGGCGCGACTCCGCGTCATAGGGCTCGCCGGTGCTGATCGACGCATGGAACCGGGCGACCACCGCGTCCCGATCGTCCGGGTGGGTCAGGCCATTGGTCTTCCACGCACGTAACTCATCGAGGGTCGCACCGGCGTATTCGAGCGTATGGCGGTTGGCGTGCAACACGTCGCCGTCGGGTGCAAAAAGGACGACCCGGGTGGGGAGGCTATCGACGATCAACTCGAAGCGCTGCTCTTGCACGCGCAGCGCCGCTTCGGTCTGCTTACGGTCCTCGATGTCCGAGTTGATCCCGCACCACTTTACGACTTCACCGGCAGCGTCGGTAATCGGACTGGCTCGACATGCGAACCAGCGATACGTGCCATCGAAGCGGCGCATTCGCGCTTCCGCGTCGCCTTGCTCGCCGGAGGCGACGACGGTCCGCCATGCTTCGAGCAGCGCGGGCTGGTCGTCGGGGTGGAACGCCGTCTGCCAGCCTTCGCCCGACGCCTGATCAACGGAAAGCCCCGTATATTCGCACCAGCGCCGATTGACGAACTCGATACGGCCGTCGGGAAAGGCAGTCCATACCAGCCCCGGGAGCGCATCCACAGTACGACTGAGTTCGGTGTCCATCTCCGTCCCTTTACGGCGCGCCTGACGATACAACAATCGGCTTTTGAGAACGGGGAGTCAATATACCTTGGTGTCGGTTTTGGGCCGGCCTACGCAGAAACAGCGGGGTTGACTGGCAACGTGAATTGAAAGAGCGCGCCGCGGGGGACGTTGGCGCTAGCCCACAATCGGCCGCCATGCGCCTTGACGATCGAGTGGCATATCGAGAGCCCCATACCCATCCCGCTAGCCTTCGTCGTATAAAACGGCTCAAACAGGCGCTCGGTGTTCTCCGGGGCGATACCCGGGCCGCAATCGCGCACTGCCACAAGAACGGCACCCGGCTCGTTGATGGCGGTGCTGATCGTCAATTCTCGCGTCCCATCGTCAACCGTGCTCATGGCGTCGATGGCATTGATAATAAGGTTCAGCATCACCTGCTGGACTTGCACCCGGTCGCCTTTGATGGGCGGTAAAGCTTCCGCAAGCTGCAGCCGCACGGAAACGCCGTTCCGGTTCGCCTCGCTGGACGCGAGCGCCAGGACCTCGCGAATTGCCTCGTTGATCTGCAGGATCTCGTTGGTCGTCGGGGCCTTGTTGACAAGGCCATGAATCCGCTTGATCACTTCGCCTGCGCGCCTCGTGTCACGTACGATACGATCGAACGCCTGGCGGGCCTCCCCGACGTTGGGCGGATCGAGCTCGAGGCAGCGCAGACCTGTTGACGCATTGACGGCCGTCGCAGCGATCGGCTGCTTCATTTCGTGGCTAATCGACGCCGCGAGCTGGCCAATGGCCGTGACACGGTTCGCATGCGCAAGCTCGAGCTGCAGTTGGCGCGCCTGCGCTTCCGCCCGTTTCAGCTCGCTCAGATCGAGCACAAACGCGATAGCTTCAGTCGCGTTCTCGCCCAGCATGGCCATGCCGATCAGTACCGGCACGCGGCTGCCATCTTTCCTGAAGTATTCCTTCTCGTAGGGCTGTAATGTCCCAGTCTCGTCCAGCTTCTCCCACACCATTCTGCTGCGCTCGACCCACTCGGGCGGTGTGAGCCCCCCCCCAGCTGAGATTCCCAAGCTGCAGATCGTCACGGTCGTATCCCAGCATACGGAGAAACGCGTCGTTGGCTTCGAGGATCCGACCCTCGACGTCCCCAATCAGGATCCCGACGATGTTGGCGTCGACGAGCCGCCGGATCTTCGCTTCACGTTCCGCGAGATCGCGGTACAGGCCCGCGTTTTCCAGTGCAATCGCCGCCTGCGAAGCGAGCAGCTTCAACATGGCGATGCGCTTCGGGGCAAAGACGCCGGACGCGAGGTTGTTCTCGAGGTAGAGGACGCCGATCAGCCTGGCCTGCTTGAGTAACGGCAAGCAAAGGACGGAACGCGCGCATTTCTGGCGGATATAGGGATCGGCGGAAAACCGGGCTTCCGCAGAGGCGTCGTCGATGATGACGGGCTCGAGCGTGCTTGCGACATAGTGCAAGAGCGAGTCGGGCAACGCGGCCGAACTCGGCGGCTGTTGCGGCATTTGCACGACGACCTGGCCGCCTTGCGTCGTGGCTTCGGCCTCGATGCGCAGGTGGGCGCCCTGTGGAAGGATCAACAGACCGCGTTCGGCGCCAGCGTGCTCGACCGCGGTCACCATCAAGGATTTGATCAGATTCTCAAGCACCATTTCACCTGAGATTGCCTGAGCCGTCTTCACGATTGTCGCAACATCCAGTTGCTCGGCGTACTCCTCGATAGTCACGCGCGAGACAGACGCCGCTTCGGGTTTGCTAAAGGGGTAGCGCTGCTCCAGCTGTTCGATTTTGCCGTGTGCGCCCCATTGCGAATAGCAGTCCCGCGCCTCGCGCAAATAGGCGTGCGCGGCGCGCTCGAGGCCAGCGGCGAGGCAGCACTGCCCAGCCAGTTCGTTAGCCAGTGCCTGATCCTGAACGAAGCCTCGCTCGCCTGCCAGGTGCGCGGCATCCTCATAAAGCCGCAAGGCCTGCATTGCATCTCCATTCAGACGGGCCAGTTCCGCGCACAGCAGCAAATGCTTGTGCGCAAACGTGACCGGGCCGCTTTGTGCCCATCTTTCGAACGCCTGAATGTTTGCGGCGATGTCAGCCTCGATCTCGGCTTGTCGCTGGCGCGACGAGGTGTTGTGAACTGCAGCGAGTGCAAGCGAATAGTAAAGGCAGTAGTTGGAGAACTGAAGATGGCAGCGTCCGGACCAAAGAATCGGCTTGGCGTGGGCGGCGCACGCGAGCGCCTTCTCGGGTTCGCCCAACAGATAGTGGCGCTGCACCCGCAAGATCCAGTAGAAGCAGCTGACCACGGCGATACCGCTTTCCGTGATTTGCGCTTCAATCGTCGCGTCTTCGATGACCATCTGGTCGCCAGCGCGCCCGCGAAGCTTCTGAATGAAATGCTGGATGCACGTGAGAATATCGTGCACGTGACGGAAGTTGATGCGATTGACGAACGCGATGGCCTTGATCGATTCGAGCCACGCCTCATCGAGGTGAACCCCGCGTGCCAGAAGATCCGTTAGCCGATGTTCGAGGCTGAAGCTGGCATAGATGACCTCGCCAGTCTCCTGCGCATACCGAATGGCTGTATCGACGCTTCCTAATGCGACTTCGATCGGTTGCGTCCAGAGAACCGCCATTTGCATGAAGAAATGAGCGGCCACGTGTTGAGCCGCGAAGCGGTGTTTCTCCGCCACTGCGACCGCCAGCCGGGCGAACGCCTCGCCGTCCTGGTATCGGTGGAAGAACGGACCCAGAAGGATGGAAAGGAATGCATAGGCGATGACAGCCGAATCGGTTATGCCGTATTGCAGCGTCACGGCGACCATTCGGCACGCAATTGTCTGGGCGAGGTTGATATCGGTGAAATAGGCTGCCTGCCCCAGCATGTGGAAGATGTTCATGACCTCGCGCATCTCCGGGTCTTTCATCATCGCGAGGTCAAGAAGGCTTTCGATCGGGCGCGCGCCGAGATGCGCCCAGACGGCTTCGTACTCTGCCGATACTTCGCTATCCGTCAGATGATCGGGCAAGTCGATGCCGAACATGCCCAGACATTCGCGTGCGGTCCTGACTGCGGACGCATTATCGCCGCTCACCAACTGCAGGACCATCCTGAGCCGGTAGGCTTCGGCGCGGTGGATCTTCGATCGCGCTCGAAGCAGTATTTCATCGATCCATTCGGTAGCCTCGCCGAGGTGGGAGAGAAGAAACTCGCAGTCAGCCCGCTCGAACCAGACGCTGAAGGTTAGCTCGTAACACTCGTCCCATCCTTGATGCGAAAGCAGCGACGCAGCGGTCGCCAGATAATTGCAGGCCGAACGGTAAGCGGTGGAGGCCTTCGCCTTTTTCGCGGCTTCGAGGTTGAGGGCGGCTGCACGATGTCGTTCGGGCTGCTCGACCATCAACTCGCATCCAAGATTCACCTGGTTCACGAGATCGAATATTCTGGCCGCAATGTCCGCGTCATCGAGCCGCGACAACAGCAGGCGGCCAATGCGCAAGTGGTGCTCGGCGCGCGAAGCGGCCGGGATCAGCGCATACGCGGCTTCTTGCACCCGGTCATGCACGAACTTGAAGCTGCGGTCCATGGAGATGATCGCGCCGGCGCGGACGGCGTCGGCGAAATCCGCATGGACCTTGGCTTCGGAGCCGCCCCAGACGCTCGCCAGGGTACCGAAGTCGGCCTGGCTGCCGAGGCAGGCAAGCAGCATCAGCGCGTCCTGTGCGGTGGGCGAAAGCCTTTGTAGCCTGCGGATCATCAGATCCACGACGTTTTCAGTGAAGCCTTTCGCGTCGATTTGTTCGAGACTCCATCGCCACGAGGCCGAATTCGACTCGAACTCGAGGAGACCTTCCTCAGCGAGATTCGTCAGAAACTGCCCCGCAAAGAATGGATTGCCGCCGGTTTTCCGGTGAACCAGCCTGGCCAGAGGCAAGGCTTGCTCGCGCGTGCATCTGAAAGCGTCGCAAAGCAGTTCGCTGAAATCATGCGGCGAGAGCGGGCCGAGTGCGATCTCGTGCACTGTCGTTCCCGCCTTGCGAATCGAACCGAGCGTACTTATCAAGGGATGCCCGGGCGCGACTTCGTTGTCGCGATACGCGCCGATCAATAGCAGGTGGTGCGTATGGGCATGCGTGATCAGATATTCGACCACGGTCAAGGTGGCCGGATCGAGCCACTGGAGGTCGTCGACGAAAATGACGAGCGGATGCTCCGCGCGCGCGAACACGCCAACGAACTTTTGAAAGACGGATTGAAACCGCAACTCAGTTTCGAGTGGCGAGAGTGCGGGAACCGGGGGCTGCGGTCCGATCAGGCTGGCGAGGTCGGGGATCAGATCGGTTAGCAATCTTCCGTGCTGGCCAACCGCTTCTTCGATCGCGTCGCGCCAGCGCGCAACGTCGGCATTCTGGCCGTTCAGGATTTGCCGGATCAAATCGGCGAACGCCTGAGCCAAGGTGGAATAGGGAACGTCCCTCAGGCGCAGGTCGAACTTTCCCGAGATGAAGATACCGCGGGGCAGCACGATAACCTTGTGCAATTCATTGACGACGGACGACTTGCCAATGCCCGAGTAGCCGGACACGAGGACCAGTTCCCGCGTGCCTTGCGTGGCGACGCGCTCGAAGGCATCCAGAAGCGTCGCGATTTCCATGCGGCGCCCATAGAGCTTCTCCGGAATCAGAAGCTGTCGCGTCGTGTCGTGCGTTCCGAGCGGGAAAGGAGCGATTTGATGAGCGTTTTGCCATTCCGCCAGGCACCTTCTGAGGTCCCACTCCAGGCCGCTCGCGGTTTGATAGCGATCTTCGGCGGGTTTCGACAACAGCTTCATGACGATGGCCGAGAGCGGGGCAGGGATGCCTTTGGCGCGCTCGTCCGGCGCAGCGGGCTGCCGTGCGATGTGGCAGTGCACCCATTCCAGCGGGTCCAGCGCAGTGAACGGAAGGGTCCCGGTCAACAGCTCGTACAACGTGACCCCGAGCGCGTAAAGATCGCTGCGCGAATCGATCGACCGGTTCATCCGGCCGGTCTGCTCAGGCGCCATGTACGCGAGGGTTCCGGCGATCAATTCGGGGTGTTCCGGGCTCTGGCGTTCGCGCGGAAGTCGCGACGCGATGCCGAAGCCGGTCAGCCTGACCTCGCCCGTTGCGTCGTTCACCAGGATATGCGCCGGCTTGATGTCCTTGTGGATGAGACCGCGGTGATGAGCCTTGCCCAAGGCAGCGACGATGTCGATGGCGAGTTGCAGGAAGCGTTCTAGCCGAAGCGGCGAACCGATCAGCCGGTCGAGCGGAGCGGCGCCCGAATCCTCGAGCACCAGTACGGTTTGAGTGCCCTCCCGCACGAATTCGAGCGGCCGCACTGCCCAATCGCCGGAAAGCTCGTCCTTCAGTTGGTACTCGTGCGCGAGGCGTTCGAGGCACGCGGGCGTGCGGCCGGCGGCCGAAGGCCGCAACTCCATGACCGAAGTCTGCGCGCCATCCAGGCTCAAGCGCCATGCGCGGGAAAAGACCCGGTCGCCATCCTCCCATAACACCTGGCTGCTATCTATCGAGTTGGACCGAGTCTCAGATGACATGCTCTGAAGGACGCTTATAGATTCAGATTCCGCTTCTGCGTGCAACGCAACGCCATGTCATAGTCCATTGCTCTTTTTTTTGAAGTTATGCCGCAGGACTGTCGATTCGAATGGTAGCAGATGCTTCAACGCACTTGCGCACGGGAAAACTCGCGGCGTTGCGCCGACCTGTTTCTTCAATGCCACGGCAGCGCGTGCTTTCATGCGTGCGATCGGATGCAGTTAAAACTTACATAAATATGAGTCTATCGTCGCTGTTTCGCACTACGCGCTACACCATCGTGCAATTGAGTCACGCGCCACGCGATGGCTACTGCCCAAGTATGGAGAGCGCCTCATGCACCGGCGCAAGGGAGACAGCGACGATTCCGCCGAGCGGCGTGTTCATTTCCAGGATCAGAAAAATTGCGATGGAGGTGGATATCGCGCCCAGAAAGAACGTGGCGACGATGGTCGTGTTGGGTGACGTGAACAGCCCAAACGAGCCGAAGATGATGCACAGCCACAACACAAGCGTTAGCAGTAGCGGCGTCGGGGTTGAGCCTGCCGCCTGCAGCAGCGCAAGCTCTCGCATCGCCAGCACGTCGCCGGCGATCTGGATGGCGCGCGCCTGTAGCCGACGTTGCGTTTCGCTGTTCGGCGACAGTTCCGCCAGCCTGCGTTGAATAGTTTCCCCGCGTTTAAGCTCCTCGGGGCTGCGCATGCTTGCCAGCTGACCCGGATCGCCGGAACTGATCTTCTGGATTCCTGTGGCGAGGCTCTGCTTCAGAAACACCCTGATCTCCTGCGTTTCTGGACCATATTGGGCCAGTGTGCGATCCAGCAGAATGATATCGGTGGCGTCGCGTACGACCGCGGCGTTCGCCGCATCGAATGAGTTTTTCGCCGACGAGATCAGCAGCCCAAGCACCAATGCGGCCATCGTGGCTATCAGTCCAATCGTCAGTTTAATGACGCTGACCGATTCGTCGCTGAGATGGTGCTCTGGCAGCATGGCGTGCAGATACAAGCCGAGCAGGGCGCTACCGAACACGCATGCAAACACAATGACCGCAATGGCTAGATGGTGCACCGTTCGATTCTCCATTTTTGCATCGAGCATTTTCTATTACACGCCATGTAATTGGCGAGGCTGCGGCGCATCTCTACTCTTTGCTTGTCGTGTCATCGCCCCTTGATGCACGCATCCCACTCCCAAGGCAATATCATGGCTAAGTTCCCCGTATATACACTCGAATCGGCACCGGAGGCCTCGAAGCCGGCATTTAGAGGTCTTGCTAAAGCATTCGGCATGGTCCCCAACATTGCCGGCGCAATTGCCGGTTCGCCGAAACTGATCAACGGCCTGACCGGCGTGTTTCAGCAAGTCCACGGCGGCAGCTTCACGGAGGCCCAGGTCCAGACCCTGTTGCTCACGAATGCCGTCACCAATGGCAGCACCTGGGCCGTCGCCTTCCACACCTTCCTCGCACTCAAGGAAGGGCTCAGCGAAGCCGATGTGCATGCCATCCGCGCCCGTCGTCCGCCGCCCGACGAGAAGCTCGCGGCGCTCTCGCATCTCGCGCGCACGTTGATCGACAAGCGTGGCCGTCTCGACGATCAGGACGTCGCGTCCTTCACGGCCGCCGGTTTCGCCCCGGCTCTGGTACTCGATGTCATCCTGGTTGTTGCTGCGTCGACCATGACGAACTATACCGGTAGCGTCGCCAACCCGCTGCTCGAGGAGATGTTCCAGCAATACGCCTGGCAAGCCTAAGCACCAGGCGGGCGCGCGCTACGTCTTTTCGGTCTGTACCGGCGCGCTGCTCTGCGGTGCGGCTGGCTTGCTGCATGGCAAGCATGCCACGACGCACTGGACAGCAATGGACGTCCTCCCACTATATGGCGCGATTCCCAGTGGCGAGCGTGTGGTGATCGACGGGCAACTGATCAGCGCGGGTGGCGTGACGTCGGGAATCGATGGCTCCCTGGTCGTGGTCTCACTGCTGCGGGGAGAGACGGTCGCCCAGGAGCTGCAACTGTATATGGCCTATGACCCGCAGCCACCATTCCAGTCGGGCTCTCCTGAAACGGCGCCGGCGCACATCCTGGCGACGGTGACCGAACGTGCGCAAGCCATTACCGAAAAGCGGATGTCTACCGGACGCGTCTACCAGGACGGTGCGGGAAAGCACATGGTGTCCGGAATATGAGGCAAGCGCGGAATAGTGTTCGCCCGCAAGGTGTTCTGCTGATGCAAAGAAGATTCACCTAGCGAAGCAAATCCATCGAGAACCCTTGGTACATCTGCAACAGGAGACAAGACAATGGAAACGCAGCCGAGCACCTTCACGTCTGAAACCGGGAGCGCATCTGCCGCTTCTCCGCAAAAGCTGCTTCAGTTGGCCATGGGTTTTTGGGCCTCGAAGACGCTGCTATCCGCGGTCGAACTCGACCTGTTCACCATTCTTGGGAGCGGCCCGCGCACCGCACCGCAATTGATGGATGAATTGCAATTGCATCCGAGATCGGCACACGACTTTCTCGATGCTCTGGTTGCGCTAGGGCTCCTGGATCGAGACGACGGCCTATACCGGAATAGCGCTGAGGCCGGTGCATTTCTGGACAGAGCGAAACCGGGTTGTATCGCCGGATTTTTGCTCATGACGAACAACCGCCTATACCCGTTCTGGGGGGCGCTGACCGAAGCGCTGCGCACGGGGCTACCGCAGAACGAAGCAAAGCAGGGCGGTGACCCGTTCCAGGCAATCTATCGTGACGAACGCGGGCTCCGTGAGTTTCTGGGCGCGATGAGTGGTGTCAGCCTGGATTTGGCAAAGGAGATCGCGCAAAAATTTCCATGGCAGAACTATCGCACGGTCGTTGACGTCGGCACCGCGCAGGGTGCCTTGGTGGTGGAGGTTGCGCGTACGCACGAGCATCTTGCGGGAATTGGGTTCGATCTGGCCGCCGTCGCTCCCGTGTTCAACGACTACGTCGCGGCGAACGAGCTACAGGATCGAATACACTTTCATCCAGGCGACTTCTTCAAAGACGCGTTGCCTTCAGCCGACGTCCTGGTGATGGGACACATTCTTCACGACTGGAATCTCGAACAGAAGCGCGAATTGCTCGCGAGGAGTTATCAGGCGTTGCCTACCGGCGGAAGTCTGATCGTCTACGACGCAGTGATTGACGACGAGCGCAGGCGCAATGCGTTTGGTTTGATGATGAGTTTGAACATGCTGATCGAGACTCCCGGTGGTTTCGACTATACCGCCAGGCAGTGCCGTGAATGGATGAGCGAGGCGGGCTTTCGCGAGATTAGAGTCGAACCGCTGGGCGGGCAAAACTCGATGATTATTGGAGTCCGTTAGCCGGTGATGAACATGCCGACGGCGGCGAGCGCCATGAATGCAGTCGCGATCCATCCTCCTGCTTTCAGCAGCCCCGCGATCGCGAACCTGCCCATCACGCGCCGGTTCGTGCCCATCAGCATGACGACGATCATGACAGGTACGGCAGCCAGTCCGTTGACGACGGCACTCCAGTACAGCGCCTTGACCGGATCCAGGTGGAAGAACGTGATGGCGGTGCCGCCAAGGATGGCCACGGTAATGACGGCATAGAACTCGCGCGCCAGCGTCAGGTGCAGGGAGAGGCTGCTGCGCCAGCGGAACGCGCCCGCAGCCCCATACGCCGCTGAGCCAGCCAGAACAGGCAGCGCGAGCAACCCCGTGCCGACAATGCCAGCGGCGAAGACGTATGCAGCCAGATGGCCCGCAACCGGTTCGAGCGCTCTCGCCGCGTCGGCGGACGTCTGGATCTTCACGTGATGGGCGTAAAGCGTCGCGGCGGCCGTCAGCATGATGAAGAACCCCACCCCGTTGGATACGGCCATGCCGATCCAGGTGTCGGCCGCGATCCGGTCGATGTGCCGGTAGGCATGAAACGACGAGATCCATCGGAGCGGCCGCTCGCCAGGCTTCGAGCGCATTTCCTCAACCTCCTGCGAAGCCTGCCAGAAGAACAGGTAAGGGCTGATCGTGGTGCCGAGTACAGCGACGACCATAGTGAGGTACTCGCCTGAGAGGTGGGCCCGCGGCCACACCAGCGAGACGGCGACCTTTGGCCAGTCGACCGGGACGACAAACACGACCGCGACATAGGCGAGCAGCACCAGGGTCAGCCATTTGAGAAAGCGCGCATAGCTTTCGTAGGGCAGCGAAATCTGGAGGATGGTTGAGAGGGCGCCAATCGCAACGACGTAGAGATGCTCGGGGCCCGGAACAAGAAGATGGATCGCTGCGCCCATCGCGGCGAGATCCGCGGCGATGTTGATGGTGTTTGCCACGGCCAGCAGCAGCACCAGCAGCACGACAAGCCATTTCGGGCCGAACGCTCGCATGTTCGAGGCGAGCCCCTTGCCCGTGACCCGACCGATCCGCGCGCTGGTCATCTGGATCGCGACCATGAGGGGGTACGTCAGCAGCAGTGTCCACAGCAGCGTAAAGCCGAATTGCGCGCCCGCCTGAGAATAGGTGCCGATCCCGCTCGGGTCGTCGTCCGCCGCGCCGGTCACGAGGCCGGGGCCGAGGCGCGACAGCCACGAGCGTTCCGTGCGATCGGTGACAGCGGTTTCGGGCTCGAGGTTCTGGTCGTCCAGCATGGAGCGGCTCTCCTTTCCATGGCCACGGCGTGCGCGGCGTGGACCGTTACAGCAACTCCCGTGCCGCAACCGGAGGAGGTGGTCGCCGCCCGACGGGGAATGCCACTTGCTGACACCCTCCAACTGAACCGGGGGCGCAGAGGTTGCGGCCGTACTGCTGGTAGCGACGACCCGCGGCTGCTCGATGCGCTGGCCGCGCTCCTCGAATCCGACGGCTTTGACGCAATAAGGGCGCTCGACAGGTCGCAGGCGTTGCGCCTCGCCCGCGCGGTACGGATGCAACCTCGAGGGGGCTTATGTAGGCGGCGCGAGCGCGCACCTCATCCGAAAGACGCGCGCGTTCAGAAGCCGGCACCTCTCCATGCTTTTTCATTGCGACATGCCGGGCATCGGGCAACAGGCGTCGAGCATCAAGCCCATGTGTCCAGACTCGCTTCGCGTGCTGCTCCACTGCAGTCGGCCGATTGCGGCGCCAAGTTCGCGGTGCGCGGCTTTTCGGATGCCTTGCGCTCGGAACTAATTCACGATGGCCTCAACGTATGGCTTTCGCATCGTCGACGCTCCACTGTTCGGATTCGCTATGGGAAGTCGCCGCGCGCGGCGCCGGTGTGGAAACGCTGGCCATCGATGCCTGCAATGTGGGCGCCGCACGTGCGGCTGAAGCGAGCCGTTGCCGATTGCCGCGCGTCAGATCGAGAAAAATAAGGCATTAGTCAGGATGACTGATACTTTAAGGAACCGGAAGCGTCGCCTATTTCTCAGGTCTGCCGTGAAGTGCCCACGAAACGAGATCAGTGCATGACGACTTGCGACGTGGCACGCGCCATGCGCCAGGAGGCATCGCAACTCTTAACCGAAAGGAGCACAAGCATGACTATCCTTGATCCCCAATCAGGAGGCGCTGGCGCGCAAATCGTCGGCGGGGGCACTGGCGAAGGTCCGGGTCCCGAAATCATGGCCGCGGCCACGCTCGACGGCAACAAGGTGATTTCCGCAGATGGCGAACATGTCGGCAAGATTTCCGACATCATGCTCGACGTGCGTAGCGGTCGCGTCGCGTACGCGGTTCTGGCGGAGGGTGGATTTC
>NZ_JAMBPR010000036.1 GCF_024206475.1 Paraburkholderia sp. CNPSo 3274
TGCGCCACGCAAACACCTGGTTCGCATTCACCTGATGACGTCGGGCTACCCCGGAGACGGTGGCTCCGGGTTCGAAGGTCTCACGCACAATCGCCAGTTTCTCTTCAACTGAGCGGCGTCGGCGTTGCTCCGGCTGCGTCAGAACCTCAACGGGTTCCATGTTGTTAGTTGTAGGCTTAAACATAGGCGGAAGACTACCTCATAGTTTAAGCGTTACCCAGTGTCCGGTTTTCGCGGGGGCCGGCCCAGCCTTATACGAAGCCGAGAGATAGACCGTATCGACTAGTCAAGGTTCGATCCTAATGATGGTCGCAAGGTCATTACCTCCATTCTGTACATGAAAGAATTCTGTAAATTGAGTCAGGGGCCGGTTACCCAAATCTTGTAACGGTGTTACAGGAATCGGCCGCAAAGCCTTATACCTTCGTCGAATTCAAACCTGTAACCCCGTTACAACATCGTGTTTTAAGGAGTGCATATCAGTAGTGAAAACATACACTAGTCAGCATGAGATGGCCGTAGGTATCGCCATGCGACAACAGGCCGAGCTATACGAAGTAGAAGCCGCCAAGGTTGGAACCTCGTTAAAGGTGGTGACTGCGGTCTATACCGATGACGGTACAGCAAGCTATGCAACCGCGCTTGCTCAATTCTTGGTTGATAACCCCGAGCATGCGGAAGGTACGCGCGATGATATGGCCGGTATCGTTACCCGTCAGCTTGGCCTAACCAAGCCTTTCCCACCTAGCCGGATGAGCCGCGATCTTACCCGGAAGCAACGCGACCTTGTACGCAAGCTATTAGAGCCGCATGGCTACCCTACAGGAGCAATTGTGACCGCATTACATATTCGCGATGCTGTGCGCCTTGGCAAGGCCAGCATTAGCGCGGTAGCCGTTACGATGGAAACCAAGTTCGAAGTCCACCAAGTTACTATGAACGGCAAGACGTACCCTTACACGCTGGTCGATAGCGCTACGGCGTTGCCTTGGTATCGGCTAGGCATCCGCTACGCTGGCCGGAACATTGCTTTGCATGAAGTGTTGGCAATCCGAAGCATTGGAATCGGCCAATTTCGAAACATGGATGAGCAAGCGTACCGCGCAGCAGGGGCCGAAGCGTTGGCAACCCGCACCGCGCTAATGGTGCAGGCATGAGCGAGCACCCGTTAGAGCACAACACGGCAGAGCGTGCATGGTTTGAGAAGTCGGGCGGGCACGCACAAGCGGGCTATAGGCGTGGTATTCAAGCGGCTACCGGAGCGCTACCGAGTTGGGCAGTAGACAAACGCAGGAGCAAGGCGCGCAAAGAGGAATCGGTAGGTGTGCATCCTGTACAACATGCACATAATGTACAGCATGTACAGAACGCGTCTGAGCAGCCGCCGACGTTGGCCGAAATGCTGGCGAAGCTGCAGCGCCCGAGACAGACAGACGAGCAACCTACGCCAAGTGTTGATCCGCTGACGCTGCTATAGGCGTATACGTCCACAGCGCTTAAGTCGGGTAGGGATGTATTGGCTTCTGCTGAAGTGGCTATTGCCCCGCGAACGGGGCCCTACATCCCGGCCTTTTGGGTCGATATCCAGTCTAGAAATTTCATGAAGTTGTCTTCGGGCTTTTCAGTCTTCTTGTAGCTATCGAGTTGCAATGTGAATCGGGCTAGGAGATCACTCGCCAATAGTTCGATCTCATGCCGGTGCTGACGCTCGTTCAAGGCTGGTTTTCGATAGTTCAATGTTGACCACGTTCCATGTAGTACGCGAGATCGGGCCGTTACAACCGAGTCGATAAAACTTAAAACCGTTCGGGAATCGTTATCTCTCAGCGGTTGGTTTTTGGTCAATCCATAAATTACCTCAAACACCTTAAGCAATCCATTCTTGCATCCACTAGTACTTTGTGCGAATAGCAACACCTCAATAGATGTTTCCATTTTGGCAATTGCCACGGTGTCCAGCTTCTCTGATATCCCCTCATGAAACCAGTAAGCCGCGTCGCACCACGCTTGATCTAGCCTCACCAAAGTTGACTGGCCCTTAACAAAAGCGTCTACTCTGTTTCCTACGGATTCAAGTATCGCTTTGTTCTTCCCGAGAATCATATCGAAATACGGCCCGGAATAGCTCATACACGGGTCTGCGCGCGTGAACCCGGCCCTCAAATGATCGCCGACCTTTTTAAAAGTATTGATATTCTTAGGAATTGTTCGCGCCGTTGATCTCGCGACTTCCTTTGAGATCGAAGGTGGAATAAATAGTTGTAGGGCGACTAGAGCAATGTCAACTGCGCTGTCGGCGTGCTCAGCGGATCTCTCATTATCGTAACCTTCCGTTTCTACCTGTGCAATCCAGCGCGCGCCTTGACCCGCCGCATACTCCAATATTTGATTATATCCAAATTTTTCGACTTCATCCTTCGATTCAACCTGATGAGCGGCAGCAAAGCCGTTCACAAACTGAAAAGTCACCGGCCCTACATGGAACGACCGCGAATCATTCGGAGAGACAGCACAAGGAATGAAGTGTGTCTTAGGCGCTGCCTCTTCGGCAAACCAACTGGCAATCCCCGTTTTGAATATGTCATAGTCTTCGTGAGGGGTGCCAATCCGCACCGCCTTTATCAATTCATCCGCCACTTTAGATAGTAGGCGTTCGAAACTTGTTCCCCTTGCATATTCAGGATGCTCTTTAAGAAGAGATTCTGTCAAGGCAATTGCTGCGTCCACGCCAGCCCTCTTAAAACCCAGCGCGTTGCCTTCTGGCGTGAACATTCGCGGATATACAATCTCGTGTCTCGCGAACCATGCGTCAGTAGCATCAAATCCGACCAATATTTCCTCGGGGCGCTCCGTGAATACAAAATTGTTGGCTGTGGATTTTAAGTATTCGGTCTTGTTTTTCATATATTCCAAGATTCTCATGAAAATCAGAGGTATCTTTTCGCTAACTTACCATAAGCAAGCGCATTGACAGATTTACTAGGCGCGATCAGGAAATGCTATCTTGTGGTCAGCGCCAATGGCTGCGGCGATAAGCTCAAAATACCTGTCAACGATCACGAGAATTTCAGAATTGTTATTTTTTATCTGCCTCGACCATTTGAGTTGCGCTCGTCTGTATTCAAATTCCAGATCATCCCCGAGCTTATGGGCAGTGCGACGGAATAACGCCATTGCCGCCACCCAATCAAGCCCCTCATCTGAGTAACGACGGGCGTGAACATGGCTACCGCGCGTACGGATGATCGCTTCTAGTGGTCCGTAAACAACCGTTTTGATTTTTGCTGGAAGATCGGCAATCCCGTATAGTCGAGAGATTTTAGTCGCGTATGCAGTCAGACGTTGCTCCAGCATATATACCTCCTGCAAGTGCGAGCCAATCAGGAATTTTATATAATCGTCCTTTTCGATTTTCTTGGATCGGGGTGGCGAAAGTTCGACCAATGTCGCGACCAAATTTACAGCGTCGAGCGTTGCCGTGATTTCTGTATATCCGGAGAAGATCTCACGAAATACGCCATCCGTTTTTCGCTTTAATTCTTCGCCTGCTTGCTTTGCCTCAACGACTGGATCGAGATATTCGGAAGCAAAGTTTGCCATCATCATCTGAAATTTCTCGAAACCCGTTTTCCCAAAATTACCTTGCATAATGATTTTCGCCGTTGCTCAACTGTTGTTATTTACAGCCGCCGCCCTGCTAACTAATTCGAAGGAATACTCCACCCGCTCGCTAGCCTCCACTACATAGCCGGTAGCTTGTCTATTGCCGCGCGTAGCGGCTTAACAGGATAGAACTGCGCGCCGTACCCGCGCGATATCCGATTCCCGCCAGCATGCCCCGTTAGTGCGTCTGAGACTTCCTCAGTAACGCCTTGCTCGCGCAATTGATCTTTAAACAGGTGGCGAAACGAATGGAACGCTTTCCGCTTGTCGGTGATGCCGAGCGTACGGAGCCATTTATTCCACTTGCCCGAGAACGTACCCGTACACCGCCCGTGTGCGTTTGCCTTCATTGGCCAGATACGGTCGCCGGTCGCCTGCCTCGCTATCTCGACCAAGGGCAATAGCTCAGGATGCAACGGAATGCGGCGCACTGAGCCTGCCGTTTTCACATGCTGGCCGTCGCCTTCGTCCGTAACGTACACAAGCGCGCAGCCCTGCTCTACGCGGATATCACCGGGTGCAAGCTGACCGATTTCCTCTAGCCGCATTCCTGTATAGATCGCGATGCGCGGAGCCCAATACTTGAAGCCGGTAAAGCCCGCGCTGGCCTTCAAGACCGTCTGCACTTCGTCCACCGTGAAAGGCAACCGCGCTGCCCTTTGGTCAGATGCCGGGGGCGTAGCGATCTTGAGCGCCTGGTTCGAATCGATGTAGCCAGCGTCAACCGCAGCACTCAGCAACGCCTTAACGAACGTCACGTAATGGCGAACCGTCCCCGGTGCCATGCCGGACTCCGCCAGCTTACGAACGAACTGCGCGACGTGGGCGCGTGTGACCTCGACGGGCAATAGCCGCTTGCCGGATATCTCCCAAAACTTGGACAGGCTGCGATGCGCTTGCGCCACTGCTGCACCACCCGGCTTGCGCGTGGTTTTCCAGTGCACCAGAGCGTCCATAAAAGTATGATTATTCGCTTCTGCTGCCTTGGCGTTGCGCGGACGAGGAAGCGACGCGCGGGCGTTCTGCGTTGCTGCTGCGAATGCAATTGCGGCCGGATCATTTGGCCCCACAGGAGTTGGCTTATCGTCCAGCAGCGCCTCTATCCGGTCTGCTTCGGTGTACGGCTCTAGCTCGTGGTCGTCTTGCCCGTGCTCGTGATCTAGCATGGTGTCTAAGTCCACAGTCCCGCTCGTGCGCACCCTCTCTAGGCTCGCCGCCGCTTGCTCGAATAGCTCATCTACTTGCACGCCATACTTACGGGCTGCTTTCTCCGCTTCCCGCCTATCCTTCGTGTTCAGGCTCTTAGTTATTTCACGTTTGCCAATGATGTTACGAATTGCTTCAGGGACCACGCGGCGGTAGTGATAAGCCGCCCCGCGCCTGATAATATGTTGACCCATTTGTAGCACCCAAATGTAGCGCAAGCCCTTTACTGGCTTGGATTGTAGCCCACACAAGGCGCGGTGATTGGTTTTCGCAGTCCTGCGAAGATTGCGCCCCCTTCAACTTCGCAACACACCGCTTCATGGCATCAGGCACCGCACATCACGCCACGGGTTGGGCCGCTGGCGTCATCGCCGCCGCAATCGTCACGCATCAGGGCGCCGATAGCGCCTGGCATCTCTACGCCGCGCTCGCGTTCGCGGCGGGTGTCGCGGGCGGATCGGCGCCCGACTGGCTGGAGGTCGCATGGTGGCGCAAGAAGCGGCGCCTCTGGATCACGCATCGCACGCTCACGCACTGGGGCATCGGCTGGATCGCTTTGCTCGTGTGGTCGTATCACAAACTCGGGCACGTGCCGATCGCGGCGCCCGCGTTCGGCTTCGCTTGCGGAGGCATGGTCCACTTGTTCGCCGACTGGCCCAATCCGCTCGGTGTGCCGTGGATCTTTCAGCGGCACTCGCTGAACTGGTGGCGCAGCGGACGTTGCGACCTGATCGTCGTCGCCGCGTCATGGGTTGCCGCGTGGTTTTTCGCCGTGCATGGCGTGCCGCACGACTGGTCGCTCGCCCCGTTGCGTCGGCTCGTCTGACTGATCTGTGACGACGCGTCTTTCTCAAGGACGACCGGTAATTGAAAATAGGCGGGAAAGCTTTCGCCCGCGGCATGCCGGGCGTTCACCCAATCCGCGCAAAGCGTCGATTAACAATCGTCGGGACTGATCAGGCGCCACATCGCCATTAATCAGGGAAAACGTTTATTTTCATGTCAATCAAAATCGAAATAAAAACGGCGCCCTTTAAAGGGCGCCGCTCCTAAATCGCGTCATGCGAGATTCAGGCGTTCTGCTCGCACTCCGCGCGGCCCATGCGGTAGCCGACGATCAGCCCGGCGTCATACGCCGACTCCAGCGCGCGGCCAATATCCTCTGCGCTCACGAGATGCACGTCGGCGGTCGGCTTCCCGGTCAGTTCGAAGCTCTCGATCCCGAGCGTTCTTCGCGAGATTGCCAGCAATAATTCGAGTCGTTCGTCATGCATTTTGCTCTCTCCACTTGATCTACATCATCTGATTACAATGATAAATATCAAAATCCGTGTGGGCCGCGACGCATGGACGCATATTGAAGCGCTACTCTAATATCGAACTCGAGAAATCTTTAAATATTGTTAAATCAACAACCGATTAACCTTGAAAATCCTTGAATAGAGTCGTTTTAATCCGAGATTAAACAGGGCCTCAATGCATGATGGCTTGCCCCATGCGGCCGAGCCGACGTCGCGGCCAGGCGAGGCGAGGGTTTCGCGCGAGCAACCGTTTGATATGATCGGTAACACATTCGCGCGGCCCAACCAGGGCTTTTCGTCAGTCTTCGAACGTAGCCATGGACTCCACGCTCATCCCATCCGCCAGCACGGCGACCACCGACCTCGGACGCCGCGTGCGCGCCGCGCGCGTCGCCCAGGACCTGACGCTGGATACGGCCAGCCGCCTGTGCGGCGTCTCGCGCTCGACCCTGTCGAAAGTTGAAAACGGGCTCATGTCGCCAACCTTCGACGTGCTGCAAAAGATCGTCGGCGGGCTGAGAATCGACCTGGCCGAGCTGTTCGGCACCCCGCCCAAGCTCAATGCCGGCGGCCGCCGCGCGCTCACGCGCAACGGCGCGGGTCAGCGCCACGCCTATCGCGGCTATCAAATGGAGTTGCTCGCCACCGATCTCGCGCACAAGGCAATGCTGCCGTTTCGCATCCGCATCACCGCGCATTCGCTCGACGCGTTCGACGACTGGGGCCGCCACGAAGGCGAAGAGTTTCTCTACGTGATCAGCGGCAGCGTGTGCCTGTATTCGGAGCTTTACGCGCCCACCTGTCTGGAAACCGGCGACAGCCTCTACTTCGACAGCCGCACCGGCCACGCAGCCATTTCGACGAGCGAGGAAGACGCCGAAGTGCTGTGGATGGCCACGAGCGCGCGCCTGCCCGGCGTCGCGCCGGAAGCGCCGGCAACGTCGAAGTCGCGGGCCAAGGCGAAGCTCACGGCCGGCTGAATATAGCGCGCGGCTTTGGGTCTGCAGGACCGTGAAGCCTCAACCCTTGGCGCCGGGCGAACGCTTGCCAGCGGAAGTGTTTGCAGCACGCGCGCGCCGCGTCCGGGGCGCGGCGGAGCCATCCGGTCGCACTTCGCGCTCGCGCGCCGCACGCCTCACGGCCTCGATCAGCGCGCGACCGGCCAGCGTGGGCTGCGTATCGGTACGCTGAATCACCCCCACCGGCTCTTCGCCGCCCGCGGAAGGCAGTGGCAACCGCACTAGCGTCCCTCGCCGAAGGTCGTACTCAACGGCACCGGCGGGCACGAACCACACCGCGTCATTCTGGAGCGCCAGCGCGCGCCCCACCGAAACCGAGAGCAACTCGACGAACGCCGACAGCGGCGCTGCGCCCCAGGCGGCGAGCAGACTGTCCGCCGCCTGGCGGATCAACGTGCCGAACGGCGGCAGCACAAGCGGAAACGATGCGAGTTGCGCTGGCAGCCCCGCCCCCTGCGCGAGCGGATGCCCCGCGCGCACCACCACGGCAAGCGGCTCGTTGTACAACTGCTCGAAGCTCAGGCCCACCATGCGTTCGGGGTCGGCCAGACGGCCCACCGCAAAGCTGACCGCCCCTGTCTTGAGCCGCTCGAGCAGCTCGGTGTTGGCCCCCGTCACCAGCCGCACGCTCACGCGCGGCCATTCCTCGCGGAAGTGACGCAACGCGCCGGGCAGCAACGCCGTCGCCACCGTGGGCAGCACGCCGATATCGAGCGTCGCGGTCACCGCGCCTTCGTCGCGCGCGAGCAAAGCCACGCCCTGGCGCAGCGCGCTCACGCAGGCGCTCGCGTGCGGCATGAAAAGCTGCCCCTCGCGCGTAGGCACCGCGCCGTGCCGCCCGCGCTCGAACAGCTTCACGCCCAGCACCAGCTCCAGCTCGGCGATCGTCTTCGACACTGCGGGCTGCGTGACCGACAGACTCTGGGCGGCCTGCTGCACGCTGCCCATCTGCGCCACGGCAAGAAAACACTGTAGATGGCGGAATTTGACGCGTCCGTCCGCGAGCCGGTTTTGCATAACGATTCGTTATACGAGATGCGAAAAAACATCATTTTGCATAACTTTTCGCTTTGGATAAAGTGGCTGCATCGGCACGCACTGCCAACCGCTGCCGGCGACGAGCCCATTCCCCCAATAATCCACCCCAGGAGACACCCCATGGACGAGTCCATCCTGTCGCCGCGCGACTTCGACTCGCACCCCGCGTACGTTCATCCGTCGTACCGTTCGTCGGTCAAACGCGGCCCCACACTCCCGCTCATCCCTCTGAAGGAAAAGCTGCGCAACCAGCACGCGCCCGTGTACGGCACCGACGACCTCGGCGCGCTCGATCATGACCTCACGCGCAACGCCGCCAAAAACGGCGCGCCGCTCGGCGAGCGCATCATCGTGACGGGCCATGTGCTCGACGAAGGCGGCAAGCCGGTGCGCAACACGCTCGTGGAAATCTGGCAGGCCAACGCCGCCGGCCGCTATGTCCACAAGCAGGACCAGCACGACGCGCCGCTCGATCCCAACTTCCTCGGCGCGGGACGCGCGATCACCGATAACAACGGCCGCTATCGTTTCCTCACGATCAAGCCGGGCGCGTATCCCTGGGGCAATCACCCGAACGCGTGGCGTCCGAATCACATCCACTTCTCGCTGTTCGGCGACTACTTCGGCTCGCGTCTCGTCACGCAAATGTATTTCCCCGGCGACCCGCTGCTCGCGTTCGACCCGATCTACCAGGGCACGCCCGAAGACGCGCGCGAGCGCATGATTTCGCGCTTCTCGCTCGACACCACCGAAGAAGGCTTCGCACTCGGCTACGAATTCGACATCGTGCTGCGCGGCCCGAACCAAACCCCCACGGAGCGTTGAACCATGGCACTCAAGGAAACGCCTTCGCAAACGGTCGGCCCGTACTTCGCTTACGGCCTGTGTCCGCAGCAATACGACTTCGATTTCAGGAGCCTCTTCACGGCCGACGTGGTCGGGCCTGAAACGCCGGGCGAGCACATCACGCTGATCGGCCGCGTGATCGACGGCGACGGCAACGCCGTGTTCGACGCGATGCTCGAGTTTTCGCAGGTCGACGCAAACGGCCGTTATCCGGCTTCGCGCGAGGAAATCGCCGAAGACGGCTTCCGCGGTTTTGCACGCGTCGGCACGGGCACGGATGCGCAGCACCGCTTCATCGTGCACACCGTGAAGCCGGGCGTCGAGAACGCCGGCGAAGCGCCGCATCTGAACGTGATCGTGATGATGCGGGGGATGCTCACGCACACCTTCACGCGCATCTACTTCGAAGACGAAGCCGCCGCCAACGCCGCGGACCCCGTGCTCTCGGCCGTGCCCGCAGCGCGCCGCGACACGCTTGTCGCGCGCCGTAGCGAGCAGGCCGGCAGCATCGTCTACACGTTCGACATCCGCATGCAGGGCGAACGGGAAACGGTGTTCTTCGATCTTTAATGCATCGACGGATACGCGAGCCGAATCGCGTGGACTTTCACGCGGCTTTCATGAACTGGCCCTATGATCGTGCCGCTGCGATCTGATCGCGGAACTCCGAGCTGTACCTTGTGAAGCCTGCCATGCGCAGGCTTCTTTTTTTGCAGTGCGCTTGCGGCCTGCAGCGCGCTCAGCCAAGCGGCCGCACGCCGATCAGCACGCCATGCAGCCAGAAGGCGAACACGGCCCAGGCCACGAGTCCGACCACGACGACGATCGCATCGCGCGAAACCTGCCCCGGCGGATAGACCACCCCGGCGTCGCGATCGCGCCGGTTCTCGCCGCGCAGCTCGAACAACGCCCAGACGAGGAAAACCGCGAAGAGAATGATGTCGTTGAGCGTACCGTTCGCGAGCAGATGCGCGAACGCCCAAAGCGCGACGCCGCTCACAAACGGCTGACCGAGCGCACGCTTGAAGTGATTGCCCGGCACATAGGCCGCGACGATCAAGATGAAGGCAATGGCGGTGAGGAGCGCCGTGACATGCGCCATCCAGAACGGCGGCAGCCAGATCGGCACGGGATAGCGGCGTGACAGACCATAGCCGTAGATGATCAGTACGAAGCCCAGAATCGAGAGCAACGCGAACGCGCCCCGCCAGGCACGCGGACCCAGACGCTCGATCTGCGCGGCGCGCCAGGGCGCCGCCACGATGCGGATCGAATGGACACCAATGAAAATCACGAGGCCCAGCACGAGTATCGCCATGACTACCTCCCTGCCGCAGCAAGAACGGAATGGGCGAGATTGTCGCGCAGCTTGATCGCGCAGCCAACCGGAGTTTTCAAAAAAGCTGACTAATTACACGCGCAAATGCCAACAAAAGAGAATGCGTAAATCATTGCGCGCCTAAACCGGCGCGGCACATTAGGAAGCGCAATTAAAACCCGGCTCGCGCCGAAAGGCATTTTAAAACTATGCTGAATAATACTGAGCGCCGCGCCATTGCGCAGGCTTTGCGGCATGCGCCGCGAACGGTCTGGCGGTCGAATGGCAACACCGGCGTGCATTCGCGCACCGTCATGGCTAGCAGCGAAAATGCTCGATATCCTGTCCCGCGTGCTTATAGCGCAACAGCCAGGCCGGCATATCGCCCTCGCCATTCCACGTATTCCCGTATGCGTCGCGGTACTTGGGTAGTTTTTCGCTTTCGGCAATAGACGCTTCAAGCTCTTCGAGCGTAATGCCGTACTCTTCCATGCGGCGTCGAATCCACACGATGAGCCGTTCGCGCGCCTCTCCATCGAGGTCGAACATCGATTAATTCCTCTCGCTTCGTCAAGGGCAAGGCACCGATACAACGATCGGCAAAGAATCGTCTTCCCTGAAAAGACAAAGGCTTCGCGAACAGACTGCGAAGCCTTGCTGCACTGATGAAGTGGCCTGGGTGGGAGCCCGCGACCGGTTCGGAGGGGATTGCAGTCCGCTGCTCCGCTCTCAGATGACGCCGCTACAGGTGAGCGAACGTTTGCTGCAAGCGGAGCCCATGATACCTTGCGCTCGCGGCGCAGATCAAGCGGTTTCAAGGCGGAGCGGGCCTCTGCGCCCCGCTCCGTTCTTTTAGCGCGAACCCGCCGCGCCCGTTGCGCGCCGCTCTGGTACGGGTTTCCTTTCGGCAACGTTCACGTCGCCCTGGCCACGCGCCAGCACGGGCGCGAGCGCCGCACCGGTATGGCTCGCCCGCACCTTCGCGAGCGCTTCGGGGTCGGCCGCGGCGACGATCGTGCCGCCGCCCACGCCACCTTCGGGCCCGAGATCGATGATCCAGTCGGCTTCGGCGATCACGTCGAGGTCGTGCTCGATCACGACGACGCTATGCCCCGCGTCCGCGAGCCGGTGCAGCACGCTGATGAGGCGCGCCACGTCGGCCATGTGCAGGCCCACCGTGGGCTCATCGAGCACGTAGAGCGTGTGCGGCGCCTTCTGGCCGCGGCGCGTGATGTCGTCGCGCACCTTCGAGAGCTCGGTCACGAGCTTGATGCGCTGCGCCTCGCCGCCCGAGAGCGTGGGCGAAGGCTGGCCGAGCGTGAGGTAGCCGAGACCCACGTCCTTCATGAGCTGCAGCGGGTGCGAAATACTCGTGATCGCCCCGAAGAACTCCACCGCCTCGTCGATTTCCATCGTCAGCACTTCGCCGATGTTCCGGCCGCGCCACGTCACGGCCAGCGTTTCCGGATTGAAGCGCTGGCCGTGGCACACGTCGCACGGCACCTTCACGTCGGGCAGGAAGCTCATGCCGATGGTGCGCACGCCCTGGCCTTCGCACGCGGGACAGCGTCCGTCGCCGGTATTGAACGAGAAACGCGACGCGCTATAGCCGCGGGCGCGCGCCTCGAGCGTATCGGCGAAAAGGCGGCGGATCGCGTCCCACACGCCGATATAGGTCGCTGGGCACGAGCGCGGCGTTTTTCCGATCGGCGTCTGGTCGACTTCGAGCACGCGGTCGATGCTTTCCCACCCGCTAATCGATTCGCAGCCCTGCCACGTATACGAAACCTCGAGTTTCGGCTTCGCGCTCGTGCGTGCGAGCACGCTCGAACGGCGCTCCGCTGCGCCCGGCGCTTTCTCCTTCACCGCCTTGCGCGCGCGGCGCTCGGCAGGCGAAGACAGCACCGAACGCCCGACGGCGTCGAGCAGATTGGAAAGCAGCACGTCGCGCGCGAGCGTGGACTTGCCGGAGCCGCTCACGCCCGTGATCGCCACGAGGCGTCCGAGCGGAATCTGCGCGGTGACGTTGCGCAGGTTGTGCAGCTTGCCGCCGTGCACGGTGAGCCATTGACCCGGCACCGCCTCGCGCCCCGCGCGCGCAGGACACACTTCGCGTCGAGGCTGCAGCGGGTGCCGGATCGGCTGCGCGAGATAGCGGCCCGTGAGCGAATCGGGCTGTGCCGCGAGATCGGCCACGCTGCCCTGCGCGACCACGCGGCCTCCGCGCTTGCCCGCACTCGGACCGATGTCGATGATGTGATCGGCGCGCCGGATCGTGTCCTCGTCGTGCTCGACCACGACGAGCGTGTTGCCCTTCTCGCCGAGGCTGCGCAGCGCGTCCAGCAGGATCCGGTTGTCGCGCGGATGCAGGCCGATGGTCGGTTCGTCGAGCACGTAGCACACGCCCTGCAAATTGCTGCCCAGTTGCGCGGCGAGACGAATGCGCTGCGCCTCGCCACCCGAAAGGCTCGGCGCGGCGCGATCGAGGCTCAGATAGCCGAGCCCCACTTCTTCCAGGAACTGCAGCCGGCTGCGGATTTCGCTGACCACGTCGCGCGCGATCTGCGCGTCGCGGCCATTGAGCTTCAGCGTATCGATCCAGCCGCGCGTCTCCGCCACGGTCCACTGCGCGACGTCGACGATGGGATGCGCGTCGAACGTCACGGCGCGCGCCACAGGATTCAGGCGCGTGCCGCCGCAATCGTGGCACGGCTCGTCGACCATGCCGTCGGGTTCCTGCTCTTCCGAAGGCAAGGTTTGCTCGCGGCCACGGCCGTCTTCGGCGACGATCGTGTCGTCGTAGGCGGCGCGCTGTTCGCGCGTGAGCGCGAGGCCCGTGCCCACGCAGGTCGTGCACCAGCCGTGCTTGCTGTTGTACGAAAACATGCGCGGATCGAGTTCGGGATAGCTCGTGCCGCACACCGGGCATGCGCGCCGCGTCGAAAGCACCTTCACCTCACCGATGCTCACCGTCGAACCGCCATTGCCAAGCACATGATCGAGGCCGTCGAGCGGCGCGAGCAAGTGCACGATGCCCTTGCCCGCTTCGAGCGTCGCGCCGAGCATCGTCCGCAATTGCGCCTCGTTTTCAGGCTCGATCACGAGGTCGCCCACGGGCAACTCGATCGTATGTTCGCGGAAGCGGTCGAGCTTGGGCCACGGCGCGACGGACACGAATTCGCCATCCACGCGCAGATGCGTATTGCCGCGCGCCTTCGCCCACTTCGCGAGATCGGTGTAGACGCCCTTGCGATTGACGACGAGCGGCGCGAGCAAACCGACATGCTGGCCGCGATGTTCGCGCAGCAGTTGCGCGACGATCGCATCGACGCTCTGCGACGTGACAGGTGTGCCGTCATGCACGCAGTGCTGCACGCCGAGCTTCACGTAAAGCAGACGCAGGAAGTGCCAAACCTCGGAGGTCGTGGCGACCGTGCTCTTGCGGCCGCCGCGCGAAAGGCGCTGCTCGATCGCGACGGTCGGCGGAATGCCGTACACGGCATCGACTTCGGGGCGGCCCGCAGGCTGCACGATCGAACGGGCATACGCATTGAGCGATTCAAGGTAGCGCCGCTGGCCTTCGTGAAAGAGGATGTCGAACGCGAGCGTGGACTTGCCCGAGCCCGACACGCCCGTAATGACGTTGAAGCGGCCGTGCGGAATATCGACGTCGAGCGCCTTGAGATTGTGCTCGCGTGCGTTCACGATGCGCACCACATCCTCGCCCTGCACGTCGCGGCGCGCCTGCGCGGCACGCAACGCGGTTTGCAGCGCGACGCCCTCCTCTTCAGCGAGCAGTTCGACACCGCTGCCCAGCGCGGCTTCGTAGCGCTCGAGTGCCGCGCCCGTATGCGAGCGCGGGCACGCGATCACGTCTTCGGGCGTGCCGACGCACACTACTTCGCCGCCCGCGTCGCCGCCTTCAGGGCCGAGATCGATCAGCCAGTCGGCGGTGCGGATCACGTCGAGGTTATGCTCGATCACGAGCAGCGAATGACCGCCCGCGAGCAGCTTGCCGAAGGCGCGCATCAGCTTGGCGATGTCGTCGAAATGCAGACCCGTGGTCGGTTCGTCGAACATGAAGAGGCGGCCGCCCGCCTCCTTGCCGCGCGACTGCGCGGTTTCCGCGAGATAACCCGCGAGCTTCAGGCGCTGCGCCTCGCCGCCCGAGAGCGTCGGCACCGGCTGGCCGAGCTTCACGTATTCGAGGCCCACATCCACGATAGGCTGCAGTACGCGCAATACTTCGGCATCCTCAGCGAAGCATTGCACCGCTTCGCTCACCGTGAGGTCGAGCACGTCTGCCACCGAAAGCGTGCGGCCTGCGCGCTCGATCTTCACTTCGAGCACTTCCGGGCGATAGCGGCTGCCGTCGCAATCGGGGCAACGCAGATACACATCGCTCAGGAACTGCATTTCGATGTGCTCGAAGCCCGAACCGCCGCAGGTCGGGCAGCGACCTTCGCCCGAGTTGAAGCTGAACATGCCCGCCGTGTAGCCGCGCTGCTTCGCGAGCGTCGCCTTGGCGAACAGCTTGCGGATCTCGTCGAACGCGCCGACATAGCTGGCCGGATTCGAGCGTGCCGTCTTGCCGATCGGCGACTGGTCGACGAACACGGCATCACTGATTTGCTCCGCGCCGCTCAGCTTGCGGAACGTGCCCGGCGCTTCCGTCGCTTTGCCCAGATGGCGCGCGAGCGCGGGATAGAGCACGTCCTGCACCAACGTAGATTTACCCGAGCCCGAAACGCCCGTCACGCAAACAAGCCGCTGCAGCGGAATCTGCACGGTCACGTCGCGCAGATTGTGTTCGCTCGCGCCTTCGAGCAGAAGGTTCGGCGTGGACGCGTCAACCGGGCGTCGCTCCCAGTGCGAAGCGTCGGCAACGGCGCGGTGGCCGCCGAGGTACTCTCCCGTCAGCGTGCCCGAGGAGCGGATATCGTTCGGCGTGCCGTCGTAGACGATCGTGCCGCCGCGCTCGCCGGGGCCGGGACCCATGTCGATGAGACGGTCGGCCGCGAGCATCACGGACGGATCATGCTCGACCACGACGAGCGTATTGCCCGCATCGCGCAGACGATGCATCGCTTCGACGATGCGGTTGAGGTCGCGCGGATGCAGGCCGATACTCGGCTCGTCGAGCACGAACAGCGTTTTCGTGAGCGACGTGCCGAGTGCCGTGGTCAGGTTGATACGCTGCACTTCGCCGCCCGAAAGCGTGCGGCTCTGGCGGTCGAGCGTGAGATAGCCAAGGCCCACGTCGCAGAGATACTTCAGGCGTGTGCGCACTTCCTCGAGCAGCAACTTCAGCGCGTCATCGAGCAATGATGAGGATAGCGAAAGATTGTCGAAGAAGCGGCGAATGCGCTCGATCGGCAGCAGCATCACGTCGTGCACGGTGAGGCCCGGCAGCGCTTCGAGCTGCGCGCGCGTCCAGTCCACGCCGTGCGGCAGGAAGCGCCCCGAAGGCGCGAGCACTTCGTCCGCGTTCTGCTGCGTGCCGAGGCGCCATTGCAAGGCCTCGGTCTTCAGGCGTGCGCCACCGCAGGTTTCGCACGGCGTGTAGCTGCGGTACTTCGACAGCAGCACGCGAATGTGCATCTTGTAGGCCTTCGACTCCAGATACTGGAAGAAGCGCTTCACGCCGTACCACTGCGTTTGCCAGCTTCCCTTCCAGTCCGGCGCGCCGTTGATGACCCAGTCGCGCTGCGCCTGCGTCAGCTCGGACCAAGCCGTATCGCGCGGAATGCCGGCCTTCGCGGCATAGCGCATCAGGTCGTCCTGGCATTCCTTCCACGCCGGCGTTTGCAGCGGCTTGATCGCGCCGCCGCGCAGCGTCTTGCGCTCGTCGGGGATCACGAGGCCCCAATCCACGCCGATCACGCGGCCAAAACCGCGGCATGCGTCGCAGGCGCCGTAGGCCGAGTTGAACGAGAACAGCGCGGGCTGCGGATCGGCGTAGCGCAGATCGCTGTCCGGGCAATGCAGCCCCGTAGAGAAACGCCAGATCTGCGGCTCAGCGGCGGCTTCGGCGTCGCCGCTCTCCAGCACGTAGATGTTGACGCGCCCGCTGCCGCGCTTGAGCGAGGCTTCGATCGCCTCGATCGCGCGGCTCTTCTCCACGTTCTGCATGCGGAAACGGTCGGCGACCACGTCGAGCAGCTTGCGCGTGCCTTCGGCGGTCTTTACCTCGCGCTGCGCCTGCACGCGCGTATAGCCGCTCGCGGAGAGCCATTGCGCGACTTCTTCCTCGGTGGTCGTATCGGGCAATTCGACCGGAAACGTGACCACGAGACGCGGGTCGCCCGCGGCCGTGCGCGCCATCAGTTCGGCGTAAATCGTCTCAGGCGTATCGTGCCGCACGGGCTGCGCCGTGACGCGGTCGAACAGATTCGCGGCGCGCGCGTAGAGCAGCTTCAGGTGGTCGTTCAGCTCCGTCATCGTGCCGACCGTGGAGCGCGAACTGCGCACGGGGTTGGTCTGGTCGATGGCGATGGCGGGCGGCACACCGTCCACGCGATCGACCTGTGGCCGGTCCATGCGGTCGAGGAACTGGCGCGCATAGGCGCTGAACGTTTCGACGTAACGGCGCTGGCCTTCCGCGTAAAGCGTGTCGAAGACGAGGCTCGACTTGCCCGAGCCCGAAGGCCCGGTGACGACTGTCATTTCGCCGGTGTGCAGGTCGAGGTCGAGGTTCTTGAGGTTGTGCTGGCGGGCACCACGGATTCGGATGGATCGGTTTTCGCTCACTTGCGCTGGCATTCCGGCTGGATCACACGCGTGGGGCCGGGCGGCGCGAAATGGTGCAAAAACGCGGCGCGGCCCGGCAACTTGCAGCGCGGCGCACGCGGGGAAATCGGCGCGCGGCCCTGGCTGTCAGGCTAGGATTCTACTGTATATTTATACAGCACGCTGGACGGCCGTCTGGATGACTCTCGGCCGCCAGCTGCCCCGTATTTGCGCGCCAGATCGCCCTATTGCGCCGCGGCGCGCCACATGCCTTCGTACGCCGCCTCGACCCCACGCGCAAAACGTTCGCCGTCCATGAGCGGCGAGTGCACCATGCGTTCGCGCAGCGTAGCGCGCAGATTCGCGAGACGAGGCAGATCGTTCGCGAGACTCACCGCCGCCTCCACGAATGCGTCGTCGGAATCGGCGGCCAACTCGGCAACGCCGAGGTTCGCGAGCTGGCTCAAGCCCGCGCGCCCCGCCACGGTCGGCCCGATGCGCGTGACGACGGGCACGCCCATCCACAGCGCGTCGAGCGATGTCGTATGGCCGTTGTACGGTAACGTGTCGAGCCCGAGATCCACCTCGTGATAGCTGCGCAGATAATCCGCGCGCGGCCGGAACGGCAAGAAGCGCACGCGCGCCGGGTCGATGCCGGCGCGCGCGAGCCGCTGTGCGAGGCGGCGCCTCGCTTCGCCCTCTGCGGCCATGAGCACGAGGCGCGCAGCAGGCAGGCGGCTGAATACACGGGCCCACAGATTCAGCGTCGTATCGGTGAGCTTGCAAGGGTTGTTCAAGGAGCCGAACGTGACGTATCCCACGCTCGACGCCGGCAGCGCATTCACCTCGGGCTCCGAAGCAAGCGGGTCATAACACCAGAACGTGTGCGGCAAACGCCACGACTTTTCGCTGTAGTGGCGGTCGTGCGCAGGCGGATCGAGCCATGGATCGGTGAGCCGCCAGTCCATCGCGCCGATTCCGGTCGTACCGGGATAAGCAAGCCACGCGACCTGCACCGGCGCCGGTTTGCGCGCGAACAGCAGAGACCGGCCATTGGACATGTGCATCGTAAGATCGACGAGGATATCGATGCCGTCCGCACGGATCTGGTCCGCCAGCGCCGCGTCGCTCAATGTGTGCACGTCGTGCCACTTGTCGACGTGCGCGGCGAGACGCGCGGTCGTCGCATCGGGCCTTACCACGCTCGAATACGCGTGAATCTCGAAGCGCGTGCGGTCGTGGTGGGCGAAGAGCGGCGCCATGAACAATGCCTGGCAATGCTCACGAAAATCGCCCGATACGTAGCCGATGCGCAAGCGCCTTCCCGCCGCGGCTTCGACAGGCGCGTGCGTGGGTTGCACGCCGAGCGGCGCTTCGTGCTGCACGGACCAGCGTCTCGCCTCGTTGAGAATCAACTGCGGATCTTCGGCCTGAAACGACAACGCGTACAGAAGGTTGCTGTGCGCGATGAGGTTGCGGGGCTCGCTCGCCACGGCCCGGCGAAAGCATTCGATGCCTTCGTCCAGGTCCCCGCAGTCCTTGAGCACGTTGCCGAGATTGTTGAGCGTGGCCGAACGCGATGGATCGAGGTCGAGGGCCTGGCGCAATAGCGCCTGCGCCTCGTCGAGGCTGCCGAGCGTGCGCATCAGGTTGGCGGCGTTGTTGAGCGCGTCGACAAAATCCGGCCTGGCGCGGACGGCCGTTTCGTACGCTTCGCGTGCAGCCTGATAATCCCCGAGATCGCGGCAGACATTCCCCAGGTTGTTGGCCGCTTCCGCATGAGCCGGGTCGAGCGCGAGCGCGCGGCGATATTGCGCTTCGGCGTCGCGCAGACGGCCGCGCGCCTGAAGCGCGACGCCGTAGTTGTAGGCCGCATGCGCGATATGAGGTGCAATGGCCACGGCGCGTTCGAGCAAGGGCAATGCCTCGTCCAGACGCTCCAGGCGGGTCAGCAGCACGCCGAGGTTGATCATCGCGACCGCGGTGTCCGGCGCGGCCGCGAGCGCGGCGCGCAAACTTTCGAGCGCTTCCTCGTCCCGCCCCGCTTCCTGCAGCAGCGAGCCGAGGTTAGTCAGCGCGTTGGCATCGCCCGGTTGCAAGGCGAGCGCGCGACGATACGCGGCCTGAGCCTCGCCGGCATCGCCAAGCAGACGCAGGCAATTGCCGAGGTTGTTCCAGGCGTCGGCGCGGCTCGCCTCGCGCTCCAGCGCCGCCCGCCACGCCTTCACCGCCTCCGCCAGCGCACCGTGCGCCTGCAATGCCGAGCCGAGCCCACACCAGAGATCGGCCGACGACGCGTCATCCGTCAGCAGACCGCGATAGATCTCCGCCGCTTCGGCATGGCGCGCGGCCATGGCATAGGCCTGTCCCAACGCTTCGCGGTAGCGCCGCTGACCGGGCTCGACGGCGAGCGCGCGCTGCAACCAGCCGATCGCATCGCCCGGCGCGCCCTCCTGCAAACCGATCACGCCGAGGCGAAACATCGCACCCGCGTGCGTTGCATCGGCTTCAAACAGTTGCGTGTACAACTGACGCGCGCGCGGCAGATCGCCGGCGAAATGGCTCTCACTGGCGTGCTCGTAGAGGGAGTCGTTCTGCATCGGGCTCACTGAATTCGTGCGACGGGGTCGTTACCAAACCTTGCCTAATATTAACGGCAGTTTCTTTCAAAAACTTCTCAGCGGTTTAATTACCAACTATTGAGCACGTTCATCGCACGCGAAAACCCTTTCCTTCAAACTTGAAAGCCAGGCGGACGCATGGCGACACCGCGATGTGCGACGCATCCGGCCGCGCGCCGCCACTCAGCTTCGACAGGAGCCCGACGATGAGCAAGACGATGCAAGCCGCGGTAGTCCGCGCATTTGGCAAACCCCTCGTGCTGGAGGAAGTGGCCGTCCCCACCCCGGGACCCGGCGAGCTGCTCGTGAAAATCGAAGCGTGCGGCGTGTGCCACACGGACCTGCACGCCGCGCACGGCGACTGGCCCGTGAAGCCGCAGCCGCCGTTCATTCCCGGTCACGAGGGCGTGGGCTATGTGGTGGGTGTGGGCGCGGGCGTCACGCACGTGAAGGAAGGCGATCGCGTAGGCATTCCGTGGCTCTACTCGGCCTGCGGCCATTGCGAACATTGCCTGGGCGGTTGGGAAACGCTTTGCGAGCAGCAGCAAAACACCGGCTATTCGGTCAATGGCGGGTTTGCTCAATACGCGAAAGCCGACGCGAATTACGTAGGTTTGCTGCCGAAAAATATCGACTTCATCGAAATTGCACCTGTGCTCTGCGCAGGCGTGACGGTCTACAAAGGCCTGAAAGTCACCGACACGCGGCCTGGCAACTGGGTCGTGATTTCCGGCGTGGGCGGCCTCGGCCACATGGCCGTGCAATACGCGCGCGCGATGGGGCTCAACGTCGCCGCCGTCGATGTCGACGATACGAAACTCGAACTTGCGAAACGCCTCGGCGCAACCGTGACGGTGAACGCGAAAACCACCGATCCCGCTGCCTTTCTGAAGAAGGAGATCGGCGGCGCGCACGGCGTGCTCGTTACCGCGGTCTCGCCCATTGCGTTTTCGCAGGCGCTCGGCATGGTGCGCCGGGGCGGCACGGTGTCGCTGAACGGCCTGCCGCCCGGCGACTTCCCGCTGCCGATCTTCGACATGGTGCTAGGCGGCGTGACGGTGCGCGGCTCGATTGTCGGCACGCGCCTCGATCTCGAAGAGTCGCTGATGTTCGCGCAGGAAGGCAAGGTCAAGGCGACCGTCTCCACCGACAAGCTGGAGAACATCAACGACGTGTTCGCGCGCATGGAGCGCGGCGCGATCGAGGGCCGCGTCGTGCTCGATATGGCGGGCTAGGCAGCGCCCGGCCGCTCAAAAAAACGCGCCGGACACCGCTGCAAAGCGATGTCCGGCGCGTGAATGGATCGCCGCAACGATTGCGGCAAAAGAAAAACGGCCTCAGTCCGCGACGTCCACACCCTTCAGCAGCTTCACTTCGGGCGGCTCCGTCACCCACGCACCAATTTTCGCGCGATACGCCACGAAGTGCGCGCTGTCGCGATGCGCCTGCACCGCGGCCTCGTCCACATACGTTTCGTAAAGGTAAAAGCCCGGTGCGCCATCGGCGCGGCACAGCAGGTCGTAGCGCATATTGCCCGGTTCCTTGCGCGTGTGCGAAACCATGTCACGCATCAGCGCCTCCACTTCGGCGACGTGCTCGGGCTTGGGCGTAATGCTCGCAAATAGATAGACGGTCATCGGAATTCCCTCATCGTCAACGGATTTACCGGTCGGCAAATTTCAGCCGACCTTGTAGCGCTCGAGCCAGTGCGCGTACGGCGCGGGCAAGGTCCACGCGGCGCGCTCGACACCCAGCTCCTGGGCCGCGAAATACGGCCAGTGCGGATTCGCGAGATGCGCGCGTCCGACCATCACGACGTCGAGTTGCTCCTTCGCCACCGAGCGCTCGGCCAATTCCGGCGTGCCGATACCCCATGCCGACGACACCGGCAAACCGGTTGCGCGACGCACCTTTTGTGCGATCGGCGCGAGGAACGCGGGCGCCCACGGAATCTGCGCGGCGGGCGTCGAGAAACCGACGCTCACGCCGAGCATGTCGAGCCCTTCGCGCTTGAAACCCTTGGCCAGTTCGATCGATTCGGCGAGCGTTTCCTCGTCGCGGCCATCGTATTCGATCACGCCAAAGCGCGCCGTCAGCGGCAGATGCTCCGGCCAGACCTTGCGCACCGCAGCCAGCGTTTCCAGCAGGAAACGGCTGCGGTTCTCGAGGCTGCCGCCATAGGTATCGTCGCGCTGGTTCGAATGCGTCGAGAAAAAGCTCTGGGCGAGATAGCCGTGCGCAAAGTGCAGTTCGAGCCATTCGAAGCCGGCTTCGAGCGCACGCTTCGCCGCGGCCACGAAATCCTCGCGCACGCGCGCGATGTCGTCGATCGTCATCGCCTTCGGCACCTTCGGCAGATGCGCGCCAAACGCTGTTGCCGAGGGCGCGATGGTCTGCCAGCCGCGTGCGTCGCCTTCGGCGATGTGGTCGTCGCCTTCCCACGGGCGGTTCGCGCTCGCCTTGCGGCCCGCATGCGCAATCTGGATGCCGGGCACCGCGCCCGCCGCCTTGATCGCCGCGACGGTGGGCTTGAACGCCTCCATCTGCGCGTCGTTCCACAGGCCCGTGCAAGCCGGCGTGATGCGGCCTTCGGGCGAAACCGCCGTCGCCTCGACGATCACGAGGCCCGCGCCGCCGCGCGCGATCTGCGCGTAGTGGACGTGGTGCCAGTCGTTGATGACGCCATCGACAGCCATGTACTGGCACATCGGCGGCACGGCGATGCGGTTGCGCAGGGACACGCCCTTGAGCTTGAACGGTTCGAACAATGCGGACATCTACAGCTCCTTTCTTGGCACAGGTCGCGCGTCGCGCGGCGCCTGCGCCGGTTGGCAAAAACGGGATTTCCTTGCGGCAACGCGCAGCCGGACACGCGCTGCGAGCGCGCCTCGCAGCGTTGCCGAAAGGAAATAGAGGGAAGCGAACGCGCTCGCAAAAGACGAGCGCGTTCGCGAAGCATCAAGCGCGGCGCAGCGCCGCGAGCAAGGCTTCGGCAACCGGCTCCGACGAAGCCGGGTTCTGGCCCGTGATGAGCAGGCCGTCAGTTGCGACGTGCGGCTGCCAGTCGGCGGCCTTCGAGTACTGGCCGCCGTTGGCCCTCAGCATGTCCTCGACGAGGAACGGCACGACGTCGGTCAATTGCACGGCGGCTTCTTCGTCATTCGAAAAACCGGTGACCGACTTGCCGGCCACGAGCGGCTTGCCGTCCGCACCCTTCACGTGACGCAACACGCCCGGCGCATGGCACACGGCAGCGACAGGCTTGCCCGCGGCGATCGTCTTTTCGATCAGCGCGATCGAAACCGGATCTTCGGCCAGGTCCCAGAGCGGGCCGTGGCCGCCCGGGTAGAACACGGCGTCGAACGCGCTCGCGTCGATATCGGCGAGACGTTTCGTATTGGCAAGCGCCGTTTGCGCCTCGGTATCGGATGCAAAACGCCGTGTCGCATCGGTCTGCGCGGAGGGATCGCTGCTCTTCGGATCGAGCGGCGGCTGGCCGCCCCTGGGCGATGCGAGCGTGAGCGCGGCGCCAGCGTCGCGCAGCGCGTAGTACGGCGCGGCGAATTCCTCGAGCCAGAAACCCGTCTTCTTGCCCGTGTTGCCGAGGTCCTCGTGCGAGGTCAAAACGATCAGTACCTTCATCGGCGTTCCTTTTAGGTAGATTCGGGCGCTCGCACGCCCTTCGGAAACCGGTCTCTTTATGCCTATTAGACCGGTCGTCTAGTTCTTCCGCACAATGCGCGACAATCGCGCGCAGTTCACGCGCTGCCCTGCTTCGCGTTCGATTAGTTGCCCGCAGGCAGGTTCAACAGGGTGCGTGTGGTCGCCATGGCCGCGTCGAGCGGCTTGCGGTCGCGGTGTATCTTCTCGAGCAGCGTCGCGCCGAGCCATAGTTCGTAGAGCGTCACCGCCATGGTCGCGGCGTCGTTCACGCCCGCGAGCGAACCATCCGCACGCCCTGCCTCGAGACACGCGCTAATGCGCGAGATCGTCGCGTCGGTGCCGAGACGCAGCGCCTCGCGCATCGCCTCGGACAGGTCGCTCACCTCTGCGCCCAGCTTTACCGCGAGACATTTGCCTACAGGATCGTCGGCGCACTGGATCAGGCGCCAGTCGTCCCAGTAGCGCATCAACTTCTCGGCCGCCGTGCCCTGCGCACGCACCAGCAGATCGTCGAGACGCTCCGCATACTCGGCGAAATACGACGTGAGCAGCGCTTCGCCGAATGCTTCCTTCGAGCCGAAATAGTGATAGAACGACCCTTTGGGCACACCGGCGGCCGCGAGGATCTCATTGAGACCGACTGCGGAAAAGCCCTTGCCCAGCAGAATGGGCATGGCGGTATCGAGGATGTGTTGCCGCACTTCAACGGCTGCCGCTGCATTCATGAGGTGGCATATTACAGAGCAAATAGACCAGTCGTCTAGTAATCTCACATGATGAGTAGTGGCATTGCAGCGCAACCCGCAACCATGCAACCGGGCAACCAGGAAGAGGCAACCCATGACGTCACGCACCCTGCTCTGTTACGGCGATTCCAATACGCACGGCACGAAACCGCTGACCGTGCCCGGCGTCTCCGAGCGATTCGGCCCCGCCGACCGCTGGCCCGGCGTGCTGCGCGAGGCGCTCGGGCCGGGCTGGACGATCATCGAGGAAGGCCTGCCCGCGCGCACCACGGTTCACGACGATCCCATCGAAGGCCGGCACAAGAACGGGCACGCTTATCTGCGCCCATGCCTCGAAAGCCAGTTGCCGGTGGACGTGGTCGCGCTGATGGTCGGCACCAACGACCTCAAGACGCGCTTTTCCGTCACACCCACCGACATTGCGAACTCGGTGGACGTGCTGCTCGAAACGCTCGTCGCGTGCCGCGCGGGTCCGGGCGGCTCGACGCCTCACGTGCTGCTCATGTCGCCGGCGCCGATTGAAGAAATTGGTTTCCTCGGCGAGATCTTCACAGGCGGCGCTGTCAAGTCGCGCCTGCTCGCGCCGCTCTACGAGCGCGTGGCCGTGAAGTACGGCTCTGCGTTTCTCGACGCCGGCGAGTTCGCCACCGTCAGCCCCACCGACGGCATTCACTACGAAGCCTCCCAACACCACCGGCTCGGCAAGGCCGTCGCGGAAGTCATGCGTCAGCGCTTCGGCGCATAAAGCCGCAAAAAAAGAAAAACGCCGCCGGCCCGAAGGCCTGGCGGCGTTTCCATTTGCGCTTCACTCGAAAAGAGCGAAGCGCAAGTCCAGCAACGATGAGCGCTTAACGCGACATCATGTTCATGCTGACGTTGTGCATGACCCACAGCGTACCGACGACCACGATCAGGACCGTCAACACCGTGAAGCCAAATGCCGTCACGTTCCAGCGCTGACCCGACGACGTGTTCATGTGCAGGAAGAACACGAGGTGAACCACGATCTGCACCACAGCCAGCACGGCAAGGCCGAGCAGCGCGGTTTCGCGCGGGAAGCCGCCATGCAGCACGAGCCAGAACGAAGCGGCCGTGAGCACCACCGCCAGGACGAAACCAACCAGGTAGCTGCCTACGCTGCCGTGGCTTTCTTCTTCATGGATGGAATGAGCACTCATTTAGATCACGCTCGCAAGGTAAACAAAGGAGAACACGCAGATCCAGACGATGTCCAGAAAGTGCCAGAAAAGGCTAAGGCAGGTCAGGCGGCGAATTTCACGCTCGCCCAGTACCGGCGCCTTCACGGCCTGAACCATCAGGACGACCATCCAGATCATGCCCATCGTCACGTGGATACCGTGGGTGGCAACCAGCGTGAAGAACGACGAGAGGAACGCGCTGCGTTGCGGGCCGTTGCCCTCGGCGATCATGTTCGCGAATTCATGCAGTTCGAAATACAGGAACGTTGCGCCCAGCAGGAAGGTGATCGCCAGCCAGACCAGCACTTGACCCTTGCGCTGCTTGTGCGCGCCGATCATCGCGAAGCCGTACGTGATGGACGACAGCAGCAGCACTGCCGTTTCCATGGCCACGCCCTGAATGTCGAACAGGTCCTTGCCCGTCGGGCCGCCTGCGAACTGGTTCTGCATCACGGCGAACACTGCGAACAGCGAGCCGAACAGAATACAGTCCGTCATCAGGTACAGCCAGAAGCCGAACACCGAGTGTGACGGCGGGTGATCGTGGTGATCGTGCTCCGCGAGTGCGGCCGCACTAGTTTTCGTCAACATCAGTTGGCCTCCAGTGCTGCTTCAACCTTGCCACGGCGTTGCTTGTCTTCGAACGCCTTGACCAGTGCGCGGCTGCGCATTTCTTCGTCTGCCCGGACCTTGGCGGCCGGGATGTAATAGCCTTCGTTCTTCTGGAAGCTGTACGCGATGGCCGTGCCGACAATGCCGACGAAGCCAACGATCATGAGCCACCAGATGTGCCAGATGCCAGCGAAGCCGAGCACCAGGCTGAAGAAACCGATGAACACACCCGCGCTCGTGTTCGAGGGCATGTGGATGTCGGTGTACTTCGTGTTCGCGACGTCCACGGTTTCGCGGCCGGTTTCCTTCAGGTGTGCAAACTCGTCGAGTTCGCTCACGTGCGGAATGATCGCGAAGTTATACGACGGCGGCGGCGACGAGATCGCCCACTCCAGCGTACGGCCACCCCACGGATCGCCCGTCAGGTCACGGTTTTCCGGCAGGTTGCGGTCGCGGATCGACACGTACAGCTGCAGCAGCTGGTGCGCGATACCGATTGCCACGAGCACGGCGCCAACCCACGCGATGATCATCCACGGCTGCCATGCCGGATTGTCGTAGTGATTCAGACGGCGGGTTGCGCCCATGAAGCCCAGCACGTACAGCGGCGTAAAGGCAACGTAGAAGCCCGAGAGCCAGAACCAGAACGCGCGCTTGCCGAGCTTTTCGTTGAGCTTGAAGCCGAACGCCTTCGGGAACCAGTAGTTGAAGCCAGCGAGGTAGCCGAACAGCACGCCGCCGATGATCACGTTGTGGAAGTGAGCAATCAGGAACAGCGAGTTGTGCAGCACGAAGTCCGCGCCCGGGATCGCCATCATCACGCCGGTCATGCCGCCGATGGTGAAGGTGACCATGAAGCCGATCGTCCAGAGCACCGGCGAGGTGAACTCGAGGCGGCCGCGGTAGATCGTGAACAGCCAGTTGAAGATCTTCACGCCCGTCGGGATCGCGATGATCATCGTCATGATGCCGAAGAACGCGTTGACGTTCGCGCCCGAACCCATCGTGAAGAAGTGGTGCAGCCACACGAGGAACGAGAGCACCATGATCGAGCAGGTCGCGTAGACCATGGTCTTGTAGCCGAACAGCGGCTTCTTCGCGTAGGTCGCAACGACTTCCGAGAAAATACCGAACGCCGGCAGGATCAGGATGTACACCTCGGGGTGACCCCAGGCCCAGATCAGGTTCAGGTACAGCATGGCGTTGCCGCCGCCGTCATTCGTGAAGAAGTGCGTGCCGATGTAGCGGTCGAGACCGAGCAGCGCGAGCGTCACGGTCAGGATCGGGAACGCGGCCATGATCAGCACGTTCGTGCACAGCGCCGTCCACGTGAACACCGGCATCTTCATCATCGTCATGCCGGGGGCACGCATCTTGATGATGGTGACGAAGAAGTTCACGCCGGTCAGCAGCGTGCCGACACCCGAGATCTGCAGCGCCCACAGGTAGTAATCGACCCCTACCCCCGGACTGTACGCAAGCTCCGAAAGCGGCGGATACGCGAGCCAGCCGGTCTGCGCGAACTCACCCACGACGAGCGAGATCATCAGCAGGATGGCGCCGACTGCGGTCATCCAGAACGACAGCGAGTTCAGGAACGGGAACGCGACGTCGCGTGCGCCGATCTGCAGCGGCACGATGATGTTCATCAGGCCGACCATGAAGGCCATGGCCATGAAGAAGATCATGATCACGCCGTGCGCCGTGAAGATCTGGTCGTAGTGGTGCGGCGGCAGGTAGCCCGGCGCGTTGTAGGCGAGTGCGAGCTGGGTACGCATCATGATCGCGTCGGCGAAGCCGCGCAGCAGCATGATGAGGGCGAGAACGATGTACATCACGCCCAGACGCTTGTGGTCGACGCTCGTCAGCCACTCCGTCCACAGATATTTCCACTTACCGAGGTAAGTGACGGCGCCGAGCACCAATGCGCCGATGAGCGCCATGCCGACCATCGTGCCGACAATAATCGGCTCGTGATACGGAATGGCATCCAGTGTAAGTTTTCCGAACATGCTTGGCTTACCCCTTGGTCACGCACGACGGGTCACTGAAATTCGTGACGTGGCCGTTGTTGTACTTCGCGATGATGTTGTTGAAGAGCTTCGGGTCGACCGTCGAGAAGTACTCAACCGGAGCCTTCTCGCTCGGCTGTGCGACCGTTGCGTATTGATCCATGGAAAGCTGCGTCTGCGACGCCTTCACCTTCTGGACCCACGCGTCGAAGTCTTGCTGGCTCGAGGCGATCGTGCGGAACTTCATGTCCGAGAAGCCTTTGCCGCTGAAGTTTGCCGAGAGGCCGGCGTAGTCGCCAGCGTGGTCGGCGATCAGGTGCAGACGCGTCTGCATGCCAGCCATCGCATAAACCTGGGTGCCAAGCTGCGGGATGAAGAACGAGTTCATCACCGAATCCGACGTAATGCTGAAGTTCACCGGCGTGCCAACGGGCACGGCCAGCTGGTTCACCGTCGCGATACCGAGATCCGGGTAGATGAACAGCCACTTCCAGTCGAGCGCCACAACTTCGACGTTGATCGGCTTGACGTTCGATTCGAGCGGCTTGTAGGGGTCGAGCTCGTGCGTGGTGTTCCACGTGAGCACGCCGAGGAAGAGAATGATCAGCGTCGGGATGGTCCAGACGACGATTTCGATCGCCGTCGAGTGCGACCACTTCGGCGCGTAGGTGGCGCTACGGTTCGATGCGCGATAGCGGTACGCGAACCAGAGCGTCAGGATGATCACAGGGATCACAACAATCAGCATCGCCCATGTGGAGGTGGCGATCAGCTGCTTTTCCGCCACGCCCACACTTCCCTTGGGGTCGAGGAGCTCCATGTTGCATCCGGAAAGACACAAGGCCAATCCGGCGCTTACGGGAAGCAGTAACCTTTGAAAGGTCGTTCTTTTCATCACGTTTGCCTGAATTTCATTCATTGAATTGTTCCGGACGCGTCCCCTGACATCCGACAAAGGAAGCGCGCCCGCATCATACAGCCGCTTTGATATTTCGCAATCAATGAATGTGGAAAATGACCTTTGTCAAAAGAAGATTGAGACACTTTGTCGCATGTGTTCGCGAGGTTTGTCGCGCCTCGGAAACACACGCACGTCGCGCCCTGCTCTGCCCTTGACAGCGGCCCGCCGCGGCTACTTTTCGAATCTCAAGATTCGAAAACTCCTGGACGCAACAACGCGCCGCGCCGCCCGGAGGCGATGCGGCGCGTTGGTTGCGCAGTCAATCTTTAGTGATCACGTCGGCGAGTGCGCAGCACGAACGTCCGTGCCCGCACGCACTGCGTCAGCAGGCGCTGCATCGTCGACGGGTTGCTTGCTGCGACCGGCCTGGGTGACGAGGTTCGCCGCCGAAAGCTCGATCGCGTCGGTCATCGGCTTCGGGTAGAGGCCGATCGCGAGCACGAACGCTGCAAGCGAAGCGAAGATCAGCGTTTCGCGGCGGCCGATGTCGGCCAGCTTCGCAACGCCCTTGTTCGCCACAGCGCCAAAGATCACGCGCTTGTACATCCACAGGGTGTACGCAGCGCTCAGAATGACGGTCGTCGCGGCGATCGCGCCGACCCAGAAGTTCACGCGGATTGCGCCCATGATGACCATGAACTCGCCCACGAAGCCCGACGTGCCCGGCAGGCCGAGGTTGGCCATGCAGAACAGCATCATGAAGGTGGCGTAACGCGGCATCACGTTGACGACGCCGCCGTAAGCCGAGATCGAGCGCGTCTTCGTGCGGTCGAACAGCACGCCGATCGAGAGCAGCATAGCGCCCGAGACGAAGCCGTACGAGATCATCTGCACGATCGCGCCTTCGGTGCCGATCTGGTTGAAGAGGAACAGGCCGAGCGTGACGAGCCCCATGTGGGCGACCGTCGAGTACGCGAGCAGCTTGGTCATGTCGGTCTGCGCGAGCGCGAGCAGGCTCGAGTAGACCACGGCCACGAGCGAGAGCGTGATGATCGCCGGCGCGAAGAAGTGCGCGGCGTCAGGCGTGATCGGCAGCGTGAAGCGCAGGAAGCCGTAGCCGCCGAGCTTCAGCATGGCCAGCATCACGGTCGCGCCGGTCGGCGCTTCGAGGTGCACGTCGGGCAGCCAGGTGTGGAACGGCCACATCGGGACCTTCACCGCGAAGGCGGCGAAGAAGCCGATGAACACCAGGATCTGCGGGATGAAGCCGAGCGTGAGGTTGTGCCACGCGGCCATGTCGAAGGTGTGTGCCTGGCTGTAGAGGTACAGCATCGACACCAGCATCAGCAGCGAGCCGGCGAGCGAGAAGAAGAAGAACTTGACCGCGGCGTAGGTGCGGCGGGCATTGCCCCACGAGCCGATCAGCAGGTACAGCGGGATCAGCGTGGCTTCGAAGAACACGAAGAACAGCATGCCGTCGGTCGCCGCGAAGGTGCCGACCATCAGGCCCGAGAGAATCAGGAACGCGCCGAAGTACTGGGCGACGCGCACCGTGATCGATTCCCACGAGGCGATCACGATCACGAGCGTCGTGAACGCGGTGAGCACCACGAGCCACATCGAAATACCATCGATCCCGAGTCGCCACGCCACGCCGAACTCAGGCAGCCATTCGCGGAATTCGGCGAACTGCATGCCGGCCGCGTGGTTGTCGAAGCCGGAGATGAGCGGGAGGGTCAGCAGCAGACCGACGACGGCGCCAACGAGCGACAGCCAGCGGGCACGCTGCGGATGACGATCCGACCCGAGGCGCAGCACGGCCACGCCGAACAGGATGGGAATCCAGATCGCCAGACTCAGGAATGGAACGGATTGCATTTCAACAGGACCTCAAAAATGCGGAGCAAATAGCTTCCACGGCGCACGATCAGGCGCGCAAGCAACTTGAAAGATTGACGCGGGGTGAAAATCGAACCAGGCTGGCTGTAATGTATTTGTCAGCGACGAGGCGAAATGCAACACACGTTCAAGGGTTAACGAGGGTAAACGGAATACGGAAGTTTTGCAGCGCAACAACACGGGCCGGATCGATGGTTGACGCAAGTCATTGTTTTTATTCAGAAACGTACTAAGAGAAAAAACAACAAACAGGCTGTTACAGCCCATTTTTGATCGCGAAAGCAACGCTTTCGACCTCCTGGGCGCCATGACGCGCGGCAGGCTGTCACGCTGCGCGGCCCGAATAATACCTTACTTGTTTCTTTCGGTTCAATGACTTATGCATCGGAGTATGGCCCCCGGCAGCCACCAAAACGTGTGCCAGGGCCGCCCCGCGCGCCCTTGCGCGGTGCAAAAAAAAGCCCCGGCCTTCATGGGGCCGGGGCCAACTCTCACGTTGCGCCAGAACACTGGAACACGCATGGCGGCCACTTTAGCGACTTGTGTCCCCGTCATTAAGGGCGTTGGCTGGAACAGTCCCTTCCCGGTTGCGCCAGGTCATCTCCCTCCCGTCAGCCTCTTTTTCACAAATGAGAATCATTTGCATTTAGACGGAACCTGCCCCAGAATAGAGCCCAAGCCGGACGACCCGGCGCCACCCGCATGATTTGTGCGGGACCGGAGGCTCCATGAACTACACCACCCCTTTCGCGAGAAATGACACGCTGATCGACGACACCTTCGTCCATCACCCCGACACCGCCGAACAGACCGTCCTGCGCGCGGTGCGCACCTGGCTGCGCCCGCATTGCGACGCCTACGCCAAGGCCGAAAGCTGGCGCGGCGTGCTCACCGACGCGGGGCTCGGCGCGGAAGGCTTCGGCTATTTCGATCTGCTGATGGGCACCCTGTGCCGCGCCTCGTGCCGCCCGCTCGACACGCGCTGCCGCTGCGCCTCCGAACTCGCGAAGGACGAAGGATCGCTGCTGCAGGTGATCGCGCTCCTGCAGTCCACTCGCAGCGAGGCCGCCGTGCAACTCCTCAACGACTGGCTGCCGATGCCGAGCGTGAGCGGCATGCTCAAGACCGCGCGCTGGTTCGCCATCGCCCTGCTCGACGCGGGATTGCAGTTGAGCGATCGCTCGCGCCGCGTCACCTACATGCACTGACTGGTCCACACGGCATGAGCACATAACCAAAAACGATTTGGGCGCGCGCCGCGCGGACGGTAGCATCACGCGCTTTGTCGCTATTAGCGCGCCCGCTCGCGTCGCCTCGCATGTCCGCCTCAGCTTCCCCCTCTTCGTTCAGCACTTCCGGCCGCCCGGTGATCCGCAGCGCCGCCGACGTCTCGCAGCTCGTCAACGCGGGGGCCGCCACCGGCAGCAACGCGCGCATCGTCGTGGCGATCGCGCTGGGCGGTGTGTTCCTCGATGCCTACGACCTCGGAGCCCTCGCCTTCGGCCTCAAGGATGTGGCGCGCGAATTCTCGCTCTCGCCCGCGGGCACCGGCTTCGTCGCTTCGGCCATCACGTTCGGCGCCATCGTCGGCGCGTTTCTCGGTGGCTTCCTGACCGATCGCATCGGACGCTATCGCGTGTTCATGGCCGACATGTTCTTCTTCGTCGTGGCCGCGATTGCGTGCGCGCTCGCACCCAATGCCTGGGTGCTCGGCGGCGCGCGCTTCGTGATGGGGCTGGGCGTCGGCATCGACCTGCCTGTGGCCATGGCCTTTCTCGCCGAGTTCTCGCGGCTCAAGGGCCGCGGCAACAAGGCCGCGCGCGTGGCGATGTGGTGCCCCGTCTGGTACGCGGCGATCAGCGTGTCGTATCTGCTCGTGCTGGCGTTCTACGCAGGCTTGCCCGCCTCGCACTCGCATCTGCTCTGGCGCCTCACGCTCGGCTTCGGCGCCGTGCCGGCGCTCGTCATCATCGCGATTCGCAGCCGCTACATCAGCGAGTCGCCGGTGTGGGCCGCGAATCAGGGCGATCTCGCGGGCGCGGCGCGCATCCTCAAGCGCTCATACGGGATCGACGCGCAGGTCGCGCCCGAAGCCCCCGCCAGCGTCGCAGCCAGGCCGGCGCGCGTGGCGTCGTGGAAGAACTATGGCGCGCTGCTGCGCGGCGTCTACACGCGGCGCACGGTGCTCGCCACTGTCATCGGCGTGGCTTCTTCGTTCGCGTACAACGCGGTCGCGTTCGGCCTGCCCGTGATCATCTCGAGCTTCCTCGCGCAGTCCATGCTCACGACGATCCTCGCCTCGCTCGTGCTCAATCTCGGCTTCGCCTTCGTGGGCGGGCTGATCGCCGTGCGTATCGTGCCGCGCTTCGGCGCGTGGAAGCTCACCGTGTGGGGCTATGCGATCCAGTTCGTGGCGCTCGTCGGCCTCGCGATCGTCGGCAAACCGGCGACGGCACCCGAAGTCGTCAGCGCGGTCGCCCTGCTTGCCGCGTTCCTCTTCGGCCAGGGCGTCGGCCCCGGTTCGCACAGCATGACGTTCGCCTCGCTCGGCTACCCGACCTCGCTGCGCGGCGTGGGTGTCGGCTTCAACCAGACGCTCATGCGCACCAGCTCGACACTCTCGCTGTTCCTGTTCCCGGTGCTCGCCGCCGCGCTCGGCACACGCGTGTTCTGGATCATCGCGGTCGCGCCGCTCGCGGGGCTGGCGGCGTTGCTCTCGATTCGCTGGGAGCCTTCGGGCTATGACGTCGATGCGGAAGACTTCGACGCCGCAACGCCCGCGCGAGCGCTCGCGGCGCGGGACGCAGAAACGGTGCAGTAAATGTCGATGAAGGGCGGTGCGTTGCAGCAGCACCGCCCTTTTCTTCGAATGAAATTGCCTGGCAATCCAAAGTCATGCCGGGGATCAATCCCGCTTGCTTGAACGCTCACGCAGATAACGCCTCACAGCACGCGCCATCTTCGGATACTGCTCGCCGGGTACGGCGAACAACACGAGCGCACACAGCGCGAGCGCGCCGCAAAAAAGAAACGTGCCGCGATAACCGAACGCCTGCACGAGCATGCCGGAAAGCACGCCTGAAAGTATCGAGCCGAGCCGCGACGCGTTGAAAAACAGCGCCGTTGCCCGCCCCGGCGACGACGGCATCAAATCCTGCACGAAGGTCATGCCAAGACACGACGTAACGGCAACCACGAAGGCGTTGAGGATCTGCATCGGGATCAACGCGTGCACGCCCGGCGCCAGCGACATCGCGACGAAGTAGACGGCATGCACCGCAGCGCAGGCGGCCAGCCACCACGGCTTGTTCAGCACCGAGGCGCGTGCGCCGAGCGCGAGCATCATCGGTATCTCCATGAGCGCGCCGAGGCCGAGCATGATCGACACATCGATGCGCGTGCCCTGCAGGCCATGCACGATGTAGAGCGGCAGCACGATCATCGTCGCGTTGGCGGCCAGTCCGATGAGTGTGAGCGCAACGATCGCGCGCATGATGTCTTTCTGCGAACCCTCCGCGGCGAGCACCGGCGCGCGCGCTGCCCTGGCCTTCGCTTTCGCCGTTGCCGCCGCCGGGCGCGTCGCGGGGTCGCGAGGCGCACCCGGCTGCACTTCGGCTTGCGTGAGCGGCTGGCCCTCGTACTGCGCGCCGATCTCCTGCGCGACTTCGCCGGGGGTGGGACGCGCCATCAAGTGTTGCGTGGCGTGTTCGTCGTGCCGCGGCTCGCGCATGCGCCAGACGATCGTGCCGCACGCTGCGAAGCTCGCCGCCGCAAACAGGAAAAGCCCGTAGAAGTTCGTGGCGGCCAGCACGAGCGCGCCAACCGCGGGCCCGAACACCCACGCGGCGGAGAGAATCGTGCGCAGCGTCGCGCTCGCAAAGGTCCGCCCGGCGTCGTCGCTCGCGGGCAGCGCCGCGCGGCTGAACGAGAACACGAGCGAGAGCGCGCAACCGCCCGCGCCGATGAACGCAACGCCCACGAGCAGCAGAAGCCGGTAATCGCGCACGACGCACAGGCAGAGATAGCCGAGCGTGGCCGCGCACAGCGAGACGAGCAGCAGGGTTCGGTGCTTGCCGGTGGCGTCGCTCCAGCGACCCGCTGCGGTGCTCGCGATCACGCCGCTGGTGGCGATGGCGGTCATGAACACGCCGAGCCGGAACGGCGTCATGCCGGCGCGCTCGACGCCGAAAAGCGAGAGGTAAGGCGCGGTGAAGGACATCGCCACGCCGAGCATCAGGGTGGCGCCGGCGAGTGGCAGGAAACCAGGAATACGCAGAAGACCGGCAAAGCGCGAGTTGTTGAGCACGGCGCGGCGGGTAGTGGCGAGAAGAGAGTTGCCCGTGCACGCGCGTTCACGCGACGGCCATATCGACGGCGATTATCGGGCCGAACTCCCACACTGTGCAAGGTTGAGTCGGCAGCGATCAACATCTGGGTGCGCTATCCACAACTTTGGTGGACAGCCTTGTGCGTAACCCTGGGACGACTGCACCAAGTGCTTGATGCCATTCGGATTGTGCGCAGCGTCGCCGATTGTTGCAGCGGTGGCGTCTCGCGGAAAAACACCTGGGGGCTTTTCCACAGATTTTGTTGAGAGCCCTGTTAGTAACTTCTGGACATCCGCATCAAGTCCTTGAATGGAAACGGGAAGCTCGCAAACAACATAGAAAATGCATGTTTTTTGCGCAGCAAAGTTGTCCACAGTTTTTGGTGACAAACCTGTTGATAACCGCCTGGCGAGCGCGCCAACTCATTGATCGGATGGAGAGTTCGTCGCTTGTGTCGCGCTTGCATCAATTTGCGTTTCCGATGGGCAACCCGGGGCGGCGGCGCAAACGTTTCGCGACGGCCACCGCCCTCTCCCCTTCGATGCATCAATGCGCGCAGCACTCAGGCCAGATCGAGCGCCGCCGTGAGATCGCCGGGCGGCGTCTGTTCTCGCGAGAGGAATGTCTGGTCGCGCGCGGCCACGCCGTCGAGCGGCGCGAGCCCATGCACGCGGCTGATGAAGCGCAGGACCGAAACCGTGTCGTAGAACGTGTGATCGACGTAGCCCTTCTTCGCGAACGGCGCGATGACGAGCGCCGGGATGCGCGAGCCCGGACCCCAGCGGTCGCCCGTGGGCGGCGCGACCGGGTCCCACCAGCCGCCGTTCTCGTCGTGCGTCACCACGATCATCGTGTTCGCCCATTGCGGGCCGCGCTGGATGTGCTCGATCACGGCCGTGATGTGGCGGTCGCCCGATTCGACGTCCGCATAGCCGGCGTGCATGTTCAGGTTGCCCTGCGGCTTGTAGAACGTGACGGCAGGCAACCGCCCCGCGTCGATGTCCGCGAGCAGACGGTTGGTCGACGGATCGTCGCCCAGGCCCGCATCGCGCAGGTGACGCGCGCGCGCGGCCGTGCCCGGCGCGAAGTTGGCAAAGTAGTTGAACGGCTGGTGGTGATACTGGAAGTCTGGGACCGCGCCCGTGTCCTGATGGTCCAGCGCGAACTGCCAGGCGCCGCTGTACCAGGCCCAGTCGACGCCCTTCGCCGAGAGCCGGTCGCCGATCGTCGCGTAGGTCTGCGGGCGCAGCACGCGCGGATTGGAGGGATCGGCGAGCGCCGGGTTGCCGTCTTCCGACGGGCGCACGTTGCTCGGCTGATACGGCGGGGCCATCGTGTTGACGGCGTAGCCGTCGGGCGTGAAGAGGCCGTCGTTCACGAACTTCGGCGGCCCGTCGAGCGCCGAGGCCGGCGAGTTCGGCGCGACCTTCAGGCGCGTGCCGGTGGGATCGTCGCCCTCCACGACCGAGGCGAGATGCTTTGCGGCGCTCGTCTGGATATCGGCGTATTGCGGTACCTGCGCCGAGATCAGGAAGATGTGGTTGAGCCATGAGCCGCCAAACGCGGCCATGAAAAAGTTATCGCAGAGCGTGTACTGCTGCGCGATATTCCAGAGCCGCAGCGTCTGCGCGGAGTTCTCGTAGAAGCCCATGACGAGGCCGCCCGAGTCGCCCCACGCGGCGAACTGGTTGTTGCGGCCCGCGTTGATCTGCATCTGGTTCTGATAGAAGCGATGGATCAAGTCGCGCGTGATGATGCCGTTCGGCAACGGATTGCCATGCGCATCCACGATACGAAACGGGCGATTGGAGAGACCCGTGATCTGATGCTCCGCAATCATGTAGCGCTTGCCATCCAGCTCCTGCGCCTGGGGCACGAGGCCGCCCCAGATCTTCGGCAACTGCGGCAAGGGCGTCTTGCCGTCGCGATCGAACTGTGCGTAGCGCTCGGCGCTCACATTCGCGAGCGGCGTTTGCACGCCGGGATAATTGCCGTACAGATTCACGAAGCTGCGATTCTCCGCGTAGATCACGACGATCTGGCGCACCTGGTCGCGCAACGCGGCATCGACGCGCGCGTCGGCGGCGCTACGCGGCGCGCTCGCCGCGCTCTGGGCCTGCGTCTCGCAGCCGCCGAGCGCGAGGCCCACGCCAACCGCCGCCAGCCCGCCGAGCACACGGCGGCGTGCGGGGTCGTCCGGACCGGCGGGAATGGAAGGCTCTTCGGGGCGCCCGTTCTTGGGTTCGTCGTTCTGCTTCATCTGCCTGCCTCCGTTGTCGAGGGGACGCGCACGGCGCGCGGCGTACCGCGAATATTACGCAGCAGGATACCGGTTCCGCAGTTGGCGAGGCAGAAAGGAAGCTCGCAAGCGCCGCGCTGAAGCAGCCCTTTTAGCCGTCGCGCGGCATGCGCGGCGCGCTTGCGGCGCCGTGCGGCTGGGCTTGCGCGAGCGTTTGCGCGGGACGCGGCTCGCTCGCGTGCCCCTCATGCGTGGCGCGCGGGGCACTGGGCAACGTCGTGCGCACGTGGCGCGGCACATCGCCTTCGTCGGTCCAGAGCGGATCGGGAATCTCACCGAAGACCTGGCGCAGCCGCTCGCCCCACGTCGAATGAATCATCTGGAAATACGCATTCGACTGGTCGAGCGACGCGTATCGCGTGACACGCAGCGCGTCGCGCTCGTACACGAGCAGGTCGAGCGGCAGGCCAACGGAGAGGTTCGAGCGCAGCGTCGAGTCCATGGAGATGAGCGCGCACTTCGCGGCCTCGTCGAGCGGCGTCTGCGGGGTCAGCACGCGGTCGATGATCGGCTTGCCATACTTCGACTCGCCGATCTGGAAATACGGATTGACGCTCGACGTCTCGATGAAATTGCCGGCCGCGTAGATCTGGAAAAGCCGCATGGCATGGCCGCCGATCTGGCCGCCGAGAATGAAACTGCAGTTGAAGTCGATGTTGAAGGTCTTGAGCGCTTGCGCGTCGCGTCGATGCACCTCGCGCACGGCTTCGCCCAGCACGCGCGCGGCCTCGACCATGGTCGGCGCGTTCCAGAGCGTGGCGCGCCCCGCGTCCTGCGGCTCGGTCAGGACTTGCAGTGTGGCCTGCGTGATGGCCAGATTGCCCGCGACGAGCAGCACGAGCACACGCTCGCCGGGCTCTTCGAACACGGCCATCTTGCGCGACGTGCTGATGTGATCGACACCCGCATTCGTGCGCGTGTCCGAAAGAAACACGAGCCCCTCGTCCACTGCCATTGCCACACAGTACGTCATGCGCCTCCTTACCCGTCCCTGACTTCCCCGCTCTTTTTGTTATAGCGGGAAAACTACTGCTGCGACTGCTGCGCGCTCACGTGCACGCTGACATCGAGCGTTTCTCCGGCCCCGCCCACGCGGCGGCCGCGAACCGGCGCAGCCGCGTCGTAGTCACGTCCCACCGCGATCCGGCAATATTTTTCGCTTGCGAAACACGCGTGCGTGATGTCCACCGTCACCCAGCCGTTGTCGAGCCACACGTCGACCCATGCGTGGCTCGCCATCTCGGGCACGTCGCCGGGGTCGATATAGCCGCTCACATAACGCGCCGGCACGCCGCGCGCGCGGCACACCGCCAGCATCACATGCGCATGATCCTGACACACGCCACGGCCTAGCGCCAGCGCGTCCGCCGCGGTGTGCGTCACATCCGTGACACCGGATTCGTAGCGCACGCGCTCCGTGATGCGCGAAGCCGCGTGGAGGATGGCCACGGTGTCGTCCAGCGGCGGCAGGCTGAACGCGAATTCCGTGAGTGCCTCGTCGGCTTCGGTGAGGCGCGTTGGCGAAGTGAAATGGTGCATCGGCACCATGCCCTCGCCTTCGGGCAGCCGGCCGTCGGGCAGCGCCACGGTCTCGACTTCGCCGCGCACGCGCAGGCAAATTTCCCTATGCGGACGCGTGAGGACCAGCGTCATCAGCGCGTTGCCGTAGGCGTCGCGGCACGCGTCGAGCTTGCCCGGCGCCTCGACCTGCCATTGCTTGACGATCTGCGTGGGCGTGGTGAGCGGCGAAAGCCGCAACTGCTGGATCGAATAATGCACGGGCGCTTCGTAGCGGTACACCGTGTCGTGCCGGATCGCGAGTTGCATGACGTCAATCCTCCATCGAGACGATTGGGATATCGATGAGCGCGGGATCGCGCTAACCAACCGGCAACATCAGATAGGTGCGCGCAACCTGATTGCCCAGCTCGTAGACGCGCGCGAGAAACTGCGTGAGAAACGTATGCACGCCCATGGAAAAGATCTGTCGCAGGTCGGCATAGAGCAGCTCGGCGCGCAGCTTGCCTGCGGTGCGCTCGACTTCGCGCGAACTATCTGTACGCAGCATCGCGAGATTCGTGCAGACGCCGTCCAGCGATGCCAGCAGCGAGCGCGGCATTTGCTGGTTGAGTATCAGCAGCTCCACCACGCGCGCGGGCGTCACCACGTCGCGGTAAACCTTGCGATAGATTTCGAGCGCGGAAACCGAGCCGAGAATCGAGGTCCAATAGTAGAAGTCCTCGAGCTGACGCGCGGCCGAGCGCGAGTCGGCGTTTTCCACGTCGACGAAACGCACGTCGAGAATGCGCGCCGTGTTGTCCGCGCGTTCGAGGAACGTGCCGAGCTGCGTGAAGAAGAGCGCATCGTCCTGCAACGCCGTGCCAAGGCGCACGCCGCGCGACAGATGCGAGCGGAACTTCACCCACTCGAACAGCGCATCGGGACGCGCTTCCAGCTCGCTGCCGCGCAGAAGCTCGACGAATTGCAGCCACGTGTCGTTGATCGTTTCCCACCATTCCGTGGTGAGCGTGCCGCGCACCGCGCGCGCATTCTCGCGGGTCGCCTGCAGACACGAGTAGATGCTCGACGGGTTCGTTGGGTCCGCAACGAGAAACTTGAGTACGTTGCTGCTGGTCGTTTCCTCGTGGCGGGCATCGAAGGCGGGCTCCAGTTCGGAGATTCGCAGCATCGCGCGATGCGTGCGCGCCTCCGCGTCCGCGCTGCCGGGCAGCAGGAGCGCCTTCAGATTGATGTCCAGCATGCGCGCGGTATTCTCCGCGCGCTCCATGTAGCGGGCCATCCAGAACAGATGATCGGCGGTGCGGCTCAGCATGATCGAACCTCTTCGTGTGCGTATGGTACGGCCAGTGAAATCATTCGAGCACCCACGTGTCCTTGGTCCCCCCGCCCTGCGACGAGTTGACGACGAGCGAGCCTTCCTTCAGCGCCACGCGCGTGAGGCCGCCAGCCGCCATCTGGATCGTCTTGCCGGAGAGCACGAAGGGCCGCAAATCGATATGGCGTGGCGCGATGCCCGCTTCGACGAAGGTTGGGCAAGCCGAGAGCGACAGCGTGGGCTGCGCGATGTAATTGCCTGGCCGCGCGAGCAGTCGCGCGCGAAACGCCTCGATTTCCTCGCGCGTGGAAGCGGGTCCAACGAGCATGCCGTAGCCGCCCGCGCCGTGCACCTCTTTCACGACGAGGTCCGGCAGATGTTCGAGCGTCCAGGCGAGATCGTCGGGACGACGGCATTGCCACGTCGGCACGTTCTTCAGGATCGGCTTTTCGCCGAGATAGAACTCGATCATGTCGGGCACATACGGATAGATCGACTTGTCGTCGGCCACGCCCGTGCCCATTGCATTCGCGAGTACGACGCGGCCCGCGCGGTACGCCGTGAGCAGCCCCGGCACACCGAGCGCGGAGTCGGGGCGAAACGCCAGCGGATCGAGAAAATCGTCGTCCACACGCCGGTAGATCACGTCCACGCGACGCGGCCCCTGCGTCGTCCGCATGAATACGTAGTTATCCTCTACGAAGAGATCCTTGCCCTCCACCAGCTCGACGCCCATTTGCTGCGCGAGGAACGTGTGCTCGAAATACGCGGAGTTGTACATGCCGGGCGTGAGCAGCACGACGGTCGGATCGTCCACGCCTTCGGGCGCCACCGAGCGCAGTGTATCGAGCAGCAGATCGGGATAATGCGCGACCGGCGCCACCTTGTGCTGAACGAACAACTCGGGAAAGAGCCGCATCATCATCTTGCGGTTTTCGAGCATGTACGAAACGCCGGAGGGCACGCGCAAATTGTCTTCGAGCACGTAGAATGCGCCGTCACGCCCATCGCGCACGATGTCGATGCCCGCGATATGCGCATACACACCCAGCGGCAGATCGATGCCCTGCATCTCAGGCCGGTACTGCGCATTGGTGTAGACCTGGTCGGCGGGAATCACGCCGGCACGCACGATGTTGCGCTCGTGATAGACGTCGTGCAGGAACAGATTGAGCGCCTGCACGCGCTGGCGCAGTCCGCGCGCGAGCAGCGCCCATTCGTCTGCGGGAATGATGCGTGGAATGAGGTCGAAGGGAATGAGCCGCTCGGTGCCGGAGAGATCGCCGTTCACCGCGAACGTGATGCCGACCCGTCTGAACAACAGGTCCGCCTCGGCGCGCTTGCGCGCCATCGTCTCGCCAGTCTGCCTCTCCAGCCACTGCTGGAAGCGTTCGTAGTGCGGGCGCACTGCGCCCTCGTCGCGCATTTCGTCATGGACTTGCATCGGTTCGTTCTCGCGCGTGAGTGCAACTGCGTAAGCGGCGCTGCCGCGTTTCGTCCCATGATTGGGGCGAGATGCGTTGCGCGCTGCAGTACAGGCTAAAAAGCAAGGCGTATGCCATCGGGCTTGAGCCTTGTTTCATGCGCTCGATTGGTGCAACGCGGGCAGGATCGGCAGTTTCGAAACGGGGCATGCCAATGTCGCGCCGCATTTGCGCTTCAAGATGGTGCAATACGCACGCGCGGCACGGAATATGCAGGAACAGCAGGCAACTGGATGGGCTTGAGTTCCAATGACCGAAGCGATCTGCGTGAACGAGCGTCCTGCAAAAATCGCTGCGTGGCAAGCGTGGAGTGCGGGACGCGCTAGTAGGACAAACGCCGAACGGCGCGACGCCCAGCGCTGCCGCAAGTGAGTGAATCGATGAGCAAGCCGCACCCGGCGGAGGTGGCGACGCCTCGGCGTTCGGCTGCAGCAACACGACAACGGTCCGATCAGATCATCGAGACGCTGCGCTCTCGCGGTTGCGCGCCGCCGCCAGCCCGGTGCGGCTTTGCACGCCCCACTTGCGCCGCCCGAGCAGGAAATGCAGCCAGCCGAGCGCCGCGCCGCTGTGGCGCATCAACTGGAACGAAAACGGCTCGAAGATGGCCGCAAGGAACGCCATGCCGAAACTCGAGTGCGTGCGGTCGCCGCTCCAGCGCCGGTAAAGATGGACGGAGTACAAATGAAACGCGAGGTCGATCGCGATCTTGCCGACGATCACGCCCAGCACCGGCAGGACAATCGTGAAGCGGCCGTCGAACAAAAAGCCGATCAACAGCGCGAACGCCGTCAGTCCATAAATGGGCTGCACAGTGTCGAACGCCTTCACGGGCAGCATCATGAGGCCGAGCTTTCCGTACTTGCGGTTGCCCGTCATGTCGCGATACCAGTACTGCGTTTGCAGGAAGCCCGCGAACCAGCGGCGGCGCTGACGCAGGAACGTCGTGAGCGTACCGGGCGCGTCGGTGCGCGCGCGGGCGGTGCCGAGCACGCGCACGTCCCAGCCCAGCGCCTTGAGCGCCGAATAGCGGCGCAACCGGTGAATCAGTTCGTAGTCCTCGACGAGGCAGTCCGCATCGAAGCCGCCCACGGCCATCACGGCATCGCGCCGAAAGCCCGCAAACGCGCCAGAGATGAGCAACAGGCTGTCGGCGCGCATCCACGCGAAGCGCGAGATGAAATTGCGGATGTACTCGTAGGTTTGGAACCACTCGAAAAAGCGGCCACTCAACGTATGGTCGCAAACCGGCGTGAGCAGGCCCGCCGCCGCGACCAGTGCTGGCTCGCGGCCAAACGCACTCGCCATCGCGGCGCAAGCGTCCGGTTCGAGCAGCGTATCGGCGTCCACGGTCATGACCGTTTCCGTTGCGATCGCAAGCAACGCCGCGTTAAGCGCGCGCGCCTTGCCGCCGTGCGCGAGCTTGAGCCAACGCAGATTCGGATACTGCGGCGAAGGCGCGCTCATCTGCCCAACGCCTGGGTCGGCCAGGCCATAGCGCTGCGCGAGCAAGGCAGCCGTGCCGTCGGTCGAGCCGTCGTCGGCAATCACGATCTGCTGCGGCGCGCGGGTTTGCGCGAACAGCGCGTCGAGCGTGATCGGCAGCACGGCCGCTTCGTTGTGCGCGGCGACGATCACGCCGAGCGTCGGCAGCTTCGCCTCGACTGCGGCCGACGGCGTTGCCGCAGGCGCAAGCAACACGCGCGACTTCCAGGCGACGAACAGCAACAACACCGTGTCGTAGACGACATAGGCAATGCCAGTGGACCACGCGACCACGCCTTGCAGGAAGAACGCGCGCGCGAACAGCACGAACCAGAGCGCCATGACGCCCAGGTGGATGGCGATACTCGCGAACGGCGTGGGAGGCGGCACGAGGCGCGGCGACGTGCGGGCGAGCGCCTCTTCGAGCATATTTTTCAAGTCGTACCCTTACGTGTTGCTCACGGCATCATCCGGCGCAGCACCGAATGACGGTCGATCCATTGATGCTTGAGCGCACCCGCAATGTGCAGCGCGAGCACGCCATAAAGCGCATAGCTGCACGCCGTGTGCAGCGCGCCGAACTGGTTGTGCAACTGCTCCTTCGTGGCCGGATCGAGGCTCATGATGAAGCCGATGCGCGGCCATTGCACGAGGCCGAAGAGATACATGGGATGCGAGGCGGCGGCGACCCATGCGGAGTCGTGCAGCCAGCCGGAAAGCGGCATCGCGAAGATCAGCACGTAGAGCGCGACGTGCGCGGCGTGGGCCGACGCGCGCTCCCAGCCCGGAAATTCGGCGGGCAGCGCCGGCGGGCGATGCGTGAGACGCCACAGCACGCGCAGGATCGCAAGGCCGAGCACGGTAATGCCGATCGACTTGTGCGTGTCGATCACGAAGCGGATGGCGGTGTCCGAAAGTGCGCCGTCGGGCAGCAGCGCAGCAGTCAGGCCCAGCGCGACGTTCGTGAGGATCAGTAGCGCGATCAACCAGTGCAATAGCACTGCAACACGCGTGTACTTCTGCGCGCCTGCGGCGGCATCGACAAACGGAGATTCGGCGGAAAGGGAGGTTTTCACGTGGGCTTGGCCGTTGCGGATCAGTAGGGATAACGCCCGGCGCGGCAAATTTATTCCCGCCGCGCGTTGTCCGCCGGCGGGATTGCGCGATGCTGCCCACACAGCGACTCGCGCATTATGCCCCCTCGTCCCTGACGCTGCAGAATCCGCTAGATGGCGGTTCTGCCAGTTTGGCGGCGGCCAGCCGTCATGCAGCGCCTGTGCAACTGCCTCGCGCAAAAGAAAAACCGGAGCGGGTCGTGCAACCCGTTCCGGTTCTCTCGCGGCTTCGGCGGCTTACTTACCGCTGCCCGCCTGCTTTTCGATCTGACCGCCCACTTCGGCGTCGATCTTCTTCCAGTAGTCGAACACGCGCTCGCGCACGGGGCTGCCCACGCCGCTCAGGCTCGCCACGACCTGCTGGATCAGCGCCTCGCGCTGCTTGTCGTTGTAGACGTTGCGCACGAGATCGTGCGCCTGACCGAAATCGTCGTCTTCCGCATGCAGCGAGTAGGCGCTGCGCACCATGTCGCCGTCGGCTTCCCAGCCGTCGTCCGCCGCGCCCGTCGTATCCGCCCACGGACGGCCGAAGCTGTTCGGCACGTACGTCGGTGCGTTGCCGCTATGTTCGTAGGTCATGTTGCCGTCGAACATATAGGTCTGCACCGGCACCTTCGGACGATTCACCGGCAGCTGGTTGAAGTTCGTGCCGATACGCGCGCGCTGCGCGTCGTTATAGGCGAATGCGCGGCCCAGCAGCATCTTGTCCGGCGAGAGGCCGATGCCCGGCACCGTGTTGCCCGGCGAGAACGCGGCCTGCTCGATCTGCGCGAAGAAGTTCTCCGGGTTGCGGTTGAGCGTCATCGTGCCGACCTTGATGAGCGGATAGTCCTTGTGCGACCACGTCTTCGTGAGATCGAACGGATTGAAGCGGTACTTCTTGGCCTGCGCATACGGCATGACCTGCACGGAGAGCGTCCACGACGGATATTCGCCGCGCTTGATCGCATCGAACAGATCGCGCCGGTGGAAGTCGGCGTCCTCGCCCGCCATCGCCGCGGCTTCGGCGTTGGTGAAGAACTGCATGCCCTGGTTCGTGTGGAAGTGGTACTTGACCCAGAACTTCTCGCCCTTCGCGTTCACCCACATATAGGTGTGCGAGCCGTAGCCGTTCATGTGGCGCCACGTCTTCGGCAGGCCGCGCTCGCCCATCAGATAGGCGACCTGGTGCGCCGACTCGGGATTGTTGGTCCAGAAGTCCCATTGCATCTCGCCATTGCGCAGACCCGAGTCGGGCAGACGCTTCTGGCTGCGGATAAAGTGCGGGAACTTCATCGGGTCGCGCACGAAGAAAATCGGCGTGTTGTTGCCGACGAGGTCGTAGTTGCCCTCGCTCGTGTAGAACTTCAGCGAAAAGCCGCGCACGTCGCGCCAGGTGTCGGGGCTGCCCATTTCGCCCGCAACGGTCGAAAAGCGCGCCAGCATTTCCGTGGCCGCGCCCTTCTGGAACAAGGCGGCCTTCGTGTAGCGCGACACATCCTCGGTGGTCTTGAATTCGCCGAACGCGCCGGCGCCCTTCGCATGCGGCTGGCGCTCGGGCACCTTCTCCCGGTTGAAATGCGCCATCTGCTCGAGGAAATGCACGTCGTGCAGCACGATCGGGCCGTCGGGGCCGATCGTGAGCGAGTTACGGTCGCTGACAGCCGGCGCGCCCGTGCTCGTCGTGGAATGACCGTGAGACTTGTCGTTCGATGCACCCATTACCGCTCTCCTGATGGATTTGCGAATGGCGGCTGCGCGCACCGCGCCCGTTCGACTGCGAAAGCAGGTTCGAGCCGCAGTCGGGGCCGCCACCGCTAGATTGGGGGACCAACGCGGGCTGCGCGCATGTGCCAACTTTCGCCACCAGCGCTCGCCCGAGGAACGGCCATTTTGCGCGCAGACGCGAAGCGCTGCGCTCAAGCGGTTCACGCGCTTCGCAGCCCATCGCGACGTCTGTCGCCGTGTTGGAAATTCTCACCAAAAATCAGGCGTTTACATAATTGTTGCGACGCACAAAAACTGCTTGACACGATTTATGGATCGGTTACCATGAAATCGATTGCTGCATCGCACAAAACCTTCTCTGCGCGAACCGGTGATCGAACCGAAAGCTTGTTTTCGCAACCGAAACCGACGCGTAGCGTCCCCCCCAAAAGGAAAGAGACATGAACCTGCCGACCCCCGAACAGTTCGCCGCCAACCAGAAAGCCGGTCTCGAGGCCCTCTTCGGCCTGACGAGCAAGGCATTCGAAGGCGCGATCAAGCTCGCCGAACTCAACATCGAAACGGCTCGCGCGGCGTTCGCCGAAGGTCAGGAACAAGCCCAGCGCGCGTTCTCGGCCAAGGACCCGCAAGGCTTCTTCGCCGTGCAAGCCGGCTTCGCCCAGCCCGCCGCGGAAAAGGCGATGGCCTACGGCCGCAGCGTCTATGGCATCGTTTCGGCCGCGCAAGCCGAATTCGCCACCGCAGCCCAGTCGCAGTACGAAACGCAGCAGCGCGCGCTCGAAACGCTCGTGGACAACGCCGCGAAGAACGCCCCGGCCGGCTCGGAAGCCGCTGTCGCCGCGATCAAGTCGGCGCTGAACGCCGCCAACAGCGCGTACTCGTCGGTGAACAAGGCTGCGAAGCAGGCTGTGGAATTCGCGGAAAGCAACTTCGACGCCGCCGGCAAGGCCGCGACGAAGGCCGTCGCGCAAGCGTCGGCGCGCGCCGCCAAGCAGGCTGCGTAAGCTTTACGCTTCCCTTTCCGCTGGCGGAGGCAACACCTGCCGCCAGTCGGACTGAAGACGGGCGTGGATCTCGTGCAATGCGAGTTCCACGCCCGTTTGCCATTGGGCGGTCCGGCGCGACGCGGCGTTAGCGGTCAAGGCGCGCAGCCTGCCGTATCGAACATCGTCGCCAATGCGCAACTCGACGTGAGCATGCGCGCGCCGTCGTGTCCCACGCCCGGGACGATATGAAACGTCTGGATCAAGCCGTCGGGGTGACGGGTTTGCAGGTAGCGGTAGAAGCCTTGAGCGCGCGCCACGCGTTGCGCGCCCTGCGCCTGTGCAGCACAACTTTTGTCGAGTGATCCCGAGGCCGGGTCGTCGTCGTTGCCGCCCGCGAGGTAGACGATGCGCCGCTTCACGTAGTCCGCTTCGAGTTGTGCGGGCGTGCGGTCGGCGATGGCCGCCGGCCGGTTCTCCATACCGTATTTCCAGCGGTCGAAGTCCGCGCAGCGCGAGACGTCGAATGCCGCTGGCGCGCCGTTCGCGTCGGGCCGCAGCGCATCGAAATACGCGTACGACGACGGACTCGCCACCACGAAACGCACGTCGATTCCCTCGGCGGCAAGCGCATCCGCATGCGAGACGATCGCGTAGCGCTGCAGCACCTGGGCGCCGCCCGAATGCCCCGCGAACACGATCGTTTTCAGATTGGGAAACAGACGCCGGTCGGCGAGATGCCGCGCAATGGCGTCGAGCACGGCGTATGAACTCACCGGCACGCCGCTCGCGGCGCCCGCGCCGGCCATCCACGCGTTGCCGCGCCAGCTCAGAAGATCGCCCGGTTCGTGGTGCGCGCTCACGTCGGCGGTGGCGAGAAACTGCGGTGCGACAAGCAGCGTGCCCGCAGGATCGACGCCCGCCAGCTCGCGCGCATGCTGCGCGGTGCGAAAGTAGGTATCGGCGTTGCGCAGCCGTCCATGAACGATGACCACCGCGCGCTGGACGGCGGGCTGCGGCACGTTCCAGTCGGCGCTCACATAAAGCGGAAATTGTGCGTGGCCTTGCGCGGTATCGACGGGCATGCGCGCGTCGGCGATCACGCTGACGGGACGCGCCTGTGCGAGTGCAGGCGCTACGGCCAGCGCGATCGCCGCGATCGCAACCGCCAGCCGGCGCAGAACGTTTGAACCCATGAAGGCACTCGCCGCGAAGGGGTGCTCAGGAGCCGAACATCCGGTTCACCGCGCGCTCGAGATGCGCGCGCATGGCGGTAGCAGCGCGTTCGGCGTCGCGCGCCTGGATCGCTTCGAGCACTTCGAGGTGTTCCTGCTGCACGAGGCGCTGCCGCTCGATCGACTTCACAAGCGAGAGGTTGCGCGACAGGTTCATGCTGAACACCATCTGCTCCTGGATGCCCGAGAGCGCCGTGATGAAGAACTGGTTCTTCGAGGCGCGCGCCACGGCCATATGGAACGCGAAGTCGTCTTTCGCGCCGATGCCCGAGGTCTCGATGATGGTCTGCAGGTTGTCCCACTCGCGCTGGATCGCGGCGATGTCTTCGTCTTCGGCCTTTTGCGCGGCGAGCGAGGCCGCCCCGGCTTCGACCACCACGCGGTATTCGTAGCAGCGACGAATGTCCGACAGCGTTTCGAGCGGCGCGAAGCGGCGCACGTCCGGATCGGGACGCCGCATGACCGTCGTGCCCGAGCCGTGGCGCGTGGCGATGATGCCGTCCGCGCGCAGCTGGGCAAGCGCCTCGCGCACCGTGGGGCGCGAGGTCGCGAAGCGCTCCGCGAGCATGTGCTCGGTCGGCAGGCGCTCCCCTTCCTTGTACTCGCCCTCGATGATGCGATTGAGGATATCGCTGTAAATCCGCGCCGGCATATTCGGCGCTTTCTGCTCAGACATGATCGGACGGTGCACTTTGGGTTGTCAGGAGTGTCGTCAATTGTAAGTCATATGGCGGGCCGATAGCGTCCACCTGCCCCCGGCCAGCCCCGCTTTGCGGGTGTTTCCGCTCTTTCCGTCCCGCTTTACCAATTTGCGGCCAATTTACAGCCGCTTGCGCTTTCGCGTTGGCTCGCCCTACCTCAAGGCGCTCACCCGGATGCGCAGCTCCGCTTTCTGCGTCTCTCCCGGCTCCAGCCAGCGCAGGCCGAGGCCGGTGTGAATCGCGTCGGGCAGGCCGAGCCACGGCTCGACGCAGTAAAAGTCCGAATCGGGCGCGAGCGTCCAGGTCGTGACCGCATACCACGACGCCGTACCGGGCCGGCGCAGATCGATTTCGATCGCGCGCTGCTGCGACGGCAGCTCGATGCGCACGGGCGTGTCCGGTTCGCCGTCGAGGCAATGAAAGCGGTCGATGATCTGCGCGTCGTCGAAGCGGTAGTGCGTCTCGCCCGGCGCGGCTTCGGTCGTCGTGCCGTCCGGCAACTGACGGCGATGGACATGGCGCGGCAGCGCGATCGTCGCCTCGCCGCGCTGCGCGTGCGGCAGCGCGAAATAGAAGTGATGGCCCGCGTAGTACGGCATGCGCGCGTCGCCCGTGTTCGTCGTGGTCAGTTCCACGTCGAGCGTCGTGTCGTCGGCAAGGCGGTATTCCGCCTCGAAGCGAAACCCGAACGGGCACATCTCGCGCGTTGGCGCGCTGTCGGTGAGCGTCATGCGCACGCCGTCGCCTTGCGGCGCGATCTGCGCCGCAAACGGCAGATCGCGCGCGAAGCCGTGCAGCGGGATATCCCGCACCACGCCCTGTGCGTCACGCCACCGGCCAACGCACGACAGCAGACGCCCACCGGCTTGCGGCGCAACGAGCAGCCGCGCCGCGCCGCGCGCGAGTTCGATGACGTCCTGGTTTTGAAACTGCGGCATATCGGCAACGCGTAATGGGCAACGGTCAGTCAGTCGCGCGCAGCGAACCCGCGAAAGCGGGCTCGGGCAGGCCACGCACACCGGCGTCGATGGCGAACACCAGGCCGTCCTGCTCGCCGGCTTGCGGCGGGCAGATCGTCGTGACATAAAGCACGTCGAGGTTCGCACCGCCGAACGCGCACATCGAAGGCTTCGCAACCGGCACCGCCACGCTGCGCTCGAGCCGCCCTGCGGGCGTGAAGCGCAGCAACTGGCCCGCGTCATTCGCGCAGATCCAGTAGCAGCCGTCGGCGTCCACGGCCGCGCCGTCGGGGCGCCCCGTGTAGTCGTGCAGATCGGCGAACACGCGGCGATTCGTGGGCACGCCGTCGTCGATGTCGTAGTCGAAGGCCCAGATCAGGCGGCTCGACACATGCGAATCGGACAGATACGTCGTGCGGCCGTCCGGCGACCATGCGAGGCCGTTCTGCGTGCACAACCCCTCGACCACCGGCGCCGACAAGCCGTCTTGCGCGGTATAGCGATAGAGCTTGCCTGACGGGTCAGGCTCCGCCGCATCCTGCACCATCGTGCCGGACCAGAAACGGCCCTGACGATCGCAGCGGCCGTCGTTGAAACGCATGCGCGCGGCCTCGTGCGCCACGCTCGCGAGCGGCCGCACACTCACCTCGCCTGCCCGCACATTCGCAGCCGGCTCGTGCAGCGTCACGGCGAAAAGTCCGGTCTCCAACGCCGCGAGCACGCCGCCATCGCGCGCGAACGCGAAGCAGCCGATGCGCTCCGGCAGCGCCCATTCGGTGCGGCGCGCCGTGTCGACCCCATAGCGAACGAGCGTTTGAGCGGGGATATCGACCCAGTAAAGCGCGCTTTCCTCAGCGCGCCACACGGGGCACTCGCCGGCAGACGAGCGCCGCGCATCGTGCGCCTCGAGCGGCCTCACCGGCGGCGTCGACACAGCATCCAGCGTCACTTCGGGCTGCGTGCTCAACGCTGCTCCTTCTTCCATGCGTCGTACGCGGCAAGCGTTGCCTCGTTCGGCGGATAGGTGCCCGGCAGCGCCGCGCCCGCCTCGATGCGCTCGGTGATGAAGCGCTCGAGCGTTTCCTGCTCCGTGGCGTCGCGCGCGACTTCCTCGGCCAGATGACGAGGAATCACGACCACGCCGTCCGCATCGCCGACGATGATGTCGCCCGGAAACACGGCCACGCCGCCGCAGCCGATCGGCACGTTCAAGTCGACCGTATGGTGCTTGCAGAGGTTGAGCGGCGCCGAGGCACCCGCGCAGAACACCGGAATGCCGAGCGCGGCGATGGTTGCGCTGTCACGCACCGGACCGTCCGAGACCATGCCGGCCACGCCGCGCACCTTCATGCGCGTGGCGAGGATCGAGCCCATCGAGGCGGCGTCGGTCACGCCGCGGCAGTCCTGCACGAGGACCGCACCCGCGGGCACGGTTTCGACGCCCTTGCGCTGCGGATGCTCGGGGTTCTGGAACGCGCTCAGCTGGTCGAGGTCCTCGCGCGCCGGAATGTTGCGCATCGTGAAGGCCGGACCGACCAGGTTGGGGGCGCCCGGCGCCGGTGGGGCGAGCGGCTTCACGCCATGCAGGAAGACGTTGCGCAGGCCGCGCTTGAAAAGTTGCGTGGTGAGCGTGGCGTTGGAAACGTGGCGCAGTTGTTCGAGCGCGGCATCGCTCACGGGAATGGCGGGGGAAGTCATCGTGTCTCGTCCGTTGTCGTGTGTCGTGGTGCGCGTGGCGCGGGCGGCGGCTCGAAAAACTGTCGAGCGGATGGGTCGCATTGTTGTAATACAACACGAAAATTGTCAACCCGCCACTGCGCTGCGGGGCACCCCGGGATGTCTGACGACTCATCTTCAGACTGGCGCGAAATACATCGCAAGATTCAGCGGCCACCGCACGTTAAAAAATGATCCAAGTCAACAAACGCCCGCCCAGAAGCAGCGTCGAGCGTCCGACCCCGATCTCCCGCTAGGGAAATCCCCAGCACTTCAAGATTTGCTTTACAACTTTGCTCCAAATAGAATGATGTCTTACATGAAGGGCCCGATGCGCACCGGCACCAGCCTTCATCCCGGCCAGGCACAGCTTCGCGCCAGAGCCCGCCAACAGCAGGAGACGAGCAGTGCAACGCAAGACAATCAAGGGGGTGCGGTGGTGGATCATCGGCCTCATCATGATCGGCACCATCTTCAACTACCTCGCGCGCAGCTCGCTCGCGGTGGCCGCACCCACGCTGACTGAAACGCTTCACATGACCACGCAGCAGTACTCGTACGTGGTCACGGCCTTCCAGGCCTGCTATGCCCTCGCGCAGCCTGTCGCCGGTTTCGTGCTCGACTCCGTGGGCATCAAGATCGGCTTCGCGATCTTCGCGTTCGGCTGGGCCATTGCCAACATGCTGCACGGCCTCGCCGGCAGCTGGCCCGCGCTCGCGGCCTTCCGCGGCATGCTCGGCCTGACCGAAGCCGCGATCTTCCCCGCCGGCATGAAGTCCATCAGCGCATGGTTCCCGGCCAAGGAGCGCTCGGTCGCGACCGGCTGGCTCAACACCGGCACCTCGATTGGCGCGATGCTCGCTCCGCCGCTCGTCGTGTGGTGCATTCTCAAGTTCAACTGGCAGTTCGCGTTCGTCATCACCGGCGGCGGCGCGCTGATCTGGGTGGCGCTGTGGCTCGTGTTCTTCAAGATGCCCGCGGAACACCCGAGGCTCTCGCAGGAAGAGGCCGACTACATCCGCGAAGGCCAGACCGAAGCGCAGAAGTCGACCCGAGGCCGCCGCGCCTCGTTCAAGGAAGTGCTCAAGACGCGCCGCTTCTGGGGCATCGGCATTCCGCGCATGCTCGCTGAACCGGCATGGCAAACCTTCGGCGCGTGGATTCCGCTGTACATGGTCACCGTGCGCCACATGAACCTCAAGGAAATCGCGCTGTTCGCGTGGTTGCCGTTCCTCGCCGCCGACCTGGGCTGCCTGGTGGGCGGATATCTCGCGCCGCTCTTCATCCGCTGGTTCGGCTGCTCGCTCATCACCTCGCGCAAGCTCGTCATCACGACCGGCGCGCTGCTGATGGTCGGTCCCGCCTGCGTGGGCCTCGTTGCGAGCCCCTACGCCGCCATCGCCCTCTTCTGCGTCGGCACGTTCGCACACCAGACAATTTCGGGCGCGCTGTTCACGCTGGCTTCGGACGTGTTCGGCCAGCACGAAGTCGCCACGGCCACGGGTCTCTCGGGTATGTTTGGCTACCTCGGCGCGACGGTGTTCTCGCTCATCGTCGGCGCAGTGGCCAGCACGATCGGTTATAACCCGTTGTTCGTGTGCCTCATGCTGTTCGACATCATCGGCGCCTGCGTGGCATGGCGACTGATCTCGAACGAGCAGAAGGACAACGCGGGTAACCCTGCGCTCCAGCCCTCGCATAAAGTGAAGGCCTGATCGACCTATTCGCCGGCCGGCGCCCGCGAGGGTGCCGGCTTTCGGCATTGCTACGTGAGGACAATCACAGTGAAGAAAGTTGCATTGACCGGCGCGGCCGGCCAGCTCGGCACCGTGTTGCGCAAGGGCCTGCTCGAACGCGGCGTGAACCTGCGTTCCGCGGCCGGCTCGAAGCCGCTTGAACCGCTCGTCGCGGGCGAAGACGTGATGCACGGCGACCTGCGCGACCCCGCCGTGGTCGACCGCCTGCTCGACGGCGTGGACGTGCTGATCCACATGGCCGGCACGAGCGTCGAGCGCCCCCTGCCCGAGATCATCGAGAACAACCTGCGCAGTCTCGTCGAAGTCTACGAAGGCATGCGCCGCCACGGTACGAAGCGCATGCTGTTCGCGAGCTCGAATCACGCGATCGGCATGTACCCCGTGGAAGAGAAGCTCACGCTGGACTGCGCGTTTCGCCCGGACGGTTTCTACGGTCTCTCCAAGGCATGGGGCGAATCGCTCGCGCGCCTGTACTGGGACAAACACGGCATCGAAACCGTGAACGTGCGCATCGGCAGTTGCCTGCCGAGGCCCACCGAGTTCCGTCAATTGAGCACGTGGTTCGGCCACGAGGACCTGTTTCATCTCGTCGATCGTGTGATCAATGTGGATGAGATCGGTTTTGCCGTGGTGTGGGGCGTGTCGAACAACACGCGCAGCTACTGGATTCAGGAAGGCGCGCACGACGACGCGAAGCGCCTCGGCTATGAGCCGAAGCAGAATTCGGAAGACTGGGCGGCTGAAATTCTGGCGCAGAAGAACCCGCTCGACGCCACGGCGCAGCGGTATCAGGGCGGCAGTTTCGCCAGCTTCGATTACACGCCGGTGGAGAAGCGCGGCAAGCGGTCGTGATGCGTCGCTTTCCGGTGTTTGCGTTTTAGCGCCCCTTGTGGGGCGCTTTTTTTTGCCTACGCACTTAGTTTCAGGCGTTCCAGCGCGGCGGCGTGCGGCATGTCCTGCTGATCATTCATACGGTCAACTCACCGTCACGCACGACGATGCGTCCGTTCGCGACGACAAGCTTGCGCTTCGGCCGCGCGACGACGGCATGCGCGACGCTCTCCGCCTCCACGACGACCAGGTCCGCACGCGCCCCGACGCGCAGGCCATAGTCGGCGAAACCGCAGCCGCGCGCGGCGGCATCGCTCACGCAGTCAAACGCGATCGCGATATCGTCGTCGCGCCGCAAGTCGTAGCGCAAGCCGATCAACATGGCGCGCTCGAGCATGTCGGGCGCGCCATACGGCGACCACGTGTCACGAATGCCGTCATTGCCGCCAAACATCGTCACGCCCTTCTCGCGGCAGACCTTGAGCGGCGGAACCGGGCACGAAGGCGGTGCGCTCGTCAGCAGCGCCACGCGCAGTTGCGCAATCCGTTCGATCAATGCATCGCGCGCGCGCTCCGGCAACGCGCCCAGACAAAACGCGTGACTCACGACAACCTGACCTTGCATGCCGAGCGCCTGCACGCGATCGAGCAGCAGTTTCAGCGTGAACGCCCCCACCTCGCCAGGTTCGTGCAGATGAATATCGATCGGCTTGCGATGGCGATCCGCCAGTTCGAACGTGGCATCGAGCGAGGCCACGGGATCGCCGTCGATCAGCGCCGGGTCGAGCGCACCGAGCACGTCGGCGCCGGCCGCCAGTGCGCTGTCGAGCAGTTCGACCGTACCCGGCCGGATCAGCATGCCCGACTGCGGAAACGCGACGATCTGCATGTCCAGTCCATCGCGCATCGTCTGCCGCGTGGCGAGCACGCCTTCGAGGTAACGCAGGCGCGCGTCGGTGTCGATATCGACATGCGTGCGCATGCGCGTCGTGCCAGCCTGCACGAAGGCGCGCGCGAGCGCGAGCGATTGCGCGGCGGCGTCGTGCCCGGACGTCTTGCGCCATTCGCGCTCGTTGCCGATGCGGTCGGTGAGCAGCGGCCCGACCTCGTTGCGATACCACGGGCGGCCCCAGTTGCTCTTGTCGAGGTGCGTGTGGCCTTCGACGAAACCGGGCAACAGCAACCCTGCGCCGCCGTCCACGACCGGCACGCCCGGTTGTGTCGGGACGTGGGGTCCGATTGCCTCGATGCGGCCATTGGCGAGCGCGACGCAAACGCGCTGGCCGTCGGCCAGCCGGACGTTGGAGAGATGAAGTGAGGAAGCCATGGACGTCATACCGATTCTCCTTGAAGCATCGCAGGATCTTATCGATTCGGCCAGATATTCAAAGATTAGATGTTCTACTACCTCTGCCCGCAAAAAAACGGCGGTGCCGGTTATCAACCCGGCACCGCCGAAGATACTGCTTTCGGAGCGTGAAGACTTCGATGTGTATTTAGAAGCGGTGAACGATACCGATCGCGCCCGCAACCTGGCTGCGCGACGAGGACGGCGCGCTGTTCTGGCCGTCGCCGATGTCGGCGGTTGCGTTGATGATGCTGCTCGCGCCGTTCGCGCCAGGCGTGCCCAGCGTCTGGCCGCCCGCGCGCTGGTACGCTTCGACGACGTAAATACCCGTGCGCTTCGACAGCGTGTAGTACTGCGAGAGGTTGTACTGTGCGTACGAAGCCGAGCTCTGGATGCCGTTGGCCTTGGTCGCGCGCGTGTAGGCGAAGCCAGCCGCGAGGTCGAGCACGGTGAGCGGCTTGTAGTGCAGCACGACGCCGCCCGTGTTCCAGATCTGCGTGTCGACGAAGCGCGAATTCACGCCCGGAATGTACTGGACGTTCGAGTAGGCCACCGAGATGTCCCACTGCGAGCTGAACTGGTAGCCTGCCGTCACGGCGAGGCGCTGCTGCGTCTGTGCCCACTGGAAGCCGTTGGTGAGCGCCGATACGCCCGGCTCGCCGGCGCTGTTCGCCGTCGAGTTCGCATCCCATGGGCCGCCGCCGCTCGCCGCGTTGCTCAGGCGCTCGAAGCCCACCGCGATGCCTGCCGGACCGTGCAGATATTGTGCGGCCACGCTCCACGTCTGGCCAGCGCCGGTGCTGCCCGGCACGCCGCCCAGCGCGTACATGCCGCTCACGGTCAGGCCCGCGATGTTCGGCGACGTATAGACCAGCGAGTTATTGATGCGATAGATCGTGTCCATCGAATCGATATCGCCCGGGTGCGCGCCGTATGCGCCGGTCAGCCACGTGGTCGGGCTGAACGGCGAGAGCAGCGTGTAGTACGGCGCGTACTGGCGGCCAGCCGTCAGCGTGCCATAGTTCGCATTCGCAACGCCAACCCATGCGGCACGGCTGAACATCAGGTTCGGAGTCGATTGCGCGCCGGTTGCCGAGTTATAGCCTTCTTCCAACTGGAAAATTGCGCGCGTGCCGCCGCCCAGATCTTCGCTGCCCTTCAAGCCGAAACGCGAGCCGGCCCACACGCCCTGCACCATCTTGACGACAGAAGCGCCGCCGGCATTGCTGCCGAGCTTGGCCGAACTGCTCTGATACCCAATACCGGCATCGACGATACCGTACAGCGTGACGCTGCTTTGCGCGTGTGCGCCCAGCGCGGCGAGTCCAAGCGCGGAAGCGAGGATAGTTTTTTTCATCGGTAGTCCTATCTTTAGTCGTTGTGGTTTGATACTCGTTAAAACCCTGGTTGCTACATTGCCTCCTGTCCGGCCAGGAGCGCATCACCCCTGAAGCGCTCCTGGCCGAATACGTCTCCTTAGTGAATCTCGGGTTCGCCGCCCGCGCTGGCGCACGAGCCGCCCGCGCCGTCACGCTGCATGAAGTCGAACTCGCAGCCGTTGTTGGCCTGCATGACGTGCATCTGGTACATCGCGCCGTAGCCGCGCTTGAAGCGCGGTTCCGGTGCGACCCACGCGGCCTTGCGGCGCGCCATTTCCTCGTCCGAAATCAGTACGTTCAGGCGACGCTCCGGCACGTTCAGCTCGATCAGATCGCCGTCCTGCACGAGTGCGAGCGGACCGCCAATGAACGATTCCGGCGCCACGTGCAGCACGCACGCGCCATAGCTCGTCCCGCTCATGCGCGCGTCGGAAATACGCAACATATCGCGCACGCCCTTCTGGAGAATTTTTTGCGGAATCGGCAGTTGGCCCCACTCGGGCATGCCAGGCGCGCCAACCGGACCTGCGTTCTGGAGCACGATCACGCTGTTTTCGTCGCACTCGAGGTCTTCGCTGTCGATGCGCGCGGCCATGTCGTTGTAGTCCTTGAAGACCACAGCCTTGCCCGTGTGCACGTGCAGACGCTTTTCCGCCGCGCCCGGTTTGATCACGGCGCCGTCCGGCGCGAGATTGCCGCGCAGCACGGCGAGGCCCGTATCCGGCATGAGCGGCTTCGCACGGCGATAGATCACCTCTTCGCTGTAGATCTCGGCGTCGGCGATGTTCTCGCCGAGCGTCTTGCCGTTCACGGTCATCTGCGTGCCGTCGATCAGGTCGCCGAGTTCCTTGAGCATCGCGCGCAGGCCGCCGGCGTAGTAGAAGTCCTCCATGAGGTACTTGCCGGTCGGGCGGATGTTCGCGAGCACCGGCGTGCGGCGCGCGATTTCGTCGTATTGCGCGAGCGTGAGATCGACACCGGCGCGGCGCGCCAGCGCGATCATGTGAACGATCGCGTTGGTCGAGCCCGAGAGCGCGAGACACGTGGTCACCGCGTTGTCGACCGACTTGCGCGTGATGATGTCCGAAGGCTTCAGGTCTTCCCACACCATCTCGACGATGCGCATGCCCGTCTTTGCCGACATCTGCGCGTGGCGCGAGTCCGGCGCGGGAATCGAGGCGAAACCCGGCAGCGTGAAGCCCAGTGCTTCCGCGGCGCTCGTCATCGTCGATGCCGTGCCCATCGTCATGCAGTGGCCCGGCGAGCGCGCGATGCCGCCTTCCACGCCCTTCCAGTCCTCATCGGTGATCTTGCCCGCGCGCAGGTCGGCCCAGTACTTCCAGGTGTCCGAGCCCGAACCGAGCGTCACGCCGTTCCAGTTGCCGTTGAGCATCGGACCCGCGGGCAGGAAGATCGTCGGCAGATCCATCGAGATCGCGCCCATCAGCAGCGCGGGCGTGGTCTTGTCGCAGCCGCCCATCAGCACGACGCCGTCGGCCGGGTACGAACGGATCGTCTCCTCCGCTTCCATGGCGAGGAAGTTGCGATAGAGCATCGTGGTGGGCTTCTGGAACGGCTCGGAAAGCGTTTGCACCGGCAGCTCGATCGGGAAACCACCTGCCTGCCAGATGCCGCGCTTGACCTCTTCCACGCGCTGCTTGAAGTGCGTATGGCAAGGGTTGATCTCGCTCCACGTATTGAGGATGGCGATCACCGGTTTGCCCGCGTACTCTTCGCGGCTGTAGCCCATCTGCGCGGTGCGCGAGCGATGGCCGAACGACCGCAGGTCGTTCACGCCATACCAGCGGTGGCTGCGCAGTTCTTCGGGGGTCTTTCGCTTCTTGCTCATCTTGCGTTGCTCCAGGTGTTTCCAGTAAAGCCGCCGGCCCTAGCGCTGCTCCTTCACGCGCGACACGAGCTGTGTCGGGCTGACGAACTGCAGGGCGACCAGCACCCACGCAAGCGTGATGGCCATGTAGATCATGGCCATGGCGTCGATGGATTGCGGCGCACGCACGCCCGTCGAGAAGACGGCGTAGTACAGCGCCACCACCAGCGTTTGCGTGTCGGGTCCGGCGGTAAAGAAAGTAAGTTCAAACATGCCAATCGTGCGCACGAGCACGAGCAGCCCCGCCGCCAGCATCCCCGGCACGAGGAGCGGCAGCAATACATAACGGAAATAGCGCAGCGTGTTAGCGCCGAAAATGCGTGCGGCCGACTCGAGGTTCGGATCGATCTGCTCGATGAACGGCGTCATCACGAGGATCACGAACGGCAGCGCGGGCACCAGGTTCGCGAGGATTACGCCGGGCAGCGTGCCCGCCAGGCCGAACTGGTACATGGCGGTCGCCATCGGAATACCGTACGTGACGGGCGGCACCATGAGCGGCAGCAGGAACACGAGCATGGCAATGCGCTTGCCAGGAAACTGCGCGCGCGCCAACGCGTAGGCGGCAGGCACGCCCAGCGCGATGGAGAGCAGCACGACCGAGCCGACCACTTCGAACGTCACCCACAGCACGCTCGAAAGCTGGAAGTCGCGCCACGCCTGCGCATACCAGTGCAGCGTGAAGCCCTGCGGCAGCGGCGTGCCGAACCAGCGCGTGGCGATGGAGTTCACGCCCACGGTGGCGATCAGCAGCACCACGTTGAGCAGGAAGAACACCACGCCGCCCCAGACGCACACTTTCCAGAGCACGTCGGGCAGGCGCGAAGCGGGCTTGGCCTGCACAGCGTTGGCGGCCGGAGCGCCGTGTTCCTCGCTCGCCTGCGCACCCGTGCTCAGGCCGGCCGCGTTGCGTTGATGTGCGGTCATCAGCCTTTCCCTCCGCTCACCGGGCCCGAGTAGAAGTAGCGCTTCGCGCTCAGCATCGCGGCCACGACGATCAATTGCACGAAGCCCATCACGATCGCAATGGTCGAGGCGAGCGAGTAGTCATAGCTCTCGAATGCCGCTTCGGAAGCCGCGATGGAGATCACGCGCGTGGGACCCGCGGGCGCGCCGAGCAGCACCGCCGAAGGGAACACCGAATACGCCTGCACGAACGAAAGGCACGCGGCCATCGTGAGACCGGGCGCGAGCAGAGGCAGATAGATTTGACGGAACTGCTGCCACGGGCCTGCGCCAAGCGTGGCCGCCGCACGCGCGAGCGTCGGGTCGATGCCGGTGACGTACGAGAGCGTGAGGAGAAACGCGAACGGAAAACCCGAAACGATCAGCGAGATCAGCACGCCCCAATAGTTGTGCGTGAGACGAATCTCTTCGTTCGTATACAGATGCAGCGCGTGCAGCGCCTGCGGGAACCAGCCGTTCGGGCCGAAGTAGCTGAGCATGCCGTCGGCGATCAGCACGGTGCCGAGCGTGACGGGAATCACGAGCAACGTGGTCACGAGCTTCTGGTACGGCGACTTGCGGCGCAGCGCGAAGGCCACCGGCAGCGAGAGCCCGACGTTGATGATGGTCGCGGGCACCGCCAGCTTGAGCGTGACGAACACCGTGGGCCACAACGAGAGGTCGTGAATGAACTGCAGGTAATTCGCGAACATGCCGCCGCCGTTCATCGGCTTGAACGACAGCACGAGACCGTAGGCGAACGGATAGAGGAACATCGCGATGATGAAACCGAGCGCGGGCGTGACGAGCCAGCCGCGCGAATCGCGCGGCGCCTTGGCCAGCGACGGAATGAGCGTGCTCATGACGCACGCTCCGCGTAGGCCAGCACGTGCGAAGGCGCGACGCGCAGCGTGGCGCGCTCGCCCGCTTCGAATTCGCCTTCCACGCGCGCCCACAGCTTGCCGAACGGCGCGTTGGCGAGCAGCAGCGAATCGCGGCCGCCGTATTCGACCATTTCCACTTCGACGTCGAAGGCGTTCGCGTCGCCCGCGTTGGCGCGCTCGAAATCTTCCGGGCGCATGGCCACGGAAATCTCGCCGCCGCCCAGCTCGCCCATCGGCACGCCGGTCAGCGTGATGCCCGACGACGACATCGCAATATGCCCGCCCTGCTCGCCCGTAATGGCGAACGGCAGCACATTGCGAAAGCCCATGAAGCGCGCAACGTGCAGATTCGAGGGGCGGCTATAGACTTCCTTCGGCGTCGCCACCTGCTGCACGACGCCCTCTTTCATCACGACGATGCGGTCCGCCATCGAAAGCGCTTCGTCCTGATCGTGGGTCACGTAAATCGTGGCGCGTTCGAGCTGCCCGTGAATGCGGCGGATTTCCGCGCGCATTTCAATACGCAGCTTGGTGTCGAGGTTCGAGAGCGGCTCGTCCATCAGCACGAGCGGTGGCTCGATGACGATGGCGCGGGCAATCGCCACGCGCTGCTGCTGGCCGCCCGAAAGCTGGCCCGGCAGCTTGTTTTCATGGCCGACGAGCTGCACGAGCTGCAGCGCCTCGCGCGCGCGGCGCTTCGCCTCTTCGCGCGGCACGCCCTGCATCTTCAGGCCGAAGCCGACGTTTTCCAGCACCGTCATGTGCGGGAACAACGCGTAATTCTGGAACACCATGCCGAAGCCGCGCTTCTCAGGCGGCAGCACGTCGATACGCAGGTCGTCCAGCCAGATGCTGCCGCTCGTGAGCGGTTGCAGACCTGCGATGCAATTGAGCGCCGTGGATTTCCCGCAGCCCGAAGGCCCGAGCAGCGCGATGAATTCGCCGCGGCGAATGTCGAGGTCGAGACCGCGCAGCGCCGCGAGCTGCGTCCCCTCTGCGTTAGCGAAGCTACGGCCCACCGAATCGAGGCGCAGACGATCGAAAGAATGCTTCATGACACGTTCCTGACCAACAAGATCAACCTACATGAGCAGGGATCGAGGACGGCGCTCCCCAGGCGAAACCACGAAAGCACCGTCCGTCCATTGCTGATTCTTCCTCTCGTTACTGCGACTTCTGCGAACCGACTTCGCGGTCCCACTTCTGGAACGCCGCGACCATCGCCTGCGCCGAAAGCGGCTGGACATGCGGATAGGCTGTGAGCCATTTCGCGTACTCGGGGCGGCCGTACTTCGCGATCACGTCCTGGCTTTCCTTCGGCGCCATCTGCAGCGTGATGTCTTTCACTGCCGGGCCCGGATAGAAGTAGCCGTCGTCATACGTCATGGCCTGCTGCTGCGGCTCGAGCATGAAGTTCATGAGCTTGAGCAGCACCGCGAGCTTCTCTTTCGAAACGCCCTTCGGCACGACCATGTAGTGGGCGTCGTTCACCCACGTCATGTTGTTGAATGCCTGCACCTTGAAGTCGGCCGGCACGATGCCGAGCGCGCGCGGGTTGATGTCCCAGCCCGTCACGGTCACGGTCATGTCGCGTGTGCCTTCGCCCAGTTCCTTCATCACCGCCGAGGTGCCGCCCGGGTAGTACGGCACGCACGAGTTCAGCTCCTTCAGGAACGCCCAGGTCTTGTCCCAGCCGTTGATCGGGTCTTGCGGGTTCTTGTCGCCGAGCAGGTACGGCAGGCCCATCAGGAACGTGCGGCCCGGACCCGAGTTGGCCGGACGCGCATAGATCAGCTTGCCGGGGTTCGCCTTGCACCACGCCAGCAGTTCCTGCGGCGTTTGCGGCGGCTTCGCGACCTTGGCCGGGTTGTATTCGATCAGCGGACCGGCCGGCATGTACGACACTTCGAGGCCGTAGCCTTGCGCCAGGTCCTGCATCTTGCGCGCGCCCGGCGCGTACTTGTCGAGCACGCCGGGCAGCGCTGCCTGCTGATCCGGCAGCAGCTTCATCCACAGATTTTGTTCGATGCCGGCGGCGAGCGCGTCCGTGCCCGTCAGCACGAGATCGATGTCGGCGCGGCCGGCGGCCTGCATTGCCTTGATCTTGCCAGGCAACTGCGGCGCGGGCGCGTTGGTGTAAGTGATATTGGAGACGAGATTCGGATTTTTCGCCTTGAACGCTTCGAAGGCTTTCTGCGTGAGCTGCAGATTACCGGCCACGTCGACAATGTTCAGGGAAACGGGATCGGCCTTTGCCGCGCTCATGCCGAGCGCCGTGGCCGCCGCCACACACACGGCCAGCACGCTGGCCTTCAAGCGTCCATCGAACATCGCATCTCCTCACATCTGTTTATGGAATTTGTTCTAACGCGACCATTTTTGTATTGCCCAGGCCGGACACAGGATGCCGAACCACGCACCAAGTTGTCAAGCAACGTCAGGCTCTTTGTGAGACGACTGTGAGCCTCTTGTCGGACTCCTCTTGGAGAAAGCGCCTGCAAGGCTTCTGCAGGCGCTTTCCTGACCGCTTTCGCGGGATTACTGCTTCACCAGCTCGCCGTCGCGCAAACGCCACAGCGCGAGCGGATTGTCGTTCTGCAGTGTGACCGGCAGAAGTTCAGCCGGCAGGTCCTGATAGCAGACCGGACGCAGGAAGCGCTCGATCGCCATCGCGCCCACCGAAGTCGTGCGTGCGTCCGAGGTGGCCGGGAACGGGCCGCCGTGAACCATCGCGTACGACACTTCGACGCCCGTCGGGAAGCCGTTCGCCAGAATGCGGCCAGCCTTGCGCTCGAGAATCGGCAACAGGCGCGCGGCCATCGCGTAGTCGTCGCGGTCGATGTGCAGCGTCGCCGTGAGCTGGCCTTCGAGGTGCTCCGCCACGCGCGCGAGTTCGGCTTCGTCGCGACACGCCACGACGACCGACGTCGGCCCGAAAATCTCGTCCGACAACGCGTGCTGTGCGAGGAACTGCTCGGCGCTCGCCTTGAAGAGGACCGGCAGCGCGTCGCAATGCGCGTCCGTCTTCGTGCCTTCGGCCAGATTCTCGATGCCCGGCAGCTGCTTGCGCGCCGCAACGGCTTCGCCATACGTCGAGGCGATGCCAGCCGTCAGCATGCTTTGCGAGGGCTTCTGCGTGAGCGCGGCGCTCGCCGCCTTCACGAAGCGGTCGAGTTCCGGCGAGTCGATCGCGAGCACGAGGCCCGGGTTCGTGCAGAACTGGCCCACGCCCATCGTGAGCGAATCGACAAAGGCTTGCGCGAGCGCTTCACCGCGTGCGGCCAGCGCCGCGGGCAGCACGAACATCGGGTTGATGCTGCTCATTTCGGCGTAGACCGGAATCGGCTCGGCTCGCGCGGCCGCGATGTGCGAAAGCGCGAGGCCGCCGCGGCGCGAACCCGTGAAGCCCACGGCCTTGATAGCCGGGTGCGCCACGAGCGTTTCGCCCGCTTCGTTGCCGCCGCCGAAGACGAGCGAGAACACGCCTTCGGGCAGGCCAACGTCAGCCACGGCCTGCTGGATCGCGCGGCCTACGAGTTCCGAGGTACCCGGGTGCGCCAGGTGCGCCTTCACGACGACCGGGCAGCCGGCAGCCAGCGCCGAAGCCGTGTCGCCGCCCGCCACTGAAAACGCCAGCGGGAAGTTGCTCGCGCCGAACACGGCCACGGGGCCGAGCGGGATGCGATGCGCGCGCAGATCCGAGCGCGGCAGCGGCTTGCGCTCGGGCAGCGCCGAGTCGAGCACGGCGCCGCACCAGCGGCCGTCGCGCACGAGCGACGCGAAAAGACGCAGCTGCCCGACCGTGCGGCCGCGCTCGCCTTCGAGGCGCGCCTTGGGCAGCGCCGATTCGAGATGCGCGCGCTCGATCAGCGCGTCGCCGATGCCGAGAATGCGTTCGGCGATCGCTTCGAGCAGACGCGCACGCGTTTCGTGCGGGGCGGCCCGGAAGGCGTCGAACGCCTGCGCCGCGAGTTCACAAGCGCGCACGACTTCGGCGTTGCCGCCGAGGCCGAACGACGGCTCGATCTCCTGACCGAGCGCGGGCGCGAAGGCGCGCATCTCGCCCGCCTCGCCGCGCACCGCTTGCGCGCCCAGCAGCATGGTTCCAGTAACCTGCATGTTCGCTCCGTTCAATTGCATTTTGCCGCTTACGCGTGGGCGGTCTGGGCCGAAGCGACCAGCTTCTGCTCGAACGCGAGCAGCGCCTTGGCCGCGTCGCCGATCGCCGGCAGTGCCTCAGCGGGCGACTGCGAGAGCAGCGGCAGGATCGGGCCCATGTCGGCAATACCCGAGAGCGTCACGGCGTCATGCAGCACGCGGATGAGCGAGATGTTGTCACGCAGCGTTTCGAGCGGCATGAAGGCATCGAAGAGGCGTTGTGCTTCTTCCGCACGGCCTTCCTTCGCGGCCTTCAGGAGCGCCATGATGGCGTTCGAAGCGATACAGCCCGAGCCCGTGGTCCAGGCGGCCAGACCGAAGTCGCGCACGTGAACCAGCGCCGGACGCTCGCCCATGCCCGAGACGACCTTCGAGGCCGGCACGCTTTGCAGCAGGCGGCGCAGATACGGGTCGTTGGCCGGGTCCTTGCGCACGATGGCGTACTTGACCGCGATGAGCGTGCCGCGGTCGATCAGGCGCACGAGCGTGTCGACGTCGACATAGTCTTCACTCTTGATATAGAGCGTGAGCGGAATGCCAGCGGCGTCGGCGATGCGCGCAAGACCGGCTTCGACGCCGGCGGGCGTGGTGAAGCCGGAGAGCGGCAGCACCATGGCCGTCTGGTACTGCGTTTGCGCGAAGATGCGCGCCTGGTCGAGCATCTTGCCGTAGTCGGGACCGATGGCCGGAATCACGCGCGTTTCGGGCGCGGTGAGGTCGGCGAGCATGTCAAGCAACTCACGGAATTCGCTCACGGCGACGTGGTACAGGTTCGCATTGCCGCCGTACAGCAGCGTGCGGATACCGCCCGCTTCCATATGGCGGATTAGCTTGCGGTTCTGTTCGACGTCGAGGGAGAAGTCGGGGCGGCGTGCGAGCGGCGGCACTGCCATCACAGTCGAGGCGAATTCGCTCTCGACAATCGGGGACACGTTCATGAGGCCTCGTGCTGGGATGGAGGGTTGTCAATACCGGGCACAGTAGCATCGGCTCGCCGTAGTTGTCAAACAACTTGTTGCATTTGTTAGGGTTTGTTCGGAGGACACGGCAACCGTGGTCCGCCCGCCCCTGCGCGGTCGGTACAGGCCCCGTAAAGGAATAATGTAGAATCGCGCTCCAATTGTGGAACCGGTTCCATTTATTATCCTCGTTCCGTGGCCGCCGCCGCGGGATGTCACGCGCAGCGGGCAGAATGGCTACGCGGACACGGTCGAACCACACCGCGCCAAACTCATACAGAATCCCACAATGTCTGAATCCCCTCTCACGACACGCCGCGGCTTCCTACGCACGGCAGCGGTGCTCGTGCCGGCCAGCGCACTGGCTGGCTGCGAGGGCGGCAAGCAGCCGTCGAGCGAAACCGCCGCGGCGGGCAGCGCCGCCTCTGCGCCCAACGCCAGGCCCGAAGCCGGGCAGGCCGTCGCCTACAAGCCGCGCTTCTTCGACGGGCGCGAGTGGGCCTTTGTCGAAGCCGCCACCGACCGTCTGATTCCCGCCGATTCCGAAGGCCCCGGCGCGCTGGAAGCCGGCGTGCCCGAATTCATCGACCGGCAGATGGACACGCCCTACGCGCACGGCGCGCTCTGGTACATGCAGGGGCCGTTCCAGCAAGGCGTGCCCGAACTCGGCTACCAGTTGAAGCTCGTGCCGCGCGACATCTACCGGCTCGGCATCAAGGCCGTGAACGCGTACTGCGCGAAGGCCTACGGCAAGGATTTCGACGCACTCGACGCCAACACGCGCGACAGCGTGCTCACCGCGCTCGAAGCGGGCAAGGTCGAACTGGACGGCGTGCCCGCCTCCGTGTTCTTCGGCCAGTTGCTGCAGAACACGCGCGAAGGCTACTTCTGCGACCCGATCCACGGCGGCAACCGCAACATGGCCGCGTGGAAGATGATCGGCTTCCCCGGCGCGCGCGCCGACTTCATGGATTTCGTGAACCAGAACGGCAAGCCCTATCCGTACGGCCCGGTCTCGATCAACGGAGAGCGTACGTAAATGGCGATCAGGAAACCTCACGTCGATGCCGTGGTCGTCGGCTTCGGCTGGACCGGCGCGATCCTCTCGAAGGAACTGACCGAAGCGGGCCTCACCGTGGTGGCGCTCGAGCGTGGTGAGTATCGCGACACCTACCCGGACGGCGCGTACCCCAACACCATCGACGAGCTCACATACAACATCCGCAAGAAGCTCTTCCTCGACCTTTCGAAGACCACCGTCTCGATCCGCCACGGCGTGAACGACACGGCCCTGCCCTACCGCCAGCTCGCCGCGTTTCTGCCCGGCGAAGGCGTGGGCGGCGCGGGCCTGCACTGGTCGGGCGTGCATTTCCGCATCACGCCCGAAGAGCTGCGCCTGAAAAGTCACTACGAAGAGCGCTACGGCAAGAAGTTCATCCCCGAAGGCATGACGATCCAGGACTACGGCGTCACTTACGACGAACTGGAGCCGCACTTCGACTTCGCGGAGAAGGTGTTCGGCACTTCGGGCCAGGCGTACAAGGTGAAGGGCAACGTAGTCGGCGACGGCAATGTGTTCGAAGCCGCGCGCAGCGACAATTTCCCGTTGCCCGCACAACTGAATACGTATTCGGCGCAGCGCTTCTCCGACGCGGCGAAGTCTATTGGGCTGCACCCCTACCGCCTGCCTTCGGCGAACACGTCGGGGCCGTACACGAACCCCTATGGCGTGCAGATGGGCCCGTGCAACTTCTGCGGCTTTTGCAGCGGTTACGCGTGCTACATGTACTCGAAGGCTTCGCCGAACCTCAACATCCTGCCCGCGCTCAAGCAGGAAAAGCACTTCGAACTGCGCTCGAAATGCCACGTGCTGCGTGTCGAACTCGACAACACCAAAAAGCGCGCCACAGGCGTGACTTATATCGATCCGGCGGGCCAGGAAGTGTTCCAGAGCGCGGACCTCGTGATCGTCTCGGCGTTCCAGTATCACAACGTGCACCTGCTGCTGCTCTCGGGCATCGGCAAGCCCTATGACCCGGTTTCGGGCAAGGGCGTGGTGGGCCGCAACTTCGCGTACCAGAACCTCTCGACCATCACGGCGTTCTTCGACAAGGACACGTGGACGAATCCGTTCATCGGCGCGGGCGGCAACGGCGTGGCCGTGGACGACTTCAACGCCGACAACTTCGACCACGGGCCGCTCGGCTTCGTGGGCGGCTCGCCGCTCTGGGTGAACCAGGCGGGCGTGAAGCCGATTAGCGGCATCGCCACGCCCGCGGGCACGCCGGACTGGGGCGCCGGGTGGAAGAAGGCCGTGAAGGACCACTACGCACACACCGTTTCGATGGACGCGCACGGCTCCAACATGTCGTACCGCGACGTGTACCTCGACCTCGATCCGACCTATCGCGACTCGTACGGCCAACCGCTCCTGCGCATGACCTTCGACTGGAAGGACAACGACATCAAGATGGCGCAGTACGTGACGGGCCAGATGCAAAAGATCGCCGAGGCGATGGGCCCGAAGGCCATCAACGTCTACACGCGCGAGTTCGGCGCGCACTTCGATTCGCGCCGCTACCAGACCACTCACCTTGTCGGCGGGGCCGTGATGGGCACCGATCCGAACACCAGCGTCATCAACCGCTATCTGCAGTGCTGGGATGTGCCCAACGTGTTCGTGATGGGTGCCTCCGCGTTCCCGCAGGGGATCGGCTACAACCCGACCGGCCTCGTCGCCGCCCTCGCTTACTGGAGCGCGAAAGCGATTCGCAACCAGTATCTGAAGAACCCCGGTCCCCTGGTGAGCGTGTGAAGAGCCGCATGAAGAAGAATATTTTTTTTCTGCGCGCGAACGTTGCGCGCGCAACGATTGCGGGCGCGGCCTTCGCGGCCCTCGCGTCATTCACGGCGCAAGCGGCATGCGCGGCTGACCTGCCGAACGCCGCGCTCGTCGCGCACGGCGAATACCTCGCGCGCGCCGGCGACTGCATTGCCTGCCACACCACACAGGGCGGCAAGCCCTTCGCGGGCGGCCTGAAGTTCGACACGCCGATCGGCGCGATCTACTCGACCAACATCACGCCGGACGCGAATACGGGCATCGGCAAGTGGAGCTACGAGGACTTCGCCAAAGCCGTGCGCCAGGGCGTACGGCCGAATGGCGAAACGCTTTACCCCGCGATGCCCTACCCCTCGTACGCACGCCTCTCCGATGACGACATGAAGGCGCTTTACGCCTATTTCATGAAAGGCGTCGGGCCCGTGCAGGCGCAGAACCGCGCCGTGGACATTCCCTGGCCGCTCTCGATGCGCTGGCCGCTCGGCGCCTGGCGCATGCTGTTCGCGCCGAAGGTGCAGGCGTTCGACGGCTCGCATTACAACGATGCGATCGTCGCGCGCGGCGCCTATCTCGTGCAGGGCCTCGGCCACTGCGGCGCGTGCCACACGCCGCGCGCACGCACGATGCAGGAACTCGCGCTTACCGACCTCGAGGGCGACGACTTCCTCGCAGGCGGCGGCCCGATCGACGGCTGGGTACCCTCCAGCCTGCGCGGCAACCCGCGCACGGGCGTGGGCAACTGGAACGAGGACGACATCGTGCAGTTCCTCAAGTCGGGCCGCAATCTGCATACTGCCGCCTTCGGCGGCATGACCGACGTGGTTCAGCACAGCATGCAGCACATGAACGACGCGGACCTGCTCGCCGTCGCGCGCTACCTCAAGACGCTGCCCTCCAGCGACCCGAAGGAAACCGCGTACGCCTACGATCCCGCCGCCGCGAACAAGCTGCAAAACGGCGACGCGAGCGCACGCGGCGCAGCGGTCTATCGCGACAACTGCATGGCCTGCCACCGCAGCGACGGACGCGGTTACACGCGCGTGTTCCCGGCGCTCGGCGGCAACCCGGTCGTGCAGGGCAAGGACCCCACTTCGCTGATTCACGTGCTGCTCGCAGGCAGCGCGCTCGAAGGCACGAAATCCGCGCCCTCGTCGTTCACGATGCCGCCGTTCGGCTGGCGTCTGTCCGACCAGGAAGTGGCCGACGTGTCCACCTTCGTGCGAGCGAGCTGGGGCAACGCTGGCACGCCAGTGAGTGCCGAAGACGTCGCGAAGGCCCGCAAGACCGTCACCGTGAGCACGCCGGCGCTGCCGCCCGGCGCAACGCTCAAGCGCTAACGCGCCCCGCGCCGCACTTTTCCCTCCCCCGCGTTTCACGCCTGCCGTCTCGTTCGCGAGGCCGCAGGCGCGTGCGCGCACAACCAGAAATTGCACACCAGGCGATCCCTGCACGTTGCAACAACAAATGATGAGAAAACACCTGCTCGCCGCACCAGTCCTGTTATCGCTCGCCGGCATCGCATCGGCGCAAGGGTCGGTCACGCTGTATGGCATTGCCGACGCCGGCATCACGTATCGCAGCAATGAGCGCAGCGGCACCACCGGCGCCTACACGGGCCATTCGAACGTGGGTCTCTCCACCGGCAACCTCTCGGGCAGCCGCTGGGGCATCAAGGGCAAGGAAGATCTGGGCAACGGACTCGCGGCCATCTTCCTGCTCGAAGACGGCTTCGACATCACGAACGGCACCTCGGGCCAGAGCGGACGCCTGTTCGGCCGTCAGGCTTTCGTGGGCCTCGCGGACCAGCGCTACGGCTCGCTCACCATGGGTCGCCAGTACACCTCGCTCGACGATTTCGTCGGGCCGGTCGCGCCCGTGAACTACATCGGCGGCTTCGGCGCGCATCCGGGCGACATCGACGACTTCGACCAGACCACGCGCGTGGACAACTCGATCAAGTACACGAGCGCGAACTACGCGGGTTTTACGTTCGGCGCGCTGTACGGTTTCGGCGGCCAGCCAGGCAGCATGAAGCGCAAGAACACCTGGAGCGTGGGCGCCGGCTACGCAAACGGCCCGCTGCGCATGGGCGTGGGGTATGAGCGGTCGGACAACAGCAAGACCGGCCTCGACGATCCCACCTACGGCAAGTGGCAAGGCACGTACGACGGCACGTTCAACTCGTCGATCAACGATGGCTATGCGAGCGCGCAATCGCAGCAGGTGGTGGCGGCGGGCGCGACGTGGGACTTCGGTCCCGCCGTGGTCGGCGTGAACTACAGCAACGTGCAATATCGCTCGGGCGCGAATTCGCTGTTCTCGGGCAATGCGATCTTCAATATCGCGGGCATTTTCACGCAGTGGAACGTGCAGCCGCGCACGCATCTGTTCGCGGGCTACAGCTATACGCGTGGCAGCGCCGTGGAAGGCGTGGATCAAGACGCGCAGTACCACAACGTTTCGGTGGGCGCAACCTATGATCTCTCGACGCGCTCGACGGTGTATCTGCTCGCGGGCTACCAGCATGCATCGGGCATGACGCTCGATGCCGCCGGCAATCCGGTCGCGGCAACCGCTTCGGTGTCCGACAAGGGCAACGGCCACTCGTCGGCCACGCAGTCGCAAGCCATTGTGAGCGTGGGCTTGCGTCAGAAGTTCTAAGCAGTCTATTGCGCTTCGTTGCGCATGCAACGAAGCTGCGGGTGCTCATGCCTTGAGCGCCTGCTTGCCTTTTGCCAGCCGCGCCGACGTTCAGTGCAGCACCTCCGGCCGGTCCAGCAGGCCATAAAACTCGTCGATCGTCACGGTTGGCGCGAACTGCGACAGTGTGGCGACGATCACGTCGTCGGTAATCGCCGATCCTGCCGCCGATTCGAGCTGAACCCCGGCCGCGGCGGCCTGGCTCTCGGCCAGCTCGAGGGCGATCGACAGGATGAAGCGTGCGTCGGTTTGGGTGAGTAGCGCTTTCATGCCTGCTCTAACGGCGCGCGCACGGGGATCTTTAGGGTTTTGTTGGGTTTCGTAAGGCTTCGTAATCGTTGCGCGCGGCACTATGCGCAACGCGTGCGCGCCACGAACTGCCCCGGACTCGTGCCCGTCAATCGTCGGAACATTGCGATGAAAGCCGACGACGTGGCATACCCCAAATCCAGCGCCACGGCCTCGACGCTGCGCCCTGCATGCAGCATCGGCAGCGCATTGACGAGCCGGATACGCTGGCGCCATTCCGTCAACGACATGCCCAGCTCGTTTTGCGCGCGGCGCATGAGCGTGCGCTCGCTCATGTGAAACGCATCGGCAAGCTCTGCAAGCGAGCGATTGTCGGCGGGATTCTGGCGTAGCACCTGGAGGATCGCGTTGAGATCGGCGTCGTCGGTATGCGGCACGAAGCTGCCCGTGGTCGCGCAGGTTGAAAGCTGATCCACGAGCACGCGCAACAGACGCGCGCGCTGCGCTTCGCCCTCTTCCTCCACCGGCGTCACGCGCAGATGCTCGAGGATCGCACGCACGAGCGGAGACACCATCACCGCACAGCTCGTTGCCGGCATGCGCGTGCACAGGTCGCGGCTGATGTACACCGAGCAATGCACGGTCTCCTGCTCGTTGAAGCCCACGTGCTCGGTGCCCGGCGCGATCCAGAGCCCGAGATGCGGCGGCGTGATGTAGTGCTCGTCCCCCGCCTTCACCTCCGTCGTGCCGCTGAACGCATAGACGAACTCGCCCCACGGGTGGCACATCTGCGGATACGTGGCGTGCGAAGGCATGTGCTCCATGCGGAAGAACACCGGCGTGGGCAGCACGTCGGTGAAGGGCGGCAGGCGCAGGTAGCGCGCCGGGCGAGCACGGTCAGGTGTTTTGGGCATGGCGGTCTGGGGCTATCGATTGTCAGTTTTGCGCTATATGCGCGCATCCCGACGCATCAATACTACGCCCACTGCCACCAAACTTCAGCCGAATCCTTCAAATCAGTGAGCCCGCAATGAGAAAGCAAGTCGACGCAACGGCCGTGGCCATCATGGTGGCGCTCTGCCTCGCATGGGGGCTGCAACAGGTCGCGATCAAGGCGGTGGCCGGGGACATCCCGCCCATGCTGCAGATCGGGCTGCGTTCGGGCGTGGCGGCGGCACTCGTGTGGCTCTTCAACCAACTCGTTTCGCGCGAGCGCTGGCTGCCTGGCGTGGCGCGCGGCGCCGGGCTCGTCACAGGCGGCCTGTTCGCGCTCGAATTCGTGTTCGTCGCCATGGGCCTGCGCTGGACCAACGCCTCGCACATGGCCGTGTTTCTCTACACCGCGCCGATGTTCGCGGCAATCGGCCTGCATGTGCGCCTGCCCGACGAACGCCTTGCGCGGTTCCAATGGGGCGGCATTGCCATCGCGTTCACGGGCATCGCCATCACGTTCCTCGGCCCCGCGCTGCTGGGCGCCGACATACCGGGCTCGCCGTTGTGGTTGCTCGGGGACTTCATGGGTCTTTGTGCAGGCGCGGCGTGGGGGCTCACCACCGTCGTCGTGCGGACGAGCCGCCTGAGCGAGGCGCCCGCCACGCAAACGCTCTTCTATCAACTGGCGGGCGCTTTCGTCGTGCTGGTGCCGTTCGCGTTCCTGACCGGCCAGGCGCACTTTCACGGCACGCCGCTCGCCTTGGCCTCCCTCGCATTCCAGACCCTGCTCGTCTCGTTCGTGAGCTATCTCGTGTGGTTCTGGCTGCTGCGCCGCTATCTGGCCGCGCGCCTCGGCATTCTGTCGTTCATGACGCCGCTGTTCGGCGTGGCGTTCGGCGTCGTGCTGCTGCACGAGCGCGTGGAGCCCGCGTTCCTGTTTGGCTCGGCGCTCGTGCTGCTCGGCCTGCTGGTGGTGAACGCGCAAAGCTGGGTCCGCCAGGCTTTCGGCCGCCGTGCCGCTAACGCAAACGGCGCTCAGGCTTCCTGATTTGATCCCCCGCCGCGTGTATACCGGCCTGCGCGGCTAGGCCACTGCATCGCCGCGCTTGCCCACTGGCAGCTGGCGCACGGCCACATACTCGGGATCGCGCTGCTGGCGCGCGAAGATCGCAAGAATCTCGCGCCACGCAGGCCACAGTCCCGCATAAGACTCCGGCATTTGCGAGGCCACCGCGTCATGAAAACCGGGCAGCGCGTGAAACGGCACGCTCGGAAACATGTGGTGCTCGATGTGATAGTGCATGTTCCAGTAGAGAAAGCGCACCACGGGATTGAGCATCACCGTGCGGCTCGACACACGGTGATCGAGAACATTCTCCTTGAGCCCCGTGTGCTGCGTGAGTGCGCAGAGTTCGTGCAACCAGGTGCCATAGGCGCGCGAAACGAACAGGAACAGGACCGGCAGCCAGCTATGCGCGACGATCGCCCAGGCGAACACCGCCACGTAGCACGCGAGCAGCACGCGTGAATTCGCGCACATCTTGCGGTACTCGGCCTCCGGCACCACCTCCCTCGCGCCCTTCGTGACCATGCCGAAGCTGTGCAGCACGATCGCGCCGAGAAACTGGATGCCGTGCGAGATGCGCACGAAGTCCGTCACGAGCTTCAGGTAGCTGAGCGGCCGCTTGAACGCCAGTTCGGGATCCTTATAAGGTTCGGCAGTCAGATGCGTGAAAGTGTGGTGCCGTGCATGCAGCCAGCGGCTGTACACCTGCTCGCGCCACGACATGAAGCAAATGATCCAGTAAGCGGTCTCGTTCATCCAGCGCGTCTTGAAGCCGGTCCCGTGCCCTAGCTCGTGCGCGGCAGCCTCGCTGAACGCGAACACCGTGCCGTACAGCAGGAAGGCGGGAATCGTCCACGCCGTGCCGAGCGAGTACCACGCAAGCACGCCGGTCGCCACGACGAGTGCGAGGAAACCGCCCACCTAAATCAGCCCCCGCGCGTCGGTGCGAGTGGAGAATGCCTTGAGGCGCTTGCGGTCGATTTCCACCCGGTACCACGCATTCATGTCGATGTTCATTTGCCGTGCTCCGCGCGAGGCTATGCGTTTTCTCTGGTTCCCTGCTTTCACCGGTACGAACCCGCGTACTTCTGCACGGGCGCAAGGTTGTCGCGCGTGACGAAGCTCGGGCCGGAACTCACCGTCGAACCGGTATAAACCGGCTTGAGGTCGTACTTCGCGAGACGCGCCGCGACCTTCTTGTCGTCCTTGAGCGCGGCGACGATATGGGCCGGGTCATGGGTCTTGTCGCGCACCGCGATCGCCATGGCCGCCACCGAGAGGTATCCCTGAAGATAGGGCTGCTGATCAATTGCGAACTGGATCTGCCCTGCCTGAATCGCCTTGAGGATGTCCGGCGAAAGGTCGCGACGCCTTCAAAAAGTACTCAGCATTACGCGGCATCTACAATCTTTCGGTTGGCGACGAAGGCATTGCACGCGCGCTGAAGGCGCTCAAGCGTGAGCACGCAACCGTCCTGATTGGCCACGAACTCACCGGGATCAGCCGCTCGCTGCTCGCCGAAGGCGTGATGGACGCTGTGCTGGACCAAAGCCCATTCGTCGAAGCCGTGTGCGCCGCGGAGGTGATCCTCGCCCACTACAATCGCGGCGCGGCCGCGAGCCTGCCGTTGCAAACGCCGATGTCGATTTATCTGCAGGCGAATTTGCCGCCAGCGTGATGCCATCGCACCGCAAGCCTCGGCTTTCTGAGGTAAAGTCGCTCGGGTTCCGACTCATAGCGACTCCAGCACCCGATGCAAACCCTGTCGACTTTTACGCCCGTGGCACTCGAGCATGCGAGCCGCCTCATCAATCACGGCCCCACCGTGCTCGTCACCAGCAGCGACGGCAAGCGCCGCAACGTCATGGCGGCCGCGTGGTCGATGCCCGTGGAATTCACGCCGCCGCGCATCGCCATCGTGATCGACAAGCGCACGTTCACGCGCGAACTCATCAACGCGAGCGGCACGTTCGGCGTGATCATTCCGGGCGCCGCCGCAATCGACTTGACCTATGCCGTGGGCAACGTAAGCGGCCGCGAGACCGACAAGTTCGAGCGCTTCAATATCGCCGCCATTACGGGCCCGAAGCTCGGCTTGCCCCTGCTCGAAGCAGGCTGCTCCGCGTGGATGGAATGCCGCCTGATTCCCGAGCGGCATACCGAAGACGCCTACGATACGTGCTTCGCCGAAGTGATCGCCGCCGCGGCCGACCCGCGCGCTTTCCGTAATGGCCACTGGGAACTCGACAGCAGCAACGCGGACCTGCACACGATCCATCATCTGGGCGCCGGCAATTTCGTGCGCGCCAGCGACACGATCAAGGCGCGCGAACTCGCGTAAGCGCGCAACCGCGATCAGGCCGCTATGATCGCGGGTGGCGTGAAATCGCCACAAACAATTCGCATTGCAGACATTTGAACCATCCAGCGGCGTGTTTTCAAGCGGCCAGGAGCCACGCATGAGCGATCTCGATACGCAGGCCTCGTATGGCAGCCCGCAGGCGACCGCGCAAGCCGGACAACTCGGTTACCTGCCCGTAGCGCTGTTCGGCTCGGTCATGGGGCTTGCCGGACGCTCTTCGGCATGGCGGCTCGCGCATCGCATGTACGGCATGCCGCTGTGGATCGCCCAGTTGATCGGCGCGCTCGCCATGCTGGCGTTCTTGATGATCGGCTTCGGCTAGCCGTGAAACGGATCACCGGCCCCAGTGCCGTGAAAGCCGAATTCAATCATCCCGTTGCGGGCAATCTCTTCGGGACCTTGTTCATCAGCCTGCTTCTGCTGCCCATCCCGCTAGCCGACTTGAGCGTGCCGTTCGCGCGCGCGGTGTGGATCGTCGGCGCAATCGGCATGATCGTGTTTGCGTGGTTCGTCATCATGCGCTGGCTCAGTCAGCGTCAGCATCCGTCCCACGCCACGCCCACGTGGATCGTGCCCGTCGTTGGGCTCATCGACATTCCACTCGCCACGCGCGCCATCCAGATCACGGGCGTAAATGGCGTCCTGCTGCTCTCACTCGCCGTGGGGCTCTTTTTCGCCGTGCCGCTTTTCACGCTCATTTTTGCGCGCCTCATGTTCGAGGAGCCCATGGCCAACAATCTGCAGCCGACGCTCATCATTCTGCTCGCGCCGTTTGCCGTGGGCTTCTCGGCCTATGTCACGGTAACGGGCGAAGTTGCTGCTCGTGTTGGCCGCGCGCACGTTGTGGGGCGTGCTACGGGGCGAACTGGAAGCGCTGGCCCACTAGCGGCCCAGACACAACCGCGTGCTTGAATTTTATAGACGATCGGTCTAATATCGGCGACATGGAACCGACCATCGCTAAACCGCGCCGCGGCAGGCCGCCGAAAGACCCGCGCGCGCACGCCGACACACGCGCATCGCTCATTCGCGCCGGCATGGAAATGCTGACCGAACAGAGCTTCGCGGCCACCGGGCTGGATGCTGTGCTCAAGCGGGTGAACATTCCCAAGGGCTCGTTCTATCACTATTTCGACAGCAAGGAAGCATTCGGGCGCGAGTTGATGACCGCGTACGATGCGTACTTCTGCGCGAAGCTCGACCGCTGGCTGCAGGACGACACGCGCCCCGCCCTGGAACGGCTTGGCGCCTTCGTCGACGACGCCAGCAAAGGCATGGCGCGCCACCGCTACACACGCGGTTGCCTCGTCGGCAACCTCGGCGTAGAGGTGGACATCCTGCCCGACGACTTCCGTGAAACGCTCGAACGCATTCTGCAGGGCTGGCAAGCGCGCATCGTGGCGTGCCTGCGCGAGGCCCAGCGCGAAGGCGTGCTCGCCAGGCGAATCGACCTTGCGTCACTCGCCGCTTTCTTCTGGATTGGCTGGGAAGGCGCCGTGCTGCGTGCGAGGCTCGTGCGCAGCACGGCTCCGCTCGATACATTCTTCAGAGGTTTCATCGCGGGGTTGCCACGCGCGTGAGCCGCGGCAACGCCAACCGTTCACTGTTTCAGGAGCAGGATCCATCATGTTCAAAGCCATTCTGATTGATAAGGAATCCGGATCGTATGATGCGCGCATTGCCGAACTCGACGACGCGCGCCTGCCGGAAGGCGACGTGCTCGTCGATGTCGGCTACAGCACGCTGAACTACAAGGACGGTCTCGCGATCACCGGAAAAGGCCCGGTCGTTCGCAACTTTCCCATGGTTCCGGGCATCGATTTCGCGGGGACTGTCGTGCAAAGCGCGAACCCTGCCTACGCGGTGGGCGACGCGGTCGTGCTCAACGGTTGGGGCGTTGGCGAACAGCATTGGGGCGGACTCGCGCAGAAGGCGCGCATCAAGGGCGACTGGCTCATTCCGCTGCCGGCGGGCTTCACGCCGCGGCAAACGATGGCAGTCGGCACGGCCGGCTATACGGCCATGCTCTGCATTCTCGCGCTGGAACGGCAAGGCATCACGCCCGCGCACGGCGACGTGCTCGTCACGGGCGCGAGCGGAGGCGTGGGCAGCTTCGCGATTGCGCTGCTCACGCGCCGAGGCTATCGCGTGATCGCGTCGACCGGCAGGCTGCAAGAGGCGGAGTATCTGAAGCAGCTCGGCGCCGTCGAAGTCATCGACCGCGCCTCGTTATCGGAGCCGGGCCGCCCGCTGCAAAAAGAACGCTGGGCTGCCGCGATCGATTCGGTTGGCGGCCACACGTTGGCAAATGTCTGCGCGAGCCTGCGCGCGGATGGAGCGGTGGCGGCTTGCGGCCTGGCACAAGGTATGGATCTTCCCGCAACGGTCGCGCCATTCATTTTGCGCGGCGTGAGCCTCCTCGGCATCAATAGCGTAACGCGCCCGTTTGCGCAGCGGCAGCAAGCCTGGCGCGCGTTGGGAGAGACGCTCGATCTGAAGCAGCTCGATACGATTACGCGAGAAATCGGCCTGGCCGAGGCCATTGCGGCCGCAAGCGATCTGCTCGCCGGGCATGTGCGCGGGAGGCTCGTGGTAGACGTCAACCGGTAACGTGCGCAGCTGCGGCGATTCAACGCCTCACGATTTCGCCGCGTTCACGAACCCTTCGCGAACGCGCGCGGCGTGACCCCGAGAAGCCGCGTCATCCAGTGCGCCATATGGCTTTGATGCGCGAACCCCGCTTCGAGCGCCACCTGGCTCAGGCCAAGTTTGCCTTCGATGAGCAGCGCCATCGCGCGTTCGACGCGCCGCCGCACGACATATTGATGCACCGGCATACCCAGCGTTTCGCGAAACAGGGCCTTGAAATGCGGCACGCTCAGGTCGACGAGCGCAGCGAGTTCGCCGAGCGTGAGGCGTTGATCGAGATGGCTCTCGATGTAATCGGTCACGCGCGCCGCCTTGTGGGTTGCAAGCATTGCGGTGCGGCCTCGTAGCGGCGAATCCGTTGCGCCCAGCAGCCGCACGACCATTGCAGTGGAAACGCTCTCGGCAAATAGCGGGTCGCATGCCGTTCCCGCATCGATCTCGGCCAGCAGCGCGGCCGCCAGCGAATTGATGCGCGGGTCGCGCAACTGAAGTTGCGGCCGGATCTCGCGCTTACCCCACGGATTCTCCATTTGCTCCGCAATCGATCGCACGAAGCGGTCGTCGAACCACACGCGCAGAATCGTGCAGTCCGCCTCATCAGTCCATTCGCCTTCGACCCCGGCAGGCACCACATCCGCGTCGCCGTGCGCCTGGAGCCGCGATTGACGGCGGCCGTCGCACGCGCATCGCGCACGCACCGGCGTGCCGACATGAATGCCGATGCGGTGATACGCCATCGCGGGAAAGCGATGTTGCCCCGCACTAACACGCAGCAATGCGGCACCACCGCCCTGCCAGCCCAATCCAGCGCTCGAACGCAGGCTGACGCTTGTTCCAGCGTGCCGGTTCGAATCTGCAGTCACTGCGCTCATGGCATTCCTTTTCGACGCAAAAGCCGTGCGGGAAATCGTGCGATGTTTGCGGCCAGTTTACTGGATTACGCCAATGCTCGCGCACCACGCAATGGTGGACGTATTCGATCATCCGTTTCTGCGCAGCACCATCCGTTCTTGTGCGCCATGCGGCGTTCGTATGCCTACGATGGCGCAGACCACGCAAACCAGGAGAAAGCGATTATGTTCGTGATTTTTGGAGCATCGGGAAAAGCCGGCCGCGTCACCGCCGCCGCGTTGCGTCGCGCCGGCAAGCCCGTGCGCGCCGTGGTGCGTCACGCTCGCCAGGGCGAAAGTCTCGCGGAGCTGGGCTGCGAAATCGTGCTCGCCGCTCTGACCGACCCGCAATCGGTCGCGGCCGCGATCAAAGGCGCTCATGCCGTTCAGCTGATATGCCCCGTTCCGTCCGGCGATATGGATCCCGAAACAACCATGCGCACGATGATCGACGTCGCGACCGACGCCCTGCGCGAAAACCCGCCCGCCACGCTGCTCGCCATTTCCGACTATGGCGCGGAACTGCCGTTGAATACGGGCATCACGCGGTTATATCACTACCTGGAAAAGCGGCTGAAGCCCGTTGCAACGCAATTGGTGTTGCTGCGCTCGGCGGAACATATGCAGAACTGGGCGGCGCTCATTCCCGGCGCGCTCGCAACCGGTACGCTGCCAAGCCTCCATCTGCCTTTGGAGCGCCGCCTTCCCACGGTCGCCGCACAGGACGTTGGCGCGGCAAGCGCCGAGTTGCTGCTCGAATCGCATCAGTCTGGCACGCCGAGAATCGTGAGCATTGAAGGACCGCAGAGGGTCAGCGTGAACGACATCGCGGCGGCACTGAGCGTTGCGAGCGGCCGCACGATCACGCCCCTTGCGCTTCCGCGCGAATCGTGGACACCCATGCTTCTCAAAGCCGGACTCAGCGAGAATCACGGCCGGCTCATCACCGATCTTTACGACGTTTACAACACCGGCCGCATCGACGTGGATGCGAGCCGCAGCGAGCGCCGCTTCGGCACGACCGCATTACGCGACGTGTTCGGCCCACTCGTTGCGAAATTCAACAGCAAATAGCGCGCGCGCCGCAGTGACAAAAAAAGCCGGGCGCTACACGCGCCCGGCCGTTCCCGCGTGACTACGCAGCGATCAGAACCACTTGCCGAACTGGCCGCCCGGCGCAAGCGACACCCCACGCAGCACTTCGCCGAAGCTCGCGTTGCGCAGCGTCACGAAGCGCTCGTTCGCAGCGCCCGAAGCCGTGGTGTTGCGCAGCACGTCGCGCACGGCGACGAGGCGATTCGGGTCCGCGCCCTGGTCGCCGTTGCCGCTCACCGTCGAGGTGATTGCCCAGATCGTGACCGTGCCATCCTGCTCGACGTGGCCGGTGATGTTACGCAGCCCGTCCGTGGTGGGCGACCACGGCAAGTTGGTCGCGCTGTTCGTGCCCACCGGATAACCTGCTACGGTGTACGAAGTACCGAGATTCAGGCCATTCTGGATCGTGTACGCTAGCTTCCACGACTTCGTTCCGGCGTTGTACACCCACTTCTGCAGGCCCGCACCGGTCTGCTGCGCGGCGTGCGTGTACAGGTCCGTGCCACCCGAATAGCCATCGCCCTCGTCGGCCAAATAGAGCGTATTCGCGTCGGCGAACCACAGGCCGAACGGGTACGCGAGCGTCGTTGCCGTCTTGTTCGGCGTAGCCGGGAAGCCCGCGAGCACGCATACGTTGCTCGGCAAGCCGCTGGTCGTCAACGTGGAAGCGTCGTAGGCAAGCGGGTTGGACGGCAGTTTCGCGCCCGCCACCGGCACGCCTACGCCGCCCGAGGGACACGCCTTGCCCGTGGTGTCGACGAAGTACACCGTGTTCACGCCGTTGCTGCCGCTGCCCTTCGTGAAGTACACCACGTTGTTGAAGACGGTGAGCCCGCGGTAGTTGTCGTCCTTGCCTACCTTGTCGGCCTTCGCACCGAGTTGCGTGACCGAGAAGCTCGCGAGCGGCGTGGGCGTGCCCGGCGTTTGCTGCGCCTCATGCTGATGCGTCGCTTCGATGAATTGCGCACCCGCGCCAAGAATCACGCCTGCCGGCTGCGGATTCGAACCGTTGCCTGCGTTGCCCACCGTGTAGTAAAAACCGTTGCCTTCGCCTTTGTCGTTGCCGTTGTTGAGCAGTGCGGCGCGGCCGTTATTGCCGCTGTATGCATTGGTCTCCGTAAAGGAGAGGTGCCCCTCGGCATCGAGCCGCGCCACCGCGCGATAGAACGCCTGACCGTCCGGATTCGTCGGATCGATCGCGCCCGGCGTATTCGAGTTCGATACGTCGACCGTGTTGACCGGCGCAACGTAGCCCATGAACGTCAGGTAACGGCCGTCGCTCGAAAGGTTGAGCCCGAGTTCCGACTTGGAGCTGAAGCTCGTCACGAGCTGGTCGTGGCCATGACCCGGATGCAGACTGTTGGGCACTTCCAGCGTGTGGACGACCTGGCCTCCCGGCGTAATGGTGTCGAGGAAAATGCGCGCCGTGATGCCAAAGCTCGGATCGTAGAGCACATTGTTCCAGACGGCCGGATACGTGCCGTCAGTGGGCGCGCCGCCCGTGGGGCAGCTCGCCTGCGCGCTATTGCAATTGGGCGGCAGCGTCATGCCGGGGGTGACGTTGCTCGACACATTGTCGTAGACACTGCGGCTCACGACGAGCAGGCCCGAACCACCGAAAAACGCGTTCGTGTCTTGCGCGGCTGCGCCTGCACTGGCACAAACCAAAGCAGCGGCAATAGCAAGACGTGAAGGACGTGCGGCAAAACAAGCGCCGCAAAAGGCTGAGCGAAGGGTATTGATGGCCATCTGTAGCGTCTCCGAAAGGAATTACAAGCGTTTTGTCAAGACGAACTCGGGGTCAATCCCGCTTACCCTAGCGAAATTTTGTGAAAGATTCGTTGCAGCGACGCGGCTTCGTTCACGCGTTTTCCTCTGCGGAAATCGAACGGCTCAGCCTGTTTCCGCTCCGGCCATTTCGTTTGTGATCCTCATCATCCGTTCGTGCACGCACGCGACGCTTCGTCAGAAAACCGCCGCACGATAGCAGGATTCTATTTGAATCCTGCCTGTCATCAGGCTGTAATTGACACTACGCGGACCAAACAGACTCCGCGACGTCCCATAGAACATGAATAACGGGAGAGGCTCGTGAGACCATTGCGCCCACTGATTGTCGCGCTCGTTTGCGGCGTTTGCGCGTTGACGGCCCGCGCCGAAGACGTGACCGGATGCGGCAGCACGCTCGCTGCTCCCCTCTACACCCACTGGGCCACCGACTACCGAAAGTCCGGCGGCGGCAAGGTGATCTACCGCGGCACCGGCTCCACGGACGGCATCAAGGCGATCGTCGCGCATGCGGTCGACTTCGCCGGCTCCGACGCCCCGCTCACGAGCGAGCAATTGAGCAAGGAAGGATTGCGGCAGTTTCCCACCGCGATCGGCGGCGTGGTTCCGGTCGTGAATCTTCCGGGCATCAAGGCCGGGCAGTTGATGCTGAACGGCGAGGTGCTGAGCCAGATCTTTCTCGGCAAGATCCTGTACTGGGACGACCCGGCCATCGCACGGCTCAATCCGAAGATCAAGATGCCCAACACGCCGATCGCTGTCGTGCGGCGTCTGGATGGTTCGGGCACGACGCTGATCTGGACGCACTATCTCTCGCAGGTGAGCCCCGAATGGAAACGCAAGGTCGGCGAAGGCACCAGTGTTCACTGGCCCTTGGGGATAGGCGGTAAGGGCAATGAAGGTGTCGCCACCTTCGTGGGCTACCTGCCCGGGGCGATTGGCTATATCGCCTGGGACTTCACGAAGCAGAATCATCTGACCTATACGGCCATGATCAACGCGGCGGGCGTGGTCGTGGAGCCGGGCATCCAGACATTCAGCGCAGCTGCCGCGAATGCGGACTGGTCAAGCTCGCTCTTTCAGGTGCTGACCAATCAGCCGGGCAAGGACGCATGGCCCGTGATGGGCGCGACCTACGTGCTGTTGCAGGCCACGCCGGATCACTCGGCGCGCAACGCTGAAACGCTGAAGTTCTTCGACTGGGCGCTCACGCACGGCGAGCCAACGACTCAGGCACTGGACTATATTCCGCTGCCTGCCGGCGTCGTGACGAAAATCCGCGCGCAATGGCACGGCGATAAAAGCGACGACGTCACACCCACAGCCGTTACCGTGCAGTAGCGTCCACGTCTGTTCACGGGTGTTCTCACGCCAGGCGCCTATGCGCCAAGGAGGCGTTGATGAAACAGGAAGCGGCCGAAGAGGTCGTGAAGGCGCTCGCGACCGAAACACAAACGCCGCTGGAAATCGTCGCGAGGATGTATGAGCAAACGTGGGCGGAGTTCAGTGACGGCGCTCGTGTCATGGATTATCTGACCGTGCTCGTCTCTCGGCGCGTGCGGGAGGACCTTCGCACCCTGCGCAAGGACGCGCACTGAATGTTTGCATGGCGGCATGCCTGCGCCACACGCACGCACGAATCAACGCTTGCCTGCTTTGCGCCTGCGGGAATCGGTTTTACGACAGAGGTCCGTCAACACCCAGCGGGCGATGATCTCGGGGCGATTCGTGCCGTACTGCGCGAACTTGATTTCGTTTTCGAAGTAGACGATGACGCTTCCGGCCATGACGCGGTAAGCACCCGCGTAGTTCACGCCATCCACTTCGACACTCAGGGGATGGGTAGTTTCGTATTCTGCAAGAGCCAAGGTACACGCGGAAATGTCTAAATTATGACAATATCGGTTCGCGGCCCGATTGGTCAATTAAATATGCGTTTTGTTTCATATTGACGATTGCCGTCCCGATTTCGGCACATTACGGGAACCTGTCGCGCCCTTGACTGGGGCACGCATTAATGCCGCTTGACTCAGCCTGCCATACGGGCTTGCCGCGAACCACCGCTCGCCGACGGAAGCGCTCCAGGCGTTCACCCAGCGCGTCGCCATCATTTTTTCGGTTTCTGCTTCGGCATTCATTAGCCGCTTCATTGCCAGGCCGAGGCGGTGCATTGCATACCGCTTACGGCGCGCTTCAGCATCCACTCGCGCGTTCATCGTCTCGCCTCTTCCGGTTGAGTATTGCGTAGACAAAAACCTGGAGACCCACCTGCACCGACGCCTTGCGAAGCCGGAGCATCACTCTCGCTGAATTACGCGAGAACGCTCATTAAGGCACGGAAAGAAAGGCGGAAACATCAGGGAGAGTATTGAGGGCAGTCGCATGAAAGCGCTTTCGCCGAACGGCTGGAAAAAGGGCACGCTACCCACGACGATCTGGCTCTCTCGTCACCACGCTACCCCGGCCACATGACACTCGTTAGTAAGCCACGGATGCGTGCCTTTTTGTCGAAATACAACCGATGAATGGCGGCGACCTGGCGACGCACCGCGCGATGATGGCGATCGGCAACCCCTCTCCAGAAGGTTCACAGCGCATCGATCCATGCGAACAACAACACACGGCGGCCCCCGATTCGCGCTCGGACGCGCACTGAAGCAACCGTTGCTGAATGCGGTGGCCCGGTTGCCCGATAGCGTGCAGCGAGCGATGTTCATGCCGCCGATACGCCGCATCTGCATTCGCGTTCCGGTATTGCGCGCGGTGTACTCCGGCTGCCTGCGGCGCCACCCCATCGATCTCCAGTACGGCACGGACACGAGCGGACTGGTCGATTCCAACGCGCTGCAGCGCGACGCTCATCTTGCCGTCCAACTCAGGCCTTACATGGGCTCGCAGCCGACCATCATCCGCCGCGCGCTCGACACCCTGGGCGATATCACCGGCTATACGTTCATGGACATCGGTTGCGGTAAAGGCCGGCCGTTGATCGTCGCCTCCGAATATCCGTTCGCTTTGGCGCTGGGCTATGACATCAGCGCGGACCTCGTGAGAACGGCGAACGCAAACGCGGTTGTCATGGCGCGGCGCTTTCCGCAACGGCCGCACATTCGTGCATTGCACGCCAATGTCGCCGATTTGAAGGTGCCGTCGGGCAACGTGGTCGTCTTTCTGTTCAATCCATTCGGGCCCGAGTTGATGGCGTCGTTGCTGGAGAAACTCGAAGCGGGCCTCGCGAGCGGCACCATCCAGCATCTCTTCATCGTCTACGATAACCCCGTGTGCGGCGAAGTCTTCGACGGCTCCCGTCAGTTGCAGCGCTGGTTCGCTGGCGTATTTCCGTACGATCACGACGAAGTCGGCTTCGGACCTGAGGACCACGAGAACGTCGTCGTCTGGCAAAGCGTGTGCGGCGCGCGCCCTGACACATTCGCGGAGCGCAATCGCAGCATTACGACTAAAGACCGCCTCAGCACTTCCCTTGAAGGCTGAATCACAAGCACCACGAATTCATTCAGGAGACGCAAGTGCCGACCTCCGTCGTGGCGATATACGAGTCGTCGCCGGCCGCTTCCTTCCGGTACGAGTTGCGCACGTGCGCGACCGTCGATGCGTTTCGTGCATTCGAGCCCCAATGGCGTGCGCTTTTATCCGGAGCCGAAGCGTATTCGCCTTTCATGAGCTTCGCCTACTGCGAGGCTGCCGTCGCGGCGGCGCTGAAGAGCGGCGCGAAGGTCGAAGTCGCGACGGTGCACGACGCGCGCGACCTGCTGGCGCTATGGCCCGTTGCGATCACGCGCAAAGGCGCGTGGCGAACGGCCCGGGCGCTGGGCTGCGGATGCGGCGAGGAATACGGCGGCCCGCTGATCGCCGACACCCGGCGCGCAGAACTTTACGATGCGGCGGTCCAGGCGGTCTTGCGGATTCACGCCGACGTGCTCCACATTCCGATGCTGGAAAACGGCAGCACACTGCAGCTTGCGCTCGACGCCGCGCCGCAGTCATGGGTGCTGCGCGCGCTGCCGCCGCGCTGGCGCGTGATGCCCGGCTATTCGATCAACCTGCGCGCCGCGCCCACATGGAACGATTTCCTCGCAACGCGGCACTCGACGCTGCGCGCCGCGCTGCGTTCGAGCGCGAAGCGGTTGCGGCGCGAAGGCGAAGTCAGTTTTGGGTGGTGCAACAGCGCCGAGGACACCGAGCGCGTGTTGAGGTGGCTATTCGCCAACAAACGCCAATGGGCGCTCAAGCGTGGAATCGAATCGCCCTATTTGATGGACGACAGCGTACGCGATTTCTTCATCGACCTTGCAAAGCGAACCGACCTGACCAGCCTGCCGCTCGTCGCCTGTGTGCAGGTCAATGGGCAGCCAGTGGCGGCATCGGTCAATCTCGTCGGTGCGCGCAGCGTCGAGTATTTGATCACCACCTATGACGAGGCGTTCAGCGTATTTTCGGTGGGGAACCTGCTGATCGAATACATCGCGCAATGGGCCCAGGCCCATGGCCGCGATTTCGACTTTCGGCCGCTACACGGCGACTACAAGGTGCGTTGGGCGGATCGCGAGACAAAGCACGAATCGCGTATCGTCGTGCTCAACGCACGCGGGCGGCTCATCGAGTTGGCGCTGTCATGGGCACAGGCCAGGCGCGTTTATCGAAAAGTCACGACGCTTGTCATGGCGCGCCTGAAATGAGCGAATGGCGTGCATAGGCACCCCTCACGGCCTCACCACACCACCCTCCCCGTGCGTTTCGGTTTGCGGCGAATCGTCGAGCGTTTCGAGCGCCGGGTCGTGATGGAGGACGAGCGCCGCGCCCGCGCCCACGAGCCCGGCTCCCGCAAGACATAGCAGGCCCGCGCCGAAGCCGCCCGTGCTGTCCTTGATCCAGCCCATCGCGTAGGGGCCGAAAAAGCCCGCCAGATTGCCGAGCGAATTGACGGCGGCAATGCCGCCGGCCGCTGCCGCGCCCGAAAGGAACGCGGCCGGCAGCGTCCAGATCACCGGCAGGCAACCGAAAATACCGAAACCCGCAATGGAAAGCGCCAGCATCTTGAGCACCGGGTTATCGAGTCCTGCCGCAGCGGCAATACCGGCGGCCGCGACAGCCAGCGCAAATGCGACGTGACGCTTGCGTTCCAGGCGGCGGTCGGAATGCCGACCCCATAGCACCATCGAAACGACGCCCACCGCGTAGGGCAGCGCAGTGACAAAGCCCGTCTGCAAATTCGTGAGCCCGAACGCCTTGACGATCTGCGGCAGGAAGAAGCTTAGACCGTAATTGGTTGCATTCGCACCGAAATAGATCAGCGCCACCGCCAGCACGCGCGGATTGATCAGCGCCTCCAGCACGCTGAACGTGCGCACCTTCTCCCGATGACGGCGCTCCTGCGCCTGGCGATCGACGAGCCAGCGGCGCTCGTCGTCGGCGAGCCAGCTGGCGTCGGCGGGTTTGTCGGTCAGATAGAACAGCACGGCCACAGAGAGCACGAGCGCAGGTATCGCCTCGATCAGGTAAACCCACTGCCAGCCCGCAAGCCCCCCTCTGCCGTCCAGCGAAAGCAGCGCGCCGGAAACCGGACCGCCAATCACCGTCGACAAAGGAATGGCAGCCATGAAATAGCCCACCACGCGCGCGCGGTATTTGGCGGGAAACCAGAGCGTAAGCAGAAAGATGATGCCGGGGAAGAAACCCGCTTCAGCAATGCCGAGAAAGATACGCAATCCATAGAATACGTGCGCGTTCGACATGCCAGTCATGCGGGCGAGGTCCGGAATGAACGCCATCGCACCCGCGATAATGCCCCACGTGAACATGATGCGCGCGATCCAGCGTCTTGCGCCGAAACGTTCGAGCAGCAGGTTCGACGGCACCTCGAAGAAGAAATAGGCGATGAAGAAGATCCCTGCGCCAAAGCCGAACGCGCTCGCGGAAAGATCGAGTGCCTTGTTCATCTGCAGTGCGGCAAAGCCGACGTTGACCCGATCGAGATACGCCACGAAATAGCAAACGATCAGGAACGGCACGAGCCTTGCCGTCACGCGCGCCATGGTGCGGGTTTCAAGCTCCATATCTGTCTCCTTCGAGGCCGGCTGCGCGGCGCGGTGCGCCAGTCACGGGCCGGACCGTTCGTCAGTTTGGTATCGTCAAAGACTAGTCGCTCGCGGCGCGATACGAAAGGACGGTTCACATGGTGGGATCTGGACCGAAAACGGAATTAAGGCGGAATTAAAGCTTCGGACACGAAAGCACTTGCAATGGCTGCGTGGCAACGCCGGGCTGAGCGCCACGGGCCGGTGTGCCCTGCGGAGGCGTTGAAACGAGGCGCACACTGTCTGGACCCGCGTTGGCCAGTGCGTACTTCTCCTCGCTGCCTTCGGGTTGCCAGTACGCGCGAAATACAGGTCCATCGCTGAAAACGAGCAGCGTGCCGTGCGTGGCCTGCCCTGCGGAAACGAAATCGACCGGTTCGCCGCTCCGTAATGCGAAGCCGCCGGCGGCGTTCGCCCCCACGAGCCTGCCGCACGGCGGCGCGGCGTC
>NZ_JAMBPR010000037.1 GCF_024206475.1 Paraburkholderia sp. CNPSo 3274
GGTGCGGAGGAAGGTCATCAGGTCGGGCTGATCCCGCCATTGCTTTTGTCCTTCGGCACCGCCTTCCACTTCGCATGTCGCTAGCGCCCGCGCCTTTGTTTCCAGATTGATCTCGGCGTAGATATTGGTCGTCTCCAACGAAACGTGCCCAAGCCAGCCGCGTATCGTATTGATGTCGACACCGGCCTGGAGTAGTAGCGAGGCGGTCGTATGCCGAATCACATGTGGGTGCACATTCTTGCCGGCAAGCGACGGCGCGTTGGCTGCAGCACGGATAGCGCGGCGCTTGACCAATGCATGAATGCCGGAGCGCGTCATCGTCTGGTGGAATCGATTGAGGAACACCGGCGCGTCTGCGGCCCTCCCCTCGGACTCTGAGCGCAACGCATCGAGTGTGGATTTCCAGAGCGGGCAGCGGCGATGTCTGTTCCCCTTGCCGACGATGCTGACCGAGCACGTGTGCCAGTCAACGTCGCCAATCTTGAGCTGCGCAGCTTCGCTTGCACGCGCTCCTGAGTTAAACATGAAGAGCAGTAACGCATGTTCGCGCTGCCCCTGCGCTGTATTGACGTCAGAGGCAGCGAGCAGGGCGTCCATTTCCTGCCTGCTAAGGTAGCTGATCTCCGGCCGACTGGTTCTCTTGACAGGAATCAGATGAATCTGTGCCCACCAGTCGACGTATTCAGGCGCATGTTCGCCGATGAAACGAGCCAGCGCATGGATGCCGCCAAGCCGCTGATTTCGTGTGCTGACCGTACAGTGGCGTTGTTCTTCCATGTGCGTCAGGAACAGACGGACCATTTGCGCGGAGAGATCATCAACGGTCAGGCGATCGATCCGCTTGTCGACCTTGGCGGCTAAATACGGAAGCAACAGCATGAGCATGTCGCGGTAACTTCTTTGCGTATTGACGGCAAGGTTACGTTCGCCCACCAGATACTCAATCAGGAAACGTCGGATCCACGGACCCAGCAGGGATGAGTTATTCATGTTGCACCTCAAGGACGTATGTTTCAAAGCGCGTGCTCGCTGCATTCAGCAACTCGGGCGTCAGGGTAAGGTAGCGTTGGGTGCCCGCGAGATCGATGTGGCCGAGATAGGTCGCGAGCTGCGGCAACAACAGTTGCAAATCCGCGCCGCAGCGATACCAGGCGATTAGCCGGTGCACTGCGCCTGAGTGTCGCAAATCATGCAGCCTCGGCTGGCAGGACGCACCGCCTTCGCGTTGGATATTTGCCAGAGTACGCTGTCGCTGAAAGGCCTTGCGCACAGCTTTCTGGCTCAGGGGGCGACCATCGCGTAAGCAGAAGAACGGCGCATCCGGTGCCTGCCCAAATCTCTGGTTGCGTTGCCGGGCATAAGTTTGCATCGCTCTATTCAGATCTACGCCTAGCGGAACCAGCCTGGATCTATAGAATTTGCTCTCGCGCACGTGCAGGACGGCTTCGTCGAGATCGACGTCCTGCATGGTTAGCCGCAAGGCTTCGCCATGGCGGAGGCAACCGCCGTACAGAATGAGAATGAGTGCACGCAAAACATATGCATCCAGCAGACCGCGTGGACTGCATGCCGCCGACGCCACGTCGAGCAGGCGCTTTAATTCCTGCTGCGAATAAATATAGGGTGTCAGCGGTGGCGGCAATCTCGGACTGTAGCGAGGAAGCGGCGAAGCCTGGACATATCCACGCGAGAGAGCAAAACGAAACAGGCAGTCAAGTACAGACCTTCTCTTCCGCCAATGGTTAGTCAGCGGCCTGTTGCCTGTCAGAAAGTCCTGTACCTGTCCGACCGTGACCGATTCCACATCAATGTTGCCATCAACCCGGTGGCAGAATGAGGCAAGCGTGGCCGCCTCGGAATTGAAGCGCATGCCCAACGCCCGTTTGTGGCTCACGTATTGGGCGACGAGTTCGGAGAGCTTCATAGCAGACTCCCCAGATCGATTTCGGCTACACACCGCAGTCCGGTCAGGTCGACCTTCGCATAGATTCTCGTCGACGAAGCGCTGCGATGGCCGAGGTGATCACCGATCTCCTTCAGCGCAAAACCCGCGTCGAGTAAGTGCCGGGCGTTGGCGTGCCTCAGGCAATGTGCGCCACGCCGCGGAATATCGATGCCCAGCGTCGTGAGACGCGAGCGGACAATGCCGCTTACGCGTCCGGGTGACAGCGGTCGGATCGGCGCCTCGACCGACAGGAAGAGCTCTCGATGGGCGCTTCGTGGACGCGCTTCCTTCAGGTAGCGCAGAATGGCGTTTCCAACGGTTGCCACCAGCGGGTATTGCTGTGTGCAGCGTTGCTTCGGACGATTGACATGAAGGATCTCGCCGCACCAGTCGATGTCCTCCAGACGGAGCCGTACTACCTCGCCGCGCCTCAGTCCGTAAACAACCAGCAGCATGATCATCGCACGGTTGCGTAGATCGATCGTGCTCTCGCCGACAAAGCTGGCGACAAACCTTTGCACGTCATCCCAGTTCAGCCCGAGCGGCAACCCCTCCTCTCTATACACCACAGGTGCCTCAATGCCCGACGCAACGTTGGTAGCCCACCCTTGTCCTTCTGCGTACCGGAAGAAATTGCGCAGCGTGCTCGCAAGCGCGTGCAATGAGACTCTGCTCCAGCCGCGGTTGCCTTGATAGGCGAGGTAGGTGTCGACATCGTGGATGGTGAGAGCATCGAGTGCCTTGTCAGGGCGACAGACCATTGCCAGAAAATGGCCGATCTCATCACGACAGGTTGAAATCGTGGCAGAGGAAAGTCCTCGCTGGTCGCGCATGAAATCGACGTAGTGCTCGACATAGCGAACAAATGGTTCTTCTATAGGATGCCGTTCCTCCAGACGCCCCAGAAAACGCAGCCAGGCCGTCGCGGTATGGATGAACAGAAGCCGCGAGCTGCGGGACTCGTTCGTGCGCTCACTTCGGAGAAGTCGAATCCGATGGTCAACCGCAAACGCGATTTCCTCGTGCGTTATTAACCGCGGGCGGGACAGATCAATGCTCTGTGAAAAAACCAGCAGGATCCACGCGATCTTCCGAATCGACCTGAGCGGATAACCCTGTTCCTGACAATGTACGAGGAAGCGCTTCCTGGATTCCACGCAGGGCGCGAGATTGTGGGCAGCAAGAACATGCGGACGCGTAAAGAGAGTCTCGAACATGATATTCCCCCATCATTGATCAGTGGAATATCAGTATCAGCCTGAAAATTATGTCGTCATGGAAACGTCAACGCGATAGACGATGGGGGTTGTTGAGAACCACTGTGACATATTTTTTACCGCACCATACTCGTGGCGGCCGGCCAAAACAATTGTCGCTGCCCAGCCGAGCGTGAATCCGACGCGTGCCGCCGCCTGAGCGATGGCAGTCAAATCACCGCGCATCGATGTATGCGCGTTCGATAGCAAAACCGGGCTATGCATCGGCTGCTTTCGAACACGCGATGAAATCCGGGACTGGAAGAAGCTGACTGACTTCCGGCGACACCAGATCCTGAATGAGAAATCCCAGCGACGGGCGAAAGTGACTCGGGGCGCACCGACAACCCACGCGGAAAGCTGAAGAGGCGGGCGTGCGGGACGCCACCACCTGAATGTCCAGTCTGCTGCGTCTTGCGGTCCGTTCGCGGGGAATCGGTCAACGGCAGAAGTGGGTCGGCTACCGAAGTTTGTAGCTCCGGCGCTTCAGCGGCTCGTGCCGCCGACCGGCATCATTCATCTGGCTCACCCCCCGGCATCGCATCTTCTACGATGCCTTCAGGTAATCGGCGCAGAGCGCATGAATCCGCTGGACAACGGGCGAGCGGTAGTCGAGGAACCAACCTGTGCGCAGATTGAAGGGTCGATGCAATCTGCATCGCCCTTCGGGAAGGGACGCACACTCTCTTGCCCGGCGATCACGCGTGACGCCTCTACAAGCCTGGCACGCTCCAGCCAGTCACATTCAGCGTTGTTCGACCTCAGGCAGATCTGCACAGATTCAATCAGGTGATCCGTGCGCAGCCACACGCCCTCGCGTGCGAATGCAAAGAGCTGGCCGACCACAAGGAAGCACAGCAATTCGGTCCGGGCTTCGTCGTCAAGAAGTCTCAAAATGCGCCCCCCGGGATCTTGATGAATCCGTCGATAGGATAGCAGGCGATTCTCTGCGCGGATCTCCCCGCTCCGCATTTCCCTATGCATGGTCCTGTCCCGGCACATAGGCATCAAGCGTAAACTTCCTGCGTAACGCGACAAAGCGCTCCAGCACATTATCGCCGAAAAGCGGGTCAACAATAGCCGGCACTGCCACAGCAACCGCAGCCCAGTCCTCTTCAGTCAGCGCCTGTGCTGCGCGGCCCATCACATCCCGCTCCTCAGTGGAGATGTGGTGGCGGTAATACACAAGATACGTAGCGGTGGCGGCCTCGAGAGCCGCACGCGGTGCCAGTACGTCTCCCGCTGCGTCATTCAGGCGGTTAAAGAGTTCTTCTCCGGCCGTGGCAATTACGCGATGCTCTTGCAGAAGCCGGTTTACCACCAATTGAGTTCCCGGATTCCGTTTGACAAGCCGCGCATATGCAACGTCTTCCGGTGGATGATGAAACCGATCCGAATAATCCCGCAAGTAGAAGAGAATATCGCTCATAAGGGCGTAGTCCGGACTCTCGCCCCGGTGGAAGGCAGCTACCTGTTCGTCCAGAAGGTCAAGTAGTCGACCAAAATTGACGTGATCGGTATGCCAATTGGCAAGTGGGTTGGTCATGATGAGCCTCATCGAAGCGAACTATGTGCGCGATAGGCAATCGCTCGTGTCGGCCTGGTCTCATGCGCCCACGGCGATCCGTGAATTTTGAATACGTTGGCGCCGACCTGAATGGGGGCTGACGCTAGTCAATGCGGGGCGCTGCAGCCTTCGCGTTTCAGCGGAACGGAAACAGCGTCATCAAACTACCAACAACCGAGTTCGTTGTTTCTTGCCTCTTGCGCTACAGGGCGTACTGCAGCGCAAGATCGAGTGCAATCACAACCATCGAACAACTGAGGCCAGTCAGAAGATTCGAAACACGGTGCTCGAAGTCGTGATGTCGGCCGATCGACACCGCAATCAGGAAAAGAGTCGCGACGACGACTTGGATTCCGACGAACACGAGCATGAGCATGAGCAGGAACTCATATCCCATAAATCTGAAATTCGAGAAATGCATTCCGTAGTCGTAGATCCACCTGCTCACTCGATGAATCTCGTACAGCAACAGGAGGATCGGAAACACGTAGCTGATGACGTAGGTCGGCATCGTTGCATGCCGCAGTTCGATATTGAAATGATGTGTGGCTTGCATGGTCACTCTGCCCTACACGTCTCGCGGTCAGCGATCCCGCCCCGGCTGCTTTCGGGTACGACGCAAATCCACAATTCGCAACTCCAATGCGAGTCGACCTTGACTGCACCATGTTCCCGTTAGCGGCTCGACACATTGATCTAGATCAAAGTTGGGCAAAGTACGAGAGCTAGCAAGGAGCCCGCCGGAATAGCGGACTTTGCCCCCAGCGATTCGTCACAGCCGGCTAACGCGATTCAAGCCACTCAGAGAGGGTTTTCGCTTCGTCGGAATCCAACGTAAGGACGACGGCTTTCATGACGGGAGCGTTGGTGCGCGTCCACAACATGGCCAAAAACGCGGCTGTCACATACGCGCCAGAGAACGTCCGAGTTAATTCGGTGCATCCTGGTCTTATTCGCACGCCGCTCGTCGTCTGTCAGTCGGAAGACATGAACGCCGGAATCATCAAGAACACGCCAATGGGCCGGATGGGTACACCTGAAAAAGTTGCTGCCCGCTGGGTATTTCCGGCAAGTGACGAGTCCTCCTTTGTTACAGGCAGCGAGCTCGTCATCGACGGTGGGCATCTGGCGCGGCAGATGGAAGCAATAGCGGGCGTCGGCGACGGTGCGCGTCGCATAGCCACCGTCGATCGTGTAGCCGGTGAAGCCGGGCGCGTTGCAGAGGTTCTCGCGCCCGTCGGCGCAGAAACGGCAATGGCCGCAGGTATGCCCGAGCCACGGCACGCCCACGCGGTCGCCGGGCGCGAACCCCGTCACGCCTGCCCCGAACGCCGCGACCGTGCCGACGATCTCGTGGCCGGGAATGACGGGCCTTTTCGGGTGCGCGAGATCGCCGTCCACGACGTGCAGGTCGGTGCGGCACACGCCGCACGCGCGCACATCGATCAGCAGTTCGCCTGCGCCCGGCGCCGGGTCGGGTAGATCGGCTTCCCGCAGTCGCGGATTCTCGCCGTCGAATATCATCGCTCGCATCGCCAGCCTCCTCGGATCTACGTTCGGCGTCGCCCGGGGAAGCGGCACTTACATGCGGTCAAAACGCTTCAATAGCGTCCCAGCCTCCACGCCAACTTCCCACCATGCTGGCTCAATGTACCTGCCCTAACCATGCACAACCAAAACCGGACAGGACGATATTCGCAGAAAGCCCTCAGCGACACTGCCCAGCACAGCCCTGCTTACGCCGTGCCTGCCGTGGGTGCCGATCACGACCAGATCCGCTTCCTGCATTTTTGCGCAGCGCTGCAGGCATTCCGGGATCGAGTCGGATTTTCCAAGCGTCTCGCAGATCTCAACTGAGCACGAAACCTTCTGATCAATCGTCGCCCGCCTAACCTCTTCAAGCGCGAGGCGGCCGTCCTCGTTCAGCACCCTGCCGAGCGCCTCGGGATCGAAGTAGCCGGAGTACGGCGCAAGGCCCCACTTGTGCACGACGTACACAGCATGCACGCGGGCGTGCGCAAGTGCTGCGAGCGCCACGGCTTCCTGCGTAGCACGTCGCGCAGAATCATTACCGTCCACTGCCAGCAGAATCTTTCGATAAACGGGCTTTGCCATTTGACGGCTCCCCTGATTCGCGTCGTGTCATGACGACGCATTGACCCTACGCAACGGGCTCCGGTTTCGACTGATCTACGTCAACTGGTTGTGAATCGCAGGCGCGACGGCGGCTGCTTTCGCGTGCCCAAAATACTGGTTGATCTGAGTCAACCGCGCTCGCGAGCGAGCCACGAGACTGAAGCCGCACGACACGAGAGATGCTTGTCTTGATTGCCACCGCATTGCGCATGCGAGGAGACCATGTCCCATCCCGAACCGACGCCCACTGGCATCGCCCCATCACCGATTGCCTTGCTGAAGGGCGCTGCCATCGACGGCATGCCGGCTTATGAAGCGCTTGTTGACGAAGCGCGACGCGACCCCGACTCGTTCAGGGCACGTCTCGCCCGCGAGCACCTCGATTGGAAGCGCCCCTTCACGCGTACGCTCGACGCATCGGACGCGCCATTCTTCAAGTGGTTCGACGACGGGCTGCTCAATGCCTCGTACAACTGCCTTGATCGCCATCTAGCGAACGGCGGTGCTGAGCGCACTGCGCTGATTTTCGAGGCGGACGATGGCGAGGTCACGACGCTCACGTATGCCGAACTGCACGCGCGCGTGTGTCGGGTCGCGAACGCCCTGCGCGCACGCGGAGTACGGCGCGGCGATCGCGTGATGATCTATCTGCCCATGTCGATTGAAGGCGTGGTCGCGATGCAGGCATGCGCGCGCATCGGCGCACCGCATTCGGTTGTGTTCGGAGGCTTTTCCGCCAAGTCGCTGCATGAACGCATGGTCGACGTCGGCGCATGCGTGCTCATCACCGCCGACGAGCAGGCGCGCGGCGGCCGCCACCTGCCGCTCAAGACAATCGCGGACGAAGCGCTCGCGATTGGCGGTAGCGAGAAAGTGCATACCGTGGTCGTCTATCGGCGCACGGGCGGCTCGATACCATGGCATCCGCCGCGCGACGTCTGGCTGCACGAGATCGAGCAGGCGCAACAGTCCGAGTGCGAGCCCGAATGGGTTGACGCGGAGCATCCGCTCTTCATCCTCTACACCTCTGGGTCGACAGGCACGCCCAAGGGGGTACAGCACAGCACGGGCGACATGCTGTGGGCGGCGCTCACGATGAAGTGGACCTTCGATATCCGGGCGTCGGACGTATTCTGGTGCACGGCCGACATCGGCCGGATCACGGGGCACAGTTACATCTGCTACGGCCCGACTGCGGCGGCCGCAACCCAGGTGATCTTCGAAGGCGTGCCGACGTGGCCTGATGCGGGCCGCTTCTGGCAGATGATCGAACGCCACAAGGTTTCGATTTTCTATACCGCGCCCACTGCCATCCGCTCGCTCATCAAGGCGGCAGACAGCGAACCCGATGTCCATCCGTCGCGCTATGACCTGAGTTCGCTGCGCCTGCTCGGCACCGTGGGCGAGCCGATCAACCCGGAGGCGTGGCGCTGGTTCGCGGCACAGGTGGGCGGGGGGCGTTGCCCCGTGTTGGACACGTTCTGGCAAACGGAAACCGGCGGCCACATGATCGCGCCACTTCCGGGCGTCACGCCGCTCGTGGCGGGCTCGTGCACCCTGCCGCTGCCCGGCATCGAGGCGGCCATCGTCGACGAATCGGGGCACGAAGTGCCGAATGGCAACGGCGGCCTGCTCGTCATCAAGCGGCCCTGGCCTTCGATGCTGCGCACGATCTGGGGCAACCCCGCGCGCTATCGCGGCGGCTACTTTCCGGAAGAACTCGGCGGCAAGCTCTATCTCGCCGGCGACGGTGCGATTCGCGACGCGCAAACGGGATACTTCACGATCACGGTCCGCGTGGACGACGTGCTCAACGTCTGCGGCCACCGCGTGGGCACGATGGAGATCGAATCTGCGCTCGCCGCCCATCCACAGGTGGCCGAAGCCGCCGTGGTAGGCCGGCCCGACGCGACCACGGGCGAAGCCATCGTCGCCGTTGTGGTGCTCAAAGGCGCGCGCCCGCTCGACGAAGAGGCACAACGCATTGCCGACGCGCTGCGCACCTGGATCGGCCACGAGATCGGCCCGATCGCCAAGCCGCGGGAAATCCGCTTCGGCGACGCCATGCCGAAAACACGTTCCGGCAAGATCGTGCGCCGCCTGCTTCGCTCTGTCGCGAAGGGCGAGGCCGTTGAGCAGGACACCTCGACTGTCGAAAACCCCGGCGTCATCGCGCAATTCAGCAAGGCTGCATGAACAGGACATATTCACCATGAAAACTTCCGCACCCAACCCCGCATCCCTCGGCCTTGCCGGATTCGCCCTCACCACGTGGCTGCTCAGCATGATCAACGCCGGATGGTTTGGCGGCGATGCGCTGGGTCTCGTACTCGCCTGCGCCCTTGCGTTTGGTGGCACCGCGCAGGCGATCGCGGGGCTCATCGAAATCCCTCGCGGCAACACGTTCGGCGCCACGGCATTCGTCGCCTATGGCGCGTTCTGGTGGTCGTTAGCGCTGTACCTCATGTACCTGCACGAGCATGTCGTGCCCGCTTTTGTCGGCTGGTACCTGCTGCTTTGGGGCGTTTTCACGTTTTATATGTGGATTGCCACCTGGCGCGCGTCACGCGTCCTGCGACTTCTCTTCCTTGCGCTGTGGATCACGTTCTTCCTGCTAGCCGCGAGCGAATGGACCGGATCGAACCTGATCCACCACGCGGGCGGTTACGCCGGGCTGATCACCGCACTCGTCGCGTTCTACCTTTCCGCGGCGGAAATCATCAACGAGACCCACGGCCGCAGCGTGCTGCCAACCGGTGCGCCGGCCAGCGCGAATGCCGACGATCTTGCCGGTGCACGCACTGCGTGACCTCGAGCGACTGGAGAACACCATGACCGAACTTCAACGCATCGACTACGAACCCACGCCGCTGCTACCCCCCGCCCCCGCTAGCGGCCAAGCGCAGGAGTTCATCACCCTTCCGCGCCCTCGCCTCGGCGCCGGCGCGCCGCTCATGACCGCCCTGGCAAGCCGCAAGAGCACGCGCGCCTATGCGGATGTGCCCATGACGCTCGACACGCTCGGCGACTTGCTCTGGGCCGCCAACGGCGTCAACCGCCCGGATACTGGTGGGCACACGGCACCATCCGCGCACGGACTCCACGAGATCGACATTTATGTTGCGCTCCCGCAAGGCGTGTATCGCTACGAGCCGGCGCTTCATCATCTCGTGCTCAAGCATCTCGCCGACGCGCGCAACAGGACCGGCTATCAGGATTTCGTGGGCAAGGCGCCGCTCGACCTGGTGTACGTGATGCGGGGCTCGCAGGTGCTCGCTACGCCGCCGCAGCAGCGCGAACTTTTCGCCGGCATTGCCGCAGGTGCGATTTGCCAGAATGTTTCGCTTTACTGTGCATCGGAAGGGTTTGCCACCGTGGTGCGCGGCTGGATCAACCAGAGGCTGCTCGCCGACGCGCTGCGCCTGAACGAAGACGAGGTGCCGCTTCTCGCGCAGACCGTCGGCAAGCCCGCGGTGAATTGACCAGCGGCCGGATCAAGTCATAGCGGCGCCAGGCCGGAAAATGAAGCGACGATGTCCACACGCGTCGATTTGAGCGCTGTCCAAACCGGGTACCGGCTTTGTTATGTCCGCACGCCCTGGGCCTGGTTCACGCGCATCCCGCTCGACCAGCAATGGGGCGAGCACTGGGAGCGTGCGCCGTATATGCGCGAGGCTGGCTTGCCCTACTCCGACGAAGCCGACCAGATCCTCAAGGTCGGCTTCGATGGGCCGTTGCTGGGCCCAGAAGAGGGAGAGTACGCCCACCCGTACAGAGCGCAGGAAGTCCAATGCCAAACAGGCGTCGTGGCTGCGCACCGAAAGCTACCTCGGAGGCCCTACCATTCACATCATGGCAGGTGTCACGCTGCGGCGATTTATGGAATTGGTCGAACTGGCGGGAGGAGCGGTCTACGCGCCTCTCGGGTGGGGCGAGTTGCCCGGACTTCGGGTTGCGTCGGGCGCCGCCTGTTGAAAGGGGCTGCCGCCGCATCGAAAAAACGTGTGCGCGATGCCCTTGCGCACGTCAGACCTCGTGCGTGTCACCGCGCACGATTTTCAGGAGGGCGAACAGCGCTTCTTCTTCATGCGTTCGCTCCGCTTGGGTTAGCCGTCGCTCACTACTTGTCGGCGCCGCGAACGAGCAGTATCGGACATGGCGCTGACCGCACGAACTGCTCCGCGACACTGCCGAGTAGCGCGCGTTTGATGCCGCGCCTGCCATGCGTGCCAAGCACGACCAGTTGCGCACCATGGCTTGACGCGCAGCGCCGCAGACATTGCGCTACGTTGTCGTTCATGTCCTGCACATCGAGCAGTTCGGTCTCGCAGCGCACGCCAGCCGACGTCGCCTGAGTGCGGGCCTCCTCGAGCTGCTTCATGGCGTCTGTGCGATACGCCCGGATCATCTCGGCTGGCACGTAAGTAAGTCCCATGCCGACACCCATGAGCGCGACGATATCGAGCGCGTACACGACGCGCAGCTGTGCGCCGGTCAGGCTCGCGAGCTTAAGCGCTTCGGCGAGCGCCCGCTCCGACGTTTCGCTGCCGTCGTAAGCCACCAGGATTTTTTCGTACATGTCATTCACCTCTTGGGTATTCGCCCAGCGGTTCGGGTTTGTGTCTTTCCATCTTCGAATCGGCCAGCGTTATGCGCTTGACCTGTGTCAAGGAACGCCGGTGCCACGCTCGCCGTCGTCAATGCGTTCCCGCCACGCCCTCGCCGCTCGCGGGCTCGTCGCGCCATCGGCCGCCCAGCGCCGCGTACAGCGCCACGGTGGCCTGCGGGCGCCGCGCCGCGGCTTCGAGCCACGCGATCTGCGCCTGATGGGCTCGTCGAGCACAAGAATGTCGGGCTGGCTCACGATCGTGCGCGCGATCGCCACACGCTGCGGCTCGCCGCCCGAGAGCTTCACGGGCGGGAGTGCCGCGCGGCCGGCGAACCCCACCACGTCCAGATAACGCACGGCTTCGGCCAGCGTTTCCGCCCATGGACGGCGCTCCGCTCAGTGACCGAGAAGTTTTCGCGGGTCTCGCCCGCGATGCGCAGTCGCCGGCCGGGCACACGCTCCGCCGTGAGCATCTGTTCGAGCAGATTCCCCGATGAGCCGCCTGCCAGGTAGAGCGCAAGGCGGTTCGACTCGCGGCCGGCGAGCCGCTGGATCACGCGGGCGACATTGAGCCCGCCGCCGCCCGGATAGCGGCGCGCGGCGTCGCAACGCAGCTTGTGCGTATCGACGACCCGCTCCACTGCCGTCGAGACGTCGACGGCAGGATTCAGCGTACGTGTCGCGATCTCGACCACCCTCGCCCCCTCACGTAGGCGTTTGCCTACACACCAAGAAAAAATGCTGACGCCAGTTTCAGCGCCCGCTCATTGGAACGGGCCCGGCGGCGTCACATACTGAAGACGTCCCACCGCAGCCGCCTGACCCCATCCGTTGCAAGGAGCGTTGATATGTCCACCGTCGAAATCCGCTCGCTGACCGCCGCGACCCTCCCCAACGCCAGTGCCGCCGACGACCCCGAAACCCTGCTCGCACTCGCCCGTACCGCCGGCCTGCTCGTCACGCTCGACGGCCAGATCGGTCGCGAGAAGTATCAGAGCGTGGCGGGCTCGCTGCATGCGTTCCAGCGCTTCGCCGCCGCACTTGCGTGGCGTCCTCGTCGCGGCCGGCGCGCACTGAGGACGCCGCCTCGCGATCCTGGGCGCGCAAGTGCCGCGCGTCCTATTCCATGTGCATGCCGCCATTGACGGCAAAATTGGCCCCGGTCACGAACGCCCCATCGTCTGAGCACAGGTACGCGACCAGCGACGCCACCTCCTCCGGCCGCCCGAGGCGTCCAACGGGAATCTGCGGCAGGATGCGCGTATCCATGATGTCCTGCGGCACGGTTTCCACCATGGCAGTGGCAAGGTAGCCCGGCGATACCGTATTCACGGTCACGCCACGTTTCGCAACTTCAAGCGCGAGCGACATCGTAAAACCATGAATGCCCGCCTTTGCGGCCGCGTAGTTCGTCTGCCCAAAAGCCCCACGCGAACCGTTCACCGAGCCAATGTTCACAATGCGGCCGAACCGCCGTTCGTACATGCCCGGCAAGAATGGCTTCGTGAGATTGAACATGCTGTCGAGATCCGTGTGCATCACTGCATCCCACTCGGGCTTCGAGAGCTTCATGAAGCTCGCATCGCGCGTAATCCCGGCATTGTTGACGAGCACCTCGACACCGCCGAACTCCGCGATCACCCTTCGCGCACAGTCTGTGCATGAGTCGTAGCTGGCCACGTCGAGCCCGAACGCATGGAACGTGCGGCCCGCTTCGCGTTCGCCATGCAGCCATGTCACCACGTGGTCGTTCTGCTCCGAATGGGAAACGATCACGGTCATGCCAGCGTCGTACAGCCTCCGGCTGATGGCGGCGCCAAGGCCTCCCATTCCGCCGCTCACCAAGGCAATCCGGTCCTTGCGCATCGTGCTTCTCCTCGCAGATGGATGATCGGCCGCGGATCGGCGCGATCGAAATATTCGCACCACTATAGAATCGCGCCTTCGCCCGCGATTGACATGCATCAACCGGAGGCCTGGCCGCCGGAAACCATCGGTATCCGCGAAGGGTTGACTCAAATCAATTGTGACCACTCGCCGGAACCTAGACTGATCCCACGTCACTCTTGTTCGCGGTTTTCTCAATCGTGGAGCGCCGACCATGGAGTACCGCAGCATTCTTGTTCATCTGGACGGCAGCGCACGTGCGAGCGCCTGCCTCGATCTCGCGTTGCTTGTTGCGCGCCAACACGGCGCCCACGTCAATGCACTATTCGCGCCGGTCACGACCGACCACGAAAGCGCATGGTCGATCACGATCGACATGGGCTATCGCGTACGGACCAGGGAAGACAAGCGCCGCGCGCTGGAACATCAGTTCTTCAACGGGCTCTCGCAGGCGAACCTCAAAGGGACCTGGCGCACAGCCACGGATGTTGCCCAGCACGAGTTGCTCGCCCTCTCGCCGTTTGCGGATCTCATCGTGATGGGCCAAAGCGATCCAAAGGATCCGGAGGCTTCGCTGAGTAACCGTCTGCAAATTCAGGTGACGCTGGCAGCGGGACGGCCAGTCCTGTGGGCGCCCTATGTCGGGACGTTTCCCACTGTGGGCGAGCGCGTCGTCGTTGCGTGGGACGCAGGCCAGTCCGCCACGCGTGCACTGTACGATGCCCTGCCCTTCATGCGGCTTGCCGCACACACCACGGTCGTCACGCTCAACACCGAGCGGGAAGGCCGCATACCGGGGGCCGACATTGCCCTCGTCCTCGCGCGCCACGGCCTCGACGTGGAAATTACCCAGTTGCACACGCCCCCCACGGTGTCGATTGCCGACGCCCTGCTTTCACGCGCTGACAAACTGGGCTGCGACCTGCTCGTGATGGGGGCATACGGTCACGCGCGCTGGAAGGAACTCGTGCTCGGCGGCGTCACGCAAACCGTTCTCGGGGCGATGCCTGTCCCGGTGTTGATGTCTCATTGAGCGCTCATTGGATATATCGTGCGCCTGCGTTGCCGGGCGCACATGCTCGGGTTCAAGGAAAATCGCCATGTGCTACAAGAGCCTGCTCGTCCACCTCGACGACTCGGAACGATGCTCGGTGCGCCTCGCGCTCTCGCTCGATCTGGCGGATCGCTTCGATACGCATCTGACCGGACTGTATTGGTCGCATGCGAACCGGGACCCATCCGCGGACGTGCCAACTCCCGAGGCGCGCCTCGCGCGAACACACGAACGTTTTCTCCTCGCCGCGGAGCGTGCGGGCCGCGCTGTCGAGTGGCGCGCGCCACAGCCTTGCGATACCGCGACTGCGACGCTCCACGCGCGCCATGCCGATCTGCTCGTACTGGGGCAGCCAGAAGACGAGGCATGGGTCGCGCAGAGCGCTGGCGGCTTCGTGGCGGACCTGCTGATGACGGCCGGGCGCCCAGCCGTCGTGGTGCCGCGTTCCGGCGCCTTCCCGGAATTCGCGCAGAACATTCTGGTTGCGTGGGATGGCAGCCGCGAAGCGGCGCGCGCCGTCTCCGACGCGCTCCCCTTGTTGCAGCGCGCCCAGTCTGTCTCGATCGAAGTGATCGCCTCGCACCGGGGCGCGCAGCGCGCGCGCGCCGAAAACGAAGCCATCGACGCTGCCGCGTGGCTCGATCTGCACGGCGTGCAGGCATCGTTTCACGAAAGCGCGAGCGATCCCGCGGTCCTGACCGGAGCGGCGCTGCTCAGCCGCGCCAGTGACCTGCACGCCGACCTGATCGTCGCAGGCGCTTACGCGCACTCGCGTGTCCACGAATGCGTTCTGGGCGGTGTGACGCGTACGCTGCTGCAAGCGATGACGGTTCCGGTCCTCATGTCGCACTGATTCCACCTGGCGCGCCGCGGCTTCGCGCGTCTTTGAAGAGGCGGGAAAACCACCATGCTCGAGAAGCCCCACGACTCTGCCGCCGGCGCCACCCCGCTCGACAAGCTTGACGACTACGCGTTGCGTTACGCCGTGCGCCACGCAACGCTTGCCCCGTCGAGCCACAACAGCCAGCCGTGGCGTTTCGTGCCCGCCCACGACCGCATCCTGTTGTGCGCCGACCGTCTGCGGGCGCTACCAGTCGTCGATCCGTTCGATCGGGAGCTGATCATCAGCTGCGGGGCGGCGCTCTTCAATTTGCGCGTGGCGCTCGCGAGCCTCGGCATCGGCTATGCAATCACGCTCTTTCCAACGAGCCTCGATCCCGACCTGCTTGCCGATGTGCGCATGCTTCGTGAGCGGCCCATTGGCGCGGAGCTGGTTCCGCTGCTCAATGCCATGTCGCTGCGGGTTACCACACGTCACCCGTTTTCCCCCGCGCCGGTCGCAGCAGCCGTCGAACGCGAACTGGTCGAGGCGGCCCGGGCCGAGGGGGTTGACGTTGCATGCGCCACCGAAGCCGGAAAGCGCGAGGCGATCGCCGACCTCGTAGCCGTTGCCGACCAATGCCAGTTCGCCGATCCCAGGTTCCGCCGTGAACTCGCGAAATGGATACATCCGCGCAACACTGGCGACGGTATGCCGGCCTATGCGGCCGGACTCAATTCCCTGCTCGACTTCGCCACACCGCTCGTCGCCTCCGCGATCCGCACATTCGATGTGGGTGGCGGCGTGGCGGCGACCCACCGGGAACTCGCGGCAGGATCGCCGCTGCTGCTGTGCATCGCAACGAGCGTCGACGATGCGCAGGCCTGGCTTGCCGCGGGCGAGGCGCTCGAGCGGGTGCTGCTCGTGCTGACATCGCATGGACTATGCGCCTCCTATCTGAACCAGCCCATCGAGGTGGCCGAACTACGCGCGCAGCTAGGTGCGCTGCTCGGCATGCCGAAATCCGCTTGTCCGCAGCTTCTGCTGCGCATCGGACACGGCACGCCGGACGCGCCGTCACCGCGCCGACCGCTGAGTGAAGTCGTGGCGTAAGTCGTCGTCACAAGCAAATCGTCAGGATGCTTGAGCCTGCAATAGATCTGAACCCGGCAAGGAATTTGCCCTACCATGCGGCATATCGGTGTGATATGCCTGGTGCGCCAGGATGCGTCCGATCCCTGCTGACTCGGCAAATCATCCGGAGCGTTTCATGCAAACGGCAGGGCCCACGTCCTGGCTCGGACGCAACGACAGCAATATTGCAATCGCAGACCGGTATCGGCTTCTCATCGACGCGGTGCGCGACTACGCCATTTTCATGCTCGAACCTGGCGGCCGCGTTGCGAGCTGGAATGCCGGCGCGCAGCGCATCAAAGGCTATTCATCGGATGAAATCGTCGGCCAGCACTTCTCTGTGTTCTATCCCCCGGACGATATCGCCTCAGGCAAGCCCACGTACCTGCTAGAGACTGCCGCGCTGAACGGACACGTCGAAGACGAGGGCTGGCGCGTGCGCAAGGACGGCAGCCGCTTCTGGGCGAACGTTGTCATAACCGCGGTGCGCGACGACCAGGGTTCGCTCGTCGGCTTCGCCAAGATCACGCGTGACTTGACCGAGCGGCGCAGGCTCGAAGAACTCGAGCGCGCTCATGCCGCGTCCTCGCTCGTCCAGCAGGCGCGCGAAAACGAACAGAAGCGCGTTGCCCGCGAGCTGCACGACGATCTCGGGCAACGCATCGCGGCACTGAAAATAGCGCTCAGTCTCCACGGGTCCGAACTCGAGAACGCATTGCCGACGCAGTTGCATGCCGAACTGGAAGCCATCGCGCAAATCGGCGCACAGATCGACGAGCTTGCTGAGGCGGTCCGGCGCATTGCCGCCGACCTGCGTCCCACCATGCTCGACGATCTCGGACTCCAGGCTGCGCTCAAATGGCTGGCAGAGGACTTTCAGAGCCGCTACAGTGTGAGTGTCGAGTGCAGGCTGAAGGTTTCGGAACCTGAGCTCGGCGAATTCGCTACGACCGCCCTCTTTCGCGTCATCCAGGAAGCGCTGACCAATGTGGCGCGCCACGCTCACGCACACCGTGTGACGATCGAGCTTGAGAACGACGCGGAACATTGCCGGCTTCGCGTCAGCGACGACGGCGTCGGCTTCGACCCGCGCTCCGCGCCACGTCCCGATGCGCTCGGGCTCATCGGCATGCGCGAGCGCATTGTGCAGCTTGGCGGCTGGCTGACGGTCGAAGGTCGTCCCGGCGCGGGCGTCACGATTTCAGCGGAGCTTCGCTTGCCGGTGGACATTCATCCGGCGCTCGCTTGCGCTGGACGGTAGCAAACATCCACGCCGCTTTATCTGACGCTACCCATTTCGCGCGCGAATTCGAGCTGCGCCTGCAGGAGCTGTTCGGCGCAGCGCGCATAGAGCCATCCAGGCCCGTTGTCGGTGCTGTACATGCCGCGGCACAAGCCCTTGAGCCGTATCGTCGTCGTTCCGTCCGCCGCCGTCTGCCGTACTGCCCAGAAGTACGCGATGCCGAATTCATGCGGCATGCGTGTCTCGATGGTTTCGTCGGTCGCACGTTCGATGGGCGTGGGCGAGTGCCGCTGGACGAAAAACCGGGCGCGGGTCCAGGCCTGTGCGCAGTCGTCGGGCACTGCGCATTGGATCGCGCTCTGCTCTCGGCGCGCTTCCAGCTCGGTCTCGGACCGACGGAAGGCGACGTTTTCGTCACGGAGGGTCTCGCGGTACGTAGTACAAGCCAAAAGCAATCCAATCAACAGCGTCAGACCAAACGGCCAGCCCAAGGACAACCTGCGCGACATTTTCGCCTCTGCCTGAATATCGGCCCGCGACCGCGTGCCACCGACTCCAATGTATGAATCGTCTGACTCGCTGCGATTGATCTGCCTCAAGGAGAGGCGGGCCCGGGCGAAGCCCGTTCGTCTGATTCAGGTCAAAGCCGGCGTGCCGGCGCGCGCTCCAATCGATGTCAGGCGCGCACATGGCGCGTGAAGCGAGGAGAGCATGATGAGGCTGACGTTTCTGGGCGCGGCACAAACGGTCACCGGGTCGCGCTACCTGCTGGAGGCTGGGAGCAAGCGGGTACTGATCGACTGCGGGCTGTTCCAGGGAACCAAGAACCTGCGCCTGCGCAACCGGGAGCCGCTGCCCTTTCCCGCCGACTCGCTCGATGCCGTCATCCTCACGCACGCCCATATCGATCATTGCGGCTATCTGCCAGTCCTTGCGCGCAACGGTTATGGCGGTCCGGCTTATTGCACGCCCGGAACTGCGGACCTGTGCGGCATCATGCTGCGCGACAGCGCCCGGTTGCAGGAGGAAGACGCGGCGTTTGCGAACCGTCACGGCTTCTCCAAACACCATCCCGCGCTGCCGCTTTACACGCTGGAAGACGCCGAAGAGGCGCTGCGGCTCATCGCGCCGCGCCCGTTCGATGAACCCGTCACCCTCGGCGAACAACAGACTTTTCGGCTGCTGCCGGCCGGCCATATCCTTGGGGCGTCTAGCGTCGTGCTGTGTAACGGGCATACAGTCGTTGCGTTTTCGGGCGACCTTGGGCGCCCCGACGATCCGATCGTGCGTGCGCCATCCCCGCCGGTGCATGCGGACTACCTGGTGGTCGAATCGACCTATGGCGACCGGCTACACGATGCGCTCAACCCCGAGGACGAGCTCGCCGAGATGTTCTCGCGCACATTTGCGCGTGGCGGGATCGTGGTGATGCCCTGCTTCGCAGTGGGACGCGCACAGGAGGTCCTTTACTACATCGCGCGATTGAAACAGTCGGGCCGCATGGCGAATGTACCGGTCTACCTCGACAGTCCGATGGCGATCAGCGTGACCGACCTCTACCGGCGTCACATGAGCGATCATCGGCTAACGGTCTCGCAGGTGCACGCCATCGATCATGCGGCGTTCATGGCCCGAACGGTGGACGAGTCAAAGGCCATTGCCGGACGCAACGGCCCCATGGTCATCATTGCCGGCAGCGGCATGGCAACCGGCGGCCGGATTCTGCATCACCTGAGCCTGTATGCTTCGGACCCGCGCAACACGATCGCGCTCGTCGGCTACCAGGCGCCCGGCACGCGCGGCGCGGCGCTCGAGGCCCACGCGCCAGCCATCAAGCTGCACGGCGACTACGTGCGCGTGCGCGCCGAGGTGTCTTCGATCACGTCCCTCTCCGCGCATAGCGATTACCGGGAAACCCTGCGCTGGCTCGCCGGCATGACGTGCCCGCCCATTCGCACGTTCGTCACGCACGGTGAGCCCGCAGCGGCGGATGCCTTGCGGCGGCGCATCGTCGAAACGCTGCACTGGGATTGCTGCGTGCCGGAATACGGGCAGTCGTTCGAACTCGCCGAGGATACTGTGCGACCTTACCCCTGCCCGCCGTGCCCCGCGGATGAACTGGCGCCCGCGTCGGGGGCAGGCACGGCGCGGTGAAAGGCTGCTTGAAAGGCTACCTGAACACGAAACGGGGCGCCTGCGCGCCCCATGCGAGCCTGCAGGACGCGCGCCAAACTTTTTTGGGACACGATCTCGCGTGGCTCATAAAATGGGCATGCATCCCCCGAGACACGGGATGCCGATGTCCCTCCCATTGAAGTCGGTACTTCATATACGAATGGCCTACGCATCGATCTCGCGCAAGCATTGCGCCCCGGAATGTCGTCATGGGTCCGCGCGCTGACCCACGTACGCGCGCCGGACAACGGGTGGGGCCGGCAATTGTCGCCCGCCTGCGCAATCCGGCCGTTTCGGCCGTGCTGGCGTTCATTGTGGCCTTCGCGCTGGCTGGCGTCATCGCAACGTTCGTTACGCGGCAGTGGCAAGCGGCGGCGGAACAGCGGTTCACCCGGCGCGCGGCGGCGTTGCACGAAACGCTCAGGCAGGCCCTGATTGCCAACGAGGCCATCCTGCGTGGCGCGCGCGCCTTGCTCGCGCAAACGCCCGGCCCCGATCCGGCGGCCTGGAACCACTTTGTGTCAGCGATCGATCTGGACAACTCCCGTTCGGCGATCACTGCGCTGGGTTACGTTACCCCGCTCGGCAACCGGGCGACGGGCGCGGCCGACCGCGCCGAAGTCACGACGCAATGGGCCGGTCTGAGCGCCACTGTCCCCGCTAACGCATTCGCGGACACCGTCGCGACGCGTGCCGCGCGACGCTACGCTGCCGAAACCGGCAACGCTGCGCTCGCGGCCTTGCCGGAGTTGGCCAATGCGCCACCGCTTCTCACGCTCTGGCTGCCCGTGTACGAGACGGCGCCCGATGCGCGAGGAAGCGCACAAGGCAATGCACAGAAGGTGATCGGCTTCGCCGTTGCCTTGCTGGACGTGCGGCGGCTGTTCGCACCGCTCGTTGCCGCCGATCCGGGACTTGTGATCAGCGCCCGGATCGGTACTCCTCCGTTGCACCTCTACACGAGTGAGCGCAGCGAAGAAGACGAGGTGTTGCCCGGCATGCGGTTCCAGCGGAGGGATTCGTTCGTCTTTGGCGGCATAACGCTCGCGCTCGACGTCAGCGCCGATGCAAGCCCGCTGCTCACGGGTGCAGCCGCTTGCGCCACGGCCATTCTGCTCGCGGGAGCGCTCAGTGCTGCCGCACTCGCATTTCTCGCGCAACGCCTCATGCGCGCAAACCTGGCGCGCGTCGCGGGCGATATGCGGCTCAACGAAGCCCGCATGATGGGGATCATCCGCTCGTCGATGGAAGCGATCGTCACTGTCGACGAAACCCAACGCGTGGTGATCTTCAATCCAGCCGCCGAACAGGTGTTCGGCCTGTCTGCCATGGAGGCGATCGGCTCTCCGCTCTCGCGCTTCATTCCCGAGCGGTTCCGGGCCGCGCACGCGCAGCATGTCGAACAGTTTGGCGAGACCGGCGTCACCGAGCGACAGATGGGCCACCCGCAACGTGTGCTCCACGGGCTGCGCGCCAATGGCGAGGAGTTTCCCATCGAGGCATCGATTTCGCAGATCCGTGACGACTCGGGCAAGCTTTTCACGGTCATGCTGCGCGACATCACCGAGCGCGTACGTGCGGAGGAAGCGCTCAAGCGTTCGCGCGAAGAGCTCCGCGAGCTGTCGGCCAATCTGCAGAACGTACGTGAGGCCGAGAAAACACGCATCGCGCGCGAGCTTCACGACGATCTCGGGCAGCAGCTCACCGCGCTCAAGATCGATCTCTCCGCGCTCGAGCGCCGGCTCGGGGAGGATGACGCCACCGACGTCCCCGCGCGCCTCGCCGGCATGCGCAACCTGATCGATTCGACGGTGGGGGCCTTGCGGCGCATCGCGGCCGACCTGCGGCCGGTCATGCTGGATGACCTCGGCCTCGTGCCGGCCATCGAGTGGCTGGCGAACGACTTCACGAACCGGCACGGCATCGCCGTCGAGCGCGATCTGGACGCGGACGCCACGATGTTTTCGAACGGCGCCTCCTCTGCACTCTTTCGCATCGTCCAGGAAGCTCTGACCAATGTCGCCCGTCATGCCGAAGCGAACCTCGTCGAGATTACGCTCAAGGTGGACGGGCCGCGCTGTGTCCTGCGCGTTGCCGACGACGGCCTCGGCGCGACCGGTGACCCTGCCGACAGACAGCGTAACGCCTTGCGGGACAAGTCGTTTGGCCTGCTCGGCATTCGCGAGCGCGCCCACATGCTGGACGGCACCGTTTCTATCGATACCGCGCCCGGCAAGGGCTTTGCCATGACAATCACGTTCGCACTTCATGCTCTCCTCCCCGAAGAGGCCGCATCATGATCAAGGTGATCATTGCCGACGACCATGCGCTCATGCGTGACGGTCTGCGACGCATTCTCGAAAGCGCGCGCGACTTCCAGTTCGAAGTCGTCGGCGAAGGCTGCGACAGCTCGACCACGCTCGCGCTCGTGCGCGAGCACCCGGCCCAGGTCCTGGTGCTCGACCTCTCGATGCCAGGGCGCAGCGGCGTGGATCTCGTCAAGCAGATCAAGGACGAAAAGCCCGCGTTGCGCATTCTCGTGCTGACCATGCACGCCGAGCAGCAATACGCGGTGCGTGCCTTCAAGGCGGGCGCCTCCGGCTATCTCACCAAGGAGTGCGCGAGCACGGAGCTGGTCAGCGCCGTGACGAAGATCGCCTCCGGCGGCGTCTACATCAGCATGACGATGGCTGAGCGCTTCGCCCAAAGTCTGAACGAGCCCGCCGACATGCTTCCCCATCAACGGCTTTCCGACCGCGAGTTCGAGGTCTTCCGGCGTATTGCGGCCGGGCAGACCATTACCGAGATCGCGCAGGAACTCTGCGTAAGCGCGAAGACCGTCAGCACCTATAAGGTGCGCATCCTCGAAAAAATGCAGATGCCGCACGAAGCCGCGCTCGTGCGCTACGCGATGCGGTACAAGCTCGTCGACGATCCGGATGAGGCCTGACCGCCTGCTGGCGCAGCTGATTGCCGCATGACTGTAGGAATCGCCCTACACGTCTTCCGTTCCGCGTACGTCACTTTCCATCGCCGCCGATATTTTTTTGAGACGGCGTTGCCGATACTGGCTACATGAAAGCCAGTTCTGTCCGCCAGCGCCTGCAGGTCTTCCTCGTCGAGGATGCAACTGCAGTGCGCAGGAAAATCGCCGAAGCGTTGTCGGCCATTCCCGACGTGACCGTGATTGGCGAAGCCGAGGATGCGGCTAGCGCCCTGACCGGCATCGCGCAAAGCGGTGCGGACGTCGCGGTGGTCGACCTTAGGCTCGCGAGCGGCAGCGGCATCGAATTGCTCACCCTGCTCGGCCGCGAGCAACCCTTGGTTGTGACGGTCGTGCTGACGAATCACTCCGGCGCACCGTTTCGCGCAGCCTGCCAAAGAGCGGGAGCCCATTTCTTCTTCGACAAGACGTCCGAGTTCGAAGCCGCCTGCGAAGCCATTGAAGCGTTAGTGAAACAGCGCGTCACCCCCGCGCGCTGAACTGGAGACGATCATGTATGCCGAGCCCGTCTGCGAATCCTCACTGTCCACGCCGCCGTCCGCGCGCTGGCACGTCGTGCCGCTGCAGCCAGCCGTGCGTGAGGCCGCGCGGAGCCAGCCGGCTACGCGCTGCTCGACCTGCTCGCTGCGTGCGGTCTGCATGCCGCCAGACCTCACGTCCACAGAACTCCAGCAACTCGACACCGTGGTCCTCACCACGCGCAATGTGCACCGCGGCGAAACGCTGTTCCACGCGCACGACGCCTTCCAGAGCCTGTACGCCGTACGTACCGGATCGTTCAAGACGGTCGTCATGCATCGGGACGGACGCGAGCAGGTCACGGGCTTCCAGATTCCGGGCGAGCCGCTCGGGCTTGACGGCGTTTGCTCCGGCACGCACAGCTGCGACGCCATTGCGCTCGAAGACAGCACAGTCTGCATCATGCCGTTCGGCCAGCTCGAAACGTTCTGCCGCGAAAGCCGGCGCATGCAGCGCCATCTTTATCAGCTCATGAGCGGCGAGATCGTCCGCGAATCCAGTCTGATGATGCTGCTCGGCACAATGACCGCCGAACAGCGCCTCGCCGCGTTTCTGCTCGATCTCGCAGCGCGCTTCCAGGCGCGCGGCTACTCCGGTGCGCAATTCAACCTGAAGATGAGCCGGGAGGAGATCGGCTGCTTTCTCGGCATGAAGCTCGAAACCGTGAGCCGGATGTTTTCGCGCTTTCAGCGCGAAGGCCTGGTCGAGCCAAACGGCAAGCAGATCCGTATCATCGACCTGGAGGGGCTTGCGCGCGTGTGACGCGAAAGGCGGCGTTGCTGCCACCGACAGGTGTTTGCTCAGTAAGCCTCGTCGCTGAGGTGCATGTATTTTGCGGCGCCCGGTACCCGGCGCCGCTCACTTTTTAAGCGATCCTGATGCGAACGCGCGCGACCGGAATCCGTTGGTGATTGACACATATCAACGGGATAGAGGGCGCCGATGACACCATGGATCTGGCCGGCGGCCTTCCGCTTCCCGGCAGCACGCGAGGAGACATCCGATGCCACGCACTCCCACGCCTGTCGCTCGCGTCCTGGTGGTTCCGTCTTTCCGTGACTGGGTGAGCAAGATCCTGTTTCACGCGGCAGCAGTGTGTGCTCTCGCGTTGTATACCATTGCCGCGCACGCGCAGCTTGCCGAACCCACCGAACTCGTCGATCAGCAGCACTGCATGTTCTGCCACACGTCGGACGCGCCATTTCTCGCGCCGTCGTTTCACCAGATCGCAGAGCGCTACCGCGACAAGCCGAATGCCAGCACCCTTCTTGAAGATAAGCTCAGGCACGGCGGCAAGGCGCACTGGGGCGACATGGCGATGCCCCTGCCAGACGACCGCGGCGGCCCGCTATCAGCCGAGGACGCACGCACACTCGTTCAATGGGTACTGAGCCAGTAATTGCGCAAACGTATCTAAAGGAGAACCTTCATGCGCGTTACCGTCCATCTCGACAGTTTCGATCAACTCGACCCTTCTGCTTGCGCGATCGTCTGGATCGACACCGAAGCGAAGAAATGGTCCCGCGAAGGCCATGCAGGCGTGAGTCTGTCCGAATGGGGGCAATGCCGTCCCTCGCCGGGCGGCACGAGCCTGCTGGCGTGTGAAGACCGGCGTGAGGTGTGCACGCTGGACGGTCTGAATCTCGGGTCGAGCGATGGTCCCTTCGAAGGCGAGTGCGGTGACGTGCACTGGCGTGCGCGCATGAGCGCCGGGCCGCTCGGTGCACGCTGGCACGTGCAATGTGTCGATGAGAGCGCGCGGGAACCAGAGGATGGCCTCTTCGCCGACGAAGTCTGATGGGGCTTCCTCTTCAGACGCAGCGTTACTCAGTGATCGCGGCGCCTGGCACCGCTTCGACAAAAGGCGCTTGCGGGCCCAGTGGAACCAAGTTGACGCTCGGCTGCGTCGAATGCCGCGCGCATGGCGGCCACGGGGTCGTCGCCCTCGCAATGGCCAAGCGGCGCGAGTTCCCTTGAAGCTGAAACGAGGTCGAGACGAACGTCATAGGCCGGCTGGTGGATTCCGGGCTGCAAGGGGTGCATCCGCTCGATCGCGAGATGACACCCTGCCAGCACGCCGCCGCTGAACCGCTCGAGGCGCAGCAATTGAACGCCGGCTTCCGCCTCGAGGGCAGAGGAACCGGGAAAACCCAGATAAACAATTTGCATCCCGAGTCCCATCGCCGTGCCCCTTCAGAAATCGGCGTTGTTGCTGCCCGAAGGCTCGTTACCGCCATCGACCATGCCTGACTACACTTCAAACGCGTGACGGATTTTCAGGTCGATCCACACCATGCCTTCGCGCAGCCCCTCGAGCACCGCCTCTCGCTCGGTTTCAAACACACGGTGATGCGCAAAGGCGTGCGAGAAGCACTGCGTCTGCGGACCGTGCGTGACGCTGACTTCGCAGCAAAAACCGCCTTGCGGAGCCGGCGACGTGAGTGCCTGGACGCTCCAGGCGCCCGAATCGATATGGCCGGTAAGTGACATGATTGCGTTCCTCCTGGGGCCTGGTGGTGATCGACTGGATCTGCGATTGAATTCAGGATAAGACCGGGTAGCCGAAGCCAATTGATGCACGTCAACCCTGACTGGCACCGCTCACCGCGGTGCGCTACCAAAGGCCCGCGTAGCGCGCCGCTTACGCGGGCCGCTGTAAGAGCGGACCGACGTTTCACCGCCACCACCTGCGCTATGCGAGGCACACGTCGCCATCGCCTGATCTGTTGCGCGTTTCGCCGGCGCCGCAACGAGCACCGGGCACAGGGCGTCGCGCAGGGCGTGCGACGCAACGCTGCCGGGCAGCGCCTGCGTCCGCATGCGCCGCCCCTGCAATCCGATGACGAGTAGATCGGCACCCCAGCCACGTGCCTCGCGCAGAATTGTGCTGGCGATGTCGTCGAGTTCGTCGTACGTCGCCAGCGCCGCAATCGATACCCGGGAGCCGCAGGACGCAACGAGCGCCTCGGCACGGGCAAGCGTACTGGCGCGGTCATCCTCAAATAGATGGGTGAGTCCCTGGCCTCCCACATGGAGCGTGCGTTCTACGACGTAGATCACGCGCAATTCCACCTCCGCCGGCACGCACCCAACCGCGAGTTGAAGGGCGGCATAGGCACTCGCGCTTCCGTCGACGGCGATCAGCGCGCGCGCAAGAGGTGGTTCGTCCAGTGCAAGCAATTGCGACGGCACATACAGCAACGTCCGGCGCGTCGCGTACGCGATTTCCTCCGGATCAAGCCTGCAGGCCCAGCGCTGCCCAGGGTGATGCGCTGCGAGCACCACCAGATCGGCGTCGAAAGAGTCGGCAGCGTGAGCAACGGCGACAGGCGCGTTTGTGTGCAGCACCGGGAGATCGAGCAGTTGCACGTCCGGTTCGCGTCGCTCGAGTGCCAACGCGGTCGCGGCATCGCGCAAGTCGAGTTCTGCACGGCGGATCATCGCTGCGTGTGTCTCGGCACCGTCCGGCAGCCCCAACTGGAGGGCGGGGAACAGGGAGGCAGGATCGGCGATGAGTTCGACGAGCTTGATCGGCGCATCGCGATTCGCAAGGCGGCAGGCAAATGCCGCAAGCGAAACGAGGCCACTTCCGCCCTCGGCGGTGGCCATGAGGCGCTGGAAAGGTTCCGCTGGGAGTTCCATGTACGTATCCAGTTCAACTGAACGAAGACCACAGGTACACAATGCGTGGCCGCGTCGTGGGCCTGCCCTCAGGCCAGCATCGACGTCTTCGAACCCTGCGGCACGAGGAGCAGCGGCAGCACCGTGCGCTGCGCCACGTCGGCGGCAACGCTCGCGTAGCGCCACCGGCCGCCTTCATGGCCGCCGCGCGTGCCGAGCACCAGCAGATCCGCGCGCCACTGCAGCGCCGCCTGAATGATCGCGTGCGCCGTCGACTCGCCATCGTGCTGGGCTTCGAGGATGGCCGCGTCGAAGTCCTCGGGATGCTGCGCGGCCGCCCGGTCACACGCGAGATAACCCACGCGCACCGCCGTGCGTGAAGCGGCCAGCCTCGCCGCTTCACGCACGGCGTAAGCCGATGCCGCGCTTGCATCGCTCGCCACGAAAACGCGCCGTGGCGGCACCGAACAGTGGCGCGCGGTGAGTGTGGGCAGCAAAAGCACCGGGCAGTCCGTTTCGCCTGCAAGCGCGACCGGGTTGGCCGGGGCCCCGATCGTCACGTCGGCCTTCCAGCCGCGTACCGCGCGAGCAAGCGCCTCGTTACGCGCTGCGCTGTCCGGCCCCGTGCGAAGGAATTCGCAGTCCGCCTCGATTCCGCGTAGCGCCAGCAGTTCGCGAGCGGCTTCGAGCGTCGCGGCCAGGGTGATCCGATTGGAGAGGTGCTGCGCGGCCCGTTGATCCGAATCCGCCAGCAAAGCCGAAGGTGCAAGGCCAGCAAGCCGTACGTGCGCGCCACGAACTGCCCAGCCCGCTACGCAGTCGAGCAGCGAGGCGACGCGCTCCATTCCGGTAAACAGGACATAGAGGCGTGAATAGGGCGCAACGTGCTGCATTCTGGCGGCCGCGGCGGTCAGTCGCTTCATTCTATGCCTCCCCCGTTCATGCACCCGCACCGAGTTGCGCCGCGCGTAAGCCGTGCTGCACAAACGCAAAAAAAGAAGGCGCGGAGCCAATGCCCCTGCGCCGTCATGGCGTGCGCCGGGCCTTCATGCCCGGGTCGACGCGCCCTCTCCCCCGTCTAGAAGACCTCAGGCGCTCACTCGATCTGCAGCCGCTTCTGTTCGGTGGCCGTTTTTTTTGGCAGCGTAAGCGAGAGCACGCCATCCTGATACTGCGCATTGGCGCTGCTTTCGTCGATATCGCTGGCGAGCGAGAACGTGCGCGCGAAGGAGCCGCTGTACCGTTCGCGGCGAATGACGCGTTCGCCTTCCTTCTGTTCGGTCTTGCGCTCGACCTTCGCATGAATCGAAACCACATTCCCGTCGATTTTTACGTCGATGTCCTTCTTGTCCACACCCGGCATCTCGGCCTTCACCGTGTAACCCTTCTCGTTCTCCGTGACATCGAGTTTCATCGTCGAGAGTTCGCTCTCCTCGGCGGCGAGCATGCCGCGCATCGGCCGAAACAGCCCCTGGAAGAGATCCGAAACAGGTTCCATGGAAAACGGGTCATAACGTGTCAGATTGCTCATTGTGTTGCCTCCTGTAGCCCTTCGTGGCGCACAACCCTGCGATGAGTCGCGCTATACCCAATCTAGGCAGCAACGGAGTTTTCTGATTGATCTGCCTCAATGTCTCCTTTTTTCCGAAATCCGCGGGCGCCGTATTTATCCGTGAAGAGATGATTGATTCAAATCAACCATCGCGAGCCCTCCGTTCTTAGACTCGAATCACTTTCTCCGCCCTTAGGGGCGGTGCCACGACCCCGTTCGCTGGAGATCACGATGAGCTACAAAACGATCATGGTGCATATGGATACGAGCGCGCGCGCAAGCGCGCGACTCACACTTGCGTTGAAGCTGGCCCGCAGGTTTGGCGCGCATCTGGACGGATTGTTTGCGGCGTTCGAGCCGCACCCGCGCGAGTTTTACGTGATGGCTGGCACGGCCGACTATTACGACACGCACCGCAAGCTGCGCCGCGAATAGCGCGGCGCGATCGAGCGGCTCTTTCGCGCCGAACTGGCTCGTGCGCAGGTCGATGGCGCCTGGGTGACTCCAGAGGGCGATCCGGTCACGGCGGTCATGCGGCGCAGCCGGACCGCCGACCTCGTGATCCTCGGGCAAACCGATCAGGACAATCCGGAATCCTATATTGCTGAACACTTTTCGGAAACTGTGCTTCTCGGCGCGGGCGGTCCCGTGTTGTTAATGCCGTACACAGGCAGCTTCGAATCGGTCGGCGAACGCGTCCTCGTGGCCTGGAACGGCAGCCGCGAGTCCGCTCGCGCGATTCACGACGCCATGCCTTTCATCGCGCGGGCGGCCCAGGTGACCATCGTGGCCGCCTCCACGACCTTTACGCCCGCCGAGTCGCAGGCGTCGTGCGCCGATCTCGCCGCCATGCTTGCGCGCCATGGCGCGACGACGGTCGATATCACCCGGTTCGACCGCGACGCAGTTGAATCCACAGGCGATGCGCTGCTCAGTTCTGCGGCCGATGGCGGCTACGATCTGCTCGTGATGGGTGCATACGGGCACGCACGCCTGCAGGAACTCGTATTGGGCGGCGCCACGCGCTCCATCCTTGCCACGATGACGCTGCCGGTACTCATGTCTCATTGAAGGACCTCGCGTCGATTCTATTCAGCTTCCACTGGAGCCTTACCATGTACTCGCGTATTCTGGTCGCACTCGACGGCAGCAAGACCGCATCACACGCTCTCGACGCCGCGATCAAACTGGCGCTCGACATGGGCGCGCAACTGCAGGCGCTCTATGTGGTAGACCTGCCCGTCATCGCGTACGACGTGCCCGGCTACGATCCTTCGATCGTGCGCGACGCGTATATCGAGGAGGGACGCGTGATTCGTGCCGACGCGGATGCGCGCATGGCGCAACAAGGCGTGAAAGGCTCATCGTGCTCGGTTGAAGTCGAACTCCCTGCGGAAGACGTCGCACAGTGTATCCAGCAGGCGGCGGCAGACTGGCATGCCGATCTGATCGTCATGGGCACACACGGGCGTCGCGGTGTGCGCCGCCTCATGCTGGGCAGCGTTGCCGAGCGCGTGCTGAGGTGCGCGTGCTGTCCCGTGTTGCTCGTACCTGCACGTACGGCGGCGTCCGACGAGGAAGAGCAGGCGAAGCACAACGCCCGCGTACCGGCGTGAGTGACCGGGTGGATAGCCGCGCGTGATCCACGTCCTTTCCGACGTCACTCCGCTCGTCGTCGTCCGAGTCGTCCCCGTATTTTCTCCTCAAGCGAGAAGCGCCGCGACGGCGGCGGACGAAAACAACTGGGCCAGTCGTGTTGCTGGCCCAGCCTTCACCGCGCCTGGACGCACCCACCTTCCTTACATCGGCGTGAACACCACCGGGTAGCCGAGATGGTCCTCGACACCCTTGACGCCAGGCACACGCTCCGCAGAGACGAGTATCGCCTTGCGCTCCTCTTCCGAGTTCACCGTGCCCCAGAAATGGACGATCCCTTCCTTGACGACGACGTTCTCCGCCGCCATTGCCCAGCGATGTCCATCCAGCGCGTGCATGACGTTGCGATGGATGGTTTCGTCCGAAGCAAGGGCCGCCTCGTCGGGCCGCGCGGCGCTCGCCAGCGCGCGTATCAGGTTCGCACGGCTTACGATACCCACCAGATTGCCCTGATCGAGTACGGGCACACGCTTGATATGAAGGCGTTCGAGCACGTCGGCGATCTCGCTGAGCGGCGTGGAAGGCGAAACCGAAACGACGTTGCCCGTCATGACGTCGCCCACTTTCACCGCGTTTTCCTTCAGGTACTCGCCTGCAAGCTTGCGCGTCGAATGGAGGAATTCCCCAAACCAGCTTCGCTGTGGCTTGCCGGTGCCCGTTTCCACTCGATGCAGCAGATCGCTTTCGCTGAGAATGCCGACAACCGCTCCGCCATCGTCAACGACCGGAATCCCGCTGATGTGATGTTCGGTGAGCAACGTTGCTGCCTCGAAAATTGACGCATTGGGGCGCACGGTGATGACGTCCGTCGTCATGATGTCTGATGCTTGCATGAGGTCCTCCGTTAAGGGCCAACGCCCCGATATGATTCAATTTAAAGATTGCAAGGCCGCGCGCATTGACTTGAATCAAGCGTGCGGCCTCACTGCGAACGGGCTTTTCACGCCATCGTCCGAATCCCTGTACATGCGGAAGTAGCCGCTGTGAAGCGTGATCGCTTCGGACTGCGTCGCCTCGATCATGCGAGCCGCTGCTCTTTCGATCGCGGCCCGGTGGGCAAGGAATGCGCCGCACAAATCCGCTTCGCGCAGGGAGGCGGCGCCGAAATGATCTTCGAGCGCCTCGGCCGTGATCGCGCACTCGACGTGCATGTCGCCGGCCGTAGCGGGAAAGGTCAACGCGAGCCGGCTGGCGTCATAGTGCGGCGACCGATCGGAAAAGATGATGTTCATGCTGATGCCCCCCTTCGCATGCGCGCTCGCGAATGAGCTAGATCGTGATGCAACCCTGGAAGGACCATGGCAGTTTTATGTGCAATATCGAACTTGCGCGCGACATCGTATTAGATGCTTCGCCGAAGGAGCGCTTGCGCCACGCGCAGTTCGCGTTGCTATTCAGCATCGGAGTCGACCAGGGCGAGGCGGCGAGCCGCTTGCGCGCTTGCGCCGGGCTCGTGACGCGGGGGCTTCCGTAAACGACCACCGTATGCGCGATTCCGAGTTGCTGCAGCCGCTCTTCGGTTTTCCAGTAGTCGAGCTGAAGGCGTACGCCGCACATTTCCGGACGCCGCAGAAACGCCGCGTCCTCGTCGGCCTGAACATAGCTCTGGCTTTCGATCAGTTGGCGCACGCGCGGCGCGAGACGCACCGCTCCTTCGGCTGGTGGCTGCCTTTTGCGTTGCGCCGGGCGCGCCCCGGCTCGTTCGAGGCGCACTGCAGCAGAAAGCCCCCGGTTGCCCATGGCGAGTCACATCTCGATGATGACTTTCAACGCCTGCGTGCTCGCCGCGTGCGAAAACGTCTCGTAGGCCTTGAGGACGTCCTCGAACGCAAAGCGATGCGTGATCAGGCGGCTCGGATCGATGCGTCCGGCGCACAGGGTCTTGAGCAGCATGGGCGTACTCACGGTGTCGACGAGGCGCGTCGTGATCGCCACATTGCGGTCCCAGAGCTTGTCGAGAAAAAGCGACGCCGGCACGCCATGCACGCCGATGTTCGCGATCGTGCCACCCGGTGCGACGAGTTGCTCGCAGAGTTCGAACGTCGCAGGTACGCCGACTGCCTCCATTGCGCAATCCACCCCCACGCCATCCGTGAGCATCATCACCGCATCCACGGCGTCGCCCGCGCGCGGATCGATGCACGCCGTCGCGCCGAATCGCTTCGCGCATTCCAGACGGTTGGGGTCCATATCGATCATGATGATCTGCGCGGGCGCATAGAACTGAGCGGTCAGGAGCGCGGCCAGCCCGATCGGCCCCGAGCCGACAATGGCAACCGTGCTGCCGGGTTCAACCCGGCCGTTGAGCACGCCGCATTCGAAGCCCGTTGGCATGATGTCCGAGAGCATCACCAGCGCGGCCTCGTCGAGGCCTGCGGGAATCCGGTACAGGCTCGTTTGCGCGTGCGGAGTCCGCACGTATTCGGCCTGCGTGCCGTCGATGCGATTGCCGAGAATCCAGCCGCCCGTCTTGCAGTGCGAGTACATGCCGCGCCGGCAGTACTCGCACTGTCCGCAGCTCGAAATGCAGGAGACGAGCACGTGATCGCCGGCTTTCAGCGTCGAGACGCCGCTTCCGGTTTCATGGACGACGCCCACGCCTTCGTGGCCGAGAATACGGCCCGGCTCGCAACTGGGCACGTCGCCCTTGAGAATATGCAGGTCGGTTCCGCAGATCGTCGTTTTCGACATCTTGACGATCGCGTCGCCGGGAGCCTGCAAGGCGGGCATCGGCCGCGTTTCGACCGCGAATTTGCCCGGACCATTGTAGACCAGTGCTTTCATGTTCCCTCCGAGAATGATCGGAACGACAGCCGGCGCGGCCGCGAGGTAAAGCGCCTGTCTCATGATGAGCGGCGGCGAGGGTGCACATTTGACATCGATCAAGCACTTGCCGGCCTGGCAGATTCAATCGCCAAATGTTCGGGTGTGGTCGTCGTAGCTGAATAACCCGGCGTACCGGCCCCAGTCGATCGCGCTCCGCAGGGTCGTTTCGGCATCGGCGCGATGCAAGTGGTCCTCCAGTTCGAGCTCGAAACGCGCACGCGGCGCCCGGTGCCCTTCCCGTTCGTCAAGGACCTCGCGGATGTGGGCGATGAGCGGCACGAACTGCACCACGTGTTCGCGAAACAGCTTTTTGCGCTCGCTATCGCCAGCGTGGGCAAACATGCGTCCGGCCGCCGTGAGTTTGATCGTGCGCTCCTGCAGCTCCGCGAATGCCAGCAGATGCAGCGCCACGGCCACCGGAAAGAGTTCATCGGGCTTGAGCATCAGCGCCGCGGCCATCGAGGTCAGTTCCGTGTGGCCATCGTGCGTGGCCGCCGCGAGCGCATCGAGGAACCCGACAAGACGATGGCTCGATACCGCCGGCAGTCGCAGCCCAAACGCGCCGCGCACCGCGCCTGAGCCGTTGGCGGATTCGGCGAGGCGAGCGGTCAGGATTCCGTACAGCGTGTCGACGATGGCGCGAAACGCCGGATCGAGCCGGTTGCGCGGGCGCGACAGCGGCACATTCAACGTCGCGACGATATGACCCGGATGGCCGCCCAGCACATGGATGCGGTCGCACATCAGCACCGCTTCCTCGATGTTGTGCGTGACCATGAGCACCGCCTCGATCGGCGTTTGCCGCTGGGTCCACAGGTCGAGAAAGTCGCTGCGCAGCGTTTCGGCGGTGAGTACGTCGAGCGCCGAAAATGGCTCGTCCATCAGCAGCAGTTTCGGTTCGCTCACCAGCGCCCGCGCAAAGCCCACACGCTGGCGCATGCCGCCCGAAAGTTCGCGCGGAAACGCGGATTCGAAGCCGTCGAGCCCGATCCTCTCGATCGCGGACATCGCGCGCTCGCGCACCACGCTGGGCGCGAGTCCCGCCGCGTCGAGCCCCAGCTCGACGTTGGCGAGCACCGTGAGCCACGGGTAAAGCGCAAAGGTCTGGAACACCACTGAGATACCCTCGGCAGGACCCGAAAGCGGCGCGCGTTGGTACCGCACGCGGCCTGACGTGGGCCGCGCGAGGCCGGCTGCTACGCGCAAGAGCGTCGATTTGCCCGATCCCGAGCGCCCGAGCAGGCCGAGAATTTCGCCTTCGCGCAGCATCAGGTCGATATCCACAAGCACCGGCAGTGGGTCGCCGGAGGGCCGCGCGAACGCCATGCCCACGTGGTCGAGTTCGAGCACTGGCGTAGCGAGGCCAGCATGAGGCGCGTCATCAAGCGCCATTGCGGAGGGTGCTGGAGCTGGCATTGGGGCGATTTCCATGGCGAGGCGTTCAGGAGAGCCGCGTACGGCGTTCAGCGAAGGCGTAGAGTGGCCGCCATATCAAGCGGTTGGCGGCAACGACCATGATCGACATGACGGCAATGCCGAGGGCAATGCGCGGAAAGTCTCCCCTCGCCGTCATCTGCGCGATATAGGCGCCGAGGCCGCCTGCGCTCAGGCTGGTCGTCCCCCAACTGACGGTTTCGGCCACGATGCTTGCGTTCCACGCACCGCCGCTCGCCGTAATCGCGCCCGTCACGTAATACGGGAAGATGCCTGGCAGCAACACTTGCAGCCACCGCGCGCGCGGCCGTAGCCGCAGGCTCGTCGCCGCCTCGCGCAAATCGCTCGGCAAGGCTGTGGCGCCAGCTATCACGTTGAAGAGGATGTACCACTGCGTGCCGAGGATCATCAGCGGGCACAGCCAGATGTCCGGGGCGAGCCTGAAGTGCACGATGCAGAACGCGACGACGGGGAACAGCAAATTGGCGGGGAAGGCAGCCAGAAATTGTGCAGCCGGCTGGACCCAGGCGGCCACGCGCGGGCGCAGCCCCACCGCCACGCCTGTCGGAACCCAGATTGCGGAGGCGAGCGCAATGAGCACCACGACCCGCAGCAAGGTGAGCAAGCCGTTGCGTACTGCATCGACCACGTCGGCCCATGCGAGAGCTGGCGCTGCGAAGCGCAGCACCGCCATGGCCGCACCTGTTACGGCGGCCGCGCACAGTGCGAACCAGAGCGCGTCGCCCGCGCGCCGCGAGGAGGCGCTGTGTGCCCAAGCGAAGCCGTGCCAACGCGCGCCGGGCGACAACCGCAGATGTGCGGCGCGCGTGAGTGCCGCACCAGCCGGGCGGCACGCGTGCTGCATCCACGGCGACCGATGAAAAAGGTCGAGCAGCCAGCTGCGCGGGCAAGCCTGAGCCGCGATATCGCCATAACGAAACCGGTCGGCCCATGCCACCAGCGGGCGAAACAGCAACTGATCGTAAAGCACGATCGCGAGGCTCATGGCGAGTATCGCCCAGCCCACCGCCGCGAGATCGCGCTTCAGGATCGCCTGCGCCACCCACGACCCCACGCCGGGCAGCGCCACCTGCACATCGCCCACGGAGATGGCCTCCGAAGCCACCACGAAGAACCATCCGCCCGACATCGACATCATCGCGTTCCATACGAGCCCCGGCATCGCGAACGGCACTTCGAGCCGCCAGAACCGCTGCCAGCCGGACAGACGGAAGCTGCGGCTCGCCTCGTCCAGATCGGAGGGCACGGTGCGCAGCGCCTGATAGAAGCTGAACGCCATATTCCACGCCTGGCTCGTGAAGATCGCGAAAATCGAGGCCAGTTCGGCGCCCAGCACGTTGCCCGGAAAGAGCGACATGAAGAACACCACCGTGAACGACAGGTAGCCGAGTATCGGCACCGACTGCAGCACGTCGAGCAGCGGGATGAGGATCCGCTCCGCCCGGCGGCTCCTTGCCGCGAGCGTCGCGTACGTGAACGTAAACATGAACGAAGCGATGAGCGCGATCAGCATGCGCAGCACCGTGCGCAGCGTATAACCTGGCAGCGCCGCGGGAGAGAGCGAGATGGCCGCGCCGTGGCCGCCCGCCAGCGGGCCCGTCATCTGGCGCGCGCCCTCGCCCAGCAACACGATCGTGCCGAACACCAGCACCACGGCCGCCACGTCGCGCCAGCCTGGCATGCGCGGGTACCAGCGCAGTCCTCTCAGCACTTCGGCATGATGTTCCATGACATGGCCCTGTTCACCCGTCTGCGTTTGACTTCGAGCCACTCGTCCGCTGGCTGGCTGCGCGCGTTCATGTTTCGAGCACGTATTCGCCGGGCGCCGGCCCAAGCCCGGCTTGCGGCGTGCGCGCCGGCACCTCGCCCGTCGAGTGCTTGCGCAGCCAGTCGCACCAGCAGGTCCACCACGAACCGTCGATCACGGGTGTCTCGCTCACGTACTCATGACGGCTGCGGTACGGCGCGTCGGGCTCGCGCGTCGCGCATCGGAAGTAGCGCCCTTCATGTCCCGGCTCGGACACGATGCCGGCGTTATGGCCGCCCGCCGTGAGCACGAACGTGAGCGCGTTGTGCGTGAGCAAATGCAGCTTGTAGACCGAGCGCCACGGCGAAACGTGATCGCGCTCGGTCCCGACGGCGAACATCGGCGCTTCGATGTCCGAAAGCGCGATGGGCCGGCCGTCCACGCAATAACGGCCTGCCGCGAGATCGTTGTCGAGAAAGAGATGCGTGAGATATTCGGTGTGCATACGGTACGGCATGCGCGTCGTGTCGGCGTTCCACGACATGAGGTCGTTCGGCTTCGTGCGCCGACCGAGCAGATACTCGCTCATCATCCGGGACCAGATCAGGTCCCGCGCGTTGAGCAACTGGAACGCCGCCGACATCTGCGCACCATCCAGATAGCCCTGCCGCCACATCAGCGCGTCGAGCGCGGCGAGTTCGCTAGCGTCGATGAACAAACCGAGTTCGCCCGGGTCGCTGAAATCGGTGAGCGCGGCCAGCAACGTGACGGAGCGCAGCATGTCGCGCCTGCCGTCGCGTGCGAGCGCCGCCGCGCCGATCGCAAGCAGCGTCCCGCCCAGGCAGTACCCGACCGCGTGGACGGGCTCACTGCATCGCACGCGAACTGCCTCGAGCGCCGCGAAGAAGCCGTCGCGCAAGTAGTCGTCGAGGCCGAGATCGCGCGCTTCGGGGCCTGGATTGCGCCACGATATGGCGAATACCGTGTAGCCCTGTTCGACCAGAAACCGGATCAGCGAGTCGTGCGGCTGCAGATCCAGGATGTAGTACTTCATGATCCACGACGGCACGATCAGGATCGGCTCACGCTCGACATTGGGCGTCGTCGGCGCATACTGCAGCAGCTCGCACAACGCGTTGCGCCAGACGACCCGGCCCGACGTCACCGCGACGTCGCGCCCCGGAATCCAGGGCTGCGCCACGCGTGCCCGCGTGCCCCGCAGTGTGTCGGCCATGGCGTTCGCGTCGTCGAGCCAGTTGCGCAAGCCCGCAGCAAGATTGGCGCCGCCACTGCGCAACGTGGCCTGCAACACCTCTGGATTGGTCGCGATGAAGTTGCCGGGCGAACACGCGTCGAGCCACTGGCGCGCCGCGAAGCCAACCAGTTCCTCGTGGTGCCGCTCAACGCCCGGAACGCCGCGGGTCGCTTCGCGCCACCAGCGCTCGATCGCCAGAAACGCGTCACGGTATATCCGGAATGGCCAGTTCGACCATGCGGTGGCTGTGAAACGAGGGTCGGCATGACCAGCGTACACCGTCATCCCGCCCTTCTGCGCTTCGTCTCCGGTGGGGCGCAACTGCGAAGGAAACGTTGCCGTAAGCCACCCGTGCGTAGCAAGGTCGAAGCATTTTCCGGGTGAGACTGCGAGGTGCCCCGCCCAGTCGAGTGCGGCCAGCGCTAGCGCCAGGGGTGAAAGGCCGAATGTCGCCGCGGCCAGACTCGCATGGGCCGCACGATTCAACTGATCAGCGGGAGAGTCGTCGGGGCGTGCGCACGCCGCAGCGCGCGCGCGCCCCCCATGAATGGCTCGGCTCGTATGCAAGGGTTCAGCTTCGCTAACGGCGGAATCGGTCATGATCGGCACGCTCTTCGTTCGTCAGGCCGCCCGTGCGCGGTATGGCCCGGTGGCGGCGTCAACCGCATTACTGTGCGTTGGCTGCGGCAGGCGGCGATTGATCTGAATCAAGCATGCGAGCGCCGGCCTGGCGGGACGAGGCATGAACAACGCTGTTGCCCGCCATGCCTCTTGCGATCAACCGGCTCCGATCTGCCGAGCCGCGTTGTCTCCTCGTTGCGGACCGCTGCGGCTCGGCGCGAGCGCATCTCGCAGCCCTTCCAGCTCGCGATGCAGCGAAATGATTTCCGCATGCAGCACCTTGATGTCCCGATGCATCTCACGCCTGAGGCGCCGCTCTTCCTTGCCGATGAGCCACGCGGCAATGCCGGCAAATGCCAGTGAAAGCATGCCGTAGCCGAGCAGCACGACGAACACGGCAAAAACACGTGAAGCGGGCGTCGTGGGCGCGATGTCGCCGTAGCCTACTGTGGCGCTGCTTTCGAATGCGAGCCACAGCCCTTCGGCGTAGCTGTGCACATGCGGCTCCAACGCGTAAAACCCCGCACCGCCAAGCAACAAAACGATCGCGCACGCGAGCGGGAGCAGCGCGAGCCGGTTGAGTTCGAAATACGAGCGCAGGGCAACGACGATACGCAGCGCAATCATCGCCATGAACGCGAGTCTGAGCACCCATTCGAGCCAAGACCAGGGGTTCGCTCCGCCGATCATACTGACGAGCGCGCCGCAAGCGATCGCCACATCAAAGGCATTGCGATCCAGAAACCGTGCTGGTTTGTGGCTCGAGCATGCGGTTCGCGCAACGGCGGCCGCGCACGCCACCGCCATGCCGCCGTAGAGTGCGCGCGCGGTCAGCAGCATCGAAGTCGACGTTGCGAGCAGTTCGACATAGAAGGCTGGAATGGCAATCAGGCAGCCCGCAAGCACAAGCCAACGGGCGTGTGACCACGCGTGCTGTGCAGCGGCGCCGTCGTGTGAATCGACGCCCGCGAGTCCTGCCTTGTGCCAGCCGACACTCATTTGCCGTCTCCCTCATTATGGAAGACGCGGCGGCTTGAAAGTTGCGTTTGCGCTTCAGGCCGGATTTCATCGCAGTTCATATGAGCGGTCGGGCCGTTGATACGCCGCATGACTTCCTCGCCTTCAATCTTCCACTGCTGCCTGAATCCGGCCTTCGCGGATCGCCTGGATGAATTCGCGATAATCCCGGCGGTTTTGCGTGCTGTATTCCGTGGCGAACTCGGTGATGGCGTCGTCGAAAGTGCCGCCCGAGCCCATGTATCCGGCAATCATCGCGGCGTCGCCCGAGCGGGCATGGGCGCGCGCGAGCGCATGCGCGCACATGCGGCCGTATTGCCGAAGCAGGCCCGCATCCAGCGCCTCGATCACGACGGACATTTTCATGTCGCGAAGCTGCCGGACATAGAAGTCGCGCCCGTTCTTCCCGCGGCTCCAGCCGAGAAACACATCGCTCGCGGACTGCATGATGCGCTGGCCTGCAATCACGCGCTGACCGTGGTTCGCGTGCAAGCTCCTTCCCGCATACGGCTCGAGCACCGAAGCTTTCGCTTCCTTGACCTGCAGGAACAGCGGGTCGTTGTCGGAAGCCAAGAAGAGACCGACACCGCACATCGTGCCGACGCTGCCCACGCCCACTACCTTCAGCGCGAGGTCGAACAGATGGAACCGGTCGAACAGCACGCGCACATGTTCGGGGAGACTCTCGCGATACGATGCAAGCGCCTCGGCATAGCCCGACTCGAGGCCGGGCGCGAGATCCGCATCAGGGTGGAAGATGAGCGGCGGCTCGTCCTTGATACGCGGTCGCCCCCCTTCCTCGGTAACGAGCCTGGGGTAGAGATGATCAGGCACGGTCTTGCGCCGCTCCACTTCGATGCGCTGTGCGATGCGCTTGCGGGCGTTCTCGACGATATCCGGATCGCCCGACTTGTCCTGATACTTCTGCAGATCGATCCGGTCGTACCAGACGTCGAGCGCGCGCATGTAGGCATAGTCGTGCATACGTTCACGGTATTGGCGCACGAGATCGGTCGTGAGTCGCACGGTGTCGCTATAAGGCAGTTCGAGATGCTGTGCGGCGATCACGACGCTCGCGGCAAGCCGCTTCAGGTCCCATTCGAACGGGGCGGGCAGCGTTTCGTCGAGATCGTTGATGTCGAAGATCACATTGCGCTCGGGCGTCGCAAAGCCGCCGAAGTTCATCAGATGCGCGTCGCCACACGCCTGCACACGCAACCCGCTGGTGGGTACCGTGGCGAGATCGGCCGCCATCACGGCGGCCGCGCCTCGATAGAACGCAAACGGCGAGGCCGACATGCGGCCAAAGCGTATCGGGATAAGGCGCGGCAAACGGCCTGCATTGGACTCCTCGAGCAGGTCGATGACATCACGGCGCTGCTCAGGCAGTTTCCACCCCGCCTGGGACAAGCGGGGCACTGAGTCACGAATGAGTCGGCCCTGTGCCGATCTCTCGTCTGGCGTGCGGTATGGCGCCGCTATAGCACTTGCATCGTGCGCGGCCTTGCGTGAAACAGCTTTGTCCATGGCGTCTGCTCCTATCCCGTCTCATACGTGCGCTTTTGTGCTCGCGCTCTGCGCCGGAAGTTCGATATGGAAGGTCATGCCGCGATCAGCGTTGCGCTCGGCCCAGAGCTTCCCGCCGTGCGCCATGACGATGGTGCGGCTGATCGAGAGACCGAGCCCCAGTCCGTCCGGCCTCGAGGTCACGAACGGCTTGAATAGCGTGGCGAACTGGTCTGCATCGACACCGAGCCCCCGGTCGCGAATGGCTATGCCCACCTTGCCGCGATCCGCTGTGACCGTCACGGCGATGCAAACCTCGCGGTCTGCCGCATCGCAGTCGCGCACGGCGTCGAGAGCGTTCAACAGAAGGTTGACGAGGACTTGCTGCAATTGCAGAGCGTCCCCACGCAAATGAGGCAGTGCGGGCTCGATGCGCGCGGTGATGCTCGCGCCGGCGGCCTGCGTTTCGCGGCGCAGCAGGCCCACCACTTCACGCACGAGGCCGCCCACATCGACCGCGCTGATCTCGGGCGGTTCGCGTCGTGCCGATTGACGCATCCTTCGAATGATCGCGTGCGCGCGCGCACTATCGACGACGACCTCAGCGAGCAGTTCCTGCAGGTCGCCCAAAGCGGGCGGGTTCTGGGCAAGAAAGCGCTGCGCCGCCTGGGCGTTGCTGAGAATAGCCGTGAGCGGCTGGTCGACTTCGTGGGCAAGCGCGGCTGCCATTTCGCCCAGTTCCGATGCCCTCTCCCTATGCAAACGCCGCAACTCGTTCTCCGCGAAGGTGGCGCCCACCTGGTTTGCCGTATCCGGTTCGACGACGCTACCCGCCCGCGGCCCCGTCCCCGGCGCCAACGACGCCGAATTCGTCTCGCGAGCTTCGATATCTGTGCCACCCAGATTTGCCTTCATCACCGTTTCTTCCTCCGCGTCGGCTGCCCTGCTCTGGCCACACCTTGTTCCGCGGGCTCAAGCATGGGAGCGTGTCTCGTGCGAAAAGGTATGAGCAATGCTACCGACCCGCAGCTCATCATGTATCGCGTGGGTGCGCTCGCGCGACACTCTCGTTGCGTAGACATTAGAGCGGGGCGCCGATCGTCGCTTGACCTATATCAATTTGCACTTCGTCAGTCGCCCTAGCCTTCACACAAGATCCGCGATTTCCGAACTGGATGTCGTGGCGACCGATTGTTCGAAGGCCGTCGCGCTTGACATGAAGCCGCGTCGAGCGCGCATGAAACTGCCGATATGTGGATCTACCGTGTCAACGAACCGCGTCTCGGCGCAGTTCGCGTGCGCGAATGGCGGCGTCGTGCGTGGCACTCCATTGACCTGCTCGTGCTGCTGCTCGTCGCCGCCACCAGCGAACTCATGTTGCTAGAGCCGCCTCTTCATACGTGCCTGTTCAACGCGCTGTGGGACGCGGCCAACCTGACGACGACGCTTGGGGATTTTCCGGAATTCGACGACCGACAGAAGATTTTCATGCTCTCGGCCATGCTCGTAACAATGTTCGTTGCCGCGTTTGCGATATCGAGGCTGTCGTGATCGGCGATGAAATCCTCGCCAATGCATTGATCGGAAGAATCGGCATGCATGCCGAGGCTACTTCATGAAAACAGTTATTCCAGGCGAATGCAGTTCCCATCACGCCCGGTCTCTACCCGACGCTTCATGGACGAAATCCTGAAGCTCAACGCAACGTCATAGCCCGGCATTGCGGGCATTGGCGACGCACGAAACGCAATAGATAGCTCGCGACGCGTGCTTGAGCACAGCGACGCGAGCAGGAGATTCACCATGACGGATCAACCCAAAAAGATGAACGTAGTACAGCTCACGTTCATCGTCACCATGAACATGATGGGATCGGGCATCATCATGCTGCCCGCCAACATGGCGCAAGTCGGCGCGATTTCGCTGCTGTCGTGGCTTGTCACGGCAATTGGATCACTTGCCATTGCATGGGGCTTTGCCGAAGCCGGACTGTTAAATCAGCGTGCCGGTGGCATGGCCGCGTACGCCGAGGAGGCTTACGGCAAGGACGGTTATTTTCAGGTCTTCTTTCTCTACTTCCTGTCTATCGCCATTGCGAATGTAGCGGTTGCGAGCTCTGCGCTCGGCTATCTCGCCGCATTCTTCCCGGCGCTGACATCGTCCCCGCTCGCGGCCTGTCTTGGCGTGATCGGCCTTCTGTGGCTGACCACGCTGGCCAATTTCGGCGGCCCCAAAATAACGGGACGAATCGGCGCGGTCACGGTTTGGGGTGTGATCCTGCCCGTAGGCTGCATTTCGGTTGCAGGCTGGTTCTGGTTTCACGGCAGTACTTTCGCGGCTGCCTGGAATCCGAAGGGGCTGCGCCTCGTGGAGGGGATGGGTTCGAGCGTCTCGCTCACGCTCTGGGCATTCCTCGGTATGGAATCGGCGGTACAGAACTCGTCGGCCGTCGAGAACCCCAGGCGCGATGTCCCGTTGGCCTGCATGTTCGGCACCTTGGGCGCGGCGGTTATCTACATTCTCTCCACGGCCGTGATCCAGGGGATCGTGCCGAATGCCGAACTCGCCAAATCGACAGGACCGTTCGGCCTCGCCTTTGCCAAAATGTTCAGTCCCGCTGTAGGCTCCGTCGTCATGGGCCTTGCCGCGATGGCATGCGTCGGCTCTCTGCTCGGCTGGCAGTTCACGCTGGCGCAAACAGCCAGGGACGCTTCCGATAGCCAGATGTTCCCCGCTGTTTTCGGCAAGACGAACCGCTCAGGCGCGCCTGTTGCAGGCATGGTGATCATGGGGATCGTGCAGTCGATGATGGCCTTGTCCACGATTTCACCCAATCTGAGCGAACAATTCGCTGCGCTCGTCAACCTGGCCGTTGTCACCAATGTGATTCCGTATGTCATTTCGCTGTCGGCTCTATTCGTGATGATGCGCAACGCCGGCACGCAGGTGGCGAAGTACCGTCTCAATGCGACGGTCGCGGTAGTGGCGCTGGCTTACTCGGTCTTTGCTATCTACGCTTCCGGCAAGGATGCCGTGATGGGCGGAATGCTGGTCATGGCGATCGGCTACGCGATATATGGCTTCGCCGTCAATCGCACCGGCTCACCGACCTCTGCGCCGCGGGCGGCTGCAAGTTCAGCTGCCGCGGCGATGGCCATCGGCATACTGGCGCTTTCCGCTTTCATGCCGCATCCGGTGCGCGCCCAGCAGCAGACGACAAGCGCGACGCTGCTGCGAATCGAGCAGTCGGGGACGATCCGCATGGGCTATCTCAGCGACGCGCGTCCGTATGCTTACAAGGACGCCAGTGGGCAAGTGACGGGCTACACAGTAGCGCTGTGCCAGAAGATTGTCGAACAGATCAGAAGCGAAACGGGGCTGACAACGCTCAAGCCCCAGTGGGTTCCGCTCTCGCCCGGCGACAACACGCGCGCATTGCGAGAAAAGCGCGTCGATCTCGTATGCGGAGTACTCGATACACTCACGAACAGGCAGAGCATGTCGGTCTCCATTCCTGTCTATCCAGGCGGAATCGGAGCGGTTCTGCGCGCCGATGCGCCGGCGGGACTGAGCGAGATTCTGTCTGGCGAGCACCCGTCTCACCCAATCTGGCGCGCGTCGCCCGCTCAACTGCTGTCCCGGCAGACGGTTTCGGTCATCGCCGATTCGCCCGCGCAGCGCTGGCTTGCCGGAAAGCTTGGTGATTTTCAGATTTCAGCAACGGTTGCCCCCGTCACCTCTTTGCAAGCGGGTTTGCAGAAACTCATTGACTGCCGGTCGAACGTCTTCTTCGCAGACCGTGCCCTGCTCGTTGCAGCGACGCACGCCAGTCCCGCGGCGAACGATCTGGTCGTTCTCGACCGGCGGTTCACAAGCGTTTCCGTGGCGATCGGCATGGCACGCGGAGATAACGATCTGCGTCTGCTGGTAGACCGCACTCTGAGCCGCCTGTATGGGTCGCCGGCATTCGTGGCCTTGTACGAAAGGTCGTTTGGCAAACTCGATGCGGATTCGTCCGCGTTCTTTCGCTGGGCTGCGCTGCCGGAGTGAGTCATTCGCAAGCCGAACAACTTCGCGCGAATCGCGCTTGCGGGCTAACCGCACGTGCCTGGGAACTGATTTTCGTACACGTTTTGCAGCGACTGGAGATCCACGATGACCTACAAGACCGTGATGGTCCACCTCGATACGAGCAAAGGCGCCCATACGCGGCTCTCGTTCGCACTGAAGCTCGCCCGAAAATTCGATGCTCATCTGGACGGCGTGTTTTCCATGTTCGATCCGCATCCGCTGGGCTTCTACGCCATGACGGGCACAGCCGACTTTTACAAAGCTCACAGCAAATTCCTCGCGCAAAAACGCAGTGAGGTAGAACGGTTGTTTCGCGCGGAACTGACGTGTGCGCAGGTGCCGGGCGTATGGACCGCACCAGACGGCTATCCCGTCACCACGGTCATGCAGGGCAGCCGAACCGCAGACCTTGTGATCCTCGGGCAAGCCAGACCGCAGGACCCGGAGTCCTGTGTGGCGGACAATTTCCTGGAGACTATCCTGCTGGGTGCGGGCAGCCCCGTTCTATTGATACCGGAAACCGGCTCCTTCGAGGCGGTCGGAGAGCGCATCCTGATCGCCTGGAATGGCGGCCGCGAGGCAGCTCGCGCCATTCGCGACGCGATTCCCCTTGTCGCGCGTGCGACACGTGTCACGGTCGCCGCCGTCGTCGCCACGGCGTTCAAGCCAGCGCCGACCGAAGCGTCGTGCGCTGACGTCGCAGCGATGCTCCAGCGACACGTTGCGCTCCCAGTGGACATCGCTCGCTTCGATCGTCCGTTGGCGGTATCGACAGGCGACGCACTGCTCGAATTCGCGATCGATGGCGGATATGACCTGCTCGTCGCGGGTGCATATGGCCACGCCAGGTTTCATGACCTCGTCCTTGGCGGCGTCACGCGCACGATTCTTTCTTCGATGACATTGCCGGTGTTGATGTCTCATTGAACGACTGCGCGGATGCAGGTGCGTCACTTTCCCAGTGACGCCGGTTCCCTGTCGCTGTACTGCGTCGGGGTGCTCGTGCGCGGCTGCGGCAGAGCCAGCGACTCCGGCTCGTCGGCCTCCGATCTCACTACGAGGCGAACCAGATCGGCAAGCGAGCGAACTTCCATCTTCTCCATGACGCGCGCCCGGTGAATCTTGATGGTTTTCTCCGCTGCGCCCAGTTCGTCTGCAACGAGCTTGTTAGGGCGGCCTTTCACACCAACGCGTACCCGTATGCAGGCCGCGTGCTCCGCTAGTCATTCTTACAGGCATCGTTGGGAGTGCCGCGAAAAGCTAGCTGCGCTCCTGGCGAGTCTGTGCAAACGATAAAGCCGGTAGTCGCCGCGTAGTTGACCCACGTCAATCGGAGTCGAGCCAGCTAGCGCCCGCGACCCCGTCGTGAACGCGACCGCGAATGAATTGATGCAGGTCAAGTGCTCCAAAGCACCCCGGCGGTCGAATGACATCAACCGCCGAAGCGCCCGAAGCCGAAGGGACTGTGTGCGCACCGGCATGCACGGAGAAGTCACCATGAAACGCGGATGGGTCGATCGCGACAGGCGCCTGCTCACCCTGCGCGGTCCTACACGCTCGGTGGTATTGCGGGCGTCGTCGGACAGTCTGCTCGACGGGCTCCAGGCAGGCGATAGCGTGTGTGTCGATTACGTCGAGGCAACCGCCGTGCAGATTCAGCACAACGGCGAGCCGTTGCGCTGAACCCTTATTCCCTGCACTCCCGAACAGCGAGATCCCTCATGACAGGCAAGTCTCTCGTATTCCACCAGTCCTTCGAACGACGCGCCCTGCTGCTTCACCTCGGACGCACGCTGCAATTGCTGGCCCGCATTCTCGAAGCGCGCCATACAGCCGAGACCGTCGGGGAACTGATCGCGCTGCATCCGATACTCGAAGACGAGGTGCTGCTCGGGCATGTTTTGCCTTCCATGAGCGTGGAAGAATTCATTGTGCGCACGCAGCGGACATTCTGCGGCTGGCCACAGGCGTTACTCGACGAGAAGCTCGACCACGACGCATTCGACGCGTCAGTACGCGACCGTTTGTTCGCGCTGAATCTGCGCGGCTGGCATGCCTATGCCGCCAGCCTGCGCTCCGAGGTCGCCTGGTTCGGCCTGGAAACAGCACGGGCGAACCGGCCGCGCACGCACCATCGCAGCAACGACCGTGTAATCGCGCCCGCGCCAATACGCGCAGATGTGGCTGGCGCGAGCGCCGCTGCTGCGCCGGCTCGCGACATCGAGCGGGACAAGGACGAACTCGGACCGGACTTCGGAGAGTGTCGAAGGGCTCTCGCCACCACACGGGGCCGGACGCTCAAACGAGCAGTTCCTGCCTGATTGCGAATAGGCGCTTACGCGTCGAGGTCTGCTCGCAACAATCCACTCAGAAAAACGCCCGAAGTCATCGAGGTCAGGCAGCGCCGTCTTCTGGCGAAGCGGCTCGCGCACCGTCGCTATCGCCTCGCATGGCCTTTCGTTGCCAGTCCTGCGCGTCGGCGAGGCAAGTTTGCACCTCTTCATCGCTCGTCTGCGTGAAGTCGGCATAAAACTGCCCGATACCCATGAACCAGTCCGGCTGCATTACGTAGACGAAGTCGTCCGCGACCGAGTCGAAGCGGGCTTCGACTCCGGCTGGGCACACGGGCACCGCAACGACGATCTGCCTCGGGTGCCGTGTGCGCAGCGCGTTGAGGGCAGCGTGCATTGTCGATCCCGTCGCCATGCCGTCATCCACGACAATGACGGTTTTGCCCTCGACGGCAGCAGGCGGCAGCTGGCCTCTGTAGGCCAACTCGCGACGACGAAGCTCGACGCGTTCGCGCGCGATGGCATCCAAAACCTGCTCCCCGCTCACATGGAGCGCGCGCAACACCGAATCGTTGAGGTAGATCGCCTCGCCGGTCGCTATGGCCCCCATGGCAAGCTCGGGGTTATGCGGCGCGCCGAGCTTGCGCACGAGAAGCACATCGAGTGGGCAGCGCATGGCCCTCGCCACCTCACAGCCGACCGGCACACCGCCGCGCGGCAGCGCCAACACCACCACATCGGTGCGCCCAGCATAACGATCCAATGCCGCCGCGAGCTGCTTGCCGGCGTCAGCACGATTGCGGAATATGTCACTCATGGTCGATGTCCTGTATGCGATGCGTCGCCGGTCCTGGCGATGCCGGAAATCAGCCAGTGTCCAAACCAGCCAGCGGCAAGGCGCGTCACTTCCTCGAGCGTGCCGGGCTCCTCGAAGAGATGGGTCGCGCCGGCCACGATCGCCATGCTGTGCTCGCAGAACAGTTGCGCGGCGGCCGTCTGATTCAGTCGGATGACCTCCGTGTCGAGTTCGCCGACGATCAGCAGCGTCGGCGCAGAGACCGAGCCGAGCGCAGTCCTCGCGAGGTCAGGCCGCCCGCCCCTCGACACGATGGCGCCCACGGTGTTCGTCTGAGCCGCCGCGACGAGCGCGGCCGCGGCACCCGTACTCGCTCCGAAGAGCCCAACCGGCAGCGTCGCGACGTCGGCCCATTGCCGCAGCCAGACAAGCGTCGCGCCTAACCGGCGCGCCAGCATCGCAATATTGAAGCGGTACGTGGCGTCGACGTCGTCGTGCCGTTGCTCGTCCTGCGTCAGCAGATCGAACAGCAGGGTCGCAAATCCCTCGCGCTGCAAACCAGCGGCCACCTGTCGGTTTCGCGGGCTGAAGCGGCTGCTGCCGGTTCCGTGCACGAACACCACCGTCGCCGCGCGCATCACCGGGAATCTCGAGGATCCCATCAAGCTTCACGTAATCGACAGGAATCTCCACCTGAAGGGTTTGCATCTTTCCCTCCCGGGAACGTAACCGCGCGCCGGCACGGGGTGCCGGGCACGATAGCGGTCCGCATGCTCCATGCCATGTCCGCTCTCTACATCGCGCACGAGGCGACACCCCTTGCCTGGATCATCGTGCCTGCCCCGCTCCGCCCATTGACCTCGATCAATCCCCTGCCTTGCTCCGCTTAGAGACCACACGCTGACCTGGATCAACGCTCTGGCGATGCCGCCGTCCATGCTGTGATCAAGCCCCCCTGGGCACTTACGCGCTCAGCCATGCCACGTTTTCAGCGCAACGAGGGGATCCCATGCTCATTCACAATGCCGATGTTGCCGCGGTTTTCAGCGAGATTGCCGACCTGCTCGACATTCAGGGCGGCTGCGCCCGCTGCTTGCGCGTACGATGCGCTCGTCTGCTCACGAAATCTCGGAAAGTCGGTAATTGGGATCAGATGGTCTGAGGTCAACAATGTGGTATGCCCTTGTCGAACAACAGCGCCAATGGATGCGCGCATGGCGCGCGGCGGCGCAGTACGCGCGCCATGCATGTGATGCGTGGCCCGCACCGCCGCTGGCGCATGCCGCCTCGTCCTGCTATGCGGATCTGTTCGAGCCCCTGCTCGGCCTCACGGAGGAGCCGCCGCCGTTTGCGATCCGTTCCATCGCGCTCGATGGGAGGCATTGCGAAGTTGACGAACGTATCGTCGCGCATACTCCGTTCTGCGACTTGCGGTGCGTTGCACGCGCACGCGCCGAGCGCGCCGTTCTGCTGTGCACACCGCTGGCCGGCCACGCGGCCGTCATGATGCGGGAGACCGTTGAGGCGCTGCTCGCCGACGGCGACGTCTATATCACCGACTGGATCAACGCGCGCGACGTACCGCTCGCAGCGGGCCGCTTCGGCCTCGATGAGTATGTCGCGATGCTGGACGCCTTCATCGACAGGCTTGCGCGGGACAAGCGGCCGCTGCACGTCATCGCCGTCTGCCAGTCCACGTTTCCTGCGCTCGGGGCGCTGGCGCTGCGCGCGCAGCGCGGCTGCGCTCCGCCCACGAGCATCACACTGATTGGCGGCCCGCTCGACGCACGCATCAATCCGAGCACGCTCGGTCTCGCGGCCGCATCGCATTCGCCTGACTGGTGCGAGCGCCACCTGATCGACATCGTTCCAGCCGGGTTTGCCGGGCAAGGCCGGTACGTGTTCCCGACCTACCTGCAGCAGGCCGAGATTGCGATCGTTTATCCGCATCGCTATGTGGCGCTGGTAGACCACTACACAAAGGCAACCTCGCGCGGCGATACTAGCGCGCTTGCCGATGCGCGCCGCGCGTTGAAAGAGTACACCGCGCTGCTCGACATGCCGGCTGAATATTTTCTCGATACCGTGGATATCGTATTCCATCGCGCAATGCTGGCGCAACGCGCATGGCGTGTAAGCGGTACGCTCGTCGAGCCCTCGGCGCTGCGCTACGTCGAGTTGCTGACCGTCGAGGGCACGCGCGATGCCGTCACCGGCGCCGGACAAACGCATGCGGCCCTGAACATGTGCAGTGGCATTGCGGCAGCAGCGCGGCAGCAGCTCGATGTCGAGGGTTGCGATCATTACGGGCTGTTTACCGGCGAATGCTGGCGCGACGAAGTGCATCCGGCGCTGCAAGCAGCGTTCATCCGCGCAGAAGCGGCCCGGATGCGGCGGTGCACGACGCCGCGCCGGTCGGGGGTCGTGCCGGGGTGAGATCGCCGTGGTGCACGGCCCGACAGGCGGGCGCGGCCAGATCAGTCTGAACGAAAGCGAACAGATCACTGGCGCCCAAGCCACACACGTACGTCGCGTGGCGCAGTTGATGCAGCGCGAACAGGCCGCCCGCGTCGCCGTTGCATACGTCGAAGGATTGCATCGCGCTCCCCGCATGCTTGTGCGCGTTAGCGTGCGCTATTTGCACACCTCGCCTTCGTAGTCCGAGGCCGTCTGACCGATACGCAATTTCGCTTCGCCCATGTCGAGTACCGCCAGCGCCGCCGCACGGCCAAGCGACTGCAGCGACGCAATCGACTCCGCCGAAAAATCGAAGTCGCGCGCAAATGTCACGCTGTCCATGGTCGCGCCTTCGAGCGCGATACGATGAATCTGCACCGGCGCGTGGTTGCACATCAAGCGGATGTACTCCGGCGACTGCCGCGCGCGCGCGGCGGCCGCAGCGTCGAGCTGGCCGGTGATGCGCTCGACGAGATCGCGGAAGTCGTTGGCGTTCTCCTCGAAGCGCAGATCGTTGCGCACGCGGTCCGCATAGACGATCTCGTCCCGGCGCAGCATCACCTCGAAGAGATTCGACGGCGAGTTGCTGACGATGCCGCCGTCCCAGTAGGCGCGGCCCTCCACTGTCATCCACGGCATCGCTGGCGGCAGACTGCCGCTTGCGAGCAGATGCTCGGGGGTCAGACGGTCGACGTAGCTGTCGAAAATGCGCCGCTCGCCGCTTGCGACTTCCACGGCACCGAGCAGCAGTCGCGTTGGGCTTGCCGCCAGCGCGTCGAAGTCGACGTAGCGGCGCAATAGCGCGAGCATGGGCTGCGTGTCGTAGTAGCTCGTCCACCACGGCGCGAAGCTGCCGATTCGCGGCGCGTCCATCCACCAGCGCGGACGCATGAAATTCGGCACGCCAAAAAGCGCGAGGTGCCAGGCTAGTTCGGTCTGCCACAGATGCGCGCAGGACCGTGGCGCGGCGAGACCCTCGATCGACAGTTCGTGCCAGAAGGCATTGAGCACCGCAACCGCGTGGCCGGGATGGCTCGCGACGATCGCGCCGTTGAACGCGCCAATCGATACGGCCGAGACGATATCGGGGCGAACGCCATGCGACTCCAGCGCGCCGATAGCCCCGCTCTCGAACGCGCCGAGCGCGCCGCCACCCTGCAGGATGAGCACGGTCTGGGAAGGCAGTGCGCCAAGGCGCGAGCCCACTTGCTTGAGTGCTGCTCCACTGCTCGCGAGATTGCGCCGGTGGCGGATCATCTCTTCGGCGGCGACCGCTTCGTCGGCCGGCGCACCGATAGAGAACATCGCTCGCAGCACGTTGTGCCTCATGAATAGCAGCGAGTACGGCCGCTGCGGAAACTCGCCCCGCTCGACGACCTCCAGTGCATTGAACGGATCGCCCAGAAAGTTGTAGGGCACGTCGAAGACATCGCCATAGAAGATCGAGACGTCACGGTACGGCATGCGCGCGCCGCGCATGTTGCGAGCGGCGAGGCGCCCCTGGCGCACCGCGTTGTCCCAGTGCTCGACGCGGCGGCGCGCGCCCAGCATGGGGTCATGGAAGTTCGCGACATCGCCTGCGGCGTAGATGTCCGGGTCGGACGACTGCAGACACTCGTCGACGAGCACGCCATCGGCCAGCTCGACCCCATTGCCCGCAAGCCATGCGCAGTTCGGCTCCACGCCCGTCGCGACGACGCCGAGTTCACACGCGAGCGCGCGGCCATCGCTGAGCACCGCGCCCGTCAGCGTGTCGTGCCCCGTGAGACGCTCGACCGTGAGCCCGGTCAGCACCTCGACGCCGTGCTTTGCGCACAGCTTCCTGAAATGTGCCGAGAGCAAGGCGGAATGCAACTGCGGCAGCATCTGCTCACCGCGCTCGACCAGTGTCACCTCGAGGCCCAGCTCGCGCAACGCCGCCGCGGCCTCGACACCCACGAAGCCCGCGCCGATCACGAGCGCCCGGCGCTTGCCCACCGCATCCGCTCGCAACGCAACGGCGTCGCCGATGTCGTGCAGGCACTGCACGCCCGCAAGCGTGGCGCCGGGAACCTTCAGCATGTGCGGGGAGGCGCCCGTCGCGATCAGCAGCTTGCCGTAGCCCACCGCGCTGCCGTCTGCGAGCTGCACGCGGTGCGCGGCACGATCGACCGCCGCAGCCCGCGCGTGCAGCAGCAACGCAATGCTCTGCTTCTCGTAAAAGTCCGCCGGGTGGATCGTGGCCCGCGCGGCGCCGACCTTTCCCGTGAGGAAACCCTTCGTGAGCGGCGGCCGCCGGTAGGGTAGAACGGGTTCGCCACACAGGATCGCAATGCTCGCTCCCGGCTCTTCATGGCGCAGCGAGCGCGCAGCCGACACGCTCGCGATGCCGCCGCCTACCAGCACGTAGTCGAAACGCTGCTCGCGCATGCCTTGCCCCTGCGCGCGGTTCATCTGGCCGCCGCCGCATGCTCGCGCGCGGCGAGTGCATCCTTGATCGCCAGTACGAAGCGGGAAACCTTCTCGACTGCCGGGTCGGTCCGCATGTCTCGCGCGGAAATCGCACAGGTCGCGATCGGCGCGCGCCGCGCGAGCTGCTCCATCTGCGCGAATGCGTCTTCGCTGCCACGTCCGCCCATCGTGCAGAAGAACGCCACCGTGCGCATCTGGTGCCAGTGCAACGAAAGCCACGTCGCTACCGGCGCCGACGCGCGCGCCGCCCACACTGGCGTACCGATCAGGACGACGTCGTAGTCGGCCAGCGTATGCGTCATCGGCTGCAAATGCGCGGGGCGCTTGCGGACCACGTCGAGGATCGAAAGCAGGAAGCCTAAAGGGCCCACACGGCGCCGGAATTCGACCTCGTGCAGCCGTTCATAATCCCCTTCGAGTTCGGCGGCGAGCCGCCCGGCGAACTCCGCCGTCGTCTCGCTGCGCGAATAGAAGACCACAAGGATCCTTGATGGTGCATTCAAGGCGACCTCCATTCAATCTTTCCGATGCCAAGCACTCCGCACTATGCGCGGCGCTTCTCTTCGAGATGCGGCTGGCGCGCCGAAATGAGGCGCAGTTCGTCTAGCAGGCTTGCAGCCGCATGAAGCAGATCGTCGAGCGAAACGATACCGATCAGTCCGCCGTCTACGCCGATCACGGGCAGCCGGCGCACGCCATGCAAGCGCATGCGCCTCGCGAGCAGCCAGATATCGTCGGCGCCATCCGCAATCAATGCGGGCGTCGACATCACATCGCCGGCGTACAGCTCGCCCGCCTGCGCATCCGGGCTGACCACGGCCAGCACGATATCCCGATCGGTCAGCACGCCAAGGGGCACGCGCACGCCCTCCTTGTCTTGCACCACCACCAGATCTCCGGCATGCAGCGCGCGCATTCTCGCCGCGGCTTCGACGATGGATGTTTGCGGATCGCAGGTGGCGACTTCGCGTGTACAAAGCGTGGCGGCGTTCATTGCGCATCCTTCCATACGGCAAGCAATCGTTCGCACGAGCCGACGTGGCTCCTCTCTTCGCACCCGAGCGCGAACGGGACGCCCGCATCCACGGCGTGCTCTGGCACGAAGTCCGCTACCAGCGCGTCACCGAAACGGTGTACGACGAGAACGCCCGTGCAGACGATGGCCGAGGCGGGCACGATGCCGAACGCAAGGCGCTCGAATCGGCGGAAGAAGTGATACATGGCAGTGCTCCCTGTTTCATTCGACGCTCAGAAGGTTGACGATCGTCTGCACGCCCGGCGTCGCCTTGGCCGCACCGTAGACGAGCTTGCGTTCGGCGTGCGAAGCAACCTTGCCGGTCAGGGTGACCGTGCCGCCTTCGATCTTGATCTCGACGTGTTTCGCTTCCCGCTCCCCGTGCCGCCCAATCGCGGCGCGAATTCCGCGTGCGATGTCTTCGGCCGAGGTTGCACCGCGAATGCGGATCTTGTTGATCACGCCCGTTACACCGAGCAAATGCGCGATCGCTTGCTGCGCGGCGTGGCTCTGGTAGCCCCAGTCGCACTCGCCGAGCAACTTGACGCAACCCTTCTCGACCTCGACCTGGACGTCCTGGTTGTTGACGCCGACGGTCCATTCGAGGATCGCGCGCACCGTGTCCGCGATGTCTTCGTCTCTGCGCAAATCGTGAAGCGCCAGACGCACCTCCAACTCCACGACGATCCCTCGTACGCCCGCAACACGAGCGGTCGCCCGTTGCGCGGCGAGCTTAGCCGCGTAGCTCGCCGGATGTCCCGAGAGCGTCACTACGCCATTCGACACCTCCACGCCATTCGTCGCTGACTGGATCGACCGGTCGCACGCGATCTCGGCCTCCACGTCACGCTTCATTTCCAGATCGGATTTCATCGCTGTCCACTCCTGATTGCGTCCCGCCGCAGTCCCGTTTCACCGAGGATTCACGCTGTCGGTACCGCAGCAAAATGCCCGCGAACAAATTCACGCACCCGCGCGAGGTTTGCGGAGGCCGTAGCCGCAGGCATTGCCGGGCCGACTTCGTCGAAATGCAGGTGGCCGATCACATCGAAACCGGACGCGCGAAAAACGTGCGTGTCCTGCAGCAACTGCATCGCTTGCCACCGGCCGTCTTCGACGAACGATGTCAGCGGCGCGGCCGAGACTGTCACCACGACAGCCCGGCGTCCGGACAGCAAGCCGTGCACGCCGTCCGGTTGCGTTTCGTACGCGAAGCCGCGGCTGAACACGCGGTCGATATAGCCCTTCATCATCGCGGGCATCGCCATCCACCAGAGTGGATAGACGACCGTCACGACGTCTGCCGCGAGCACGTCTTTCTGCGCGATCACGACGTCGGCCATTCGAACGTGCACGTCGCTTCCCTCGGTCAATTCCTCCGCGGACAGCACGGGATCGAACCCCATGCGGTACAGCTCATGAACGCGCACGTCATGGCCTATGCGGACCAATTCCCCAAGGTACGCACGCGTCACGCCCATGGTGAAGCTGTCTTCCACCGGATGCGCGACCACGATCAGGTGTTTCTGCATGGCGGTGCCTCCTTTTTTAAAAAAAGCCGCACGAACATATTCATCGTGCGCGCGCCAGCCGCCATCCGATTGACACACATCAATCATGCGACGATCGCCCTGCCCGTCCCCCCGTTCACTCGACGACCAGCTCGTCCACCACGCGCCGCACGCCGCGCGTCGCCCAGGCGGCGCCACACGGCGCACGCCGGTCGCGCAGCGACGACACCTTGCCGCGCAGCGTCGCCACGCCATTTTCGACCGTGACGTGAATGCCTGCGAACTCCCGCTGGGCGCGGCGCGCGAGGGCCGCCGAAATGTGCTCGGCAACGTGGGCCACGGCGTCGCTGTTGCGCACGGCGATCCGGTTGGCCACGCCCATTACGCCGCGCATGCGGCTTACCACCTTCTCGGCCAGATTGCTTTGATAGCCCCAGTCGACGTCGCCAACGAGCGTCACGCAGCCGCGCCACTTCGACGTGAACCTGGCTCTCGGCGAGACCCGCCTGCCAGCGCAGTGCAAGCACGATGGCTTGGGCGAGATCAACGTCTGCATGCTGAACCGCCGGCGGCAGGGCGATCGTGAGCTCGATAACTATCGCGCGGCAGCCGGACACGCGCTCAACAGCTCGCTGGACGGCCATCTTTTGCGCGTAGCCCGGCACCGTGCCCGACAACGTCACGATACGGTCCTGAACGCCGACATCGACACGCGAGATATCCACCTCAGGATCCCACGCGAGTTCGCATGCCACCTCGTCTCTCAATACTTCATCGGATTTTATTACCGCCTCCTGTCGAGCGTTCTGCCCGGTTGCGCCGATTCAAGCATCGCTCGGCGCGACACAGCGCGGCTGATATCGATCAATCCATTGCGCGCCGCGCCGCTGCGCGTGCCGTGGTCAGCTCGACGATTTCCGCGGTGACCTCGTCCTGGCGCATCGCACGATACTGTTGCGAAAGGCTGGACAGCCGCTCTTGCACGTTCGTGCGCGCGGCAAGCATCGCGCGTACGCGCGCCTCGTTCTCGGCGGCGAACGCGAGCATCAGCGCTTCGCACAGTTCCAGCGACACATAAAGCTCGACGAGCCGCGCCAGAAGCCGCGCGGGCGGCATGTTGACAAGCGGCGGCAGCGCGCGCGGCGTCACGTGAAAGCGCGCGAAATCGAACGGAATGAGCGTGCGCTGCGCGACGCGCAGCCGCGACTCGCCTGGCAACGCGTGCGTGACCATGACGCGTGTCGCGCGTTCGCCATCGGCAAGCCGCGCACAGAGCGCATCGGACACGCGGGCGGCGAGATGGGGAACGGCTGCCGGATGCGCGGCCATCGGGGCGGACCAGCCTTCTGCGAGGCCACGCTCCGCGCATGCGCTCACGAGCCGTGTGCCGACCAGCAGCCATTGACTGTCGCGCTCGCCAGGGCGGTGCATCGCCGCATCCGCGATCCGGTCGTTCAGGCCGCCAACAAAGCCCTGCTCCGCGCCGATGACGATGCACACCTCGGCGCCGTCGTCCTCTTTCATAGTCTTTGTCGACGCGCTCGAAGGGTCGAATGCAAGGACGTCGCCAATCGCGGTCCCGGCCGCTGCCGCGCAAGCGCGGATTCCCGCGAGCCTTGCGTGCGCGTCGCGCGAGCGCGCCGCGGCAATCCCACGCATGGCGCCGACCACGGCTTCGAGCTGATGGGTCGCGCCGATGCGCGCTTCGATCTCGCCGAGCTTGCCGCTCATGCCGCCCCCTCGCCGGGCGCGACACCGCCCGCACCGGCGCCGCCGCACACCATGCCCGCGATATATTCGCGCACCCGTTCGCGCACCGCGGCAACACTCGGAGACGGTTCGCGTTCCGATTCATCACCTGTCGCGTGCGGGCCGCTTTGCGCAAGACGCGCGCGGATCTGTGCGACGGCACTAACGGGCAGCGCATCGAATTCGCCGTCGGCGAGTGCGCCGAGCAGCGCGACCTGGCCAACGGTGGCAAGCGGGCTGAAGCGCGGCTGCGCGAGCAACGCGCGTATCCGCCCACCACGCGCGATCTGCGCACTCACGCGCGCATCCGTGAGGCCGCCGAAGCGCGCGAACATCTCCAGCTCGAGGAACTGCGCGTAGTCGATCCTCAGCCGACCCGCCACCTGCCGTAGCGCGTGTACTTGCGCCTTGCCGCCCACGCGGCTCACGCTCAACCCCACGTTGACGGCCGGCCGCTGGTTCGATGCGAACAGCGCCGCGTCCATCACGAGCTGGCCGTCAGTGATCGAAATCAGGTTGGTCGGAATGTAGGCGGAGAGATTGCCCGCATCGGTCTCGGCAATCGGCAGCGCGGTGAGCGAGCCTCCGCCCAGTTCCGGGCTCAGCCGCGCTGCACGCTCCAGCAGCCGTGCGTGCAGGTAGAAGATGTCGCCGGGGTACGCCTCGCGGCCGGGCGGCTCGCCGGTGAGCAGCGCCAGCTCGCGGTGGGTGGCCGCGTGCTTCGAAAGATCGTCGATCACGACAAGCGCGTGCTGGCCGCGGTCGCGGAAATACTCGGCGACCGAGAAGCCCGCGAACGGCGCGATCCATTGCATGCCGGGTGAAGCCGACGAAGGCGCCACCACGAACACACACCGCTGCGGCGCACCGCGCATACGCACGGCTTCCATCACCCGCTGCACCGCCGTGGCACGCTGGCCCACGGCGACGTACACGCAGATCACATCGCTCGCGCGCTGGTTGACGATCGCGTCGACGGCGAGCGAGGTCTTGCCCGTCGCCCGGTCGCCGATGATGAGTTCGCGCTGGCCGCGCCCGATCGCGAACAGCGCGTCGACGATCAGCACGCCGGTTTCGAGCGGCTCGCTCACGGCATCCCGCTCGATGATGGCGGGCGCGGTGCGCTCCACCGGCAGCCATGCCTCGGCGGCGAGCGGCTCGCCGCCGTCGAGCGGCCGCCCAAGCGGATCGATCACACGGCCAAGCAGCGCCTCGCCCACGGGCACCTGAAGCACGGCGCCGGTGCGCTCCACGCGCTCGCCGGCCTCCACGCCCGCCGCGCCGTCGAGCAGCACCACGTTCGCAAGATCGGCGTCGAGCGTGCGCACGTAGCCGGTCGCACCGCTCGCGAAGCGCACCGTTTCGTCGAGCGCGACATCGGCGAGCCCCGAGACGCGGGCAACGCCGTCGGCCACGCTCGCCACGCTCCCGTTGGTCTGTGCCTCGGCCGCGAAGCGCACACTAGCGAGCGCGTCTTGTGCTCGCGAAAGCCAGTTCTGCGTTCCGGACTCAGCCGCGCACACGGCCATGCTCCAGCAGCGTCTCGCGAATGGCGTCGAGATCGTGACGCAGATGGTTGCGCACCTCCGCGTGCGCGCCCGTGAGTTCGAGCCCGGCGATCAGCGTGGGGTCGGTGCGCACGCGCACCGAGACGTTACGCCCGAGCGCCGCGCCGAACGCCGCCTCGCAGGCTTGCCGTTCGGCGGCGCTTAGCGCGCGCGGCGCGGCAACTTCAAGCGGCTCGCCTTGCGTGCCGAATTCGGCGCACGTCTCGGGCGGCAGCTTCGCCAAGGCCTCCGCCGTAGCGCGGATGAATCCCTGCACACGCGCCTCCGCAGGCATGCGGTCGAGAAGACGCCCGGCGATCTCCACGGCGAGCCGCACTGCGTCGCCCTCGATGTCGCGTGCCTGCGCGGCGCGCTCGCGGGTGATCTCGCTTTCGGCTTGCGCGCGTAGTTGCGCCGCTTCGGCGCGTGCATGAGCGAGCAGTGTGGCCTTGTGCGCTTCGGCGTCCGCCTCGGCGGCCCGCAGCGCCGCGTCGCGCGAGGCGGCGAGCCGCGTGGTCTCGTCGCGCGCAGCGTCCTGCTCGGCCTGTGCCGCGCGTCGGCTCGACTGTGCGTCCTCAAGCAGCGCCTGCGCCGCCTTCTGGCGCGCCGCGACGATATCCGCCACCGGCCGGAACAGGAAGCGCGCGAGCAGCCAGACCAGCACAAGGGCATTGACTGTCTGCAGCGCGAGCGTCGACCAGTCGATATGCATGGCGCTGCCTCGTTACTTGACGAACGGATTGGCGAACAGCAGCAACAGCGCGATCACGAGGCAGTAAATCGCCATCGTTTCGATCATCGCGAGGCCGACGAACAGCGTGCGCGAGACAGTGCCCGCGGAATCGGGCTGGCGCGCAATGGCGTCCATTGCGGCGGCGACGGCCCGGCCTTCGGCGAGCGCGGGACCGATCGCGCCGAACGACACTGCAAGCGCGGCCGCCGCGATGCTGACGATTTCGATGAGATTCATGTCTTTTCCTGTGCGCGATGGCCAGCGCCCGAGCGCTCGCCGGCCGCCGCGGCGCCGACGAACACCATCGCCAGCACCGCGAAGATATAGGCCTGCACGGCGCCGGTGAGGAGATCGAGCGCCATGAGCGGAATGGGCACGAGCAGCCCCGCGAGCGAGAGCACGATGCCGACCACGAACACGCCGCTCATCACATTGCCGAAGAGGCGCACGACGAGCGAAAAGGTGCGCGTGAGCTGCTCGACGACGTTCAGCGGAATCATGACCCAGGTCGGTTCGGCGAAGGTCGCGAGGTAGCCGCGCAGCCCGCGCGTACGCAGGCCGTGAAAGACGGTTGCTGCTAGCACGATCAGCGCGAGCGCCGCGTCGGTTTCGATATGCGCGGTCGGCGGTTCGACGCCCGGCAACAGGGACGACCAGTTTGCCGCCAGCACAAACACGAAGAGCGTGCCGATCAGGGCGCGGTACGGAGCGGGGTCGCCTTCGATGGTGTCGCGAATCTGGCTGTCGAGCGTCGTGACGAGCAGTTCCAGCACGGTCTGCGTCTTCGAAGGTGTGAGCGTGAGCCGCCGCGTAAGCAGCACCGCAGCGGCGGCCAGGCAGGCCATGATGACCCACGTGACCACGACCGGCGCCGTGATCGAGAGCGCTCCGAAGTGCCAGAGCGGCGTGGTAGCGAGCGGCGAGGCTTTCATCGCGTCTGCACCGCCAGGCGCAGCACGGCATGGCGCGCAAGCAGCAGCCCGGCCATACCCGTGAACAGCGCCGGAATGCCCGCGCGCGCGAGTGCGAACAGGAGCAACGCGGTCAGCACGCAGCGCACGGCCTGCGCGCCGAGCGCGACACCGATTCTGCCCGCCGCAAAATACCGCGCATTCCAGCTCAGCGCGGCGAAGTGCGCTGCCCCGGCCACGATGCCAGCGGCAAGACTCGCCGCGCATGCCAAGATCGTCGAGTGATCAGTCATCCTCATGACCCCGTTCCTGTCGATGCATCCACTTCCACGCGAACCAGAGGCCCGCTGCCGCCCCGAGCATGAGCATCGGCGCCGAGAAGAACACGCGCGTGCCGAACAGCCGGTCGAGCATGTGACCGATCGCGAGCCCAGCCAGCGTGGGCAGCACGATGGTCCAGCCAAGAATGCCGATCTGCCCGAGCCGGCTGCCGAGCGACGGCTCAGGTTGCGCACGGCCACGCGCTTCGCGCCCGGCGGCATCGCTCGCGGCGCGCGCCATGCGGTTGGACTCCGGTGACGGATCGCTCATCGCCCGCGCTCCTGCGCCGCCGCAATCTCCTGCCCATCCGGCACGACTGGGCCGCGCAGATAGCGCAGCATCTGCCGCACGGCCTGCGCATGCAGGCGCACGGTCTCTACGCGCACGCACCGCTCGGCGTCGAGCTGCGCCGCGCGCACGCGGGCGACTTCGCGCTCAAGGCGCTCGAGCGAATCGCCGACGATCGCCTCGCGGCACGCAACGGCCACGGTGCGCCCGCCGGATACCGTCATGAGGCCGCCGTCGACGGCGCAGTAGCGTCGCGTCCCGTCCGGCGCGAACCAGCGCACGACCGAAGGCGCAAGCATCGTGATGAAGTCCGCGTGTCCGGGCCGAATGCCGAACGAGCCACTCTCGTCCTCGGCTCGCAACGAGCCGGTGGCCTGATGATTCACCACCACGTCGAGGGGCGTGGCGATCGTTAGGTCGAGCAGCGCTGCGTCCATGCTGGCTCCCCTATGCGAGTGCGGCCGGTCTGGCCGCTGTTGCCAAGGCGCGCTCTCTCGCGCGCGCTTCGTCGAGCGTGCCGACCATGAAGAGCGAGCGCTCCTGCCAGTCGTCGCACTCGCCGGCAAGTATCGCCTTGCAGCCTGCCAGCGTCTCCGCGATCGAGACCGAGCGGCCCGGCTGTCCCGAGAACGCCTCCGTCACCGCGAACGGCTGCGTAAGAAAGCGCTGCAGTCGGCGCGCTCGCTGCACGAGCAGCTGGTCTTCGGCGCCCAGTTCCTCGACGCCGAGCAGCGCGATTACGTCCTGCAGTTCACGATGGTGCTCGATGAGGCGGCGCACTTCGATCGCGACCGCCGCGTGCTCCGCGCCCACCACGAGCGGATCGAGCAGCACCGACGACGAAGCGATCGGATCGATGGCCGGATACATGCCCTCTGCGGCCATGGCGCGAGAGAGCACGACCATGCTGTCCACGTGCGCCGCGATGGTCGTCACGGCGGGATCGGTGAAATCGTCTGCGGGCACATAGACCGCTTCGACGGCCGTCACCGCCGCATCGCCCACCGAGACGATGCGTTCCTGCAACGCGGCCACTTCGCTCGCGAGCGTCGGCTGATAGCCGACCCGCGAAGGCATGCGGCCAAGCGATGCCGACACCTCCGCGCCCGCCTGCACGAAGCGAAACACGTTATCGATCATCAGCAGCACGTTCTGGCGCTTCTCGTCGCGGAAGTGCTCGGCGATGGTGAGCGCCGTGAGCGGCACGCGCCAGCGCGCGCCCGGCGGCTCGTTCATCTGGCCATACACGAGCACCGTGCGTGCGAGGACGTCAGAATTTCGCATGTCCGAGAGCATTTCGTGGCCCTCGCGCGAACGTTCGCCCACCCCGGCGAACACCGAGATGCCCTGGTAGCGCTCGGCCATTGCGCGTATCAGCTCCATCAAAAGCACGGTCTTGCCGACGCCCGCGCCACCGAACATCGCAGCCTTGCCGCCCTGCGCAAGCGGCGCGAGCAGATCGATCACCTTGACGCCGGTGGTGAAGATCTCGGCGGAGCCGCGCAGCACCGCAAGCGGCGGGGCCGCGCGATGAATGGGGCGGCGCGGCACGCCGGCGTCGAGCGGTCCTCCGCCGTCATGCGCCGTGCCGCTCACGTCGAGCAAACGGCCGAGCACCGCGTCGCCCACGGGAACCTCGAGCGGGCCGCCCAAGGCCTCGACACGCGCGCCGCGTCGCAACCCCGCCGTGGACTGCAAGGCGAGCGCGCGCAGCACCGTGGCGCCGAGATGCGCCTCGACTTCCGCAATGAGGCGAGTGCCGTCATCGCGAATGATCGACAGCGCATCTTCCACCGGCGGCAGCGGCCCGGCCTCGAACACGACGTCCAGCACCGCGCCGCGCAACGCGCTCACGCGCCCGATGGTGCGCCGTGCAGAAGCTGGAGTGTCATTCGAGGCGTGATTGTTGGGCACGTCGCTTCTCCGCGGCATCACGCCAGCACGAGTTCGTCGATGACCGCGCTCACACCAGGCTGCGCCCACGCCGCACCGCGCGCCACTGCACGTTCGGCTTCCGAGGCGACCGTTCCCTTCAGCTTCACCACGCTCTCGCTCATCTCGACATGGATGCGTGTGGCCTCGTCCTCGGCGTAGTGCAGCAGCGCCCTGCCGATACGCTCGCTGATCTTGCGGGGATCCATGCGCCGGTGTGCCTCCACACGGCTCGTGATCCCCGTCACGCCACGCAAGCGCACGAGCGAGCGGATCGCAAGCTCACGCTGCCATTCCCATTCGACAGCCCCGCGCAAGAAGATATGTCCGTTCGCCACCTCGACTTCCACGCCCCGTTGAGGCACGCCCACCGTCCAGTGCAGGACGGCGCGCGCCATCTCCGCGATTGCTTCGTCATTGGGCGCGTCGGTGACCGGCACTTCAACCCGCGCGCGCATGACGACTGCCCGCACGCCGCTCACGCGCTGTGCAACGCGTTCAGCGGCGTGCGTCTGGGCAAGCGACGGCACCGATCCCGCAAGGGTCACTACCCCGTTTGCCACTTCGGCACAGATGCGCGATGCGTCCAGCGCAGCGTCGAACGCCAGTTCGTCCAGCACGTCCTGCTTCAGTTGCGTATCGGTTTTCATGGTGCGCTCGCGCGGGCGTCGTATATCGGATCGGGTTCCCGACGATCAGGCACTCGCCGAGGCGGAACGGCTTTCAGGCTTCACGGGGATCGCCGCGCCGTCCGGGCGCACGCCGACGAACTGGCCGAGATACGTCATCCAGTCGGCCGAGGGCGGCAACGCGCCTGCCGGGTGCGAAGCCTGCGCCTGCACACGCACGCAAGCCTTTTCGAAATCGGACGCCGCCTCTCGAAGCAAGGCCCCCAATGCCGCCTGGCTGCGCGCAGCCAGATCCTGACTTTGTTCGCACAGCGCCGTGCTAGCCGCGAAGTACTCGCGCATCAAGGTTTGCCATGTCTGCACGAACGCCCCCGACTCGTACGTGCGTGCATCCAGAACGGCCTCGCAGGCACGTTGCGCGGCTGCCCGGTCGCGTTCGACGCACTGCGCCTGCAACCTCAGCGCGGCCTGGAGTTCCTCCAGACCAAGCTGCGCCATGCGCGTGCCAAAGCTCATCATGGACACTGGCGCAAGTTGCGCGTTCTGAGGGGTGTCTCTCATGTCACTCTCCTGGTTGATTAAGCGCCATTGCCGGATCTGCCACGCGCGGCTTCGCATGGCAGGTCGGATTCCTCGTCCAATCTAGCGGGAGCACTTCGCTCGCAATTGACCTGCATCAGAAGTTTTTGGGGCTCGCGTTGGCGGCGGTACGATTCACAGACCGCCGATTACATCGGCAAACGCTCCGCCAGCGTCACGGGCATGCCGGCATCGGCATCGAGCGACGGCTCGCTGTCCGCGACGCGCCGTTTGACCGCGACAAAACTGTCGGGACTCACCGAGATCGAGTCGATGCCGCACTCCACGAGAAACGCTGCAAACTCCGGGTGATGTGCGGGCGCCTCGCCGCATAAGCCGACCTTGGCCCCGACGTGATGCGACTCGGCGATCACCCTGCGCACCATCCACTTGACCGCTTCGCTTTGCTCGTCGAAGAGCCCGGAGAGTTGCGCCGAGTCGCGGTCCACGCCTAGCGAGAGCTGAGTAAGATCGTCGCTGCCGATCGAAGCGTTGCGCGAACTGACGCGCGAGCACGACATTGGACGGAATCTCGCACATCACATAGATCTCCAGATCGTTGCCTCCGCGCTCAAGTCCGTTTTCCTTCATGACCGCCAGCACGCGGTCGGCTTCCTCTGGCGTGCGGCAGAACGGAATCATCACGACGACGTTGGTGAACCCCATCGCCTCTCGCAGGCGTCGGATCGCGCGACATTCGAGCGCGAAGCCTTCGCGGTAGAGCGGCGAGTAATAGCGCGAGGCGCCGCGAAAGCCGGGCATCGGGTTGGCTTCCTTCGGCTCGAACTGTGCGCCGCCTACCAGGTTCGCGTATTCGTTTGTCTTGAAGTCGCTCATGCGTACGATCACGGGACGCGGATACTGCGCGGCCGCGATGCGCCCTAGCGCACGGGCGAGATGCTCGACGAAATACTCCGTGCGGTCTTCATAACCGTCGGTCAGATCGCGGATGGTGCGCTTCGCCTGTTCGTCCTTCAGCTTGTCGAAGTGGACGAGCGCCATGGGATGAACGCGGATCTGGTTGCTGACCACAAACTCCATCCTGGCGAGCCCCACGCCGTCGGCCGGGATGCGCCACCAGCGAAACGCCGCCGCCGGATTCGCGAGATTGAGCATGATGTCCGTGCGCGTAGGCGGCAGATTCGAGAATTCGATCTCCCGGGCGTGAAACTCGGCAATGCCCTCGTACACCATGCCCTCCTCGCCCTGCGCGCAACTCACCGTGACCTCCTGGCGGTTGCGCAGCACGCGCGTGGCGTTGCCGGTGCCGACGATCGCCGGCAGGCCAAGCTCGCGGCTCACGATCGCAGCGTGCGAGGTGCGGCCGCCGTGATCGGTAACGATCGCCGAAGCGCGCCGCATGATCGGCACCCAGTCCGGGTCAGCGGTCTGCGCGACCAGCACGGCGCCGTCCACGAAGCGCGCCATGTCGCGGGGCTGCTCGATCACGCAAACTTGTCCAGCGCCGCTCGCCTCCCCGACACTCACGCCCGAGAGCAGCTTCGGGCCAGTCTTGCCGATGTGCCAGGTCTTGAGCGCGCCAGCGTCGCGTCGCGACTGCACAGTCTCCGGGCGCGCCTGCACGATGAAGATTTCGCCCGTAGTGCCGTCCTTCGCCCACTCCATGTCCATCGGGCAACCATAGTGCGCTTCGATCAGGCATGCCCAGCGCGACAGATGCAGGATCTCGTCATCGCGCAGCACCCAGGCCGTGCGTTCCGCGCGCGCGGTACGTACGTTCTTTGTCGGCTGTGCCCGGCTGCGCGTGCAGACCATCTTGACGGCCTTCGCGCCGCGCGTCTTGCTGACGACAGGCGTGAGCGATGGGTCGTCCAGCAACGGCTTGAACACCTCGTACTCGTCGGGGTCGACCGCGCCCTGCACCACGTTTTCGCCCACCCCCCAGGCCGCCGCATCGATCAGCACGACGCGGTCGAAGCCCGTTTCGGTGTCAATCGAAAACATGACGCGCGCGCCGCCCAGATCGGCGCGCACCATCTGCTGCACGCCCACCGACACCGCAACCTCGAGCGCGTCAAATCCCTTTGCCTGGCGATAGCTGATCGCCCGGTCGGTATAGAGCGACGCGTAGCAGCGCTGGCACGCGCCGAGCACCGCCTCGCCGCCGGAGATGTTCAGGAACGTTTCGAACTGCCCCGCAAAGCTCGCCTCGGGCAGGTCTTCGGCCGTTGCGCTCGAGCGCACGGCAACGCTCAGCGTCTCGTTGCCGGTCCGCTGACACAAGTCCGCGTACGCGGTCCGGATGCCATCGGCGATGGAGGGCGGCCATTCGCCACGCGGGATCGCCGAACGGATCAATGCACCCGTTCGCGCGAGCGTGCTGCGTTGGGCCGCGAGATCGTCAAGCGCAGCGGTGATCACTTCGTCGAGACGGTTCGCTTCGATGAAGTCGCGATACGCCTGCGCCGTGGTCGCGAAGCCTGGAGGTACCTTGACGCCGTGGGGCGTGAGGTTGGCGATCAACTCGCCGAGCGACGCGTTCTTGCCGCCCACACGCGCAAGATCGGCGCGTGTGACCTGCGCGAGCGAGACAACGGGAGCGGAAGCGCTTTCCATGGGTTGCTCCGCGTATTGAAGGGTAGACATCCGCACAGGGTGCGTGCGATGCAACGGGTCGCGGCGGCTCACGCCGCCTCGCCGCGCACGAGCAGCACCGGGCATTGTGCGTTGCGCACGAACTGCTCCGCCACGCTGCCCAGAAAGGCGCGCCTGACGCCGCGCCGCCCATGCGTGCCCAGCACCACGAGTTGCGCATCGAAGCGCGACGCGCACACTTGCAGACAGTCCGCAACGCTTTGCGTGACGCCACCCACTTCGAGCAGTTGCGTCTCGCAGTTCACGCCCGCCGCCTTCGCTTCGGAGCGTGCGGCTTCGAGCCGCGTCCTGGCCTCCTCGCGATACGACGCGAGCAGTTCCACCGGAACGTAGGTGAGCCCCATGCCGAACGGTGCCACGACGTCGATCACGTGCGCCACGCAGAGGCGGCCGCCCGTCAGCTGGGCCATGCGTAGCGCCTCGGCGAGCGCCAGCTTCGAGGTGTCGCTACCGTCGAATGCAGTCAAAATCTTTTCGTACATGCTCCGCCACCTGACCGCGGGCAACCCCGCGCCACATCGCCTTGCCTAACGCCTATCTTCGGATTGCATTGCGTCACACCCTTGATTTGCATCAAGAGACGAACACCCCACGAGGCGAAGGCATGGCTTGATTTGCATCAGAAGCGACGACGCGGGGCGCGGGATGCTGTCGCTGTGGCAAAAGTCGCCACTGCTTACGCGAGGACAGATCCATGAACTTGCTCACGGCCTTACACTGACCGTCGTCCTGGTTGCAACAACGAGTCTTGGCGCCAGCTTTTGCGAGGCGCAGACCGCCGCCGCTGGGACGGACACCGCCGCGACGCGAACCGTCCAGAACGGTGTCGCCTACATCACCGGCGGCGTGGGCAGTGACGAAGCCGCTGCGCTGCGCAGCGTCGCCGGCCAATACAGCCTGCGAATGACCTTCCTCACGCGTGGCGGCGAGTTCCTCTCTGACGTGGATGTCGAGATCGTCGGGCCTTCCGGCGCAGCGGTGCTCAATACGCGTACGCTCGGTACGTTCCTTTACGTTTCGCTGCCCGCCGGCAGATACCAGATCGCCGCGTACGCGGAAGGGACGAGACAGACCCGCGTGGTGCTCGTGAACGCGTGTCAAGGCACGAACGTCCAGTTCGATTTTCCCGCGCTTGTGCGTCGCGCCACTGCGCCGTGTTGCCGGCCTTTGCCCGTGACTCAATGAAGGCGCACAACATCAACCTGAGCTTGATTTCCCCTGATTCAGGTCAATAGAGGGAGTCGCCTTCAACTTAAGCTCGCTTCATCCTGGTTGCACCTTCGCGAGACCTCTCATGTACAAGCGACTGATGTTTCTCGCCATCCTCGCGCTGCCTGGATCGTTCTTCGTCCTCGCAGCCGTTGGCGTGCACCCGCGTGGCCGTGCACTTCTTGCACATGCCGCGGGATTCCCCTTGCTGCGCACGAAATACGCCCCTTCCCGCACCCGCGCGGTGCGTTGACCGCCGAACGCACCGCGCCGACCTCGCGCAAACTTCCTGCGCCTCGCAATCGTGCGTGCCGCAAGCAAGGCTTGCTCAACGGCACGCGTACGCTGCGGCAGCGAGCCGCGTCATTCCACAGTCAGATCGTCCACCACGGCGCGCACTCCGGGCGCTGCCCATGCCGCGCCTCGCGCCACAGAGCGTTCGGCGAACGAGTGAACCTTTCCGGACAACCGGACCGTGCCTTCGTGCACGGTAACCTGAATATGCTGCGCCTCACGGTCAGCATGCCGGCGCATGGCATCCAGGATGTCCCTGCTGATTTTTTCTGGCACAGCCTTGTTGCGAACTTCGATGTGATCCGTCACGTCCGCGACGCCGCGCAACTGGGCAATGGCGCGCACCGCTGTCTGACTCTGCCACGGCCAGTCCACCGCCCCCCTGAGCGTGACGTGACCGTGCTCCACCAGTACCTGCACGGCATCGGCACTCAGCCCGGCTGTCCAGCGCAAAACGGAACGCGCGCTGTGCGCGATGTCCTCGTCGGTGCGAACGTCCTCGCCCGGTAGACGCACACCCAGTTCGACCACAAGCGCGCGCACGCCGCCGACGCGGCGGACCGACTGTTCGGCTGCAATCTTCTCGCCAAGGCTCGAGAGATGCCCAGCGAGCGTCACGACTCCGTCCTTCACCTCGACCCCGATACACGAAGCGGTTACCGCGGGCTCCCACTCCAGTTCCGCTTCCACGTCATGCTTGAGCTGCAAATCGGTCTTCATCGTCGCCTCCATTGAATCTGGCCCAAAGTGGACCGTTCAAGCGAGCGTTGCATGAAGCTCAGTCCCGCGACTGATCTGCATCAAATGGCAGATCGCGCCCCTTCAGATCGTCACGGGATCAGTATTTCACCCGGTCTCGTGTCAGCCATTTCTGACACGCCGTGCACACATCACACATCAATCTCAGCCGGGGCTGATTGTTGCCGATCTAGCCAAAACCAATACTTGAGGCGTGGCGAAAACGAAAATGTTCGGTGATCACGCAGCGGGCAAAGCCAACATCAGGGACGCTGTCCCGGTAGTGCCAGGCGCCACCGCAATGCCCGGGAGCAAGTCATGAACCAACACGAGGCACCCCGCTTTCCTGACGTCGTGTCGGCGCACGGTCTCTCAGTCGGCGCCCACCTGGCCACGAGGCGCCCTGGTTATATGCATCACGGGATCTACATCGGCAGTGGCCGCGTCATTCACTACGCCGGCCTTTCACGCTGTCTTGGCCGTGGCCCGATCGAGGTCATATCCATCGATCATTTTGCGGCGGTATTCGGCTTCATGGTCGTAGCACACCCTCACTCGCAATACACCGGTGCCGAGATCGCTCGACGCGCTGCATCGCGACTTGGTGAGCAAGACTACAGGTTGCTCACCAACAATTGCGAACATCTCTGTTTGTGGTACGTATTCGGCCAAGGCAAAAGCGACCAGGTCGATGCCTGCATCCGCAATCCTGTTCGCGCCGTGCGAGTCCTGTTCACCCTGTTGTGCTGCGCATTGATCCGTGACTGCATGTTCGCGTCTTTTGTCAGAGCAAATGAAGTTCCTGTCTGCACGCTGAACGGTTGATCCGGCCGGCCGAAACCATCTCGAGCGCAACTCGCGCACGCCACCTGTCGTACAGGACGTGGCAGCGTCCGACAGATTGATGTGCATCAAGCCCGAGAGGCGGTGCTCGCCGAAAATCCCTCTGTTGACGCGCGATCGCTACGCATTGCGCCGGCGCCCATTCCTTGAGACAGGCTCCGATGAATGCTGGCCCTTCCCCCCCACACCGTCGCCCGGATGGCGAGTCTTCCATGGCGCAAGCCGGCGCGCCCCTCTCGAAACGTGTAGCACACAGTGTCACAACGATGCTTGTCGCGGACGCGAGGAGGCGTGCCCAGGCCGCCTGGGCAGCCGGCCTCCTCTGTCCGCTCGCGCTCGTGCTCGTGGTCGTCCACGCGAGTTCGCTCGAGCGCAGTCTCGCACTCGCGTGTGCGGCGCGCCCAGGCTGGCTGCTGATCGCGCTCGCAGCCCAGATCGCAACCTACGTGAGTGCCGCGCTAGTCTGGCGTCAACCGCTTCAGGATTCGGGGTATGTCTTGCCCCTGCGCGTGCTCATACGCCTTGGCATCGTCAAGGTGTTTACCGACCAGGCTCTGCCGAGCGCGGGCGTCGGAGGAAGCCTGATGGCGATTCGCGGGCTGCTCCGCAACGGCGTCCCGCGCTCGATCGCATTAACGGCACTGTTGTCGAGCCTCCTCTCTCGCGACATAGCCCTTTTGCTCGTCGTACTCGCCAGCGCCGCGATCCTGTGGTTACGTCACGCCGCGGGCGCCGCACTCTTCATCGGCGTCGCGATATTCCTGCTGATGCTCCTGCTCCTGCTCGTGCCCGCATTTCTCATCGCACTGCACCAGTGGAACCGCGATCCGCATGTCGCTGTGCTCGGCAAATGGCTGCATCTGTCACGCCTGATCGAATCATTCAATGACGTTCCGCTCGCTCTGCTGCTAAACCGACGCCTGCTCGTACGCACGGTCTCCCTGCAGCTCGCGATTTTTCTTCTCGACGCGAGCACCCTGGGGGTGGCGCTTGGCGCGGTGGGCGCTCAGACACCGTTCGTCGTGGCGTTCGTGAGCTTTGCCGTCGCGTCAATGGCAGCAACCATCGGCCCGGTTCCAGTCGGCCTCGGCACGTTCGAGGCGCCTTCGGTCGGCAGAAGCTGCTCGGCGTGCCGATCGAAGCAGCACTCGCAGCAACGCTGCTACTGCGCGGTTTCACCTTCTGGCTGCCGATGTTGCCCGGCTTCTGGCTTGCTCGCTTCGAGCTTCGCGCGAGCCGGCGCAAGGCGGCGGCTGCTCCCGACGAACGGCAAGCCATTAGCGCGCGTGGCGTGCGCGTTCCTGCAGCGTCTTGCGCACACTTTGCCTGCGAATTGACATGAATCAAAAGCCACTGCCCTCCCCCGCCATAGCTTTTGCTTGAGCGGCTTGACGGCCGGAAAGGGACCTGACCGTCGGGTCACGACGGAGGTGAGCATGTCAACAGACCGGGATCACTTTGACGCGATCGTCATTGGGTCGGGAATCGGCGGGCTCGCGTGCGCAGTAGCCCTGGCTAGATGCGGCAGAGGCGTGCTGGTCCTGGAGCGGCAGCACGTCGGCGGCGGTCTAACACAGTCATTCGAACGCAACGGCTTCCGTTGCGATGTGGGTCTGCACTATCTGGGCGAGATGGGCACGCAAGGCGAGGCGCGCGGGATAATTGACTGGCTCTCTGGCAATGCCATTACATTCGCGTCGCTAAGCAATGCATACGACATTGTCCATTTCCCCGACGATTTCACAGTGCCGTTCACGCGTCCAAGGGCCGCGCTCGTACACGAACTGAAATCCCGATTTCCTGAGTCAGCGGCAGAAGTCGATGTGTTTTTTGACGCGCTCGACGAGGCGGTGCACGCGGGGAAGGCTCTCTTTACACGCAGAGCACTTTCGGGATTCCTCGGTGATGTCTACGGCCTCTGGCACAAGCGCGATATTCCCAAATGGTGGGGGCGGACGACCGCCGAGGTACTCGACAGTCTGATCAGTGATCCACGACTGCGTGCCGTCCTCCTTGCCCAACAGGGCAACCATGGAGGCGCGGAACCCGCCAATACGAGCTTCGGCATCCATGCAGTCGTAATGAACCACTATCTGAACGGTGGCTGGTATCCAGTTGGCGGCGCAAGAGTTTTCGCAGACACGCTCATTCCCGTGATCGAACAGGCCGGCGGCGCGGTCCAGCTCAACACGAGGGTGGCGACGCAGTGCGGTCGGCGCCGATCGGGAAAGCGCTGGCACCGAGTAAGGCGCGCAGCCTCGGCTTCCCCAGCGCACAAACCCACGCACCACCCACACATTGACAAAGATCAATGCAGCTTGCGACGCCGCGGGGATAGTAAATCAGTCACGGCCGACCACGAGGCGTCGCCCGAGACGCAACCTCAAGCTCGCCCCGACCCCGGCCGGCGGAGCCTGTCCCGGAGACTGACATGGAACTTGCCACGCGCCGCGGCGCGACACAGGTGATACTAAGCGAACACAGACGCCTTACTAGCATCGTCAGCGGTATGCTGCGCGTGGTCGACGGTATGGCGTCGAGTTCCGGCTCATATTGCACAATGCTCATGCGCGCGATGCTCTACTACATACACGAGTTCCCCGAGCAAGTTCATCATCCGAAGGAGGAGCAATACCTTTTCGCGCGGCTTCGTGAGCGTACTGACGAAATTGACGCTGTTATCGACGAACTCAGGCACCAGCACGAGGAAGGCAAACTGCGCATTCGCGCACTCGACCGCGCTCTCACACGGTATGAACTGGCGGGCGTGGTCATGCTGCCCGCGTTGCATGATAGCGTGTATGGTTATGCCGACTTCTACGCCAATCACCGGCACCTCGAAGAGTCAGTGATCCTGCCCGGCGCGCAACGCTATTTGACGGTTGCTGACTGGGCCGAGATCGATGAGGCGTTCGGCGCGAATCGCGATCCGTTCGAGAGTCTCGAGACCGAGGACAGCCTCGACGATCTTTATAGGTTGATTGTCCAGACGATGCCCGACGCACAAACCTGAACGCAGAATCGCCGATGTTCCAGCCAAATTTGATGCCGATCCTGACCATGTGCCGCATTCCCGCGAAGGCTTCGCCAACCATTTCCTCATCCGTCTACGGGCCATAGACTTCTGCGATATCGAAGAAGTCCATGCCCAGATCGACAGCCCTGCTGCTCACGCAAGTAAGGACAATAACGCGAGTGTAGTGAGTCGCGGTCATACGACAAGCGAGATATGGCTACACCCGAAACGACTTCGCTAGCTGTCGAGCTCTTCGCGCAATCTCAGCCGCGCAGCTTCGATTGATCGGTGAAGCTTCGCTTCGAGCGTCTCGCCTGGCGGCAACACCGTCATACTCCGCGACATGGATACCTGGGCAGCGACAAATTATCTTGGCCGGCGTGACATTTAGCGAGCGGACGCAGCCGAGGACTGACGATGCGCGATCGTCACTCGGAGAAAGCCATGCGTGCGCTCGAGCCAGGTGTGATGACAGCGCGCGCCTGTCAGACGGCGGTTTCTCAACAATTCAGTATCTGTCCGGGCTGCCCGACGATTTTAGATATTAAAATCATTTATGATACTTTAGTCAATAAGTGAAATGAGGGCTCGAGTGGATCCAGGTCGCCCGTGTGTCTGCCGCCTCGATTCGAGTTACGAATATCGAAAACCTTGGCGAACTTCGCCAGTATCGGCTTCACTCGTTGCCCCATTTCCAGCAGCCGTCCGCAATGTTGCGCGCCGCCGCATGCTTCTATGCTTACCCCCGGTCGATGGCAATGGTCGTGGGTTCCATCTGGCTCTCCTTGACGGCGGGACTGCCGAACCAACAATGTCTCATGCGCTGGACGCGAGTCTGCGGCGTCGGACTGCCCGTTATGGCGGGCGGCGACCATTTCATCTGTTTTACCTGGCGTCACATGCAGCATTCCTGGAAATTAGCGGTCGGTGTACCGGAGTCTTAGCGCAGCGATGGCAGCAGAGCGCAGAGGCTATTCGGGCGACCAGGACGACGGATCATCTCTCGCGTAAAGATCCCAGAAGGGCAAGATTGATCTGCGTCAATATCGTCGGGTCGGGGCTAGCGCAGTCTTTCAGCATGACCGTTGAGAGGGCACACCCGGGGGCATCCACTTACCCGACGGAGCGGACATGGCTCGACCCGCAGCTGGGACGGCTCCGCCTTGTCGGACCATCGCCAGCGGCGCAACGGCGGGTCCCGCACGCTCGGAGTCAATGTCGCGATCGCCGACGGCACCCTCCGGCCCGGCGACGAAGCCCGCATTCTTGAATGCTGCACGGTATGAATCTGCTGTTGAGGAGACAAAGCAATGTCCGAGTTCCGGAATGAGGTAAAGGCGAACGGCGCGAAACCAGGCAAGAAGCAAGGCAACAAGCCAGGCAAGAAGGCATACGAGAAACAGCTGGCTTTGCTTCACATTGAACTGGTCAAGCTACAGGAATGGGTGGTGCGGACTGGCGCGAAGATTTGTATCGTATTCGAAGGGCGTGATGGCGCCGGCAAGGGCGGCGTGATCAAGGCGCTTACCGAGCGTGTGAATCCGCGCATTTTCCGGGTCGTCGCGCTACCAGCACCGACTGATCGCGAAAAGACACAGATGTACTTTCAACGCTATCTTCATCACCTGCCTGCTGCCGGTGAAGTCGTCGTGTTTGATCGAAGTTGGTACAGTCGGGCAGGTGTCGAACGTGTCATGGGCTTTTGCACTGAGGCGGAGGTGCAGATGTTCATGTTAGCCACACCGCTGGTGGAGCGTACCTTCATCGACTCTGGGCTTATCCTCATCAAGTACTGGCTGGAAGTCGGCCCTGAAGAGCAGACGCGCAGGCTGGAAGCCCGGATTCACGATGAGCGCAAGATCTGGAAACTTTCCCCGATGGATCTCGAATCCTATCGCCGCTGGTATGACTATTCCCGCGCACGAGACGCGATGTTCACCATGACCGACACAGAGTACTCGCCCTGGTATGTCGCGAAGGCTGATAACAAAAAGCGCACGCGACTCAACGTAATCAGCCATCTGCTCAGCAAGATTCCGTACGAGGCTTTCCCGCGCAAGAAGATTTCGTTGCCCCAACGACAGAAAGCCGAAGGCTATCGTGAATCGGATCACCATTTCAGGTATGTGCCCGAGAAGTTCTGAAGTCGCATTGCAACTGGCTGGCAATGAGGAGTGTTGAACGTCTGCTGTATGGTCCGATCTCGCAGGATGGACGACAAGATAGCGCGCGGCGCGCGCGTGCTTCGCCGAATGGTTTCCCGTTGCTTCAAAGGGCGGATTCGAGGAACGACAAGAATGTACCGGATAGAGGAACCACGGCTAGGTGGTCTGCGGATCAAGGAATGGCGACGCCGTGCGCATCTTGCAATCGGGCTGTTGTTTCTGGTTCTGCTGGGATCGACACTTGGGATTGCGCTGCTCGACCACACGGATGCACCGGTAAGCACGAAGACGTTCACGGCGTTTTGGGATGCGATCAACCTCATCACGACACTTGGCGACTTTTCGGACTTCAATGCGGACCAGAAGATCTTCATGCTGGTCGCCATTATCGTCACGATGGTGGTTGCTGGCTACGCGTTGCGCCAGCTAACGGGGATGCTGTCGGGCGACGACGTGATGATTTTTTGGGAGAACAGGGTCATGGAACGCAAGCTGGAAACGCTGGGCAACCATGTCGCGGTTTGCCCATTTGGCCCGGTTGGCCAGATGGTCGCCGCCCATCTCCGAGACGCGGGATCGACCGTGCTAGTCCTCGATTCCGACGCGAAGCAGGCCGAAAAAGCATCCCGTCTCGGATACATGGTCATGCTCGGCGATCAGAATTCGTTCGACGACATACTCGAGCGCGCCAGACTGGATACCGCCAACGCGCTGTTCGTGACGGGTTCCGATCCCAACAGCAATCTGGAGATCACGCTGGTGGCGCGCACGCTCAATCCGGGGCTCCATATCGTGGTATCAGGCGAGAACGATTTGCGCAAGATGTTGCTTCAAAAGGCAGGTGCGTCGACCGTGATCGACCAGAACGACATCGTCGCGCGCGCCATGGTCGCCCAGATCGATGCCCACATGGCGCAACGCACATGAAGCCGAGTGGTTGCCGCGCAATCTGAAACATGACGGCGCATTGAACAAGCGCCATCATGTATTGGCTGCACCGGCTGGCCTCACGGCTTCGGCAGTGGCAGGATTTGAGGACAACTGTGGGATTCGCGCGACTATGGGACAAGATTCATCAACACGTTCCACTGGCGGCTTTCGCGTTCCGCTGCCCGAATGGATCCGTGATTATCGGAAGACGTGGATCAAACCCGATATCGTCGCCGGCGTGTCTGCTGCGGCGGTCGTCCTTCCGAAGGCCATGGCCTACGCGACTGTCGCGGGGCTGCCCGTGCAAGTCGGGCTGTATACGGCCTTCGTTCCAATGGTGATCTACGCGTTCCTGGGCACATCACGCCCGCTCAGCGTGAGCACCACCGCAACGATCGCGATCCTCACCGCAGCCGCCCTTGCCCGGGTCGTCCCGGGTGCGGGGGCAGCAGACCTGCTAAGAGCCTCTGCAACGTTGACATTGATGGTCGGTGCGATCCTTGCGATCGCGGGGCTCCTGCGTCTGGGCTTTGTTGCCAACTTCATCTCCGATCCCGTGTTGACGGGGTTCAAGGCGGGACTCGCGGTTGTCATCGTGCTGGATCAGTTGCCGAAGCTGCTCGGCATTCACTTCGCGAAAGGTTCGTTTTTTCACAACGTGCTTGCGATCGTCACGGGTATTCCCCATGCCTCCGGGGCGACAATCGCTGTCGGAGTGATGACAGCCGGTGCTCTGGTGGCCATCGAGCATTTCTTTCCACGAGCTCCCGCCCCGCTGTTCGCGGTGGCGGGCGGGATCGGCGGCGTAAGCCTGCTCAACCTGCAATTCCACGGGGTCGACATTGTCGGCCATGTGCCGACAGGCTTCCCTTCCATCACCATCCCCGACCTTTCTCTTGTCGCGTCGCTCGGGCCGGCTGCCGCGGGCATCGCTCTGATGAGCTTTACCGAAACCGTCGCATCGGGGCGAGCGTTCGTTGAGTAGTCGTTGAATATCCAGTCCCCCCATTACGGTCCACACTGCCTGCGACATGCCTGCGGAACCCGGTTGGTTACAGAAGGGTTGACCCTCAAGGAGATTGGCGATCATCTTGGACATCGCCGCACCGCGTCGACCCGCACGTATGCAAAGGTTAATCTGCCCGGTTTGCGTGAAGTGGCAGCCTTCGATTTGGGAGAGCTGGCATGAGACTTCAAGAACTCGTCGAGACCTACATCGCGTTCAAGGCTTCATTGGGGATGCGCTATCGATCACAATCTGCCGTGCTCCGTGCCTATTGCCGCGCCATGGGTGATATAGACATCGAGGACGTCAGGCCGGGCGCAGTCTTGGCATTTATCACCGGCACTGGACCGGTAACCAATCGCTGGCTGGAATGCTACAGGGTCTTGGATGGCCTTTACCGTTATGCAATTGGACGCGGTTTTGCAAAGAGGTCTCCGCTCCCTGCGGATACCCCGAGGCATCCACCGCCGTTTGTCCCATACATATATACAGTTGATGAGCTAAAGCGGTTAGTGGCAGCAACTGAAATACTGCAAACACCGTTGTCTCCAATGTTGGCTCAAACCATGCGTAGCTTACTTCTGCTCCTTTATGGGACAGGAATGCGCATTGGCGAGGCGCTATCGATCACCCTGCGGGATGTCGACTTGAAGAGCAGCACAATAACGGTTCGTGATGCTAAGTTCTTTAAGAACCGCGTGATTCCCATCGGCCCAAGGTTGGCAACCGTTTTGAGCGAATATCTGTCACGTCGTCGTCAGCTCTCCATGCCAGATGGTGACAACTCAGCGTTTCTTGCTACGCGTACTGGCCTTCACCTGAATTACAAGCGTGTGAATAAGCTGTTTTGCCGGCTTCGCCGCGCTGCACAGATTCAGCGCGAGTCTACGGCGCGTTACCAGCCTCGTATTCATGACATTCGACACGCCAGTGCGGTTCATCGGGTCATCGCGTGGTATCGCGTCGGCGCCGAGGTACAACGCCTGTTGCCGCAATTGGCCACTTACTTGGAGCATGTTGACTTGAGGTCCACCCAGCAGTACCTCAGCATGACGCCAGAGCTGCTGCGGGAAGCCAGTTTGCGCTTTGATCGCTACGCGCAATCGGAGGTGTGAGATGCGTGACAATAACTCGATTGGACCATGGATACGCAGGTTCCTCCTGGAACACGTCGCCACAGAGCGCAATCTCGCGCGCAATACCCAACTCAGTTATCGCGATACGCTGGTCCTTCTGCTTCCGTTCCTGAGCAAGGCACTGGGGAAGCCAGTCGATCGCCTTTCGATCGATGATCTCTCGCCAGACAGTGTGCGCTCGTTTTTGCGGTATCTGGAGAAGGAGCGTCGCTGTGGCGGCGCCACGCGTAATCTGCGTTTGGCGACGATCCATTCGCTTGCGAAGTTCATCGGCATGCATAGCCCGGAGCATGTGGCGTGGTGCGCAGCAATACGTGGCGTTCCCTTCAAGAAGACGGCGTCATCAACTCTGACGTACCTGGACAAGCCGGAAATGGAGGCATTACTGCACACGCCTGACCTGCAGACGGCATTGGGAATGCGGGACCACGCCTTGTTGCTGTTCCTCTATAACACCGGAGCGAGAGCTGACGAGGCGGCTCATCTGTCATTGGAAGATATCAAATGGGGAGCACCTCTCCTGCGGTACGCCTGGTCGGCAAGGGTAAGATGCGCTGGTGCCCTATCTGGCCCATACCGCGGACGTTCTAAAGCCGCTTGTTGCCGGACGCGCGTGCGGAGAATCCGTGTTTCTTAACCGGCTCAATCAACCGCTGACACGGTTTGGTATCTATGCCGTCGTGCGTCGAACGGTTGCCCAAGCGAGTCAGGCTCTGCCGTCGCTGATGGCGAAGACTATCAGCCCCCATTGCCTGAGGCACACCTGTGCCGTCCATTTGCTTCGTTCGGGCGTGGACATCAACACCATTCGGGCATGGTTAGGGCATGTCTCCTTGGATACCACCCATATCTATGCGGAGGTCGACCTGGAAATGAAGGCTAAAGCGCTTGCCCTGTGCGATCTACCGAAGGAGACGAGGACCAGGCCTTGGCACACTGATGCTGGCCTCATGAGTTTCCTGAAAGCCCTCTGACGGTCGATAAGTGGACGAAAGTAATGTTGTCGCGTTTCGAAAGCGGGTGCCGCCAAAATGGCATTCCGTTCGTCGCGGCAACATAAGTTTCGGCAAAACATTTGGCCGCAAGGATCGCTACGCGATGCTCTCGCCCGTGCTGCTCGAACGCCTGCGCGTCTGGTGGCGCGTCGCGCGTGCCCAGGGGAAGATGCTCGATGGTGGCTGGCTGTTTCCGGGGGCCTGTCAGTAATTTCGTGTTCAAGGCATATGATGCTCCCCAGGAGAAAATATGCCTCGCAAACAAAAAACCGCGCCTGCGGACCTGCCGGCGATCCCCGCTGAGCTGCTCGAACAATTCGGCAATGGCCCGATGACGGCCGAAGCCATCAATGCTGCGACTCTGGCTCTCAAGAAGGCCTTGATCGAGCGGGCGCTGAGATGAATCACCATCTGGGCTAACCGTCTGGCGCTGCCAAGCCTGCTACCGTCACCAATCAGCGCAATGGGACGGGCGCCAAGACGGTTCTGACCGAGGACGGTCCGATCCGCATCGAGGTACCACGCGACCGCGACGGCAGCTTCGAACCGTTGCTGATTCCCAAACACGAACGACGCTTCACGGGCTTCGACGACAAGATCGTCGCCCTGCACGCCCGGGGCATGACCGTACGCGAGATTCAGGGCTTCCTGGCCGAACAGTACGGCACCGCGGTCTCGCCCGAGTTCATCAGCTCGGTGACCGACGAGGTGATGAGCGAAGTCACCGCCTGGCAGGCCCGGCCACTCGAACCGATGTATCCAGTCGTGTTCTTCGACGCGCTGCGCGTCAAGATCCGCGAAGATGCCGTCGTACGCAACAAGGCCGTCTATCTTGCTCTGGGCATTCTGCCCGACGGCACGCGCGACATCCTGGGGCTGTGGATCGAGAACACCGAGGGCGCGAAGTTCTGGATGAAGGTGTTCAACGATCTGAAGACGCGCGGCGTCAATGACATCCTGATCGCCGTGACCGATGGCCTCAAGGGCATGCCCGAAGCGCTGGCAGCGGTGTTTCCGGCCACGACGCTGCAAACCTGCATCGTCCACCTGATCCGCAACAGCCTCGATTACGCCAGCTGGAAAGACCGTAAATCGCTGGCCGCTGCGATTCGCCCGATCTATACCGCCCCGAGCGCAGAAGCAGCCCAGGCAGAACTGGATGCGTTTGCTCAAGGCCCATGGGGCCAGAAATTTCCGCCGGTCAGTGCCGCGTGGCGCAGTGCCTGGGATCGCGTGATCCCGTTCTTTGCCTTTCCACCGGCCGTGCGCAAGGTGATCTACACGACGAACGCCATCGAGAATATCAACTCGCAGCTACGCAAGATCATCAAGACCCGGGGGCACTTCCCCAGCGACGCGGGCTAACGCGCTTGTTCTTCAGCGAAGGGCATCTGTCTTCTGCCGCCACGACATACTTGCGAAGCAGGTAGTGCATGCCGTGTGCGCTCAGACGGCCCCCACGTGCATTTGGGAACAGTGGCTGATTCTCGGCCCGCGGCGGCTCCTGAACCCACGCGTCCAAGACAGCACGAGTGTTCTTGCTCAACGGCGTGCAACGCTCCTTGCGCCCCTTACCGAATACGCGGACATGTGCGCCAGCGCCTATGTGCAGGTCCTCGCGCCGAAGACCGGTCAGCTCAGACAGGCGCAACCCCGTCTGAACCGCGAGCAGCAACAGGGCGTGATCGCGACGACCTGACCAGGTGTGTTGGTCAGGCGCGGCCAGCAATGCATCGACCTCCTGTCGGCTCAGGAAGGGGACCAATGCGCGGCCAAACCGTTTCGCCGGGATGGCCAGCACTCGCTGGATTTGGGCAGCGTGTGACGGCATCTCGAAGGCCGCATACCGGAAGAACGAATGCACTGCAGTCAGACGCAAGTTTCGCGTTCGTGCTGTGACCCCACGCACCTGCTCCTGTTCATTGAGGAAGTCCATGACCAGCGGCGCGTCAATGTCCTCCAGGGCCAGCGTTGATGGCGCTTTATGCAGACTTCGCTGTACAAACTCCAGCAGCAAGCGGAATGTGTCGCGGTACGAAGCAATTGTGTGAATGCTGGCTTGACGCTGGTGCATCAGGCGCTGGATGAAGAACTTCTCCAGCAAGGTGGCGAAGCTGGGTTCCCTCGTCATGATGTCTCTCCCCAACGGCGTTCCAGGCGAGCTATCGCTTGTGCCATCAATTCGGGCGAGCCGCTCAGATACCAGTATGTGCCGGCCACGTAGATGTGCCCAAGATAGGTCGACAGCACCGGCAACAAGCGCCATGCGTCCTGTCCCGACTGATACCAATGTGTCAGCACTTCAACGGCGAAGCGATGCCGGAAGTCATGTAGCCGCGGCCCCTTGCTTGCGCCTTCGGCACGCAGTCCCGTTTGCCGCGACAGCGCATAGAACGTCCGATGAACGCGGCCCATGTCGAGTCGGGTTCCGCGATTCGTGACGAAGACATAGGACGAGACCTGGCGACCGAGGAACTGCTGGCGGCGTTTGAGGTAGTCAGCCATGACGGTACAGGTGGTCGGATGAATGGGGACCAGGCGCGACCGACCGAGCTTGGTACCGCGAATCATCAGCACGGCCTCTTCAAGGTCCACGTCACCAAGCTCCAGGTTCAGCGCCTCGCTAATACGCAGGCCGGTGACGCTGAGCAAGCCGATGAGGCAATGGAACACCGAGGGCCGCAGCGGCGTCGACGGCCAGGCAACCGGCAATACCAATGCCGCTTCCAGCAAGCGCTGTACTTCCGCTTCTGTGTATAAGTAAGGTCTGGCCCGAGTAGACCGATGGGGCAAGAGGCCGACCGGCGGAATTTCCGTGCGGCTGTCGGTGGCACTGCGGTGGCGGGCAAAGCCGCGCACGAAACAAAGGCGCCTGGCCCATTCAGCAGGTTGAACCGACGGATGTTGCGCCCACTCCAGAGCGAGACCGGTGCTGATATGCTCGGCTTGCCGCGTCTCCATGAAACTGACGAATCGGGGCAACAACAAGCCGGCATCGTGCATCTTGAAGCCCAGGCTGCGGCGCAGTTCAAGGTACCCCTGGAGTGCCTCGCGAAGTGTGTTCATCGCACACCTCCTGGCCAGGCCATGGCTAACGTTCGGAGTTTGCAGAGATCGACCTTCGCATAAAGGCTGGTGGACTGCGGGCTACGATGACGAAGCACCCGTCCGATCTCAGGCAGCGACGCGCCGAGCTGTAACATGCGAACAGCCAAGGCGTGCCGGAACTGGTGAGAGCCATGGTGTGGCGCGTCGACCTGCGCACGATTGAGCGCGTGGCTCACAATCGTGCCGATCCCGTCAGAACCTTCCATCAGCCCGCGTATCGGCGCTACGGATCGAAGGAAGAGATGCCGGTCTGGACTCGTTGGACGCCCATGCCTGAGATAGGCGGCGATCGCCTCGCCCACATCGGCGGTCAATGGCAGGAAACTCTCCCGTCCGCCCTTGCCACACACACGCAATTGAGCGCGGTCCCAGTCGACGTCGTCCAGCGTCAGCCTGACGATCTCGCAGGCTCGCAGCCCCAGTCGTGCCAGAATCAATAGCACGGCGCGATCGCGTCGCCCCACCGGAGTCTGACGGTCGCAACTGTCAATTGCGCGATGTGCGTGTTCGGCCGAGATGGCCCGTGGGATTTGGGGCGTACTCGTCCAACCCGCCACCGCGGGCACGCTCAAGGCGAGCCCTGCCGTGACTTCTCCACGGAACTGGGCGTAACGAAGGAAAGACCTCAATGCCGTGACAACGGTCTTAAGCGCAGCTGGCCGCATGCGCTTTGCCTCGCTCTGAATGAAGGCATATGCGTCGGTCGCGCGAACGTCACGCAGACAGACATCTCCATGACCGAAACGCCACACCAGGAATTTGCGGGCCATCCGCGCGTAGGACTCGATGGTCACAACGGCTAACCCCTGATCGCGCCGTAAGGACTGCAAAAATTCCTCGACAACCCCGTCAGCGGCGATAGCGTGGGCTGGAGGAGGCGGACACACTCCCCGGTCACGCAAGTACCGTATCAACAGTTCTAACGCGTGCAGCTCACGGCGTCGCGTCTCGAAGCGTCGCGATCGATGCCGCAAACGGAAGCGCTGATACCGTGCGATGTCGTCGTCCTTCAGGGTATGAAAGGAAATGCAGTGACCCTCGCACCAGCGCTCAAATGCAAGTGCGTGCTGTGCCAGTTGGTATACGTAGCTGAGCGCGTATTGCTGCTTGATCAACGAGTCAACGAACCCGACAAGGGGTTCTCCCGTTGCGCTTCGGACAGCGCGGACCAGCGCGTCCGCGTTCTCGTAAGAATGTTCCACGAGCTTCTCCTTCTAGGCAAAGTGCCCACACGGGAGAATGCCAATGTCTAGCGCCGACGCCGCAAATCCACCACGGGTTGACGCTCCCACCAATCACGGGACATAGTTCAGCGCGGGACATAGTCGAGCCTATTGCCTGCAGGCAATAGGCTCGAGACGACTGCGCTTTACGCGCAAGTAGCCACCGACCTGCTGCGCGAAGTCACCAGTCCACTGGAGCTCCTGCCCTCCGAATAGACTGGCCCCGCAGGACGTCCCGTGCTTGAGGTCGCGGACATCTTCCGCGCCCGCGGGCCAGCATGGCGAAACACGGTACGGCTGAGCCTGGGGCAGCTGAAGGTCATGTCGGCCATCGAACAGTGCCGTAGCGCGGCGCTGGGCGGGCATGTGCTGCGCTGTTCAGGCTGCGCAAGGACAGAGGTGTCCTTCAACTCGTGCCGGGACCGGCATTGCCCGAAGTGCCAGGCCAGCGCCGCACACCGCTGGCTGGAGGCACGCCAGGCCGATCTGCTACCCGTCGAATACTTCCACGTCGTCTTCACGCTGCCGGCGCCCGTCAGTGCGATCGCCTGGTACAACAAACGGATCATCTACGGCCTGCTGCTCGACATCGCCGCCGACACGCTGCGCACGATCGCCGCAGATCCCAGACACCTCGGCGCCCAGATTGGTGCCACGCTCGTACTTCACACCTGGGGCTCAGCACTCACGCATCATCCACACGTGCACGGCATCGTACCTGGCGGCGGACTCTCGCCCGATGGCGAGCGCTGGATTGCGTGCCGGCCCGGCTTTTTCCTGCCCGTACGCGTGCTCTCACGCCTGTTCCGCCGGCGCTTCCTCGAAGCGCTCGAAGTGGCCCACCGGCATGGCCAGCTGCAGTTCTTCGGCGAGTACACCGGGCTCGCTGAGCCCGCCGCCTTTGGCCGATGGCTTGCGCCGCTGCGTACCTGCGAATGGGTGGTCTACGCCAAGCGCCCGTGGCGAAGCGGTGCAGTCGTGCAAGCGCGATGGTGAACCGAGCACGCGAGGCAGGTCGCGAAGTGATATGCGCAAACGTCCGCCCGTGGGCCGTGGATCGCGTTCGGGTTGGTCGTCGCCAGTTCGGTCGCTCAGTACGTGCTCAACGGCTCAACGTGTACCTGCCGGTGTCCGCACCGTTCATCGTGCTCATGGTCACCGGAACACTGCGCATGATCCTGATTCCCCTGTTCGGACTGCTGTCCGATCGCATCGGGCGCAAACCGGTGATGGGCGCCGCGATGGCCCTTTACGTGCTGTGCATCTATCCGCTGTTCCTTTGGCTTGTCGCGGCACCAGGCCTGCCGAGACTGCTCGCGACCGAGGTCGTGTTCGCCGTGCTGATGGCCGCGGCGCTGGGCCCTGCGTCCACCGCGCTGGCCGAGCTGTTTCCCGCGCAGGTCCGCGCCACTGGCCTGTCGATTTCCTACAACGTCGCCACCACGCTGTTCGGCGGTTTCTCTCCCTTTCTCGTCACTTGGCTGATCAGCGCAACCGGCGACAAGATGATGCCGGCCTACTTCGTGACGGCGGCCATGATTGTCGGCCTCGTCGCGTTGTGGCCAATGCCAGACCTGGCGCGCCGTGCGACCGGCGTACGCTTTGGCACGGGCAACGGCACGACGTCGCGTTGAATTTGGCCTTCTGATTTCATTTCGGATACCTACGATGTCGTCGATTCGCAATGTGCTTTTCGTGATGTGTGACCAGCTACGGGTGGACCACCTGTCCTGCTATAGGTCATCGCCAAGGTGCGGCCCGCTTACCAGGGCCTGATAAGCCAGCTCGACGATCACCTGGGGCGACTGTGGGAAACGCTGGACAGGCTTGGGAGGTGGAAGGACACACTCATCGTCTTCACTGCCGACCACGGCGACTTCGTCGGCGACCACTGGCTTGGCGAGAAAGAATTGTTCTACGACACCGTGCAGCGCGTGCCGTATATCGTCTACGATCCGTCACCCGAGGCCGACGCCACGCGCGGCCGTAGCGACGCACGATTCGTCGAGGCCATTGACACCGTGCCGACGGTGCTGGACGCGCTGGGCATGCCGGTTCCCGATCACCGCATTGAAGGTCGCTCGCTGCTTGCGCTTACGCGCAACGCAAGAGCGCAATCACCGTGGCGAGATGCGGTTTTCTCCGAACTCGATTACGCCTGGCGGCAGGCGCGCCAGATCCTTGCCCGTAGCCCCGACGCATGCCGCGGCTGGATGGTGCGCACCGACGCGTGGAAGTACCTTCACTGGGACGGCTTCGCGCCGCAACTGTTTGACCTGCGCAACGACCCCGACGAATTCGTCGACCTCGGCACCGACCCGGCGTTCGACAACGTGCGACAAGCCATGCGTGAGCGCTTGCTGGCCTGGTCCTTTGGACTGCGCAATCGGACCACCGTGACGCACGACGACGTCGAACGCGGCACACATCAGTACAAGAATGCCGGGGTGTTTTATGGGGTGTGGTAGAAGGTCGAAACGACGCCCGGGTCGCACTGCGAAGCGGACAATGCGGCTGGGATAGGCGAGTGGCGGCAGTCGGCACCCATTCGCTCTCATCGGAAAGCAGCAATCATTTCGCAGACGGTACACCGGGGCGCGCCCCTCCCTTCCGCTGTCATGCCCGGGATGTCGCTTACGTGCCCCGAAATATTCGCCCGCCGAAGCTGGACACTACAGATCGCGTGTTGCAGCACCGCGGCGCTCATACATGCAAACTACGTGCAGCAGCTTGCTGCACAAAGGTCCGGACCGCGTTGGACTTCATAACGAGGTCAGCTCGGACCTCCCACAAACCGGCTTGCGCCTAGGCCTTGAGTGCGGAAGCCAAGACGCAGCACATAGGAATCCGAAGTACCCCGGCATCGCTCCGATACTTCTCTGCGTCGTGCTCGACGGCCCGTTCAATCAATGCCAGCGCGGCCGGCGTCTGCGCGTGAAGCATCGCGGCAAACCGGACGCCGCCACGCATGAGCGCGTGAAACGGCGTATCCGGTGCACTCAGCACCAGAGTCTGGTCCACCTCTCGCACCTCTGGTTGGACGAACCCGGCTTCGAGCAACGCGCGCCTCGATTCCTCCCAATTGCTGAACCGAAAGAAAGGCGGTCCCGGAGGAACTGGCACATCGGTTGTCCCGTGCTTCTCGATGGCCTTTAACACCATCCCGATACCGACGGCCTTGTCCGACGTTGCGCCGACTGTAAAGGCAATTCTGCCGCCTGATTGCAGCACGCGAAACGCCTCCGCGAGCGCACGCTCAGGATGCTGAAAATGCTCCATCCCGAAGCTGATGCCCACCGCACCAAAATTTTTGTCGGGAAATGGCAAATCCTCCGCGTCGCCGATGCGGAATTCGAGTCCCGGAAAAACGCGCCTCGCCTTGTCGACCATCGCGACAGAGAAATCCACGCCGGCGACGTCCGCGCCGCGACGCCTCGCTGCGGCAGCGAGGTAGCCCGGTCCGCATGCGACGTCGAGTAAGCGCGTACCGCGCCCAATGCCTAGCGCCTGGAGCATCGCGTGGTTCGACTGGGCAGTCAATTCACCGAAATACGTGTGATAGGCCTGCGCGACACGTTCCCAACCTTCGTGCTCGAATGCGCCGAAGTCGGCTGGTCCCATTTTTTGCCTCCATTCTTTCAACACCTTGGCGCGTTGGAGCGCAGGTCTTCATGTTCCTCCCAAGGAGGATGTCCGGCTATCGGGAAACAATCCAGGCTCGTGACTTCACGGGCCAGCAACTATGTGGTGCGGCGCACCAACAATCGTTGCTCAAACCCGCCGAACACGCGCTTTTGGACTACTCTTGTTTTTGTCGCTATCTCGCCAGGATACACGCCACTGCCAGCTTTTGGGCGCTATAGTTAAAGTGATTTCTTAAGCTCTAGATGCGGCGCAGGAAAGATGCGTCGTACATCGAGGGCGACCGGTCGTTGGCGTTTGCGCTATCTCAGGCGCATGGGCTGCGCAAGTACCGGTGTACGGGAGCAGCAAATGAAAGACACAAAAGCGCAGTCACTGCGGTACCAAGTCGAAAAATGGCTCGCCCCAAGTACGGCAGCGCACGTAACCGCCTTCGGTCGTACCCGCTGGGGCAGAACCCGCTACGCGTGCGTGGAGACTTGGCTACCGACGGGGTCGCACGCGCTGTTCTTCTTCCTACACGACGACGGTTACTGGAACGTGTTTCCGCCGGTAGCGGACACGGCGCGACAGCGCGTGCAGCGCACTGGCACGCACAGTTAAGCTTGCTCTGCCAGCCAGCTAGTCCGTCGCCTCCGCCGTCGCTGTCGGCTATGACGCGCAGCCAGCCGGCTGCCGTCGCCGAGGGGCATCGTGTGCTGCAGTCGCCAAGCTGACGCAGTTGCACTAGCGCGCCCAACCAGCAACAACTTCACCCGAAGAAAATACGCCCTGGTTGAAAAGCGGTCCCCTCACGGTCTGCCCCCCGACGACTTGGTGTGCTTCGCCAGCGGCCGGCGTAGACCGCAATAAATATGTCACCGCCCCTCCCTCGCAACCGCGCGCCAAAGCGCGATCGTGTTGTCACTTTTATTTACCTTCGAATCGGAATAAAAGCGTCGACTCACGTATGTCCGTATTAAATTCGCCACTTGACCTCCCGTAGACCGTAATAAATCTGTCACTGCGACTCCCTCGCAACCACGCGCCAAAGCGCGATCGTGTTGTCACTTTTATTTACCTTCGAATCGGAATAAAAGCGTCAACTCACGTATGTCCGTATTAATTTTGTCAATTGGCCTCCTTCACTTCGAATCCTGTATGTAAGCCGTTGATCTTATGAAAGATTCTCTGCACATTGCAGAGCCGGTCCCGCTTGCCCGTCCACGCGGCACGCATCGGTTCGAAGCGTTCAGCCCCAAACTCGCGCGCCGCGTGATGTTTCTACCGGCGCTCCTTGCTCCAACAATGGTTGCTACTCGAGGCTGACCCAAATGTGATCTCCTTCTGCGAACGCCCGGGCTATGTGCTGATCGACGGCCACCGTCGACTTGCCGATTTTTTGGCTTACTATATTGATCGCAAAGAATTAGTCATCCTAATCGACCAGATGGCCGATGATAGCGCCAAAGCATCCTGCCGCGATCTTGACAGTACCGCGTTTCCGATTCGGCCGGTCGCACCGGCCGAGCTTGCCGCTGCGCGTGTATGGACCGACAACTGGCAGCGCATGCTCCCTTACCTTGTTGCCAACTGGAGGCTCGTTCCGCCAACCCTGCTGCGAGCAATCGCGTGCTTCGTAAAGCATCCCCAAAGATTGCTCGCTATCGAGCGCGAATTCTCAGCGTGCGATCCAGTTTTGGTTCGCACGGCTTTGTTCAGCCTGCTTCATGGCGGCAGGGTCAGCGCGCCAGAGCTTTGGACGCAACCGCTGTCGCTGCTCACGTCATTCGCGGCGGAGGAGACGTCATGAATCGCCGCAAACCGGAGTTACAGGCGATCGATGCCAACGCGTGGCCCACTGTCGCCCATACCGAACTCGACGAACCAGCGAGGCGCACCTTCGAGACACGCCGGCATGCGGTGTTGCGCTACATCGCCGGAGAATCGATAAGAGCAATCGAACAATCGACTGGCATCGATCGCCGGCAGCTGTACCGCTGGCTTGAGCATGCCCAGGCGCCACATCTTGATGGGCGGCCTTTCGGTTTTCGAGCGCTCATTCGCTATGTACGTATCGAGGAGTACGCGCGAGTGCGCGACGTGCGCGTGCGGGGCGAGCGCGGCAGTCGCGGCGCAGCGGGTGCGCTGGCGCAGCTTTTCGAGCGCTACCCGTCGTTGACGGGATGGCTGTGCCGCGCGTCAAACAAGATGAGAGCAGCGCGTCAATCAGGATGAGAGTACTGGCGTTGCGGCAGCGGTGGAGGGCGTAGCCCGGAACCGCTGCCGCAACGCCGCGCCGAGGAGTCCGCCCCGCTGCCGGGGTGCCTTGTCGGTGGTCGCGGTAAATCGGGTATGAACAGCTCTTCCATGTAGCGAAGGGAGGCTGAGTTGCCCGGCCGACACATCAACGACCATCAGATGAGGCTCTACATGAAGTA